>NZ_DAMAPU010000007.1:0-223966 GCF_032071645.1 Superficieibacter sp.
GTAAGGACACTAACACCTGAAGCTAGCGCGTCTACCAATTCCGCCACCTTCGCATACCATCGACACGTAAAAAGTATCGTTACCACGGAGGCGCATTCTAGATGTTTTCAACTATTCGTCAATAGTTAATTATCGGGGATGAATTGATTGCTGCAAAAAACGCCGATTTATGCGCGGTAAGTCAGGCCCGACGGCGGGCCTGAAGGGGATTACGCTTTTTTCGCCTGACGCGTCATGATCGCGCGGTAAACCTTAAAGCGCCCGGTCTGCGCCAGCACTTCGTGGAAGCCAAAGGTTTCATCCAGCACTTTCGGGTACGGCAGGAAAGCGTTCGCCACAATGCGCAGTTCGCCGCCGCTATTCAGGTGGCGCACCGCACCCCGGATCAGGGTCTGCGCCGCTTCGAAGCTGGTCTGCATACCGTCATGGAACGGCGGGTTGGAGATGATCATATCAAAACGCCCGCTCACTTCAGAAAAGACGTTGCTGGCGAATACCTCGCCTTCCAGCTGGTTGGCGGCAAGCGTGGCACGGCTGGCTTCCACCGCTGGCGCACTGACGTCACACAGGGTCAGACGGACTTTTGGCGAGTGGCTGGCCAATACGGTTGCCAGCACGCCCGCGCCGCAGCCGACGTCCAGCACTTTGCCTTTCGTATGCGGCGTCAGCGTTGAGAGCAGTAACTGGCTGCCGACATCCAGCCCGTCGCGGCTGAACACGCCCGGCAGGGTTTTGATAGTCAGACCGTCCAGCGCGTACTCATTCCAGAACGATTGTGCGTCAAACGTCGGCTGTTTTTCCAGCCGCCCATGATACAGACCGCAACGGCGCGCGCTGTCGATTTTGTTCAGCGGCGCGTAGTCGGCGAGGAGTTGCTCGGCACTGCGCACGCCGCTGCGGTTTTCACCAACGACAAAAATATCGGTACCGATCGGCAGCAGTGACAGCAGGTTCATCAGCTGGAACTGGGCTTCTGGTTTGTTCTTCGGCCAGTAGTAGACCAGCGTATCGCTGTCGGCGACGTCGGCCTGCTCCGCCACCAGGCTAAAACGGACGTTTTCGCCCATCTGACGCTCAAGCGCCTGCCAGTGATGAAGCTGCTGCGTGTGGGCGCGGCTGGCAGCGGTGGTAAAGCGGGCGGGCAGGTCATCCTGCAAATCACCGGCAAACAGAATACGGCTTTGTTCGAAATCATCACTGTGGCGCAGCAAGACTTCACTTGCCGGAGTAAAAGCAGACATGGAAAGTTCCTCTATTATTGCAGGCGGCGATTATAGTTGTTTGTTGGCGCAGTTACGACGAATTTGCTATATTTGCGCCCCTGACAGACAGGAGCGTTCCACGATGACAACTCGACGAGAGTGGCAATTACAGCAGCTCGGCATCACCCGGTGGTCGCTACGTCGCCCCGGAGCGCTACAGGGTGAAATTGCCATTACGCTTCCGCCGCACGTGCGTCTGGTGATGATCGGCAATGATTTGCCCGCCCTGACCGATCCCTTTATTGGCGACATCCTGCGAGCCTTAACGCTCACGCCCGATCAGGTATTACAACTGACGCCGGACCGTGTAGCCATGCTGCCGCAGGACAGCCGCTGCAATAGCTGGCGGCTGGCAACTGATGAACCGGTGACGCTCGACGGTGCGCAGGTCGCGACGTCTTCGCTTGCCGATTTACGCTCAAACCCAACGGCCCGCGCCGCTTTATGGCAACAAATTTGCGCTCATGAACACGATTTCTTCCCTCAGCACGACCGATCTTCCTGACGCCTGGCGTATTGAAAAACGCGCCCATGCGTTTCCGTGGAGCGAAAAAACCTTTGCCAGCAATCAGGGTGAGCGCTATCTCAATTATCAGCTTCGGGTGGCAGAAGAGATGGCGGCTTTTGCCATCACTCAGGTGGTACTCGATGAAGCCACGCTGTTTAATATTGCCGTCGATCCCCGTTTTCAGCGCCGTGGGCTGGGCCGGGCACTGCTGGAGCATCTGATTGACGAACTGGAAAAGCGCGGCGTGCTGACGCTATGGCTGGAAGTGCGCGCGTCCAACGCCGCTGCCATTGCGTTGTATGAACGTTTAGGCTTTAACGAGGCGACTATTCGCCGCAACTATTACCCCACCGCCGACGGGCGCGAAGACGCAATAATTATGGCACTGCCAATTAGCATGTAATGAAAGGTGAAATGATGAAGTGGGACTGGATATTTTTTGATGCTGACGAAACGCTGTTTACCTTTGACTCGTTCGGCGGCTTACAGCGGATGTTTCTCGACTATAGCGTCACGTTTACCGCTGAGGATTTTCAGGACTACCAGGCCATCAACAAACCGCTGTGGGTGGATTACCAGAACGGCGCGATCACCTCAATTCAGCTTCAGCACCAGCGCTTCCAGGACTGGTCGGATCGCCTTAGTGTCCCGGCGGGCGATTTAAATGCGGCGTTTTTAAACGCGATGGCCGAAATCTGCGCTCCGCTGCCGGGCGCACTGTCGCTGCTGAACGCACTCAAAGGCCAGGCGAAGCTGGGCATCATTACCAATGGCTTCACCGCGCTACAGGAAATTCGCCTTGAACGAACCGGCCTTCGCGATTATTTTGAATTGCTGATTGTCTCGGAAGAAGTCGGCGTTGCCAAACCTGACGCGCGTATTTTTGACTATGCGCTGGCGCAGGCGGGCAACCCGGATCGTTCGCGGGTACTGATGGTTGGCGACACCGCCGAATCGGATATTCGCGGCGGCATTAACGCCGGGCTTTCAACCTGCTGGCTGAATGCGCATCATCATGAACTGCCCGCCGATCTCAGACCGACCTGGACCGTCACCTCATTAAGCGAACTGGAGTCCCTCCTGTGTAAACATTGATTGTCTGAACGTTGCTCTTGAGTACAATAGCCGCAATTTTCGTATTTACACTGCGTGGTCTGCTGCCGCGCACTTACACAGAAGATGTTTACTATGACGTTGTCTCCTTATTTGCAAGAGGTGGCGAAGCGCCGTACTTTTGCCATTATCTCTCACCCGGACGCCGGTAAAACGACCATCACTGAAAAAGTGTTGCTGTTCGGACAGGCGATCCAGACCGCCGGTACGGTTAAAGGCCGTGGCTCCAGCCAGCATGCAAAATCCGACTGGATGGAAATGGAAAAGCAGCGTGGGATCTCAATCACCACCTCGGTGATGCAGTTTCCCTATCACGACAGCCTCGTCAACCTGCTGGATACCCCAGGGCACGAAGACTTCTCCGAAGATACCTACCGCACGCTGACGGCGGTGGACTGCTGCCTGATGGTCATCGATGCCGCAAAAGGGGTAGAAGATCGTACCCGTAAGCTGATGGAAGTGACCCGTCTGCGCGATACGCCGATCATCACCTTTATGAACAAACTTGACCGTGACATCCGCGATCCAATGGAACTGCTGGATGAAGTGGAAAGCGAACTGAAAATTGGCTGCGCGCCGATCACCTGGCCGATTGGCTGCGGCAAGCTGTTTAAGGGTGTTTATCATCTTTATAAAGATGAAACCTACCTTTACCAGACCGGTAAAGGTCACACCATTCAGGAAGTGCGCATTGTTAAAGGGCTGAATAACCCGGATCTCGACGCTGCGGTCGGTGAGGATCTGGCCCAGCAACTGCGTGACGAACTGGAACTGGTGCAGGGCGCGTCAAATGAATTTGACCACGAACTGTTCCTCGCAGGCGAAATTACCCCGGTGTTCTTTGGTACGGCGCTCGGTAACTTTGGCGTCGATCATATGCTGGATGGCCTGGTCGAATGGGCACCGACACCGATGCCGCGCAAAACCGATACCCGCGAAGTAGAAGCGCAGGAAGAGAAGTTCACCGGCTTCGTCTTTAAAATTCAGGCCAACATGGACCCGAAACACCGTGACCGCGTGGCGTTTCTGCGCGTGGTTTCCGGTAAATATGAAAAAGGCATGAAGCTGCGCCAGGTACGTATCGGCAAAGATGTGGTGATCTCCGACGCGCTGACCTTTATGGCGGGCGACCGTTCGCACGTTGAAGAAGCGTATCCGGGCGATATCATCGGCCTGCATAACCACGGCACCATTCAGATCGGCGACACCTTTACCCAGGGTGAAATGATGAAGTTCACCGGCATCCCGAACTTCGCGCCGGAACTGTTCCAGCGTATCCGCTTACGCGATCCGCTGAAGCAAAAACAGCTTCTCAAAGGGCTGGTCCAGCTTTCCGAAGAGGGCGCGGTGCAGGTCTTCCGACCTGTTGCCAACAACGATCTGATTGTCGGCGCGGTTGGTGTGCTTCAGTTTGATGTGGTCGTGGCGCGTCTGAAAAGCGAATACAACGTGGAAGCGAAGTATGAATCCGTCAACGTGGCCACCGCCCGCTGGGTGGAAAGCAGCGACGTGAAAAAATTCGAAGAGTTCAAACGCAAAAACGAACTGCACCTGGCGCTCGACGGCGGCGATAACCTGACGTATATCGCTCCGACGATGGTGAACCTGAACATCACTCAGGAGCGTTATCCTGACGTGCAGTTCCGTAAAACCCGCGAACACTAATCGCCATCCCCTGTGGACGCGGCAGCCGCCGCGTCCTGCTACTTTCCCTGCCTAATTAATCCCTTGCGGAAATTTCTTAATTCAACGCTTTTTCGCTTCGATTGTTCTTTTTTTAAGCATCCTGACAAGCGGAATTATCATTGTGATCTATATTTAACAAAGTGATGACAAGTTGACTGGCTGAAAGCTCTGTTCAATGCGTAATTAGCAGGTTAATTAGCCAGTTAATTTGTTAGTCACCATATTAATAACTGAAGAATGGCGTTCGTTGACCACTTCTTCTCCTGCAGCCCGGCTAAGGGAGAGAACAAACACCGATCGCTCATTAGGTGAAATTTCACCGCTACAGCAAAGCGGCGTTGTGGTCGCAAAAGCCCGGATACCGGGCAAACCTACAGGATGAGTTCGATGAATATGAAAAGACTGAAGATTTCTAAATCTCTGCTGGCTGTGATGCTAGGTACTGCGCTGGTAAGCGGCTCTGCTCTGGCAGAAAGCACCACTGCGGAAAAAGCGAAAGCCACCTCTGACAGTGCAGGGCAAAAAATCGATAGCTCTATGAATAAAGTCGGCAATTTCATGGACGACAGCGCGATTACAGCTAAAGTTAAAGCGGCGCTGGTCGATCACGAATCGATTAAGAGCACCGATATCTCTGTGAAAACTGAGAAAAGCGTCGTAACGCTGAGCGGCTTTGTTGAAAGTCAGGCACAGGCTGAAGAAGCGGTGAAAGTGACTAAACAGGTTGAAGGCGTTGCGTCGGTCAGCGATAAGCTGCATGTGCGTGACGGCAAGTCCGAAGGCGTGAAAGGCTATGCGGGCGACACTGCCACCACCAGCGAAATCAAAGCCAAGCTGCTGGCGGACGATATCGTCCCGGCACGTAAGGTAAAAGTTGAAACGACCGATGGTGTCGTCCAGCTTTCCGGTACCGTTGATTCTCAGGCACAGATTACTCGTGCTGAAAGCGTCGCCAAAGCGGTTGATGGTGTTAAAAGCGTTAAGAATGACCTTAAAGCGAAATAATTCGCAGAATACGATCCCCGGATTACCGTCCGGGGGCGTGTAAACTAAAAAGTAACGACATTGCAGTGAGCAGCCTGAGCGCTCACGTTTATACCTTCGTCATTCAACTTGTGTGAACGATGACGGTATAGCGGTCGACAATGACTATGGTAAAGGAGAAACGTATGTTTCGTTGGGGCATTATATTTCTGGTTATCGCGTTAATTGCCGCCGCTCTGGGTTTTGGTGGTCTGGCAGGTACAGCAGCGGGTGCAGCAAAAATCGTCTTTATCGTCGGTATTATTCTGTTCCTGGTCAGCCTGTTTATGGGTCGTCGCCGTCCATAGCGACGTAGTCAGGCAAGGTAAAAATGTAAAGGCCAGTCTTCGGACTGGCTTTTGCAGTTTCAGTCCGCAATAAATTGCGCTACCTTGATCGTATAACTACGAATAAAGTTTTAAACAGGAAAGGAAGGCAGGGGTGGGACAACGAATTCCCGTAACGCTCGGCAATATTGCGCCGTTATCGGTTGAACCCTTTCGTCCTGAACGGCTGGCACTGGTGTGCGAAGGGGGAGGCCAGAGAGGTATTTTCACCGCCGGGGTACTGGACGAATTCATGCGGGCGCAATTCAACCCGTTCGATCTCTTTCTCGGCACCTCCGCCGGGGCGCAAAACCTTTCCGCCTATCTCTGTAATCAGCCTGGCTACGCGCGCAAAGTCATTATGCGCTACACCACCACCCGCGATTTCTTTAACCCGCTGCGCTTTGTGCGCGGAGGGAATCTGATCGACCTTGACTGGCTGGTGGAAGCCACCGCCAGCAAAATGCCGTTAGCGATGGGTTATGCCGCCGAGCAATTTGAACGCGGCAAGACGTTTTACATGTGCGCCTGTCGGCAGGACGATTACACGCCGGGCTACTTTGCGCCGGATGAAAAAAACTGGCTGGATTTGATCCGTGCTTCCAGCGCTATCCCCGGATTTTATCGCAGCGGCGTACTGCTCGACGGCATAAATTATCTCGACGGCGGCGTCAGCGATGCGATCCCGGTACAGGAAGCCGCCCGCAGGGGCGCGACAACCATCGTGGTGATCCGCACCGTGCCTTCGCAGATGTACTACACCCCGCAGTGGTTTAAACGCATGGAGCGCTGGCTGGGGGAAAGCAGCCTGCAACCGCTGCTTAACGTTGTGCAGCACCATGAAACCAGCTATCGCGCCATCCAGCAGTTTATCGAACAGCCGCCGGACGGCCTGCGCATTTTCGAAATCTATCCGCCAAAAGCGCTGAACAGCATGGCGCTGGGCAGTGGTTTACCGGCGTTGCGTGAAGATTACAAAACCGGGCGACTGTGCGGGCGTTATTTTCTTGCCACCGTCGGCAAGCTGCTGGCGGAAAGCCCGCCGCTGCTGCGCCACGGGCCGCGTATCCAGGTGCCTGCAACGGTGGTGGTGCCGCCTGCGCCAGTGGCGAATGATACCCACAGCACGCCAATTGTTGATGCGCCGCAGGCCAACGATGCCAGCTTTAATCATGAGGATCTGGCGTAATGGCGCGCTTTATTGATACCCACTGCCATTTTGATTTTCCCCCCTTCACCGACGATGAAGCCGCCAGCCTGCAACGGGCGGCGCAGGTGGGCGTGGAGAGCATCATCCTCCCGGCTACCGAGTCCGATAATTTTGCCCGCGTCATTGCGCTGGCGGAACGGTTTGACGGCCTGTACGCCGCGCTCGGTCTGCATCCCATTGTCATTGAACGCCATACGCCAGCCTGTCTGGAAAAGCTGGAATCGCGGCTGGCGAAGCCCTCCGACAAACTGGTGGCGATAGGGGAAATTGGGCTGGATCTCTACCGCGACGATCCGCAGTTTGCCCGTCAGGAAGAGATGCTGGACGCGCAGCTGGCGCTGGCAAAGCGCTACGAGCTACCGGTGATCCTCCATTCGCGCCGCACTCACGATAAGCTGGCGATGCATCTGAAGCGCCAAAATTTGCCGCGCACTGGCGTTGTGCACGGTTTTGCTGGCAGTCTGCAACAGGCCCGGCGTTTTATTGCGCTGGGCTATAAAATCGGCGTGGGGGGAACCATTACGTATCCGCGCGCCAGTAAAACCCGCGATGTGATGGCGCAACTGCCGCTGGCATCGCTGCTGCTGGAAACCGACGCCCCGGATATGCCGCTCAACGGTTATCAGGGGCAGCCGAATCGCCCGGAGCGGGTGGCGCAGGTTTTTGCCACGCTGTGCGAACTGCGCCCGGAACCGGCGGAAGTCATTGCAGAAACGATCTACCAGAACACCCGTGCGCTGTTCGCCCGTCTATAAATACAGCGCCGGATAAATCAGATTATCCACTCCCCGCGCGCTGAGCGCATCGGCAAGCCTGGCAATATCCGCAGGCGTTGCGCTGCGCCAGCCTTTTGCCTCGCCGTATACGCCATGGGCGTGAAAAGCATTCAGTCTTACCGGCACCCTGCCCAGCGCGAGAATAAACCCGGCCAGCGAATCGATATGCTCGACATAATCGCTGTGATCGGGGATGGTCAGCAGGCGCAGTTCCACCAGCTTACCGTGCTCTGCCAGCAGGCGGATGCTGTTTTTAATCAGCGTGTTATCGCGTCCCGTAAGCATAATATGACGCTCGCTGCTCCAGGCTTTCAGGTCGAGCATCGCCCCGTCGCATACCGGCAGCAGCTTCCGCCAGCCGGTTTCGCTAAGCATTCCGTTGCTGTCCACCAGGCAGGTCAGGTGCTGCAACTGCGGATCGGCTTTGATAGCGCTGAACAATTCCCGCAGAAACGGCAACTGGAGTGTGGCTTCACCGCCGCTGACGGTAATGCCCTCAATAAACAGCGCAGCCTTACGTACCTGACTGATAACGTCGGCGACGCTTAAGATTTGCGCCATCGGTGTGGCCTGCTGAGGACATAAATGCAGGCAGGTATCGCACTGCTGGCAGGCGGAAGCGTCCCATATCACTTTACCCGCCGTCAGACTCAGCGCCTGATGCGGGCAGCGGGGAACGCATTCTCCGCAATAGTTACAACATCCTATAGTCCACGGATTGTGACAGTTCTTACAGCGCAGATTACAGCCCTGTAGAAACAGGGCCAGGCGGCTGCCAGGCCCGTCCACGCAGGAGAAGGGGATGATCTTACTGACTAAAGCGCATCTGCTGTTCATGGCTTATCACGCGGGGTTGACGTTCCATAATGCGCGTATTGCGCGCCGCTTCTTCTCCGAGCCAGGTGGTGTTGGTCCGCGAGCCTTCGGCACGGTATTTTTCCAGATCGGACAGCCGCACCATATAGCCTGTCACGCGCACCAGATCGTTACCGCACACGTTGGCGGTAAACTCGCGCATCCCCGCCTTAAATGCGCCGAGGCACAGCTGCACCAGCGCCTGCGGATTGTTTTTAATGGTCCGATCGAGGGTCAGAATATCGCTGATCCCCGCAGAGTAATAAGCGTGATGTGGCGCGACGGCCTGCAAATGGCTGATGGGATCGGGTTCATCGCCGTAGGGCAGACGTGCGCCCGGCGTGGTGCCGGTATCGGAGCTGATCCCGGACTGGGCGTGCAGCAGCGCGCGGTTTTTCCAGCCGTAGCTGACCGGAGTATTTTCAACAAACGCCGCCAGCTGTGCGCTGATGCGGTAGCCCAGATTATTCGCCGCTTCATCTTTACCGTAGCGTTCTGCGTCGCACAGCAGATTCACCGCTTCCGCCAGCCCGTAAATGCCAAACATCGGCGCAAAGCGCCGGGGATCGATCAGCCCCTCTTTCACCAGAAAGCTGCTGTCGAAGAAATGTGACTGCGTATAGAGGAATTCACAGCGGGCATTGATAATCGCCATTTGCTGTTCACAGTAGTACGGCAGAACGCGCGAAAAGAAGTCTTCGACCGACTGGCTGCGCTCTGCGACCGCTTTCAGGTTTAGCCTGACCAGGGTACTGCCACCGCCCGCCAGCGGCAGCGAGTTATAGCAACTGACGACGCCGTACTGTCCATTTGTGAAAATTTTATCATTTTCTGGCCCGTTGGCGATGTGCGGCTTACTGCATTCACAAATATTCTGCGCCACCGTCAGCAGCAGATCGTCCGGGGTGATATGCGGATCGTAGATGAACGTCAGGTTGGGCGAAACCTGCTTTAACTCGGCATCTGCGCGCAGAATGGCGCGTGTCACCGGGGTATCCGCCGGGCCAATATTAGCATGGACAAACGCATCCGGCAGGGTGCGATCGAGGTAGCGCCAGAAACGTTTTATTCGAATGTCGATCTGTTCCTGTGTTAGAATTCTAACATATGGCTGTAACAGCGTATCAAGCTGACCCAGGTAGACCGGCATGGAGGTCACCGAGGGAACGTGATGATAAAGAATGGTCAGCAGGGAGAGCGCATCGTCCAGATCCTGCGCGCCTTCCAGCTCCAGCCATTCGGAACCGTTGGCAAGAAACCGGGCGTAATCCGGCAGGACGTAACGCGGCTTATACGGCGCGTGACCCTCGAACATATCGCAGATCACACCCTCGTCCAGCGCGCGCTGCGCTTCGGCGGGGAGCACCGGGGCTGGCAGGGCGTTTTCCGCTTCCAGCGCCAGAAAATGGCGTTTTTGTTCCGGGCTGAGCTGGGGGCTGGTCACAATTTGCTGGCAACGTTGTTGCAGCGTGGTCTCGCATGAGGTGGGCATCGACGGGTCCTTATTATGCCGAACAGATGCTCTATTCTAAGAAGATAACCTGGAAACACTTTTGATCCTGATGCCCCGATAAGGAGAAAGCGCCCATCGAAGTTTGAGCCAGATCTCATTACAGTAATGCAATCTTGCATGAAGTTTTCATTAACTGTGATGTATGTCGATATGTGATGGCGAGTAAATGTTAGAATAGTAACAGACTCGCAAGGTTAAAATTTAACTGGCGATACGCCTGGAGAGTATTATGACTGATTTAAAAGCAAGTAGCCTGCGCGCGCTGAAGCTGATGGACCTCACCACCCTGAATGACGATGACACCGACGAAAAAGTCATTGCTCTGTGCCAACAGGCAAAGACCCCGGTCGGCAACACCGCTGCTGTGTGCATCTATCCGCGTTTCATCCCGATTGCGCGTAAAACCTTAAAAGCGCAGGGTACGCCAGACGTGCGCATTGCGACCGTCACCAACTTTCCGCACGGCAACGACGACATCAACATTGCGCTGGCAGAAACCCGTGCGGCCATCGCCTACGGTGCTGACGAAGTTGACGTGGTTTTCCCGTACCGTGCGCTGATTGCCGGTAACGAAGAGATCGGTTTTGAACTGGTGAAAGCCTGTAAAGAAGCCTGCGCGGCGGCGGACGTACTGCTGAAAGTCATTATCGAAACCGGCGAACTGAAAGAAGAAGCGCTGATCCGCAAAGCGTCTGAAATCTCGATCAAGGCAGGCGCTGATTTTATCAAAACGTCGACCGGTAAAGTGCCGGTGAACGCCACGCCGGAAAGCGCACGCATTATGCTTGAAGTGATCCGCGATATGGGCGTCGAAAAAACCGTGGGTTTCAAACCGGCGGGCGGCGTGCGCAGCGCGGAAGACGCGCAGAAATTCCTCGCTATCGCCGATGAACTGTTTGGTGCTGACTGGGCGGACGCCCGCCACTACCGCTTCGGCGCATCCAGCCTGCTGGCGAGCCTGCTGAAAGCGCTTGGCCACGGCGACGGCAAAAGCGCCAGCAGCTACTAACGTCTGATTTGCCGGGAGGCGACAGCCTGCCCGGCCCACATCCGGGAGGTTATCTTGTTCCTCGCACAAGAAATTATTCGTAAAAAACGTGATGGTCATGCATTAAGCGACGAAGAAATTCGCTTTTTTATCAACGGTATTCGAGATAATACCGTTTCTGAAGGGCAAATCGCTGCGCTGGCGATGACCATCTTTTTCCACGATATGGCGATTGAAGAGCGCGTTTCGCTGACGATGGCGATGCGCGATTCCGGCAGCGTGCTTGACTGGAAGAGCCTGCATCTTAACGGCCCGATTGTGGATAAACACTCCACCGGCGGCGTCGGCGACGTGACCTCGCTCATGCTGGGGCCGATGGTCGCCGCTTGCGGTGGCTACATTCCGATGATTTCCGGGCGCGGCCTCGGTCACACCGGCGGCACGCTCGACAAACTGGAAGCCATTCCCGGTTTTGATATTTTCCCCGATGACGCTCGCTTTCGCGAAATTATTAAAGACGTCGGCGTGGCAATTATCGGCCAAACCAGTTCGCTGGCTCCGGCGGATAAACGCTTCTATGCAACCCGCGACATTACTGCGACCGTGGATTCGATCCCACTGATCACCGCCTCGATCCTCGCCAAAAAACTGGCGGAAGGGCTGGATGCGCTGGTGATGGACGTCAAAGTCGGCAGCGGCGCGTTTATGCCAACCTATGAGCTTTCTGCGGCGCTGGCGGAAGCGATTGTCGGCGTAGCCAATGGCGCAGGCGTGCGCACGACCGCGCTGCTGACCGATATGAACCAGGTGCTGGCCTCCAGCGCCGGTAACGCGGTGGAAGTGCGTGAAGCGGTGCAGTTCCTGACCGGCGAATATCGCAACCCGCGCCTGCTGGACGTCACAATGGCGCTGTGCGTTGAAATGCTGATTTCCGGCCGACTGGCGAAAGATGACGCCGACGCGCGCGCGCAACTGCAAGCCGTGCTCGATAACGGCAAAGCGGCGGAGATTTTTGGTCGCATGGTGGCAGCACAAAAAGGCCCGACCGATTTCGTTGAAAATTACGATAAATACCTGCCGTCCGCGATGCTGAGTAAAGCGGTGTATGCCGATACCGAAGGTTTCATTTCGCAGATGGACACCCGCGCGCTGGGTATGGCGGTGGTTTCAATGGGCGGCGGTCGCCGTCAGGCTTCCGATACCATTGACTATAGCGTTGGCTTTACGGATATGGTGCGTCTGGGCGACAGCGTGGACGGTCAGCGTCCGCTGGCGGTGATCCACGCGAAAGACGAAGCCAGCTGGCAGGACGCTGCAAAAGCGGTCAAAGCGGCAATTATCCTTGACGAAAAAGCGCCGGAAAAAACGCCAGTGGTCTATCGTCGTATCACCGAGTAGCGGTATACTGATCTGATCGCTTTTTTGCAGCGCATGATATATGGAGAACAAGATGAAACGTGCATTTATTATGGTGCTGGACTCCTTTGGTATTGGTGCCACGGAAGACGCCGATCGCTTCGGCGATACCGGTGCCGACACCCTGGGCCACATTGCTGAAGCCTGCGCAAAGGGCGAAGCTGACCACGGTCGCAAAGGCCCGCTGAATCTGCCTAACCTGACGCGTCTCGGTCTGGCGAAAGCCCACGAAGGCTCTACCGGTACTATCCCGGCAGGCATGGACGGAAATGCTGAAGTCATCGGCGCATACGCATGGGCGCATGAGCTTTCTTCCGGTAAAGATACCCCGTCAGGCCACTGGGAAATCGCGGGTGTGCCGGTACTGTTCGACTGGGGCTACTTCAGCGACCACGAAAACAGCTTCCCGCAGGCGCTGCTCGACAAACTGGTTGAGCGTGCGAACCTGCCGGGCTACCTCGGCAACTGCCACTCTTCCGGCACGGTGATCCTCGACGAGCTGGGCGAAGAGCACATGAAAACCGGCAAGCCGATTTTCTATACCTCTGCGGACTCCGTGTTCCAGATTGCCTGTCATGAAGAGACTTACGGTCTCGATAAACTCTACGAGCTGTGTGAAATCGCGCGTGAAGAACTGACCGAAGGCGGCTACAACATTGGTCGCGTTATCGCACGTCCGTTTGTCGGCGACAAGCCGGGCAACTTCCAGCGCACCGGGAACCGTCACGATCTGGCGGTAGAGCCACCGGCGCCAACCATCCTGAAAAAACTGGTGGAAGAGAAGGCGGGCGAAGTGGTTTCGGTAGGTAAAATTGCGGATATCTACGCGCACGTCGGCATCACTAAAAAAGTGAAGGCTACCGGGCTGGACGCGCTGTTTGACGCCACCGTCAAAGAGATGAAAGCGGCGGGCGATAACACTATCGTCTTCACCAACTTTGTTGATTTTGACTCCTCCTGGGGCCACCGTCGCGACGTCGCGGGTTACGCTGCCGGTCTGGAACTGTTCGACCGCCGCCTGCCGGAACTGATGGAACTGGTGGGCGAGGATGATATTCTGATCCTGACCGCCGACCACGGCTGCGACCCGACCTGGCAGGGCACCGATCACACCCGTGAACATATTCCGGTGCTGGTCTATGGCCCGAAAGTCAAACCCGGCTCGCTGGGTCATCGTGAGACCTTTGCTGATATCGGCCAGACGCTGGCGGCTTATTTCGGCACTTCCGATATGGAATATGGCAAAGCCATGTTCTGAAAACTGGCCGGGTGGCACGGCGCTGCCCGGCGCAACAATCAAGAAAAAAGGGAACGAGAGATGGCTACCCCACATATTAATGCAGAAATGGGCGATTTCGCGGACGTCGTGCTGATGCCGGGCGACCCGCTGCGCGCAAAGCACATTGCTGAAACCTTCCTTGAAGACGTGCGTGAAGTTAACAACGTGCGCGGGATGCTGGGCTACACCGGCACCTATAAAGGCCGCAAAATTTCCGTGATGGGTCACGGCATGGGTATCCCATCCTGCTCCATTTACACCAAAGAGCTGATCACCGACTTCGGCGTGAAAAAAATCATCCGCGTTGGCTCCTGTGGTGCGGTGCGTGCGGACGTCAAACTGCGTGACGTAGTGATTGGCATGGGCGCATGTACCGATTCCAAAGTGAACCGCCTGCGTTTTAAAGATCATGACTTCGCGGCAATTGCTGACTTTGGCATGGTGCGCAACGCGGTAGACGCGGCAAAAGCGCTGGGCGTGGATGCGCGCGTAGGCAACATTTTCTCCGCCGACCTGTTTTACACCCCGGACCCGACTATGTTCGACGTGATGGAAAAATACGGCATCCTCGGCGTGGAAATGGAAGCCGCAGGGATCTACGGCGTGGCGGCAGAGTTTGGGGCGAAAGCGCTGACTATCTGCACCGTCTCCGACCATATCCGCACCCACGAGCAGACCACGGCGGCTGAACGTCAGACCACGTTTAACGACATGATCAAAATCGCGCTGGAATCTGTGCTGCTGGGCGACCAGGAATAATCCTTTTCGAAAGGGACCGCCCGGTCCCTTTTTACTGCGAATCTATTCATTTTTACGCTTATTAAAATAAAAAACCTTCTCTTTTCATGAGGTTGTGCTATTAAATCTATTCACGGATCTATTCCACTGTGAGCGCGTTAACATGTGCATACCTCGCACGGCGACGCACACATGCTGGTGAAATTCAGCGTGGCGCAAAAAACGGTGATTTCCCGGCGCTGGGGCTGAATCTACCGCCCTGCATTTGCTGCGGGATGCGAGTATGGACGCCAGCGGCGCAACGGCATTGTATACCCCCAACGATCAGTTTTTTTTTGAAGCCAGACGCTTCGACTGTGTGGGCACTTATGGCCGCAAAGCGGCCTGGCTTTTCGCTATCCCACTGGCAACGGCATTTTGGCGCCACGTTGCCAGTGATAAACGTATCAGCGCGGATTTTCGTGCTATCGCCGGGGAGAGGGTGGAAAAAATCCAGCCGTTACAAGAGAACTTCGCCCGGCTGGGCGAGTCGTTAGCGCACGGCTTCCGCTATCCACGCTGACAGCTCGCGCAGCTCCGTTTCCTGGTCGGGGAAATCCACCCGCAGCGCATCGCACTCCTGTTGCAGCATATCGGCGCGGTATAAACAGCCCTGCAAACGCCCGGCCAGCGCTTCCAGCGGTGCCGGATTCAGGCTGTCGGTAAACACCTGTGCCCGCGTAATATGACCCCGCTCGACGTCGAAATGCAGCTCCACGCCGCCCCAGGTGAAGCGCTCGTCCAGCAAATGTGTAAACGCCGGAGCCTGTCCGAAATTCCATTCCCAGCTACTCTGACGGGCAAACGTTTCGGCAAAGCCTGGCAGATCGGGCGTTTTATCGGGAGAGATTATTTCTGCTTCCGCCCGCTCGCCGTAATAGGCGAAAAAGGCCTCCGTCACCGCCGCGCAAATTTGCGGGTGGGTGATGGAGGGAAGCAGTTCGGTTAGGTTGGCAACGCGCCCGCGCACCGAGGTGATGCCTTTGGCCTGAAGCTTTTTCTTGTCGGGATTCAGATAATTTGCCAGACGGCTGAGATCGGCATTGAGCAGCAGCGTCCCGTGATGAAAACCGCGATCTTTGGTTTCACGGTACGCAGAGCCAGAAACTTTCCGATCGCCCTCCGACGTTTTCACGACCAAATCGTTACGCCCGGACGCCTCTGCCTCCATGCCCAGCGAGTTCAGCGCATTTAGCACGATGGCGGTAGAAACGGTTTTATCATACTCCGGCTTGCCCGCCATAAAAGTAAAACAGGTATTGCCGAGGTCGTGAAACACCGCGCCGCCTCCGCTGCTACGCCGCGCGAGACGCACATTATCTTCTTCCATCCGCCGGGTATTGCACTCTTTCCACGGATTCTGCGCCCGGCCAATCACCACCGTATCCGCGTTGCGCCACAGAAATAAAACCCGCTGCGTGGCGGGCATCTGGCGGAAAATGCACTCTTCTACCGCAAGGTTAAACCAGGGATCGTAAGAGTCGGAAAGGAGAAGGCGTAATGTCGGCATAATAATTCTCTTTTTTAGCTGGCCGGAAGGGAAGTCGTGCAATAACGATGGTAATAACTTTTAATTTTCGGCCTTACGTGGGGAGAAAGGGCAAAGCCATTGAGGATGCGCTGGAATACGTTATTTTCACAGGGTTGATGAACTCTGATGTCGCCAGCGGTGACCTGCTGGATAATGGTTTCAGCACCGAAAATATCCGCACGTCGATAAAAAATATAGCTGGGATGTCTGATAAAAGGATGGTCGCCGCTATCCAGCAGACAGGTTGTATCAGTTTCTGAAAGATCTGTTATTGATGTCAGGTTGACCGCGAGAAAAGTCTCTTTTACTAGCGGTGGGTAGAAGACCGGATCGTTGCAGATAAAGAAAAGGTGCTCTTTCGCACCTGAAAGCAGCAGAATTGTTCCTTTTTGCAGCGGCGTGAAATCCATCACTATTTTAATCCATCGGTTATCCGATCAAGCTCCGAAAGCTCTCGCATCCGGTCTGATAAAGCGCGAACAAGATGTTCAGGCTTGCCCAATGCCCGGAAAACATTTTCCGGGTTTATAGTAAATGAGCCGCCCTGGGGATCTGTCCATTCGGCACACTGTTCGTGCGTATAATCCCTGATCTGCCATTTAGTCATAAAGCCAAATGAATCATAGACATTATCTAAAACGGAGAGATCGGCGTCACTTAGCTCATCAAAAAGCTCGCGGACAGGGGCTGGCGTCTGGAGCCGCAGCTCGTAGTTTTCTGCATCACTGATCCAACGGTTCCAGCCATCGTCACCATGTACGGTGCCATTCATCAGATCAAGCGAACGCGACAGTACCGGACCATGGGGCATGGCTACCATGCGATCGCCACTCAGAGGCTCACCAAAACGGTTCATGGCTTCACGATCGGCAAGATACATTAATTTCATGAGCTTCAGATATGCCATGCGCCCGCCGTCTTTAGACAGCAGGTAAGCGGCTATCTGAGCCACTTTTTCTTCACAGAACATATTGATTTTCCTCATTAGCGATGTGGCATAGCAACACAGGATACCACGCTTCTGTTACTTAAAATTCTATAGCCTGTATTAACGCCGGGCAAACCATTCGTGACTTTAAAAACCAGAGTCGTAAGATTTCATTTTTGCGTTTACAGGAAGTACAAATCCTTTTAAATACTGTGTATATTTACAGCATAATGTGTGTGAGCTGCAAGTACAAATTTTCTACCGCACAGGATGTGGGAAGCCGCTCGCTAATGCAGATTAAAATTTGCAGCTTGATGTTGCCAGACGCGTTGGTTACAAGGTAGCCTCATGCGTCGTTTTTACCCCGGATACACAGGAGCTTTAATGCCAAACATGACCTGGTGCGACTTGCCTGATGATGTGTCTTTATGGCCCGGTCTGCCTCTCTCTCTTAGCGGCGATGAGGTCATGCCGCTGGATTACCATGCAGGCCGTAACGGCTGGCTATTATATGGTCGCAGCCTGGATAAGCAGCGTTTGACCCAGTATCAACGTAAGCTGGGCGCGGCAATGGTGATCGTGAGCGCATGGTGCGTGGAGGATTATCAGGTTATCCGCCTCGCCGGATCGCTGACGCCGCGCGCTACGCGTCTGGCGCATGATGCCGGGCTGGACGTGGCTCCGCTGGGGAAAATCCCGCATCTGCGCACGCCGGGCCTGCTGGTGATGGATATGGACTCCACCGCCATTCAAATCGAATGCATTGATGAAATTGCAAAGCTTGCCGGAACCGGCGAAATGGTGGCCGAAGTGACCGAGCGGGCGATGCGCGGCGAACTCGATTTTACCGCCAGCCTGCGTAGCCGCGTGGCGACCCTTGAAGGCGCGGACGCCAACATTCTGCACCAGGTTCGCGACGGCTTACCGCTGATGCCTGGCCTGACGCAATTAGTGCTGAAGCTTGAAACGCTGGGCTGGAAAGTGGCGATTGCGTCCGGCGGTTTCACCTTCTTCGCTGAATACCTGCGCGAGAAGCTGCGTCTGTCGGCGGTTGTCGCCAATGAGCTGGAAATCCGCGATGGCAAATTCACCGGTCATGTAACGGGCGATATTGTCGACGCACAGTATAAAGCAATGACATTAACGCGGCTGGCGGAAGAGTACGGTATTCCCCCGACGCAAACGCTGGCCATTGGCGACGGTGCCAATGATCTGCCGATGATTAAAACAGCCGGACTGGGCATTGCCTATCATGCTAAACCTAAAGTGAATGAAAAGGCGGAAGTGACTATCCGTCATGCTGACCTGATGGGCGTATTTTGTATCCTGTCCGGCAGCCTGAACCAGAAATAAGAGGTTATCGTGGCGAAAGCTCCCAAACGCGCATTTGTCTGTAATGAATGTGGTGCGGATTATCCGCGCTGGCAGGGGCAGTGCAGCGCCTGTCATGCCTGGAACACCATCACCGAAGTGCGTGTGGCGGCATCGCCCACCGTGGCGCGCAATGAAAAACTGAGCGGCTATGCGGGCAGCGCGGGCGTGTCGAAAGTGCAGAAACTTTCTGACATCAGCCTTGAGGCGCTACCGCGCTTTTCCACCGGTTTTAAAGAGTTTGACCGCGTACTTGGCGGCGGCGTGGTGCCGGGCAGTGCGATCCTGATCGGCGGCAACCCCGGCGCGGGTAAATCAACGCTGCTGCTGCAAACCCTGTGCCGCCTGTCTGAACAAATGAAAACGCTGTACGTCACCGGGGAGGAATCCCTCCAGCAGGTCGCCATGCGCGCGCACCGCCTGGGGCTGCCGACGGCGAACCTGAATATGCTCTCTGAAACCAGCATTGAGCAAATCTGCATGATTGCCGATGAAGAACAGCCGAAGCTGATGGTGATCGACTCCATTCAGGTCATGCACATGGCTGATATTCAGTCATCGCCCGGCAGCGTGGCGCAGGTGCGCGAGACCGCAGCCTATCTGACGCGCTTTGCCAAAACGCGCGGCGTAGCCATCGTCATGGTCGGCCACGTCACTAAAGATGGCTCGCTGGCAGGGCCGAAAGTGCTGGAACACTGTATCGACTGTTCGGTGTTGCTCGATGGCGATGCCGACTCGCGCTTCCGCACCCTGCGCAGCCACAAAAACCGCTTCGGCGCAGTAAACGAACTGGGCGTATTCGCCATGACCGAGCAGGGACTGCGCGAAGTCAGCAACCCGTCGGCTATCTTCCTGAGCCGGGGCGACGAAGTGACTCCCGGCAGTTCCGTTATGGTGGTCTGGGAAGGCACGCGCCCGCTGCTGGTGGAGATCCAGGCGCTTGTCGATCACTCCATGATGGCTAATCCCCGGCGCGTGGCGGTAGGGCTGGAACAAAACCGACTGGCGATCCTGCTGGCGGTGCTCCATCGTCACGGCGGATTGCAAATGTCCGACCAGGATGTGTTTGTCAACGTAGTCGGCGGCGTGAAGGTCACCGAAACCAGCGCGGATCTGGCGCTGCTGCTGGCGATGGTCTCCAGCCTGCGTGACCGCCCGCTGCCGCAGGATCTGGTGGTCTTTGGTGAAGTCGGTCTGGCAGGTGAGATCCGCCCGGTGCCAAGCGGGCAGGAGCGTATCTCTGAAGCAGCAAAACACGGCTTCAAACGCGCCATTGTTCCGGCAGCGAACGTGCCGAAAAAAATCCCGGAAGGGATGCAGGTTTTTGGCGTTAAGAAACTTACCGATGCGCTTAGCGTGTTTGACGACTTATAATCTATATACCCATCTCGGTATTCTTAATCATTCGGGTTGCCTGGAAAAAGCACCTGCACCCTGAAGGATGACGAGTATCAGCAGATATTTCGCTGACCCGGCGCGTGCCGGGCAGTTTGACCCAGCAGGAGGCTCTTGTGTCATCATTCGACTATCTTAAAACCGCCATCCGCCAGAAAGGCTGCACGCTGCAACAGGTGGCGGACGCCAGCGGTATGACCAAGGGGTATTTAAGTCAGCTTCTGAATGCCAAAATCAAAAGCCCCAGCGCCCAGAAGCTGGAGGCGCTGCACCGCTTCCTTGGGCTTGAGTTCCCGCGCCGACAAAAGAGCGTCGGCGTGGTGTTCGGCAAATTCTATCCGCTGCATACCGGACATATTTATCTCATCCAGCGCGCCTGTAGCCAGGTCGACGAGCTGCATATCATCATGGGCTATGATGAAACGCGCGATCGTAAACTGTTTGAAGACAGCGCGATGTCGCAACAGCCGACGGTCCCGGATCGCCTGCGCTGGCTGCTACAAACCTTTAAGTATCAGAAAAATATTCACATTCATTCCTTCAATGAAGAGGGTATGGAGCCGTATCCGCACGGCTGGGATGTGTGGAGTCGCGGTATCAGCGCGTTTATGGAGGAGAAGGGCATTCAGCCTGACTGGATCTACACCTCGGAAGAGGCCGATGCGAAGCAATATCCGCTGCATCTGGGGACCGAAGCGGTGCTCATCGATCCGAAGCGGACGTTCATGAACATCAGCGGTGGGCAGATCCGTGAAAATCCGTTCCGCTACTGGGAATATATTCCCACTGAAGTAAAACCCTTCTTCGTGCGAACCATTGCGGTGCTGGGTGGGGAATCAAGCGGTAAATCGACGCTGGTCAACAAACTGTCTAATATCTTCAACACCACCAGTGCCTGGGAATATGGCCGCGACTACGTCTTTTCGCACCTCGGCGGCGATGAGATGGCGTTGCAATATTCAGACTACGATAAAATCGCGCTGGGTCAGGCGCAGTACATCGACTTTGCGGTCAAATACGCCAATAAAGTCGCTTTTATTGATACCGACTTTGTGACTACCCAGGCCTTCTGTAAAAAATATGAAGGGCGCGAGCATCCATTCGTCCAGGCTATGATTGATGAATACCGCTTTGACCTGGTGATCCTGCTGGAGAATAACACGCCGTGGGTCGCGGACGGCCTGCGCAGCCTCGGCAGCTCGGTCGATCGCAAAGAATTTCAGACCCTGCTGGTGTCCATGCTTCAGGAAAACAATATCGAATTCGTCCATGTTGAAGAGTCGGATTATGACTCCCGCTTCCTGCACTGCGTGGAGCTGGTGAAGCGTCTGATGGGCGAGAGCCAGTAAAAAAATACCCGACGCAGACAGGATGCGTCGGGTATTTACGGCAGTTATTTCACTTCCACTTCCTAATCACCAGACTTATTAATTTAGAATAAATTAATCCGTCATTAAGATTATTTAAAGGCAATAACATAGTTAATTTCGCGTATTACGTTTAAATTACCTGTTCGGAGTAATAAGTGTAGCTCGTTGATGAAGTTAATGGTTTGTGAGTTATTATCACAGGGTTTCTCTTTGTGCTCCACCTATGGAAATAAATTACCTTTAAGGACATTTATATATGAAATATATTTCAGGTAAAATTGATGCACGGAAAAGTGCGATATCATTATGTATTGCGCTCGCATTGCAGGGAAACACGGTCTGGGCAGAAACAATTAACAACGTCAATAACAGTCATTCCATCAGCTGTCCTGAAGATATCAAATCATTAACCAAAGCGCAAAAAGCAAAATTACCCGCCACCTGCCTGAAAGAAGAACCGTCATTCCTGGAGGAAAGCTGGGAATGGGTGGCAGGCGGCGTGGCCGCGGTGGCTGCTGCGGTCGGTATTGTCGTGTCTGACGATGATGACAGCAGCAGCAGCCATAACAACAGTGATACCCCCCTGCCGCCTGATGACGGCAGTGATACCCCGACGCCGCCTGATGACGGCAGTGATACCCCGACACCGCCTGACGACGGCAGCGATACCCCGACGCCGCCTGACGACGGCAGCGATACCCCGACGCCTCCGGCACCGCCTGCTCCGGGAACGGCCAGCTTTACCAACGGCGTGGAATGGAATGAAGCCAGCAGCACGCTGACCATCAAAAATGTGGTCTGGACCTACAGCAAAAACGCAGACGGCACGTATGTGCTGACGGACCCGGCCACGGGCAATACGGCGCTGTTGTCAAAATGGACGAAAAATGCGGATGGCTCGCTGAGCCTGAGCGGTCAGAGCGCCGACGGCAGCCAGAACTGGCTGTATGACAATACCGGCAAACTCACCCGGACGGATGCGGCCAACTGGCATGAAGGCGACGGTCAGCAGATCAATACCAACGGGGGAGAAGCCTCCGGGACCGGTAATGCGGGTCAGGTCATCTCCGGTGACGGCAACAACGCCGAAGTCAATGGGGATACCTCCGCCAGAGAGGGGGGGACCGGCACCGAAACCAAAGGTAACGACAACACCATTAACACCAGAGGTGACACGACGGCTGACGGCGCAGGTTCCACGGGAACCAGAACCGAAGGTGACGGCAATAAAATCATCACCGACGGTGAAACCAAAGGCACCAATGGCGGCACCGGCTCGGAAACCAAAGGTAACGGCAACGAAATTAACAATACCGGCGGCAGCACCGCGGAAGGAGCAGGCTCGACCGGCACCCGGGTGGACGGTGACGACAACACCATCAACAACACCGGCGGCAGTAATGCCAGAGACGGGGCGACCGGCACCGATGTCACGGGCGATGGCAACAAAATTGCGACCGGCGGCGACAGCGTGGTCGACGGTGCCGGGTCAACGGGAACCGCGGTTAATGGCGACAATAACACCCTGGATAATGAAGGAAAGGCCAGTATTACCGGTGGCGGCACCGGGACAACGGTTGACGGCGACAACAACACCCTGAACAACAAGGGCGATACCGCTGTCGCGGAAGGCAGTACCGGACTCGACATCACCGGCAACGGCAACGAAATCAACAACACGGGCTCCATCGCGGCAGAGGGCGAGGGCGCGAAAGGCGTCGCCATTTCCGGTGATGATACGAAGGTCACGCAGGCCGGGGATTTACTGGTCACCAGCGGTGCCACCGGCATTGATATCAGTGGCAACAATAGTACCGTTTCCAATGAAGGTAATATTACGGTTCACGGCAAGGATTCCCATGGGGTCGTGATTTCTGGCGACAATGCGAAATTTTTAAATACTGGCGGTTCAATCAACGTTGATCATTATGGTACGGGTGTTACCGTGGCTGGAGAGGCCGCACAGATTAGCCTGAGCGGTGATGTGAACGTGACAGCCAAACTTGATGAAAATGACAAGTTCGACGTGGCCAGCGGCATATTAGTAACCAGTAATGATGCAAAGATATCCATTGATGGCAACGTAAACATTAATCGTGAAGAAACTTCTTCGACAAAATTGTCCGAAAGTAACCAGACGCTCTATGGCG
The DNA here is from genome assembly GCF_032071645.1 of Superficieibacter sp. Classification (NCBI taxonomy): domain Bacteria; kingdom Pseudomonadati; phylum Pseudomonadota; class Gammaproteobacteria; order Enterobacterales; family Enterobacteriaceae; genus Superficieibacter; species Superficieibacter sp. The sequence goes on from NZ_DAMAPU010000007.1 coordinate 23,478, forward strand.
TTTCTGTGGAGGGTGCCAGGAATACTCTCGATATCAGCGGCGCGATTAATATGACTCAGCCGGGTGATAACGGTAAGTACGGTACGGGCAAATCGACCTGGAATGGCGTCAGCGTGACGGGAAGTGATAACACCGTCAACATTGACGGTGGGATTAATATCGATAATAACGTGCCGACCGCAGGGATTTATAATGGCGCAGTCGCCATAAACGGAGTGTACGTTAGTGGCAGTAATACCGTGAACCTCTCTGGAGCCAGCACGCTGAATACCGTCGGTTCCCGTTTAGATATGGCTCACCTGCTCACCATTACTGACGGTGGCAAAGTGGTCATAACAGATGATGCCACGGTGGATGTGACCGGTGCTTATCTTTATGACGGCGCGATAGATTCGGGAGTTATCACTGTTAATGGCGCGAACTCTTCAGTAGAAAATCATGGCACGCTTACCATGAATACTTCAAATTTCTCGCTGGTGAGCGTGGATGATGGTTCAACGTTCACAAATATGGAGGATGGAGCGGTCACTTATAACAAGACTGACTCCAACAAAAGTGCCTACACTTTTGTGACGCTACTGAGCAACCGTTTTGACATGCTGGCCGATACCGCGCCGGTGGTGAAAAACGGTCTGGCCTTCAACGTGGTGGCGCAGGGCGACAAACGCGCAGAACTGGGCAACAACACCAGGTACGACATGATGGCCCTGCGTCAGACGCTGGCGTTTGGCGGCAACCAGACGCTGTCCATGGAGTACGGGATTGCGCGCATCAACGGCGACAGCACCGGTATTTCTGCCGGGGATAACGGTCTGGCAGGCGGTTACAGCCAGTTCTTCGGTCTGAACCATGCCATGCCGCTGGGTGAAAACGGTCTGTCCTGGAATAACGGTCTGCGTTATGACGTGCACCAGTTCGACAGCAACCGCGCCATCAGCTACGGCGACGTGAGCGAAACGGCGAAATCAGCCACCCGCCAGCAGTACCTGGAGCTGCGCTCTGAAGGCCGCAGGACGTTCACCGTGCAGGAAGGGTTTGAGGTGGCGCCGTATGCGGGCGTGAAACTGCGCCACACCACCGAGGACGGCTATCAGGAGAAAGGCGCAGGCGACTTCAGCCTGAACATGAGCAGCAGCACGGAAACGGCGGTGGACTCGGTGGCGGGGATGCAGCTGAGCTACGCGGGTAAAGATGGCTGGGCAGCAACGGCGACGCTGGAAGGCGGGCCGAACCTGAGCCACATCAGCACCGGTAAAAAAGCCTCGCTGCAGGGAGCCGCAGGCCAGCGCTTTAACGTTGAGGACGGTCAGCAGGGGGGCGGCATCAACAGCAAAGCGCAGGCGGGCGTGAAGTATAACGCCGGTAACACCCGCGCCGGGCTGGAGGCGTACCACTGGAAAGAGGACGGTATCAGCGATAAAGGTCTGATGATGAACTATAACGTCAGCTTCTGATAACAACCGGCGCAGGGCCCTTTCACTGAAAGGGCCTTTTTTTTGCTGGAACAGGGTTTATAGATATTACCATTGACAGTAACGCTATTTATCAGGCGCAGGGACGACAGTATTTATTGCATATAAAACGTCGAATGAAGGCGATCCATGACGAAAGCACCTTTCGGTACCCTGGCTGGAAACGGAAATTGAGACAGGAATATTTTTAGATTTAATTAAACTGAGTTTAAGAAATAGTAAAGCGAATGACCGGAGCCATTCGCTTCAGGCAATTACTTAGCGATACGCTTGTACTTGATACGCTTCGGCTCCAGCGCGTCAGCGCCCAGCGTGCGTTTCTTGTACTCTTCGTATTCGGTAAAGTTACCTTCGAAGAACTCGACTTTACCTTCATCCTGGTAATCCAGAATGTGGGTAGCGATACGGTCGAGGAACCAGCGGTCGTGCGAGATCACCATCGCGCAGCCGGGGAATTCCAGCAGGGCGTTTTCCAGCGCGCGCAGGGTTTCGATATCCAGGTCGTTGGTCGGTTCATCGAGCAGCAGCATGTTGCCACCGACCTGCAACAGCTTCGCCAGATGCAGACGACCGCGCTCACCGCCGGACAGCTCGCCGACGCGTTTGCCCTGATCAACCCCTTTGAAGTTGAAGCGGCCAACGTAGGCGCGGCTCGGCATTTCGGTGTTGCCGATTTTCATAATATCCAGCCCGCCGGACACTTCTTCCCACACGGTTTTGCTGTTATCCATCGCGTCGCGGAACTGATCGACCGATGCCAGCTTGACGGTTTCACCCAGTTCAATGCTGCCCGCGTCCGGCTGCTCCTGGCCTGAGATCATGCGGAAGAGGGTGGATTTACCCGCGCCGTTCGGACCGATAATGCCGACAATCGCGCCTTTCGGTACGGAGAAGCTCAGATCGTCAATCAGCAGGCGATCGCCATAGGATTTACGCAGGTTAGACACTTCAACGACTTTATCGCCCAGACGCGGTCCAGGTGGAATAAACAGTTCGTTGGTTTCGTTACGTTTCTGGTATTCGGTGCTGTTAAGCTCTTCGAAGCGCGCCAGACGGGCTTTGCCCTTCGACTGACGGCCTTTCGCACCCTGACGCACCCACTCCAGCTCTTTCTCAATGGATTTACGGCGCGCTGCTTCCTGCGAGGCTTCCTGCGCCAGACGCTGATCTTTCTGCTCCAGCCAGGAAGAGTAGTTGCCTTCCCACGGAATACCTTCGCCACGGTCCAGTTCCAGGATCCAGCCCGCCACGTTATCGAGGAAATAACGGTCGTGGGTAATGGCGACCACGGTGCCTTCGAAATCGTGCAGGAAGCGTTCCAGCCACGCCACGGATTCGGCATCCAGGTGGTTGGTCGGTTCGTCGAGCAGCAGCATGTCCGGTTTTTCCAGCAGCAGGCGGCACAGCGCCACGCGGCGGCGTTCCCCCCCGGAAAGCTTCTCTACTTTTGCGTCCCAGTCCGGCAGGCGCAGGGCGTCAGCGGCGCGTTCAAGCTGGACGTTCAGGTTATGGCCGTCGTGCGCCTGAATGATCTCTTCCAGCTTGCCCTGTTCAGCGGCGAGCTTGTCGAAATCGGCGTCTGGCTCGGCATACAGCGCGTAGACTTCATCCAGACGTTTCAGCGCGCCGACCACGTCGGCCACCGCTTCCTCGATGGATTCACGGACGGTGTGTTCCGGGTTCAGCTTCGGTTCCTGCGGCAGATAGCCGATTTTAAGACCGGGCTGCGGACGAGCTTCACCTTCGATATCAGTATCGATACCCGCCATGATGCGCAGCAGGGTGGACTTACCGGCACCGTTCAGGCCCAGTACGCCGATTTTTGCCCCAGGGAAGAAGCTCAGAGAGATGTTTTTCAAAATATGACGTTTCGGCGGAACCACTTTGCCGACACGATGCATGGTATAAACGAATTGAGCCACGTTGGACTTCGCCTCTTTTATGGTAATGAGTTCAGAGCCGAAGTGTAGCCGTTTTCCGCAGTGAATCCCAGCGGACCGGATCCGCAGCGTTAACGTAAAAAAATGCCCGGAACGTGGCGCGATATGCAATGTCTGATTAGCATAAAGTGATTACGCGGCACGATGCTGCCTGAAATGCACCTTTAAAAGAGGAAGAGCTTGTGGAGAAAGCTAAACATGTGGCCTGGCGTCTTCTGGCGGTTAGTGCTTGCCTGCTAACCGTCAGTTACCAGGTCCACGCTGACTCACTGGATGAGCAGCGCAATCGCTATGCTCAAATTAAACAGGCATGGGATAACCACCAGATGGATACGGTGAGTCAACTGATGCCCACGTTGCAGAGCTATCCGCTGTATCCCTACCTTGAATACCGCCAGATCACCGACGATTTGCAGAATCAGACCGCGATTGCGGTGACTAATTTCGTGCGTGCTAATCCGACGCTGCCCACTGCCCGCTCGCTGCAATCGCGTTTTGTGAACGAGCTGGCGCGCCGCGAAGACTGGCGCGGGCTGCTGGCGTTCAGCCCGGATAAACCGGGCTCCACGGAAGCCCAGTGTAATTACTACTACGCGAAGTGGAATACCGGTCAGGCGCAGGAAGCCTGGGACGGAGCTAAAGAGTTATGGTTAACCGGCAAAAGCCAGCCGAACGCCTGCGATAAACTGTTCGGAGCCTGGCGCGCTTCCGGCAATCAGGACCCGCGTGCGTATCTGGAGCGGATCCGTCTGGCGATGAAAGCAGGCAACACCGGGCTGGTGACAGTGTTAGCCGGGCAAATGCCCGCTGATTATCAGACGATCTCCACGGCGATTATCTCGCTGGCTAATGCCCCGGACAGCGTGCTGACTTTCGCCCGGATGACCGGCGCGACCGATTTTACCCGCCAGATGGCCGCCGTGGCGTTTGCCAGCGTCGCACGTCAGGACGCGGAAAACGCCCGTCTGATGATCCCTTCACTGGTGCAGGCACAGGAACTGAATGAAGACCAGACCCAGGAACTGCGCGATATCGTCGCGTGGCGGCTGATGGGTAATGACGTGACTGAAGAACAGGCCCGCTGGCGTGATGATGCGATCATGCGCTCGCAGTCCATCTCCATTGTCGAACGCCGTGTGCGGATGGCGCTGGGCACCGGCGACCGCAAGGGGCTAAATACCTGGCTGTCGCGTTTGCCGATGGAAGCCAAAGAGAAAGACGAGTGGCGCTACTGGCAGGCGGATTTGCTGATGGAGCGCGGACGGGAAAGCGAAGCCAAAGAGATCCTCCACGCCCTGATGCAGCAGCGCGGCTTTTATCCGATGGTCGCCGCGCGTCGTCTTGGTGAAGACTATCAGTTTCAGATCGACAAAGCGTCGGGCAGCGTTGCGCCTGCGCTGGTGGACGGCGCGGAAATGGCGCGGGTGCGCGAGCTGATGTACTGGGGGCTGGATAACACCGCTCGCAGCGAGTGGGCTAATCTGGTCAGCAGCCGGACGAAAACGGAGCAGGCGCAGCTTGCGCGCTATGCCTTTGATCGCCAGTGGTGGGATTTGAGCGTACAGGCGACGATTGCCGGTAAGCTGTGGGATCAGCTCGAAGAGCGTTTCCCGCTGGCGTGGAAAGACGTTTTTGCACGCTACACCAGCGGCAAAAATATTCCGCAAAGTTATGCGATGGCGATTGCCCGTCAGGAGAGCGCGTGGAACCCGAAAGTTCGCTCACCGGTTGGCGCATCCGGCCTGATGCAAATCATGCCCGCCACTGCCACCCACACGGTGAAAATGTTCTCCATTCCGGGCTATACCAGTCAGGGACAGTTACTCGATCCTGATACCAATATCAATATCGGGACCCGCTATCTGGAATATGTCTATCAGCAGTTTGGCAATAACCGCATCTTTGCGTCCGCTGCCTACAACGCCGGGCCGGGCCGCGTGCGCACCTGGCTTGGCAACAGTGCCGGGCGTATCGATGCGGTGGCGTTCGTAGAGAGTATTCCGTTCTCTGAAACGCGCGGCTATGTGAAAAACGTGCTGGCCTACGATGCCTACTACCGCTACTTCATGGGACAGAAACCGGAGATCCTTGAGGATGCGGAATGGCAACGTCGTTACTGATCCGCACGAGTTGTGATATGCTTGTACTCGTTTAAGAGTACAACAGCAGGATGACGCCGGTCCCGGCGTCATCACTTCACAGGGGCGGCGTAACATGAATCAGCAATCACCATACTCATCGGCGCTGGCCGGGCAGCGTCAACAGGAGTGGCTTCGTTTTGTCGAGCTGCTGACCCAGTCCTGCGCGCAGGATCTGCAACTTCCGCTGCTGCAACTGATGCTCACCCCGGACGAACGCGAGGCGCTCGGTACGCGGGTAAGAATTATTGAGGAATTGCTGCGCGGCGAAATGAGCCAGCGCGAGCTGAAAAACGAGCTGGGTGCGGGGATCGCCACCATCACCCGGGGTTCAAACAGCCTGAAATCTGCGCCGGTTGAGCTACGCCAGTGGCTGGAAACGGTGCTGCTAAAACCTCAGTCATAAATCGCATTATGAAAAGGACTGAGCGCCAGAATCACCGCCTGATGATACACGCTGCTGCGGGTGAGTTTACCGGCGGTGAAAATGCCTATCGCGCCTTCTTTGCGGCCAATTTCATCAATCCCCGTATAGCGTGACATCACCGGCCCCAGCGCTTCGCCCGCCTGCACCTTATCGAGGATCGCCGCTGGCAACGGCAGGGTGGCGGAACGCGCTTCACCACGCCGCGCGTCTTTTTCGATCACTACCCAGCTAAAGGTGCTGCCCTCGTCGATGCCTGCTTCAATCGCCACCCAAAAATCGGCGTCCGGGCACTGTTGCCGGGCGTGCTGCACGCGGTTTCGCGCACCCGCGCGCGTTTCTTCGCTGCCAAACGGCTGCTCCGGCACGCCGCTGTCGACGGAAACGGACGCAATATGACACGTGCCTTCACCGAAGATCTCGCTAAATGCCTGGTAAATTGCCTGAATTTTGGCGGGATTAGTGGTAGCTACGACAACATTGTGCATAATCATCATTAACTCTCATTCAAATATCATCGCAGTATAACGGATAAACAACATGTTACAGGTATACCTTGTTCGCCACGGTGAGACGCAGTGGAACGCCGAGCGACGTATTCAGGGTCAGTCAGACAGTCCGCTCACTGAGAAGGGCGAGCAGCAGGCCCGTCAGGTGGGAGAGCGTGCTAAAGCGCTCGGCATCACCCACATCATTTCCAGCGATTTAGGCCGTACTCAGCAAACCGCCGCCATTATTGCCGAAGCCTGCGGCTGCGACATTACGCTGGATGCGCGTTTGCGCGAGCTGGATATGGGCGTGCTGGAAGAGCGGCATATTGATTCGCTGACCAGCGAGGAAGAAGCCTGGCGTCGCCAGCTGGTTAACGGCACGGCGGACGGACGTATTCCCGATGGCGAGTCAATGCAGGATCTCAGCGACCGTATGCACGCGGCGCTGGCAGAGTGTCTGGAATTACCGGAGGGAAGCCGTCCGCTGGTAGTGAGCCACGGCATGGCGCTGGGCTGCCTGGTCAGTACCATCCTCGGCCTGCCTGCCTGGGCGGAGCGTCGTCTGCGTTTGCGTAACTGCTCGATCTCGCGGATTGATTATCAGCAAAGCCCGTGGCTGGCGTCTGGCTGGGTGGTTGAAACGGCAGGCGACGTCTCGCATCTTGACGCACCTGCTCTGGACGAATTACAGCGTTAGCGGCGGATCGGAATCAGGTATTCGCAGCGAATTTGAATCGGCGGTTCCTGATTCCGGGCTTCATCCTGCGGGAAGAAGCGCTCAATATCCTGACCTTTACGGCGGGTAAGGTTGAGCATTGGCATACAGGTGCCGTAAACCGTCAGAATAAACTCCTGTAAACCGGTTCCTGGCCCTTCGTAGGTAAACTGAACGTACTCGCCGCCTTCCAGCTTCACCGGGTGGCTTTCCGGCAGGTGAGCGCTCATCATATCCGTTGTCAGCGCGGTGGTGTAAAACACCTCCTGCTCGTCATCTTTTTCGAGACTCGGGCGTGGCTCATGCAAACCGTACAGTACGCGCGGCAGCTTCGGTGAATTACCGAGGAAATCGCGCCAGAAATGCACCCGCATCTGGTTACGGAAATCGGAAATTTCTTCCAGTTTACAGGTATAGCTCTGCGTCACCCCGATCAGTTCAAGCGGTTGCAGGGTCATGAATTCATACTGCGGCATACTGAATTCTGCGAGGCGCAGCGGCGGGCGCATTCCGTACGAATTCCAGTCCGGCGTGCGGCGATAGAGCGCTGGCGTCAGGTTAAACTGTTTTTTAAACGCGCGGGTAAAAGTCTGCTGCGAGTCGAAACGGTATTGAAGCGCAATGTCCAGAATCGGGCGCGCGGTCAGACGCAGGGCAACGGCGGATTTGGAGAGGCGGCGCGCACGGATATAGGCACCAATGGCATGGCCCGTCACATCTTTAAACATCCTTTGCAGATGCCACTTGGAATAGCCCGCTTTTGCCGCCACATTATCCAGTGACAGGGGCTGATCAAGATGACTTTCCAGCCAGGTAAGTAGATCGCGAATGATCCCAGCCTGATCCATATAATGTCCTCATCCATTTACGCAGGTGCCTGATACTAAGGTAGCGGATAATAGCATTTTTTGACGTTTTAGCATTCAGTGTTTTTTTTGCTGATAAGTGCGGTTGAGACTCACCGGAAAAGATGATCTTTGTAATCCTGTGATCTATAAACAGTTTCTTTAAAAAAGTTGAATAATCACGCAGTTAAATCTTTGGAAACGGTAACAATATGAAATACAAGAGTTTAGTTCTGTCACTGCTGTTAACCTCTGCCGCGCAGATCGCTCATGCTGAGGAGATCGGTTCTGTCGATACGGTTTTCAAAATGTTTGGCCCGGATCACAAAATCGTGGTGGAAGCCTTTGACGATCCCGATATCAACAACGTCACCTGCTATATCAGCCGCGCCAAAACCGGCGGCATCAAAGGCGGCCTGGGGCTGGCGGAAGATACCTCCGACGCCGCGATTTCCTGTCAGCAGGTTGGCCCGATTGAACTAAGCGACAAAATTAAAGACGCTAAAGGTAAGGGCAGCGTGGTATTCCAGAAGCGGACTTCGCTGGTATTTAAGAAATTGCAGGTGGTACGATTCTACGACGCCAAACGTAACACCCTGGCCTACCTCGCGTATTCCGATAAAGTCGTGGAGGGATCGCCAAAAAACGCGCTTAGCGCAGTACCTATTATGCCGTGGAGTCGATAAACAGGGATAGCCTATGCAGCCACCGTTAATCTGGTTAGTGGAAGATGAAGTCAGCATTGCGGAAACGCTCATTTATACCCTGCAACAGGAAGGCTTCGCGGTAGAAGCCTTTGAACGTGGCCTGCCCGCGCTGGAGCGGGCGCGGCGGCAACTGCCGGATCTGGCGATCCTCGATATCGGCCTGCCGGACATCAGCGGGTTTGAACTGTGCCGCCAGCTTCAGGCGAACTATCCTTCCCTGCCGATCCTGTTTCTCACCGCCCGTAATGATGAAATTGATAAGCTGCTTGGGCTGGAAATGGGCGCGGATGACTACATTGCGAAACCATTTTCACCGCGTGAAGTGTGCGCCCGCGTGCGGGTAGTGCTGCGGCGGCTGCATAAAAGCAGCGAACCGTCGGCGCTACAGCGCATTGGTCAGTTTGAGCTGAATGAAGCGGGGGCGCAAATCTGCTGGTGCGGGCAAACGCTGCCGCTGACCCGCTACGAATATTTATTGCTGAAAACCCTGCTAAAGTCCCCCGGCCAGGTTTTTTCCCGCCAGCAACTGATGGACAAAGTGTGGGTCGATGCGCAGGAAAGTTTCGATCGCACGGTCGATACCCACATTAAAACCCTGCGCGGCAAGCTGCGGGCGGTGAACCCGGAGATGTCTCCCATCAACACTCACCGTGGGCTGGGCTACAGTCTGGGGCTGCACTGATGCGCATGGGAATGCGGCTTTTATTGGGCTACTTCCTGATTGTGGCCGTCGCGGGCTGGTTTGTGTTTGCCATTTTCGTGCAGGAAGTGAAGCCTGGCGTGCGTCGCGCCATGGAAGGCACGCTCATCGACACCGCCACGCTGATGGCGGAAGTGGCGAAAGACGATCTGCTTTCCGGCCACGTTCAGGACGGCAGGCTGGCAAAAGCCTTTAATGAACTGCGCTTTCAGCCGATTAACGCCAGCATCAGTGGGATCAATAAAGTTCGCAACGAGTATCACATTTACCTGACCGATCGGCAGGGCAAAGTGATTTTTGACTCCGCCGGGCTCGCTGTGGGGCAGGATTACTCCCGCTGGAATGACGTCTGGCTGACCCTGCGCGGTCAATACGGCGCGCGTAGTACTCTTGCCGATCCTGATCGTCCTGAAAGCTCGGTGATGTACGTTGCCGCGCCGGTGATCGCTAACGGGCATATCCTCGGCGTGCTGAGCGTCGGCAAAGCGAATAATACCATGACGCCAGTCATCAAACGCAGCGAGCGCCGCATCCTGTGGGCTGGCGGCGCGTTGCTGGGGATTGCGCTATTGATCGGCGGTATGATGGTCTGGTGGATCAACCACTCTATCGGCAAACTGGTGCGCTACGCGGATTCCGTCAGCGGAGACCAGCCGATCCCGCTGCCAGACGTCGGCAGCAGTGAACTGCGCAGGCTGGCGAGCGCGCTGGAGAGTATGCGCATTAAGCTCGAAGGAAAGAACTACATCGAGCACTACGTTTACGCCCTGACGCATGAACTGAAAAGTCCGCTGGCCGCCATTCGCGGGGCGGCTGAAATTCTGCGCGAAGGCCCGCCCGCGGAGGTGGTCGCGCGTTTTACCGGCAATATTCTGGCGCAAAATGCGCGGATGCAGGCGCTGGTGGAAAAACTGCTGCTCCAGGCGCGGGTCGAAAGCCGCCTGGAGATCGTGCTTGCTCCGGTGGCGGTCAGCGATCTCTTTGCCCGGCTGGACGCCTCGCGCACGGTCCAGCTAAGTCAGAAAAACCTCGAACTGCGGGTGGATCACAACGATTTGCAGGTGGCTGGCGAGGAAGAACTGCTGGAAGAAGCGCTGGGTAACCTGCTGGATAACGCCATCGATTTTACCCCGCCGGGCGGCGTGATTTCCCTGACTGCGACGGCGGTGCAGGACAGTGTGCTGATCCGCGTCACCGATAACGGCAGCGGCATTCCTGACTACGCCATTGAGCGCATTTTTGAGCGTTTCTATTCCCTGCCGCGTGAAAACGGACAGAAAAGCAGCGGCCTCGGGCTGGCATTCGTGCGTGAAGTCGCGCGTCTGCATCGCGGAACCGTCCAGTTGAAGAATGCTTCCCCGAACGGAGTAGAAGCCACGCTGACACTTCACCGTCGCTTCACATAGCTTCAAACTGTCCACACATAGCCGTTCTACGCTCTGCGCACTATCAGAGGAGAACGCTATGTTGAAATCACCCATTTTTATTAAAGTCCTGACTCTGCTCGGCTGCATGGTCCTGCTATTGATCCCGCTGATGCTGCTGCATAACGTTATCAGCGAGCGTGCCAGTTACCGTGACGATGTCGAAGCCTCGCTGCGCCAAAGCACCAGCGGCTCGCAGAAGGTGGTCGGGCCGCTGATTGCGATCCCGGTAACTGAGATGTACACCGTTATCCGCCAGAACGATGACGGCACGCAGCAGAAAGTTAACGAGAAACGCACCAATCTGTATTACTGGCTGCCGGAATCGCTGGTGGTCAAAGGCAATCAGGAGATCGAAACGCGGCAGATCGGCATTTATGACGGTAAGGTCTGGCACGGCGATTTCTCCCTTAAAGCCGAATTCGATCCGGCCCGGCTGAGTGAGATTACCCGGGCAGGCAGCATTGCGGGCGATCCCTTTATCGTCCTGAGCGTGGGCGATGCGCGCGGTATTGGCCGGGTGGCACCGGCAAAAGTGAACGGGGAGGCGTTTAATGTGGAACCCGGCCCCGGTATGTTGCTCAATGATGAGCAGGGGCTGCATATCCCGTTGCCCTCCCGCACCCTTGATGAAAAGCTGAGCGTTGAACTTTCCTTAAGCCTGACGGGAACCGGCGAACTGGCGCTGGTCCCGGTAGGGCGCAACAGCGAACTGTCACTGGTCGGCAACTGGCCGCATCCGGGCTTCATGGGCGATTTTCTGCCGGAGAAGCGTGAAGTCACGCAGAGCGGTTTTCAGGCGCACTGGCAAAGCTCGTGGTTTGCCAATAACCTCGACAGTCGATTTACGCAGGGTATGAGCGAACGCTGGCGCGCGCTGCCCGCATTTAGCGTGAATATCGCCACGCCTTCCGATCAATACCAGCTCACCGACCGGGCGACCAAATATGCCATTCTGCTGATCGGCCTGACCTTTATGGCGTTCTTTGTATTTGAAACCCTGACGTCGCTGCGCCTGCACCCGATGCAGTATCTGCTGGTGGGTTTGTCTCTGGTGATGTTCTACCTGATTTTACTGGCGCTTTCGGAACGCATTGGTTTTACCGCTGCCTGGATCAGCGCCAGTTTTGCCGGGGCCATCGTCATGCTCATTTATTTACAAGCAGTCCTTAAAGGCTGGCGTAACAGTCTGGCGTTTACCGGCTCTCTGCTGGCGCTGGACGGCGTGATGTGGCTGCTGCTGAGATCGGAAGATAATGCGCTGCTGCTGGGGAGCGGCGTACTGTTTGTCGCGTTGAGTGCAATGATGCTGCTGACCAAAAACGTTGACTGGCACACCTGCGCCCGCAGACCGAAGAAAGAGGTAAAACCTGATGTGGACGAAGAGGCGTTAAGGATCTGGAAATAAAAAAAGCGGCGCATTGCGCCGCTTTTTTTTGGGGGTTATTCCTGCAGGTCGCCACAGAAACGATAACCTTCACCATGAATGGTCGCGATGATTTCCGGCGTGTCCGGCGTGGATTCGAAGTGCTTACGAATACGGCGAATCGTCACATCTACGGTGCGGTCGTGCGGCTTCAGTTCACGTCCGGTCATTTTCTTCAGCAGTTCAGCACGCGACTGAATTTTGCCCGGATTTTCACAGAAGTGAAGCATGGCGCGGAATTCGCTGCGCGGCAGCTTGTACTGGTCGCCATTAGGGCTTACCAGCGAGCGGCTGTTAATATCCAGCTCCCAGCCGTTGAATTTGTAGCTTTCTACGCTGCGACGCTCTTCGCTCACCGTACCCAGATTCATGGTGCGCGACAGCAGGTTACGGGCGCGGATCGTCAGCTCACGGGGGTTAAACGGTTTGGTGATGTAGTCATCAGCGCCGATTTCCAGACCGAGAATTTTGTCCACTTCGTTATCACGACCGGTCAGGAACATCAGGGCTACGTTCGCCTGCTCGCGCAGTTCACGCGCCAGCAGCAGGCCGTTTTTACCCGGCAAGTTAATGTCCATAATCACCAGGTTGATGTCATACTCAGAAAGAATTTGATGCATCTCTGCGCCATCGGTCGCTTCGAAAACATCATAACCTTCCGCTTCGAAAATACTCTTCAACGTGTTGCGGGTTACCAACTCGTCTTCAACGATAAGAATGTGCGGGATCTGCATGGTTCGCTACCTAAATTGCCAACTAAATCGAAACAGGAAGTACAAAAGTCCCTGACCTGGCTGATGCATGTCGAAAATTAACATGCGCAGCATAACAAGACTAAAGTACGTAATTGCGTTTTTGATGCACCATCCACTTATCCCTCAGGCTGCTTCTGCGCTGGCTGCGTCTATGCGCTGGTCATCGCTCCAGGGGGCGTAAAGCTTTGCCGCCTGAATGTAACTTGAACGACTCGTGTGAATCCATCAACATCAACAACATCATTAGCTTGGTCTGGGTACTTTCCCTCTGATACCCGACAGTGTCAAAACGGCTGCCATCCTAACCATTTTAACAGCGACATAACAGGGCAGGAGACAGCTGATACCCAATAAAACTACGCTTCGTTGACATATATCAAGTTCAATTGTAGCACGTTAACATTTTGATGAAATTCATGCAGCCAAATGCTAGCGTTAATCACAATCTTTCAACAACTCAACAAGTTGCTCATGATAACTTATAAGTTTGATGAATTTATGGTGCCCAATACATACAAAATATAAATATTAATAGTAAACATGGGGATAAGCATGTTCTGTTAACATACTACATCCATCGGACACATTAAAACAGTGTAGCGTCTTTTAACTATGCGTAAACGCGACGAGAGTGATGCTTGTTGCAATTTTGTAAATTCGTGAAGCGAAATAAGTCTGCGCAAAGCTGTCCATATCGCAAACTGATCAATAAGAGAGTTACATGCATTTAACAATCGTACTGGTCGCACCGGCAAGGCCAGAGAACGTTGGCGCTGCGGCGCGGGCGATGAAAACCATGGGTTTTACTGAGCTGCGCATTGTAGACAGCGACGCCCATCTGCAACCCGCTGCCCGCTGGGTCGCCCACGGTTCCGCAGATATTCTGGATAATATAAGCACTTACCCGACGCTTGAGGCGGCGCTGCACGATGTGGATTTCACCGTTGCCACCACCGCGCGCAGTCGGGCGAAGTTTCATTACTACGCCACGCCCGCAGAGCTGACGCCCCTGCTGGAAGAAAAAGCGGGCTGGCTGACGCGCGCCGCGCTGGTGTTTGGTCGTGAAGATTCCGGGTTAAGTAATGAAGAGCTGGCGCTGGCGGATATCCTCACCGGGGTGCCGATGGTAGCGGATTATCCCTCGCTGAATCTCGGTCAGGCGGTAATGGTCTTCTGCTATCAATTAGCGCCGTTAATACAACAACGCGCCATTCAGCCCGCCGTCAGTGATGAAAATCAGCTCCAGGCGCTACGCGTGCGCGTTTCTGCGCTGCTGCAAAAGCTGGACGTAGCAGATGATGAAAAATTAGCCGACTGGCTCCAGCAACGGATTGGCCTCCTGCAACAGCGCGATACGGCAATGCTGCATCGTTTACTCCATGATATCGAAAAAAAGCTCGATAAATAAAGTTCTGTAATAAGTGTTATTTCCAGTTAAATGTTCTGTTTCCCGAAGTGCAGATCGCGCGGATAAGTTGAAAATCATCCGTCCTGTGGTGATATACACAGCACGGATGAAATGTGACCAATTTAAAAATTCGTTGACTTAAGCGGGCAGATACTTTAACCAATAAGGTAGACACGACAGACAGATAAATAATACAGAGCACACAACATCATGATCCGCATCAGCACAACCATCATTACCACCATCACAATTACCACAGGTAACGGTGCGGGCTGACGCGTACAGGAAAAACAGAAAAAAGCCCGCACCTGAACAGTGCGGGCTTTTTTTTCGGGGAAAAATCAAGGGGTCACAATCATGCGAGTGTTGAAGTTTGGTGGTACATCCGTGGCAAATGCAGAACGATTTCTGCGGGTTGCCGATATTCTTGAGAGCAATGCCAGGCAGGGGCAGGTGGCAACCGTCCTTTCTGCCCCGGCAAAAATCACTAACCACCTGGTGGCGATGATTGAGAAAACCATTGGTGGACAGGATGCCCTCACCAATATCAGCGATGCCGAACGTATTTTCGCCGAACTGCTTCACGGTCTTGCCGACGTCCAGCCAGGCTTTCCTCTCGCCCGGCTGAAAACCTTCGTTGAACAGGAATTTGCGCAGATTAAGCACGTGCTGCACGGCATCAGCCTGCTTCACCAGTGTCCGGACAGCGTCAATGCGGCGCTCATCTGCCGGGGTGAAAAACTCTCTATTGCGATCATGGCGGGCCTGCTACAGGCACGCGGTCACCAGGTCACGGTGATCGATCCGGTCGAAAAACTGCTGGCGGTCGGGCACTACCTCGAATCCACCGTCGATATTACCGAATCCACGCGCCGCATCGCCGCCAGCCACATCCCGGCTGACCATATGATCCTGATGGCGGGCTTTACCGCCGGAAATGAAAAGGGCGAGCTGGTGGTGCTGGGCCGTAACGGTTCAGACTATTCAGCGGCGGTGCTGGCCGCCTGCCTGCGCGCTGACTGTTGTGAGATCTGGACCGACGTTGACGGCGTTTACACCTGCGACCCACGTCAGGTACCGGACGCGCGGCTGCTGAAATCCATGTCCTACCAGGAAGCCATGGAGCTGTCCTACTTTGGCGCGAAAGTTCTCCATCCGCGCACCATCGCGCCGATTGCCCAGTTCCAGATCCCCTGTCTGATTAAAAACACCGGTAATCCGCAGGCACCGGGAACGTTGATCGGGGCCAGCAGTGACGAAGACGGCCTGCCGGTAAAAGGCATTTCGAATCTGAATAATATGGCGATGTTTAACGTCTCCGGCCCGGGCATGAAAGGCATGGTCGGGATGGCGGCGCGTGTATTTGCCACCATGTCCCGTGCCGGGATCTCGGTCGTGCTGATTACCCAGTCTTCCTCCGAATACAGCATCAGCTTCTGCGTACCGCAGGCCGACTGCGCGCGGGCGCAGCGGGCGATGGGCGATGAATTCTATCTGGAACTGAAAGAAGGGCTGCTGGAGCCGCTGGCGATTATGGAACGGCTGGCGATCATTTCAGTGGTTGGCGACGGAATGCGCACTCTGCGCGGTATCTCCGCGAAGTTCTTTGCGGCGCTGGCCCGTGCCAATATCAATATTGTGGCGATCGCCCAGGGCTCTTCTGAACGCTCCATTTCGGTGGTGGTGAACAATGACGATGCCACGACCGGCGTGCGCGTAACGCACCAGATGCTGTTCAATACCGACCAGGTTATTGAGGTGTTCCTCATTGGCGTAGGCGGCGTAGGCGGTGCGCTGCTGGAGCAAATCAAACGCCAGCAGGCGTGGCTGAAGAGCAAACATATCGATCTGCGCGTGTGTGGAGTGGCGAATTCAAAAGCGCTGCTGACCAACGTCCACGGCCTGAATCTCGAAAACTGGCACAGCGAACTGGCAGAGGCAAAAGAGCCGTTCAATCTGGGCCGCCTGATCCGCCTGGTGAAAGAGTACCATTTGCTGAATCCGGTGATTGTCGATTGTACCTCCAGCCAGGCGGTTGCCGATCAGTACGCCGACTTCCTGCGCGAAGGCTTCCATGTGGTCACGCCGAACAAAAAGGCCAATACCTCATCGATGGATTACTACCACCAGTTACGCCACGCGGCGGGGCATTCCCGACGTAAATTCCTCTACGATACTAACGTTGGCGCGGGTCTGCCGGTCATCGAAAACCTGCAAAACCTGCTCAATGCTGGCGACGAGCTACAGCATTTTTCCGGCATTCTTTCCGGTTCGCTGTCATTTATTTTTGGCAAGCTGGATGAAGGCATGAGCCTGTCGGAAGCCACCCGCGTGGCGCGTGATATGGGCTATACCGAGCCGGACCCGCGTGACGATCTTTCCGGGATGGACGTCGCACGTAAATTGCTGATCCTCGCACGTGAAACCGGGCGCAGCCTGGAACTGAGCGACATCGTCATTGAATCCGTCCTGCCGCAGAGCTTTGACGCCAGCGGCGACACCGACGATTTTATGGCGCGTCTGCCGCAGCTTGACGACAGCTTTGCCTCCCGCGTGGCAAAAGCGCGTGATGAAGGCAACGTTCTGCGTTATGTTGGCAATATCGAAGAAGACGGCGTGTGCCGGGTGAAAATCGCCGAAGTAGACGGTAACGATCCGCTGTATAAAGTGAAAAACGGCGAGAACGCGCTGGCTTTCTACAGCCATTATTACCAGCCGCTGCCGCTGGTGCTGCGCGGCTACGGCGCGGGCAACGACGTCACGGCAGCCGGTGTTTTTGCCGATCTGCTGCGCACCCTGTCATGGAAGTTAGGAGTTTAACATGGTTAAAGTTTATGCCCCGGCTTCCAGCGCCAATATGAGCGTCGGGTTTGACGTGCTGGGGGCGGCGGTCACGCCCGTTGACGGTTCGCTGCTGGGCGATACCGTTTCGGTGGAAGCCGCAGAGCGCTTCAGCGTCAATAATATCGGCCGTTTCGCCAGCAAGCTGCCCGCAGAGCCGCGGGAAAACATCGTCTGGCAGTGCTGGGAACGGTTCTGCCAGGAGATCGGTAAAACCGTGCCGGTGACCATGACGCTGGAAAAAAATATGCCGATTGGCTCCGGGTTGGGTTCCAGCGCCTGTTCGGTGGTGGCGGCACTGGTCGCCATGAACGAACACTGTGGCAAACCGCTGAATGAAACCCGGATGCTGGCGCTGATGGGCGAACTGGAAGGCCGTATTTCCGGCAGCGTTCACTATGATAACGTCGCGCCCTGTTATCTCGGCGGGATGCAACTGATGATCGAAGAAAACGGCATTATCAGCCAGCAGGTGCCAGGCTTTGATGAGTGGCTGTGGGTGCTGGCCTATCCGGGCATTGTGGTGTCAACCGCCGAAGCGCGCGCGATCCTCCCTGCGCAGTATCGCCGCCAGGACTGCATCGCGCACGGTCGTCATCTGGCCGGATTCATTCACGCCTGTTATTCCCGCCAGCCATTGCTGGCGGCGAAACTGATGAAAGATGTGATTGCAGAGCCGTACCGCGCCAGATTGCTGCCGGGCTTCAACGAAGCGCGTCAGGCGGTGGCGGAAATTGGCGCGCTGTCCTGCGGTATTTCCGGCTCCGGCCCGACGCTGTTCGCGCTGTGTGACAAACCGGACACCGCGCAGCGCGTGGCGGACTGGCTCGGTAAATACTATCTGCAAAATCAGGAAGGCTTTGTTCATATTTGCCAGCTGGACACGGCAGGCGCACGAGTAGTGGGATAACTAATGAAACTCTATAACCTAAAAGATCATAACGAACAGGTCAGCTTTGCGCAGGCCATCACGCAAGGGCTGGGCAAACATCAGGGGCTGTTCTTTCCGCACGATCTGCCAGAGTTCAGCCTGACCGAAATCGATGACATGCTGGCGCAGGATTTTGTCAGCCGCAGTGCCAAAATCCTCAATGCCTTTATTGGTGATGAAATCCCTCAGGAACAGCTTGAAGAGCGCGTGCGTGCGGCGTTCGCTTTCCCGGCCCCGGTTAAACCGGTAACGGAAGACGTGGGCTGCCTGGAACTGTTTCACGGCCCGACGCTGGCGTTTAAAGACTTCGGCGGGCGCTTTATGGCGCAGATGCTGACGCACATCAGCGGCGACAAGCCGGTAACGATCCTGACCGCGACCTCAGGGGATACCGGGGCCGCCGTGGCGCACGCCTTTTACGGTCTGCCGAACGTGCGGGTGGTGATCCTCTATCCGCGCGGCAAAATCAGCCCGTTACAGGAAAAACTGTTCTGCACCCTCGGTGGCAACATTGAAACCGTGGCGATTGACGGCGATTTCGATGCCTGCCAGGCGCTGGTTAAGCAGGCGTTTGACGATGAAGAACTGAAGCTGGCGCTGGGGCTTAACTCCGCCAACTCGATTAACATCAGCCGTCTGCTGGCGCAGATTTGCTATTACTTTGAGGCGGTGGCGCAACTGCCGCAGGAAGCGCGTAATCAACTGGTGATTTCGGTGCCGAGCGGTAACTTCGGCGATCTGACGGCGGGGTTGCTGGCGAAGTCTCTCGGCCTGCCGGTGAAACGGTTCATTGCCGCGACCAACGCTAACGACACCGTGCCGCGTTTTCTTCACGGTGGCAAATGGGAGCCGAATGCGACCCGGGCGACGCTGTCCAACGCGATGGATGTCAGCCAGCCAAACAACTGGCCGCGCGTGGAAGAAATCTTCCGCCGTAAAATCTGGCGTCTGAACGAACTGGGCTACGCGGCCGTCGACGATGACACCACCAAAGCCACGATGCGTGAGTTACAGGGGCTGGGCTATATTTCCGAGCCGCACGCGGCGATTGCTTACCGCGCCCTGCGTGACCAGCTCAAACCGGGCGAATACGGTTTATTCCTTGGCACTGCGCATCCGGCGAAGTTTAAAGAGAGCGTGGAAGAGATCCTCAGCGAAGCCCTGCCGCTGCCCAAAGCGCTGGCAGATCGCGCCGATCTGCCGCTGTTGTCGCATAGCCTGCCAGCCGATTTTTCCGCGCTGCGTCAGTTGATGATGCGCCACGCGTAATAAGATAATTTTCAGCCGGGGGAAACCCCGGTTTTTTTACGCCTGAATACGGAGAAAATAAGGAGAGAAATAGCAGGGAAAATGGAGGAATTCCCAATAAATGCGGGTACTTAGATATTAGGATTGCGGAGAATAACAACCGGTGTTCACATTGCGTAAGCTACTTGCATCGGCCCATAACGGGCAATGATGAAACAGGAGTCACCTATGTTGAAACCTCTCTTTCTTGCACTTTCGATGATGCTGGTCACTCCGCTCGCTGTGCAGGCGGCTGAAATTACCCTGATCCCGGCGGTAAAACTGCAAATTGGTGATCGTGACGATCGCGGTCAGTACTGGGACGGCGGACACTGGCGCGACCACGGCTGGTGGCAGAAGCACTATGACTGGCGCGAAAATCACTGGCAGCCGCGCGATGGTCACCAGAATCGTCGTGACGACCGCCGCCCGGAGCCCGACCGTGGGCCGGGACCGGAAATGCGCCATCGTTAATGATGTTTTACTGCTCGTGACGTTTAAACACCAGCTCGCCCTCACCGGACGCTGACGCATCGTAGAAATAGCCTTCGCTATTAAACTGTGTGAGCTGTTCCGGTTTGGTCAGGCGATGCTCAATGATATAGCGGCTCATCAGGCCGCGCGCTTTTTTCGCATAGAAGCTGATCACCTTAAACTTGCCGTTTTTCTCATCAAGGAACACCGGCTTGACGATCTGCGCGTGCAGGCTTTTGCTTTTTACCGATTTAAAATATTCGTCCGACGCCAGGTTTATCACCACGTCGTCACCCTGCGCCTTTAACGCCTGATTCAGGTGTTCAGTAATTATCTCACCCCAGAACTGATAAAGATCCTTCCCGCGCGCGTTCTCCAGGCGAATACCCATCTCCAGCCGGTATGGCTGCATCAGATCCAGCGGACGCAGCACGCCGTACAATCCTGAAAGCATCCGCAAATGCTGCTGGGCGAAGTCAAAATCCGCCTCGCTGAACGTTTCCGCCTGCAAGCCGGTATACACATCGCCCTTAAAGGCGAGAATGGCCTGGCGGGCGTTGTCCGGGGTGAAATCGGGCTGCCAGTCGTGAAAGCGGGTAGCGTTCAGATCGGCGAGTTTGTCGCTGATGCTCATTAGCTTACCGATTTGCGGTGCCGACAGTTTCCGCGCTTCTTTGATCAGCTGCTGCGAATGATCCAGCAGCTCAGGCAGGGTATAGCGCGTGGTCGCCAGCGGAGTTTGGTAATCCAGCGTTTTTGCAGGAGAGATCAGAATCAGCATAGTTAATCCTTGCGGCAAATGTTGCCCGCACTGTAGCAAAAAAATGCGCCGAAGTGGGCGATGGCTGCGATTGACGCACTAAAGTTTTGGCACATCATCCCACGCGCCGGGCATAAGCTGGAGGTCGGGATAGCGCCGGGGATCGAACACCGGACGCACGCCGAGCTTGCGCTGGCGCAAATAGTCGCTGGCAATCAACTGCACCACCGGCGACAGCAGCAAAATCGCGGTCAGATTGGTCATCGCCATCAGCGCTACCGTGATATTCGCCAGTTGCCACACCACCGGAAAGCCGATCAGCGAACCCGCAATGATCATCAGCAGCGTAACGATCCGCAGCATCCAGCGGGTAAAGCGGGTATCAAATCGCAGGAAAATCAGGTTATTTTCGGCGTAGATATAATTTCCGACGATGGAGGTAAAGGCAAACAGCGCCACCGCCACCGCCACCACACCCGCGCCAGCCTCGCCAATCAGCATCACCATCGCATGTTGAACGCGCTGAATCCCCTCCAGCGAGGCGTCAACGGAATGGTGTCCGGCAAGCAGCACAATCAGCGCGCTACAGGTGGAAATAATAAATGTATCGCTGAAAACGCCGATCATCTGCACGATCCCCTGCGCCGCCGGATGCGGAGGCCAGGAAGCGGCAGCCGCAGCGGCATTGGGAGTAGAGCCTAATCCCGCCTCATTGGAAAACATTCCGCGCTGAAAGCCATTGGTCAGCGCCTGACTCAGCGTATAACCCGCCGCGCCTGACGCCGCTTCTTGCCAGCCAAAGGCGCTTTTGACGATAGCGGCCACCGTGCCGGGAAGCGCCGTAATATGCCAGGCGCTGATCAGCAGGCTGGTGAGCACCCACAGGACCACCATCAGCGGCACCAGCCATTGCATCAGCCTGGCGATGCCTCGCAGCCCGCGAATGATTGTGAGAAAAACCAGCGCGGCCAGCACTATACCGGTCATCAGCGCGGGTGCGGAGAACGCATAGCTCATGGCATGGGCAACGGAATTGGCCTGAATGGTGTTAAATACCAGGCCGTAGGAGAGCAGCAGAAAAAGTGAAAACAGCACGCCCATCCAGCGCATTCCCAGGCCGTGCGCCATGTACCACGCCGGGCCGCCGCGAAATTGCCCGTGTGCATCGCGTTCTTTATAGAGCTGCGAAAGTGAGCATTCGGCAAAACAGATCGCCATACCCATTAGCCCTGATATCCACATCCAGAAAACGGCCCCCGGACCGCCTGCGGTAATGGCCAGCGAGATGCCCACCAGATTGCCGCTGCCTGCGCGAGCGGCAAGACTGGTGCACAGCGCCTGGAAAGACGTGAGTCCTCCCGGCTGGGGCGTCACGCTATTTTTCAGACTCTTGCCAAAATGCCGGAGATAGCGAAGCTGGATAAATCCTGTGCGCCAGGTAAACCAGATACCCGCACCTGCCAGCAGGTAAATCATCACAGAATTCCAGATGATATCGCTCATAAACCGTAGAAAATCAGGCATTAAACGTCCTCTTGTTTATGCCGGTGCGCTCGTGTAAGCGCTACCACTTTTTTAAAAAACTGTTACCGCGCGGGTAATGAATTCGCGGAGTTTACCATACACTGTCTGCGGTTGCGCTGAGGGTGGGGCGTGATATTATCAGGGCAGACCGGTTACATCCCCCTAACAAGCTGTTTAAAGAGAAACACTATTATGACGGATAAATTGACCTCTCTGCGTCAGTACACCACCGTAGTGGCTGATACCGGAGATATCGCGGCAATGAAGCTGTATCAGCCGCAGGATGCCACAACTAACCCTTCTCTGATCCTTGGCGCAGCACAAATTCCCGAATACCGTAAACTGATCGACGACGCCGTGACCTGGGCGCGTAGCCAGAGCAGCGATCGCGCGCAGCAGATTGTTGATGCAAGCGACAAACTGGCGGTTAACATTGGTCTGGAAATTCTCAAACTGGTGCCGGGCCGCATCTCTACCGAAGTGGACGCGCGTCTTTCCTACGACACCGAAGCGTCTATCGTTAAAGCGAAACGCCTGATTAAGCTCTATAACGACGCAGGCATCAGCAACGATCGTATTCTGATCAAGCTGGCTTCAACCTGGCAGGGCATTCGTGCCGCTGAGCAGCTGGAAAAAGAAGGCATCAACTGTAACCTGACGCTGCTGTTCTCGTTTGCCCAGGCGCGTGCCTGTGCGGAAGCGGGCGTTTACCTGATCTCCCCGTTCGTGGGCCGTATTCTTGACTGGTACAAATCCAATACTGACAAGAAAGAGTACGCACCTGCTGAAGATCCGGGCGTGGTTTCCGTTACTGAAATCTACGAATACTACAAACAGCACGGCTATGAAACCGTGGTCATGGGCGCAAGCTTCCGTAACCTCGGCGAAATCCTTGAGCTGGCGGGCTGCGACCGTCTGACCATCGCACCTGCGCTGCTGAAAGAGCTGGCAGAAAGCGAAGGGACTATCGAGCGTAAGCTGTCGTTCAGCGGTGAAGTGAAAGCGCGCCCGGAACGCATCACCGAAGCGGAATTCCTGTGGCAGCATAACCAGGACCCGATGGCGGTTGATAAACTGGCGGACGGCATCCGCAAGTTTGCCGTTGACCAGGAAAAACTGGAAAAAATGATCGGCGATCTGCTGTAATCAACGAGGCCGGTAGCAATACCGGCCTTTTTTATTCCCTTCTTGTGGCGTCTGTTCCTCGCAGGTTGTCCCCCGTCAGTAGAGCTTCTGCGCAATTCCCCGTATTATTCCGCTAAACGGTACTGATTAACGGAAAAACCATGAATACATTACGCATTGGCCTCGTTTCTGTCTCCGATCGCGCCTCCAGCGGCGTCTATCAGGATAAAGGCATTCCCGCGCTGGAAGCCTGGCTGGAGAAAGCCTTAACCACGCCTTTTGAAATCGAAACGCGCCTGATCCCGGATGAGCAAAACATCATTGAGCAGACGCTCTGTGAGCTGGTGGATGAAATGAGCTGTCACCTGGTGCTGACTACCGGCGGCACCGGTCCGGCGCGTCGTGACGTCACGCCGGACGCGACGCTGGCAATTGCCGACCGTGAAATGCCAGGCTTTGGCGAACAAATGCGGCAAATCAGCCTGCAATTCGTGCCGACCGCCATTCTTTCACGTCAGGTAGGGGTGATCCGCAAACAGGCGCTGATCCTCAATTTACCCGGCCAGCCGAAGTCCATTCAGGAGACGCTGGAAGGCGTGAAAGATGCCAGCGGTAAGGCGCTGGTACCGGGGATTTTCGCAAGTGTACCGTATTGTGTACAGCTACTGGACGGGCCCTATATCGAAACCGATCCGCTGGTGGTAGCAGCCTTTCGCCCTAAAAGTGCGATACGCGAAATAATCTCCTGAATATCGCCGTTTTCTGGCATGAGTTAATCGGTTGGTGGAGTGGCGTTTTATTTACGATATAGTAATTTTTAATTTACACTCGCGTAATCCCACGCTGCCTGATAATGCCCGGTTTCCTATGCCAAACAACACACGCCCTCTGAATCGCCAGGATTATAAAACGCTGACGCTTGCCGCCCTCGGCGGGGCGCTGGAGTTTTATGATTTTATTATTTTCGTGTTCTTCGCCGCTGTCATGGCGGATCTGTTCTTTCCCGCTGACATTCCTGAATGGCTACGTCAGGTTCAGACCTTCGGCATTTTCGCTGCCGGTTATCTGGCGCGACCGCTGGGCGGGATCGTAATGGCGCATTTTGGCGACCTGGTCGGGCGCAAAAAGATGTTTACCCTTAGCATCCTGCTGATGGCGCTGCCAACGCTGGCGATGGGGCTGCTGCCGACGTATGCCTCTGCGGGGTTAGCCGCGCCGCTGTTGCTGCTTTTCATGCGTATTTTGCAAGGCGCGGCGATCGGCGGAGAAGTGCCGGGGGCGTGGGTGTTTGTCGCCGAGCATGTCCCGGCGCGGCGGACGGGCATCGCCTGCGGCACGCTGACTGCCGGGCTGACGGTAGGTATCCTGCTTGGTTCGGTGGTGGCGACCATTATTAATACCACGATGAGTGCGCAGACGCTCCACGATGTTGGCTGGCGGATACCGTTCCTGTTAGGCGGAGCGTTTGGGCTGATCGCTATGTATCTGCGCCGCTGGTTGCAGGAGACGCCGGTATTTCTGGAAATGCAGCAGCGCAAAGTGCTGGCGCAGGAACTGCCGGTGAAATCGGTGATTCTGCGGCATAAAAAGGCGGTGGCGATCTCAATGCTGCTGACCTGGCTACTTTCCGCCGGTATCGTGGTAGTGATCCTGATGTCCCCGGTCTGGCTGCAAAAGCAGTACGGCTTTGCGCCTGCGCTGACGTTACAGGCGAACAGTATTGCCACCATTATGCTGTGTTTCGGCTGCCTGATTGCCGGGCTGGCGATTGACCGCTTCGGCGCGAGCAAAACCTTTATTATCGGCAGCCTGCTGCTGGCGGCTTCAAGCTGGATGTTTTATCACCTCTCCGGTGCGCACCCGGAACAGTTGTTTATCCTGTACGGGCTGGTGGGGCTGTGCGTCGGCGTGGTGGGCGCGGTGCCTTGCGTGATGGTCAGAGCGTTTCCGCCTGCGGTACGTTTTACCGGCATCTCGTTTTCCTACAACGTCGCGTACGCTATTTTCGGCGGACTTACGCCGGTGGCCGTGACGATGCTGATGGGCGTCTCACCGATGGCTCCGGCCTGGTATATTCTGGGATTGTCGCTGGTGGGTTTTGCGCTGGGGATCGTATTGCGTGAGGGAAGCGGGGAGAAAACGTTATAACGGTCGGCGGTCTGAATCGTGTCGGCGGGTCGCCACAGGCTGACCCGCCGCAGAATCGATCAGTGCTTTTCACCAATCGGCAGTACGGTACGGCCAAACTGTTCGTTCAGCACTTCACCCATTGCCAGATAAATCGCGCTCGCGCCACAAACCAGACCAATCCAGCCTGCAATGTGGATCACGCCTTCATTACCGCCAATGTGGCCCACAGCCAGCAGAGCAAACAGTACGGTCAGGCTTAAAAAGACGAACGACAGCATTTTTGCGCCCTTCAACGTGCCGAAGAACATAAACAGGGTAAACACGCCCCACAGCCCGAGGTATGCGCCGAGGAATTGCGCGTTCGGCGCATCGGCCAGGCCCATTTTCGGCATCAGCAGAATGGCAACCAGCGTCAGCCAGAAGGAACCGTAAGAGGTAAATGCGGTTAAACCGAAGGTATTGCCTTTTTTAAACTCCAGCAGGCCCGCGAAAATTTGTGCGATACCGCCGTAAAAAATCCCCATTGCCAGAATAATGCCGTCGAAGGGGAAAATGCCCGCATTGTGCAGGTTCAGCAGAATTGTCGTCATGCCAAAACCCATTAAGCCCAGCGGAGCCGGATTAGCCAACTTAGTGTTGCCCATAATTCCTCAAGTTCATTAATTCATAGTGAAATGTATATGCCCAGGACCCCGACGTAACGGGAGGGCGCAGCATAATAAGCGGGCATATAGGGGCTGTCTATGATCTACCAGGGGTAAAATGCAAATATTTACCCCTGTGGGAAAGGAAGGAATTACGGCTGTCGGACGGCGACGATTCTGCGCAGGCAGGCAATGTGCAATACGGCCGGAATGGTGACGCGGTAGGCCGTGCCGCTGACGGCTTTAACACTGTTCAACGCAGCGCCTACCGGTCCGCCCAGCCCCGCGCCGCGTATCAGGCCATGTCCAATCACGCTCATTGCCGCGTGGGTGCGCAAAATGCGGTTAAGCTGCCCGGAAAGCAGATGCGCGACGCCGTCGGCAAGTTTTTTATCCTTTATTAGCGCAGGCAGCAACTCTTCCAGCTCGGCGACCCTGATTTTAACGGCGGCAAAAAATTCCGCTTTCTGTTCGTCATTCATCTTTTCCCACGCGTTACGCAGAAAATGTTCCAGCAGGCGCTGTTCAATCTCAAAGGTGGACTGCTTTTTATCGGCTTTCAGTTTCAGGCGATGGCCGACATCCAGCAGAATGGCGCGGTAAAGTTTTCCGTGGCCGCGCAGTTTGTTGGCGATGCTGTCACCGCCGAAATGCTGTAACTCTCCGGCAATGAGTTGCCAGCTATGACGATGGCGTTCGGGATGGCCCTCCATCGAAAGAAAAAGCTCATTGCGCAGCAGCACGCTGGAAAGGCGCGGCTTGCCTTTCTCATTGTGGGTTAATAAACGGGCAAGCCGGGCTAATTGTTCTTCATTGCAATGCTCAAGAAAACTCAGATCGCTATCCTGCAAATACGTGACGTTCATTGTGACGACTATCCGCTTAAAATGTGTTTAGAAAATGAACCGTTAATAATTATTTATCGCCGATGAGGGCTACCGGCTTTTTTAGCGGCTTCAGACAAAGCCTTTTATTTTAACTGCCGGGGTAAAGCGCCGATGAGCAGACAATGCTTTCGGATTATTTCAAAAGTTATATGAGTATGTTTGGGCTTTTGCCTACGAAATATAAAGGTATGGGTCGCAATGAAGGCCGCCGGGAGACGGCGTTTTGGACAGCATCGCCGCCGCCAGGCAAATTTTTTTTTCACCTTCCCCCTTGATGCGAGGCGCGGCGACCCCATCTTGTACTCAACCGCAGTGAGTGAGCCTGAAAAAAAACGATTTAAGGTAGTTGAAACCGCACGTTTCGCCCTTATTACAGGTTCACAACCACATGATGACCGAATTTTTAGTGGAGACGTTTAGATGGGTAAAATTATTGGTATCGACCTGGGTACTACCAACTCTTGCATAGCGATTATGGATGGCACTACTGCACGTGTGCTGGAGAACGCCGAGGGCGATCGCACCACGCCTTCTATCATTGCATATACTCAGGATGGTGAAACTCTGGTTGGTCAGCCGGCTAAGCGTCAGGCAGTGACAAACCCGCAAAACACCCTGTTTGCGATTAAACGCCTGATCGGCCGCCGCTTCCAGGACGAAGAAGTGCAGCGTGATGTTTCTATCATGCCGTACAAAATCATTGCTGCCGACAACGGCGACGCATGGCTTGACGTAAAAGGCCAGAAAATGGCACCGCCGCAGATTTCTGCCGAAGTGCTGAAAAAAATGAAGAAAACGGCGGAAGATTACCTCGGTGAAACGGTAACTGAAGCCGTTATCACTGTACCGGCTTACTTTAACGATGCGCAGCGTCAGGCGACTAAAGACGCTGGCCGTATCGCCGGTCTGGAAGTCAAACGTATCATCAACGAACCGACCGCTGCGGCACTGGCCTACGGTCTGGATAAAGAAGTCGGCAACCGGACTATCGCGGTTTACGACCTCGGCGGCGGTACTTTCGATATCTCTATTATCGAAATCGACGACGTTGACGGCGAAAAAACCTTCGAAGTTCTGGCAACCAACGGTGATACTCACCTCGGTGGTGAAGACTTCGACAGCCGCATGATCAACTACCTGGTTGAAGAGTTTAAGAAAGATCAGGGCATCGACCTGCGTAACGACCCGCTGGCAATGCAGCGCCTGAAAGAAGCGGCAGAAAAAGCGAAAATCGAGTTGTCTTCTGCCCAGCAGACCGACGTCAACCTGCCGTACATCACCGCAGACGCGACCGGTCCGAAGCACATGAACATCAAAGTGACGCGTGCGAAACTGGAAAGCCTGGTTGAAGATCTGGTTAACCGTTCTATCGACCCGCTGAAAGTGGCGTTGCAGGATGCTGGCCTGTCCGTATCCGACGTGCAGGACGTGATCCTGGTCGGCGGTCAGACCCGTATGCCGATGGTGCAGAAAAAAGTTGCCGAGTTCTTTGGCAAAGAGCCGCGTAAAGACGTTAACCCGGACGAAGCCGTGGCTATCGGTGCTGCCGTTCAGGGTGGTGTACTGACCGGCGAAGTTAAAGACGTTCTGCTGCTGGACGTTACTCCGCTGTCGCTGGGTATCGAAACCATGGGCGGCGTGATGACTGCGCTTATCAGCAAAAACACGACCATCCCGACTAAACACAGCCAGGTGTTCTCTACCGCTGAAGACAACCAGTCTGCGGTCACCATCCATGTGTTGCAGGGTGAACGTAAACGCGCCTCTGATAACAAAGATCTGGGTCAGTTTAACCTGGATGGTATTCAGCCTGCGCCGCGCGGTATGCCGCAAATCGAAGTCACCTTCGACATCGATGCTGACGGTATCCTGCACGTGTCTGCAAAAGACAAAAACAGCGGTAAAGAGCAGAAGATCACCATCAAGGCTTCTTCTGGTCTGAACGAAGATGAAATCCAGAAAATGGTGCGCGAAGCCGAAGCGAACGCGGAATCTGACCGTAAGTTCGAAGAACTGGTACAGACCCGCAACCAGGGCGATCATCTGCTGCACAGCACCCGTAAGCAGGTTGAAGAAGCGGGCGAGCAGTTACCGGCTGATGACAAATCGGCAATTGAGTCTGCACTGACCGCGCTGGAAACCTCGCTGAAAGGCGAAGACAAAGCGGATATCGAAGCCAAAATGCAGGCGCTGGCACAGGTTTCCCAGAAGCTGATGGAAATCGCCCAGCAGCAGCACGCTCAGCAGCAGGCGGGTGGCGCTGATGCTTCCGCAAACAATGCGCAGGACGACGATGTGGTCGACGCAGAGTTTGAAGAAGTAAAAGACAAAAAATAATCGCCCTTTGAATGGGTTATACGCAAAATCATTCAGGTTGGCTCGTGGCGTAGCCAACGGGCAGCCTGAAGAATGACGTGTATAGAGATTGCCACGGGCGAAGAGGTAAGCCTCTCCGCCCGTGCTCGCATGTTAGGGGCTGAAAAAGAAAATGGCGAAACAAGACTATTACGAGATTTTGGGCGTTTCCAAAACAGCGGAAGAGCGCGAAATCAAAAAGGCGTACAAACGCCTGGCAATGAAATATCACCCGGACCGCAACCAGGGTGATAAAGACGCCGAAGCCAAATTTAAAGAAATTAAAGAGGCGTATGAAATCCTGACCGACGCACAGAAACGTGCGGCTTACGATCAGTACGGTCATGCTGCGTTTGAACAGGGCGGCATGGGCGGTGGCGGCGGCTTTGGCGGCGGCGGTGCGGACTTCAGCGATATCTTCGGCGACGTGTTTGGTGACATTTTTGGCGGCGGTCGTGGTCGCCAGCGCGCAGCGCGCGGCGCTGACTTACGCTACAACATGGAACTGACGCTGGAAGAAGCGGTGCGTGGCGTCACCAAAGAAATTCGTATTCCGACGCTGGAAGAGTGTGACGTTTGCCACGGCAGCGGCGCAAAACCCGGCACCCAGCCACAAACCTGTCCAACCTGTCACGGCTCCGGCCAGGTACAGATGCGTCAGGGTTTCTTTGCGGTACAGCAGGCCTGTCCGCACTGTCAGGGACGCGGTACGCTGATTAAAGATCCGTGCCATAAATGCCACGGTCACGGGCGCGTTGAGAAGAGCAAAACCCTGTCGGTTAAAATCCCGGCAGGCGTGGACACCGGCGATCGCATTCGTCTGTCTGGCGAAGGTGAAGCGGGCGAGCACGGCGCACCGGCAGGCGATCTGTACGTTCAGGTGCAGGTAAAACAGCATCCTATCTTCGAACGTGAAGGCAATAACCTGTACTGCGAAGTGCCGATTAACTTCGCGATGGCGGCGCTGGGCGGTGAAATTGAAGTGCCGACGCTCGACGGTCGCGTGATGCTGAAAGTGCCGGGCGAGACCCAGACCGGTAAACTGTTCCGTATGCGCGGGAGAGGCGTGAAGTCCGTGCGCGGTGGCGCGCAGGGCGACCTGCTATGCCGCGTTGTGGTTGAAACGCCGGTGGGCCTGAACGACAAGCAGAAGCAACTCCTCAAAGATTTGCAGGACAGCTTTGGCGGTCCGACCGGGGAAAATAACAGCCCGCGTTCGAAAAGCTTCTTTGACGGCGTGAAGAAATTCTTCGATGATTTAACCCGTTAATATCATTGATGTTAATAAAAAACCCGGAACAATTTCCGGGTTTTTTTTATCTTTGCCGCCAGACTTTCCTTTCTCCTGTCAGCCACTTACACCCGCCACAGCGACTTGCTACAGCGACCTCAACGGACATTGTTGATGGTTATCTTTTAAGTTTTATTAAAAATCATTTTTGGTTTAGCTAAATATATATGTTGGATTAGACGGGTGATTTTGTATATTTATTGTATATAGGATAATCCTCATCATCATTCTGATAATTTATTTCTATTTTTATAAACTGTTATTTGCTTTCTTTTCAGTATTATCTATATTGCATTTTTTCATTAATAGAGGCTGGCAATGAATGGGAGGAAAAAGTGCCAATAAGAACTTTGATTATAATTTAATCAAAGTGCTTGATGCTGTTATATCGGCCGGCAGCGCCAGCAAAGCCTCCAAACGATTATCCGTAACGCCAGCGGCGGTTTCTCTTGCCCTGACCCGTTTACAGAGCTTCTACGAGGAAGAGCTTTTCGTCAGGGGTAAAGACGGCCTGATCCCCACGGCCAAAGCGCTGGAAATCCATAACGCTTTCCGTCAGGCGATGGAACTGGTTAGCGGCACGTTTATCCCGGAAAAGAAAAACGGTCAGGGGCGTAAAATCACCATTCTCGGCAGTGAGATTGCTGAAAATTATTATCTGTCTCAGCTTTATGACGATGATATTTTTGAGCGATTTTCACTGCATCATTTTTCTGCCAGAAATATGGATAAAAAAGAAATACATGAGCGATTGATTGTCGGCGATTGCGATCTCATTATTAATCCTGATCCAGTGGTTGATCCGAACGCAGAATATCGGGTGATTGATAGCTTCAAATCCTTTGTATGTATTTGCAGCACCGACCACATCTACAGTGAGCTTTCGCAGTTAACGCTGCATAATTTTTATTCCGCACGTCACGCCGTGTATCAGTCGGGCGTTTTTTCGCCGATGATGATCAATGACAGCGATTTACATCCTGAAGATGCCGATTATAAAGGCGTTCGTGAAAAAGGTTACCGCAGTGACTCTATTAGCGGCATTATCAGTATCATTGAGCGTACCTCATTGATTGCCCTGATACCGCTTAAGCTGGCGCTTTTTTATAAGAATCAGCGTCGCTACGCCATTAAAATGCTCCAGCCACCGCCGGAACTAAGCTTCAAACCTCTGAATATTTATGCCTCCTGGCATAAAAAAAGCGCAAAACGATCGGAAATTGAAGAACTGGTTACTATGCTCCAAACGCTTTCCTCATTCCGCCGCCAGTCAGATCGCCTGTAGAGGTCATCACAAGAAATGGTTTTCGATGAGAGATTATGACTACTGATTTTCGTCTGGTTGCTTTAGATTCCTGGTCACTCACATTGATACAGGAGTTTAAAATGTCGATTCCAAACCACTTAGAAACATCGGAAGTTGTACTGCTGGAAATGGAGATACTGTTAACCATCGTTGCCACAGGGGCCTGGGGCGGTTTTGTCAGTTATCTTCTCAAAGCTAAGAAAAAAATTTCCCATGGCACCAACAAAAGCGTAATGAGTTGCCTGACCCAGATCGTTATTTCATGTTTTACCAGTTTTTTGTTAAGTGCTTTAGCTATTGAGAAAGAGCTTAGCTTTAATATGGTTTTATTGGCCGCAGGACTGGGAGGCGTTTTTGCTGCGCCAATCCTGAAACTTTTTGGCGACAAAGTAAGAAAAATCCTCGAGGATAATAAAATTATCAAATAGTTCTATAAGGCTCATCCTTGAGCCTTATTATTATTCTGATGGGATACGGCAAAAACGTTACGCTACCCTGTTTTTAATCCAGCCATAAACAAACTCTTCGTTTTGCGATCTATCTTCAGTGATGTTGAGATAGTAGGCTCCCTGGCTACAATTCAGCGCTTCGACCAGCACATGCATTCCTTCATTTCCGCGCCAGTTCAGATAAGCCTCTAACGCCGCAATGGTTTTGGCACCAATTTTGCCATCCACCACGATATCGCAGTAATTTTTCTGTTCGCGATTCAGCACGTTCAACCAGCGTTGTAACCATGTGCATGGCAGCCGTGGACCAATATTAACGGCGGCGTCGCAGAGTTCAAATGCAATCGGCCAGGACAGCTCGGAAATACGATCGAACCCCGGTTTCAGCCAGTAGTTCTTTTCCAGAATGTCATAGGCTTCCATCCGCGTCATGTCACGCATCTCACCGGTATAACCCTGCGCCCTGGCGGTAGCTTCCGTAATTCCCCAGTTTGTTTCGCCGCCGAGATCTTTCGGATTGTTCGTGTAGCCACCTTCGGTCATTAAAATACCATCAATTACTGGATTCATTCCCTGTTCCTTCCCTGTTAACGAGCATTTAAATAAAAGGCAACGGCAAGCAGTGCCGCAGCTGTCGCGGTAAGCATCGCTCTCACTGGCATTGTTGCACGCGATAACCAGCGACTTTTTGTTTGTCTGGTGACGGCCTTTACCGGGATCTGGTTATTTACCTGAATACCTTTGCGCGGAACTGTAATAAGAAAATCACTCACACCCAGTGATTTCAGATCGCGACGAATGAGATAAAGTATCTGAGTTAAATTGGCATCATTGACAAAATTCCCACGGCTTCCCCATAGCGCCGTTGTGAGTTGCTGGCGTTCAATTACCTCCATTTCTGCATTTTCGATGATAAAGCTAAGGCACCGCGCACGCATCGCTGTCATTTTGATGACCAGTGAGTTTGAGACGCTTCTTAACTCGTGATTCCGTTCGTTAAAGATGCAGTTGTTATTGATGATATAGGTTTTCATTATGTCGTCCTTTAGAGATTTACGTCCTGTTTGGTGTGGGCTAATACTAATTTATGAGAAACAGCTTATTCCATTGGCTGTCGATGATTTTCGCTGTCTGAACGCCAAAAACTTTGCCTGCATCACGAAAAACAACCCTTTTTAAACCGTATTTAACTGACTGTTTAGTGAGATTTAATACCCATTTTAATTTCCGCTTATCTTGTGTTTTTATTGCGGTGATTACTGGCGTGATGCGGGTTTGTTTATCACTAATTGCTCGATATATAGGTATTTTGAGTATCATCTGATGATGTGATGCTTTGTGATTAGCGCTTTTTACGCTGCCGTTGGATTATGGCTACCGCAGAACGAACTGCGACAACATTTAAATTAAAAGGAAATTAATCATGGCTCAGAGCAAACTTATTAAGGGCGATACCCTGACCGAAACCAGCAACGCTGCTGACGGTTTTAACCCGGCAACAGAAGACAGCAAATTTAGCTACACTTCTGCCCGCGTTGCTAAGCCGGTCTACAACCAGTACAAAGCTGATGCTTCTAAACCGAAAGTGTTTGGCTACTTCACTGACTGGTCCCAGTACGATTCTCGCCTGCAGGGCGACGATGTTCCTGCTAACCGTGGTCGCGGTTACGATCTGATGAACGTCTCTCCGACTGCCTACGACAAAATCGTTGTCGGCTTCGTGGGCATCGTTGGCTTCCATAAAGTGGACGGCATGGCGCGTGACGTCGTCGCAGAAGCGGCTGAACTGTGCGGCAAAGTGAAATACGAGCCGACTTTCCTCGATCCGTGGGGCGATTTCCAGTCTTACGAAAACGTGGGTCACACTGAGAGCGGCTGGGACGTTGATCCGAAGACCGTCACTCAGGCAAATACCAAAGGCTTCCTCGGCGGTATGCGCGATCTGCAGGCCAAAGCGAAAAGCATGGGCCACAACCTTGAGCTGTCCATGAGCATCGGCGGCTGGACCATGAGTAACGGTTTCCACGAAACGGCGGCCTCTGACGCTTCCCGTAAAACCTTCGCGAAAGGCGTGGTGAAACTGTTCAAACAGTTCCCGATGTTCAGCGGCGTGGACCTGGACTGGGAATACCCGAACGTTGAAGCGGCGGGCAACCCTTACGGTGCCGAAGACGGCGCGAACTTTGCTCTGCTGATCGCGGAAGTGCGTAAGCAGCTGGACGCGGCTAACCGCAAAGACGTGAAAATCTCCATCGCAGCCTCCGCTGTGGTTGCCAACATTGAGTTCGCTGGCGTTAAAGAACTGATGAAATCCGGTATGGATTACATCAACGTGATGACCTACGACTTCTTCGGTACGCCGTGGGCTGAAACCCTGACTCACCACACCAACCTGAAAGCGCTGACCGCTGGCGGCTGGGCAGTTGAAACTATCGTTGATCACCTGCTGGCAGACGGTTTCCCGGCTGAGCGTATCAACATCGGTTATGCAGGCTACACCCGTAACGGTCGCAACGCTGAAATCTCCAGCTTCTCTCCGCTGGAAGGTTCCTACAATGCGGGCGAAGGCTTCACCACCGGTACGTTTGAATCCGGCACCAACGAATGGTACGACGTGATTTACAACTACCTGGATCTGGAAAACCAGAAAGGCCGTAACGGCTTCAACGTTTACACCGACCAGAAAGCAGACGCTGACTACCTGTACAACCCGGAATCCAAACTGTTCATGTCCCTGGACACCCCGCGTACCGTGAAAGCAAAAGGCGAATACGCAGCGAAACTGGGTCTGGGCGGTGTGTTTACCTGGACTGTCGATCAGGACAACGGCGTGCTGGTTAACGCGGCGCGTGAAGGTCTGGGCTATGAACTGAGCAAAGAAGTTATCGACATGGAGCCGTTCTACTTCGAAGGCATCAACGTTGATGAGAAAGAAGAAAAAGAAGAAGAAGGCGAAAAAGTGAACCATGCACCGAAAGCGGCTATCGATCTGCGCGTTGTTGCCGGATCCCGCGTACAGCTTTCCGGCGCGAACTCTTCTGACGAAGACAAAGACGAGCTGAGCTTCAGCTGGGGCGTACCGGCAGCGATTACCGTTGCTGATAAGACCAAAGCCGTGATCGAGTTCGAGGTGCCGGAAGTGACGGTTGAAACGCAATTCCAGTTCACTCTGTTTGTTCGTGATAGCTGGGGTGAGCCGTCAACGCAGCAGCGCTTCACGCTGACCGCTGTTCCTGCCATGTCTGATGTGCAGCCAGAGCCGCAGCCAGAACCACAGCCGGAGCCGCAGCCAGAGCCGCAGCCAGAGCCGCAGCCAGAACCACAGCCGGAACCGCAGCCAGAGCCGAAACCTGCGCCTTACGCACTGTGGGATGAGAACAAAGTTTACGGTGCCAATTGGGGTACGTTTGAGATTGTTAGCTGGAAAGGCCACAACTACCAGGTGAACTGGTGGTGCCAGGGCGAGCAGCCGGATCTGAACTGCGGTGCAGGCAAATCCTGGACTGACCTCGGCGCGTACTAATCAATCAAATACCACCTTGTATAAAGGATACAGGTAAATGGAAAGCCCCGGTTTACCGGGGCTTTGTTCCACTAAGGATAGAGGATTTATGATGTCGACCATTTCAATCAAGACCAGCGCGATCAATAGCCAGAGCTGGTATCAAAAAGTCACGCTCACCTTCACCAATAACGGCTCCCGCGCCGTGGATATGAATCACGCGAAAATCAGTTTCACGGCGACGGGGCATCCCGATCCGTGGGGCAATTTTGGTGGCACGCTGAAGGGTAACATTCCTGTGAAGCTGAGCACCCACGCGAAGGGCGCGCTGGACATCAACGAAATGATCATTAATAACCGTGCACCGCTGCTGCTGGAGCCAGGAAAAAGCGGGACGTTTTCCTTCAGCCTTGCGGCAACGCGCTGCCCGCTGACGTTCTCTGACCTGAGCATCGCGCTGGTCGCGGATGAGAAAGAAGAAGAGATTAAGCCCGCCCCTGCGCCGGAAGATAAAGAAGAACAACCGCTCCCGACACCGGAAGAGCCTGCGGATGAAGCACAAGAACCCGCCCCGCAGCCCGTGAGCGGAGAGGGGATCACCCTGTCAGTCAGCGATATCAACACCTTTAGCTGGTATCAGCGCGTTCGCCTGACCCTGAAAAACGGCTATTCCCGTTCTGTTGATCTGAATAAGCTGCAAATCACCTTCAAAGCCAGTGCCCATCCCGATCCTTACAGCCCGTTCAGCGGCAGCCTGCTGGGTAATCAGCCGGTGAAACTGGGCAGCGACGGCGGCTGGCCGATCGAAAAAAATAGCATCATTATTAACAACGACAGCTCGATGATGCTGGGCGCGGGCAAAACCGCTGAACTGGATTTTTATCTTTCTGCCACCCAGACGCCCATTGTCTTTGACGATCTTATCGCCCAGCTGGCCCGCGATCCGGGACGGCAGGGTAAAATTGAACTGGTTATGCCTGCGCAAGCGGTGAAAACGGATCTGCGGCCGGGCGTCGATATCACTCTCCCTGACGGTACGGTGAAGCACTACACCGGCGAATGGGGAAAAACGCTGGTCGTGACCGACCTCGCGGCGGGTCAGCACCAGATCTCTGTGCCGACGCTGCAAAATGATGATATGCAGATCGCCCCGGTAAAAGAAACGCTGACCGTCACGCTCGCGTCCGGGCAGGATAGCCAGCGGGTACAAATCGCGTATCAGCCGGTAGTGCTGTTCGCGTCTCTGAGCCTGAAGCTGGATATCGCGGGCTGCGAAGGCGGCGTGGTCAGTGCAGAACTGTGGGGCAGTGATAACACCGTCGCCCGCACCGTCGCGCTGAACGTCGGCGAGGTTACGCTGCTTAACCGTCTGAATGCCGGTCAGCGCTACGAAATTCGTCTGCTTTCCACCTGCATCAATAATCAGACCATTAGCTCACCTGCGCAGCCTGGTGTGGCGATCCCCCAGGCTGGTCACGTCACCGCCATCAGCGTTGGCTATCAGCAAAAAAGCGCGAATACCGCCGGTTTTGTTGAGGTGAAGGCTAACGTGCTGGGATTACCAAAAGGGGCCGGCGCCCAGCGCTATCGCCTGCGTAGCGGAGCCGGAAAAGGGGAGTATCAATATTTAGTCACGCTGGAAAGTCACAGCCAGCAGCAGGCGTTCCCGCTGCGCGTTGCGCCGGGGCAATACAGCGTTGAGGTCGCGGATGTGCATTGTGACGGCGTGCTGTGGCACTGTGAAACCACCAGCGTCCTGCGCTTAATGCAAAGCATTAACGTGATCACTCTTTCGTTCGAAAAAGGGATTATTTTGCAGGTTCGCGGCTGGCCGGATTTTGTCGCCCACGGTGGCGTCACGGTCAACGCGGCGGATACCGCCAATCTTTACCGCGACGTGCCGTTCAGCGCGCTGTTTAAATATGATGGTTTCGACGGCGGCGGCGATCCGATCCCGGCCCGCGAAATGGATCTCAACAGCGACGGTTTCCTCGATTACGACCTGCTGCCAATCCATAAAACCGTGCCGCTGGTGCGTCAGATCGAAAAAGAAGCGGGTCGCCCGATCATGCCGGTGATGGTGGTTTATACCGCGAACGCCAGCGGCGGCAGCGCGTTAAGCGATTTGCAGGATACGCAAAAGCTGCGTAACCACTTCGGTAACTTTATTACCCAGTGCCGCGCCGCGCAGTCTTACAAAGATGAGACGCATCCGGTACCGGCGACGTTCGTGATGAACCCGGATTTCCTCGGGGCCATCCAGCAGGAGCCTTACGGCTACACGGCGGTACGGCAGAAAAACAGCGTGCAGGTTAACGCCCAGCTTGCGGTCGCGGTGAAGGCGCTCGCGCCGCTGCTGGGTTACAGCATCCCGACGCTGCCGGTATTCAGCGACGATCTCTACGGTTATATCCAGGCGATAAACTATATCGTCCATCAATTTGCGCCGGACGCCGCTTTCGGCTGGCAGACCAACGTCTGGTCCACCGGTACGGCGGACTGGGTGCTGCGCGACAATGCCGATCCTGCGGCCCAGGGTAAACAGATTGCCGACTTTATTAATGAGTTGGGCGTTTACAGCGGCAGCTACACGCCTGATTTCATTGCGTTTGATAAATTCGAGCGCGACTGTTTCAGCCCGGACGCGCTGGCCCACTACGGCTGGAACGCCACCTGCTGGATGAACTACCTCGGCATGGTCAAACAGGCGGCAAAAGGCCTGAACAAACCGGCCATGCTCTGGCAGATCCCCGGCGGGCATATGCCAACAGTGGAGGAGGGCACCTCGAAAATCAGCGAAATGCATTTTGCTTCAGGCGGAACGTTCTTCATGGGAGATAAACGTATTGGCAGCAATGTCGATGCGATCACCTCTCTGTTGCAGAATACGGCGCTTAACAAGTCAACCTATGGCGCGGCCACCGTGGGCGAGTTCCTGCGCAAAGATAAAGGCTACGACTGGGGGCAAATGCAGGCGCTGAATCTGCCGGAATACAATGTCTTTTCCATTTTGTGGGGCGGCGGCTCTACCGTCAGCATTACCACCATTCATTCTAATGGCGAAGACGGCGGCTGGCTGGCGGATAAAATGCGTGAATATTATGCAGCGCCACGTCGCTTTGTTTAATGCCTGAGTAAATAATGACCCGGTTTTTCGGGTCATTATATTTTTCATGCTATGTGAAGTATTTTAACTCTTGATGTTAAGAATTATCCTGGTTAAGTTAATATAGAAATTCTATAAGCCTGTGTTAGTTATAATTAATTGATTTTGACTTTCGTAATTCGTACATTAAGCTCCCCTTAATTTGTTAAATAAGAATAGATAATGAATTTAGAGAACATTGAGAATAATAATGATGATTCATTACACTCTTTCATCTTTGCGCGTCAGGGAAAACCGTACGCATCTTTTGATAAGATATTTTCGGCCCTGATCCCCTACAGCGTGCCCATTTCATTAGCGGCGGGTGAGGTTTATCAGTTGGGCGCAAGAAAAGAAGAGTCTAAAATTGTGCTGCTGCTGGAAGGTATTTGTTCCTGTTGCCATAAGGAAAGCCAGTTGCATCTTGGTTCCATGTTTGCCCCCTCAATGTTGGGGATGCTCGACAGTTATGCCAGAACCTTCAACGTTTCTGCGTGGCCGGAGCACTATGTGATTGCCGAAACCGACTGCAAAGGCTATTCCATCCTGCTGGCTGATTTTCTTGAACTGGCCGACCGCTTTGAACTCTGGCACGACGTTGCCCGCATTCTGCTGCATCGCCTGATGATAATGAGCGCGCGCGAGCAGGAGCTGGTGGGCGTTGATTCCTATATCAAAGTCAAAGCGCAGCTTATTGAGGTCTGGGCTTATCCTGAAGCGTATCGTAAACGGATTAATATTCTGAACTTTATTCAGCAGCGTACCGGCTTATCCAAAAGCCGGATCATGAAGCTGCTGTCTGAGCTCAAAAAGGGCGGCTATATCGATATCGATGCCGGAAAGCTTACCGATCTGAAAAAGCTGCCGGTGGCCTATTAATCTTATTGAATCCGGCCTTTTTACGGGCTGAAAAAGGCCGGATTTCTTTGCACTACGCCTGTGGATATTTTTTTCATTAGCATAATCTTATTTCATGGTCAACCCGTAAATTGGCCTGTTCTTATCAGACTTTAATAGTCTTTTTTGAATCAACAAGTTACGCGAAGTCCTTTAAAGGGACGATAATAATATTGCTACTGAACACGCTGTTGGTAATAATAAAATTCGAATCGGAAACTCAATCTGTTTTACCGATTAAAGCTGCAAACTTATTGTTTAAATAAATAACGACCAAAGCTCTTTACAGGGAGTTTATCTCTGCTTATGCATATCGTATAGGGAATATACCGGGCAGGCGGGTGGGGCCAGCGCTCTTATATTTTATCAGAGGGTCACTTTTACCGTATTTAAAATTAAAAGAGGTTATATGAAAAAGTACTTATTAGCGATGGCGATGACCGCTATCTCCACGGGTGGAACAGCAATGGCCGCAGAAGCGTCAACCGTTACTGGCGGCACCGTGAATTTCGTGGGCCAGGTTGTTGATGCTGCCTGCTCCGTAACGGCAGATTCCATCGATCAGACTGTGACCTTAGGCCAGGTACGTTCCAGCAAATTAACGACCGCTGGCATGACGGCGAACCAGAAAGAAGACTTCAACATCAAACTGGAAGACTGCGACATCACCGTAAGCCAGAACGCTGCCGTTATTTTCAACGGTCAGCAAGATCCGACTCAGATTGGTGCGCTGGTCAACACTGCCGGTGCGGGTGCGGCAAGCAACGTAGCGCTGCAACTGTATGGCCCGGACGGGCAGGTACTGAACGTGGGTGAGTCCTCTTCAACCGTGACGCTTATTGACGGCGGCAACACGATCCCGCTGAGCGTTGACTACATCGCGACCGGCGAAGCGAC
The DNA here is from genome assembly GCF_032071645.1 of Superficieibacter sp. NCBI lineage: Bacteria > Pseudomonadati > Pseudomonadota > Gammaproteobacteria > Enterobacterales > Enterobacteriaceae > Superficieibacter > Superficieibacter sp. The sequence continues at coordinate 64,368 of NZ_DAMAPU010000007.1, forward strand.
TTCCGGTACTGTGGCAGCAACCGCAACCTTTAGCATGGTTTACTCCTAAGCGGATGCTCCTTCCGCCTTCCTCACGGTGAGGAAGGCGGCGTGCTTTTTGCGGCGCAAAAAGCAGAGCAAGCCGAAAAATAAAGAATAATTAATATGCAATACAACATCATTAAACGGCTTTTACGGCGGGTGAAAGCGTTCGCGCCTGCGCTGATGGCAGGCCTGATTATGCTGGGAACCCCGTTTAGTGCCTGCGCGGGCGGTGTGGCGCTCGGCGCAACGCGCGTGATTTATCCGCAGGGCGATAAACAGGTTTCTCTGCCGGTGACCAACTCTTCTGACAGCAATCTGTTTCTGATCCAGTCGTGGATCGCCAATGCGGACGGCAGCAAATCAGCGGATTTTGTTATGACGCCGCCGCTGTTTGTGATCCAGCCGAAGAAAGAAAACGTTTTACGTATTATGTATGTGGGTCCGGGCCTGCCCACCGATCGCGAAAGCGTGTTTTATATCAACAGCAAAGCGATTCCGTCGGTGGATAAACGCAAACTTCAGGGCAATGTTTTACAGATTGCCACCCAGAGCGTGATCAAGCTGTTTGTTCGTCCGAAAAATCTGCCGACCACCTCTCTGGAAGCGCCTGCGTCTTTACGCTGTCATCAGGCGGCGGGCAAAGTCACGATCGTCAATCCATCACCTTATTATGTGTCGCTGGTTGAACTGTTCGTCGGTAAAACCCGGCTGGCAAACACCATGGTTGCGCCGAAAGGTACGCTGATCCTGAACGCGCCTGCTGGCGGCGAGATCAAATTTGAAACGGTCAACGATTTCGGGGCCAATACGCCTTCGCAGACCTGTACTGGCGATTGATGGAATGAAACGCAACATGCTGAAAAGCGCAAAACCTGCTGCAAGGTGCTGGCTAACGCCGCTGGCACTGGCGGTAGCAGGTGCGCTGACGCCAGGGACCGGCCAGGCGGATAACTACTTTAACCCGGCTTTTCTATCGGACGATCCGGCAGCGGTTGCCGATCTTTCGCATTTTGAGGGCAGTGGACAAGCACCCGGTACTTACCGGGTTGACGTCTATCTGAACAGAAATTTTCTCGCCAGCCAGGATATCGAATTCAAAACGGCAAAACCGGTGCTGTCGGCGTCCGTCGCGGAACAGCGCGATAATACCGGGCTGAGCGCCTGCCTGACCTCTGACATGCTGGTGCAGATGGGCGTTAACCTCAGGGCATTTCCGGCGCTGGCCCATGCGCCTGCGGGTAGCTGTATTGATATCAGCGCCGCGATCCCGGCCGCCAGCGCCCGTTTTGATTTTGAACAGCAGCGGCTTGACATCAGTATTCCCCAGGCGGCGATGAACGCCAATGCCAGGGGATACATTCCCCCGGAACAGTGGGATGAGGGCATTAATGCGCTGACCCTCAACTACAACTTTACCGGTGCCAGCAGCCACGACGGCGAAGGCGGCGGCACCAGCAACGACAACTTCTTCGGCTTAAACAGCGGCCTGAATCTGGGACCGTGGCGACTGCGCGATTACTCTACCTGGAATTACACCAGCGGCGGTGAGCAGAGCGAAAACGACTGGCAGCATATCAGCACCTACGCGGAGCGCGATATCATAGCGCTGAAAGGGGAACTGACCGCCGGGGACAGCTATACGACCGCCGAAGTTTTCGACAGCGTGCCATTTCGCGGCGTGCAGATCGCCTCCGATGACAATATGCTGCCGGACAGCATGAAAGGATTTGCGCCCAACGTGCGCGGCATCGCCAAAAGCAACGCTCAGGTCACCATCAAACAAAACGGCTACACCATCTATCAGAGCTATGTACCGCCGGGCGCGTTTACCATTAAAGATCTCTATCCCACCTCTTCCAGCGGCGATTTAACGGTAGAAGTGAAAGAGTCAGATGGCTCGCTGCACAGCTACGTGGTGCCTTACGCCGCCGTCCCGGTTTTGCAGCGTGAAGGACGGGTGAAATATTCGGCGACCGCCGCAGAATATCGCGGAGACAGCAGCCAGAAAGAGGACGTGAAATTCGGCCAGGCGACGCTGCTGTGGGGTCTGCCGCACGGCTTTACCTTCTACGGCGGCAGCCAGCTTTCCGATCATTACCGCGCGGCGGCGCTGGGCGGCGGCATGAACATGGGCGAGATCGGCGCGGTTTCCGTTGACGTCACCCAGGCGCACAGCACCCTTGCGGACGGCAGTACGCATCAGGGGCAGTCGGTACGTTTCCTGTATGCCAAATCCCTTGAAGAGATCGGCACCCACGTCCAGTTGACGGGCTACCGCTACTCAACCTCCGGTTTTTACACCCTTGATGAAACCACCTGGCGACATATGCAGGGCTATACCGACTCGGACGACGACGACAATAAGCCAGAATGGCAGGATTACTACAGCCTCTACTACACCAAACGCGGCAAGATCCAGGTCAACCTTTCCCAGCCGCTGGGCCAGGGCGGATCGGTCTTTTTTACCGGCAGCAAGCAGAGCTACTGGCATACCGATCGCACCAATTCATTACTCCAGGTTGGCTATAGCGGAACGCTATGCCGGGTGAACTGGAGCCTGACCTACAGCTACACCAGAGCGCCGAGCGAAAAAGAGGGCGACCAGCTTTTCTCGCTAAGCCTGGCCCTGCCGCTCGGCCAGTGGCTACAGCCGGGTGGGGATGTCACCCAGCATCATCACAATGTTTATGCCACCTACAGCGCCAGCACCGACAAACACCATAACGTCACCCAGAACGCGGGTATTAGCGGCACGCTGCTGGACGATAACAACCTTAACTACAGCGTGCAGCAGGGTTATCAGAATCACGGCGTGGGGGCGAGCGGGTCGGCCGACATGGAATATGACGGGGCGTATGGCAATGTTGACGTCGGTTATAACAACAGCGACAACGGCAACTATCACCGCCTGAACTACGGCGTGAGCGGAGGGGTAGTTGCTCATTCGCAGGGTGTGACGTTCAGTCAGCCGCTTGGCGATACCAACGTGCTGATCGCGGTGCCTGGCGCGAAGGGTGTCCGGGTTGAAGGCGAACCGGGCATTCACACCGACGCGCGCGGCTATGCCATCGTGCCGTATGCCACGACCTACCGGCAGAACCGCGTGGCGCTGAACGTTGACTCAATGGCCGACGATGTGGATATCGATGATGCAGTGACCACCGTGGTGCCTACCGCAGGTGCGCTGGTGAAAGCCTCCTTCAACGCTCACGTCGGGGAGCGCGCGTTATTCTCCCTGATCCACCTCGGCAAACCGGTGCCGTTCGGCGCAACGGTCAGCCGGGACGATATCAGCGGAGAAACCATTGTCGGCGACGATGGCGAAGTCTATCTGTCAGGATTAAGCGCCCGGGGAACACTGAAAGCGCAATGGGGCAGTCAGTCCGATCAGCAGTGTCTGGTTCATTATCAACTGCCAAAAACTCAGCAACCGCTGGTGCGGCAAAAAGTGGAATGTCAGTAATGAGGGTGCGTTTTATATTTTTGGTTGGATTATTTCTGGCACAAAGCTGTCTGGCGGACGTTTGTCAGAATGTTAACGGTACGGCCTCAACGATTGATTACGATCTCTCTGCGGCGTTAACCGTGGCACAAGACCAGCCTGGTGAGACGGTACAAATGGCGAGAAGCCAGGAGGTGGATGTACAGGCCGTTTGCCCGGAGGGAATGTCGCGGTACGGCCGGACCTATCGCTCCTACGTCACCTCTTTGCCAGTGGTAGAAACCAGTGGGTCATGGCAATACCTTAAATTAGATGATGAGTACCTCGAAGGCGCGATGGAAATTCAGGACTCCGTAGCGGGGACGATTTATCCGCCACGGAATTATGTCCTGATGGGGTATGACGAAAATGTGGATCAGGGTTTGCCTTTTTATATTCGCGATTCGAACCTGGTTTTTCAGATTAAAATCGTCAAGCCCTTTATTGGCGAGATTACTATTCCTCTGAAAACGATGTTTAGCGTCTACGTCACGACCAGAAACACCGATCCACTTAATTACGTGGTTTATAACATCGTTTACAGCGGCAGCGTTACCGTGCCGCAAAGCTGTGAAATCAATGCCGGGCAAACGATCCTCGTCGATTTCGGCACGCTGAACAGCGGCGGATTTATTCGCGCGGGGCAGAAGCCGAAAGGCGTGCGCACCCGCACCTTTAACGTACCGGTGAAATGCAGCGGTGGCGACGATCGGGTCAGTTTAAGTATGCGCGTAATGGCGACGCCGGACAGTAATTTCAGCCAGGCAATCGCCTCGGATAACGCGGACGTCGGCGTGGTGGTTGCGGACAGCCAGGGCCGCGCCCTGACGCCGAACGACAGTTCCAGCAAGGTGCCGTTTACCACCAACGCGGCGGGCATCGCGGATCTTCAGTTCCAGGCTTACCCCGTCAGCACCACCGGTAATACGCCCGCAGAGGGGACGTTTACCTCGCTAGCCAGCTTACGGGTGGACTTTGACTAAATGAACATAAAAGCATGGCTGGCTGGCGGCATTCTGATCGCCAGCCTGGCGGCCCACGCCGATGACCCAGATTATAACCTTGAGTTTACCGGCACCATTGTGGCGCAGAGCTGTAGTGTCGATCTGTCGAGCATCAATCAGAGTATTGACCTCGGACAGTTTCCGGTCGATCAGTTCGCCTCCGTCGGCACGACGACCAAATTTAAGCCGTTTAACATTAACCTGATCGGCTGCTCGCGCAGCATCAGCGGCACGAAAATCTGGTTTAGCGGCGAGGCGGACAGCGATAACCCCGCGCTGCTGGCGCTGACGGACACCGGAATGGGCACCATGACGATAATGGCCACCGGCGTGGGTGTGGAACTGCTCAACGATGATCAGGATCCGATCGTCATTAATAACAGTGATTCGGCTGTCTATCCGCTGAAGGCCGGGCGCAACACGCTCTCATTTTATATCCGCTATAAATCCACCCAGCCACAGGTCACATCCGGTAACGCGACGGCGGTGATGTATTTTGATCTGGAATACCAGTAAGGAACGGTTATGAACTATTTTTGGGCGCTGCTGCTGACGTTGACGGCCAGCGTGCAGGCGTATGATGGCCGGGTCAATATTACCGGCACCATCACCGACAATACCTGCACGCTGTCGCAGGACTCAGAGAACATCACCGTTGAGATGGGCAACGTCTCTAATCGCCAGTTTTACCAGCCGGGCGCGGGGGCAGCGTATGAAAAATTTACGATCAATATCGAAAAATGTGGCAGCACCGTCAACGGCGTGACCGTGAGTTTCAACGGCGCAGCGGACAGCGCCTACCCGGGTTTGCTGGCACTCAGCGCCGGGGCAGGGAACGCGTCGGGCGTCGGCGTGGCGCTCTATAACGCCGATAAAAGTCCGATCCCGATCGGCGATGACAGCCAGCTTCTGCCGTTGATCGGCGGCCAGCAATCCGCGCATCTCAACTTTTACGCCCGCTACGTGGCGGACGGCGGCGCGGTAGCGGCGGGCACCGCCAACGCCTCGGCAACGTTTATTTTAACCTATGCGTAAATTCCTTCTTTGTATCCTGCTGGCGCTGCTCATGTTCTTCTGCGCCTCGACTCATGCGGGCGTGGTGATCGGCGGCACGCGCTTTATTTATGGCGAGGGTCGCTCGTCGCTGGACGTGTCGCTGCAAAATGACTCGGACAGCGCCTGGCTTATCAACAGTAAAGTGCTCTCTGCCGAACGCTGGCCGGGGGCAGAGGTGCCTGACCTGTCCGCCGCGCCTTTTATCGTCACGCCGCCGCTGTTTAAGCTGCCTGCAAACCAGGCGAATAAGGTGCGCCTGATCCGCACCGGGGTGCCGCTACCGGAAGATCGGGAGAGCCTGTTTACCCTCAGCGTGGCGACGATCCCGGCCGGAACCGTCGGGCCAAACAGCGTGCAGATGGGGGTCCGCTCCGCTCTCAAACTGATTTACCGACCAAAAGGACTGGCAGGCGATCCCGCCCAGGCCTATAGCCAGCTGCGCTGGTCGCGCACCGCCGATGGCGTGAAGGTCGAAAACCCGACGCCTTTTTACGTCACGCTTTTTATGAGCGAGATTAACGGCAGGCCGATCGATAACGCAGGCGTCGTTGCCCCCCGATCCACGCGCACCTTCAACGGCTGTCAGCACACCGCCGCCTGCCCGATCCGCTGGCAGACACTGAATGATTACGGGCGGGTGATGCCGCCGTTAACCTCGCAGGTTCAGTAACCGTATTTAACTCCACGAAATGGGAAGTCTGTTATGTCTGATAAATTATTCAAAATTCGCCGCCTTGCCGGATTGATGCTGCTGGCGGGGGCGTTCGTTGCGCCAGCCGTTCACGCGGAAGCCAGTCCGGCATTTACGCCCGCGCAGCAGGCACAAATTGGTCAGCTCGCTGAAAGTTACTTCACCGCCCACCCGGATAAAATGGGCGAGATCATGGGCACGTATCTGGCGAACCACCCGGAATTTCTGATCGCCGCCAGCGAAAGCCTGCATCAGCGTCAGCAAATCGCCCAGCAGCAGGCTTACGTACAGCTTGCGCTTCAGTATCAGTCCGATCTGTTGTCGGAAAACAGCCCTTCCGTTGGTCCGAAAAATGCCAAAGCGGCGGTGGTGATGTTCTTTGATTACCAGTGCGCGTGGTGTAGCAAAATGGCACCGGTCATTGAGCAGGTGATGAAAGCGAACCCGGACACACGCTTTGTGTTTAAAGAGTTCCCAATTTTTGCCTCCCGCTGGCCTGCGTCGGGTCTGGCGGCGCGCGTCGGCGAGCAAATCTGGCTGAATAAAGGAGGGCAGGCATACGTGGCGTGGCATAACGCGATGTACGCGACCGGGAAAGTCGAGGGCGAACTGGCCGACCAGGATATCATTACTCTCGCCCAGCCGTATTTAACCGCCCAGCAAATTGCCGCCGTGAAAGAGCAGCATGACAACGGTCCGGTACACGACGCGCTGCTGATCAACCGCGGGCTGGCGCAGCATATGGGCTTTACCGGTACGCCAGCCTTTGTGGTCATGCCGCAGACCATGAATCCTGATGTCAAACAGATCTCCGTCATTCCGGGCAGCACCTCGCAGGATATGCTGTTGATGGCCATCCAGAAAGCAAAAGGCTAATTTGTCAGGGATGCCTGCGGGCTTCCCTGTATTTTTTGCTTTATTATGGATTCTCCATGAGAAATGGTTTTTACCGCGCCACGCACAAAGGAGTGTCATGCATTATGAATATAAAGCCATTTACCCCGGTTATTCTTTTTTTCCCTCTTTGGCTGCCATCCGGTTTACTCTGCGCAGCGGGTCAGCTTGATTTCAGAGGCTCGGTAATAGAATCCGGCTGCTGGCATGAATCTAATTTGCCGATGGTCCTGTGCCAGAAACGTAATACGATTGAACGTCATATCATTATAGAAAATTTAAATACCACTATTTCCTCACCGAGCGCAACGGTCGAGCAGGTCTGGCTGGATGATGACAAACAAATTACGCTCCTGCGTATCATTTATGACTAATGATTAACTTTACGGGCAGCCTGAACAGCGTTGCCCGCATATCTTTTCTCTCTCAATGTCCCTCTCATCATTTCATCGCATTTCTTTTTAATCGTTTTTGTTATTTTGTGATTAGTCATTTAACGGCGGGAAAGGGAATATTTGCCCGGCAGAATGCACTGCAACAACATTTAAATTAAAAGGAAATTAATCATGGCACAGAGCAAGCTCATTAAGAGTGATACTCTCACAGAAACCAGTCATGCCGCTGACGGCTTTAACCCGGCAACAGAAGACAGCAAATATAGCTACACTTCTGCCCGCGTAGCTAAACCGGTCTACAACCAGTACAAAGCTGATGCCTCTAAACCGAAAGTGTTTGGCTACTTCACTGACTGGTCTCAGTACGATGCGCGTTTGCAGGGCGACGATGTTCCTGCTAACCGTGGTCGCGGTTACGATCTGATGAATGTCTCTCCGACGGCTTACGACAAAATCATTGTCGGCTTCGTGGGCATCGTGGGCTTCCATAAAGTGGACGGCATGGCGCGTGACGTCGTCGCAGAAGCGGCTGAACTGTGCGGCAAAGTGAAATACGAGCCGACTTTCCTCGATCCGTGGGGCGATTTCCAGTCTTACGAAAACGTGGGTCACACTGAGAGCGGCTGGGACGTTGATCCGAAGACCGTCACTCAGGCAAATACCAAAGGCTTCCTCGGCGGTATGCGCGATCTGCAGGCCAAAGCGAAAAGCATGGGCCACAACCTTGAGCTGTCCATGAGCATCGGCGGCTGGACCATGAGTAACGGTTTCCACGAAACGGCGGCCTCTGACGCTTCCCGTAAAACCTTCGCGAAAGGCGTGGTGAAACTGTTCAAACAGTTCCCGATGTTCAGCGGCGTGGACCTGGACTGGGAATACCCGAACGTTGAAGCGGCGGGCAACCCTTACGGTGCCGAAGACGGCGCGAACTTTGCTCTGCTGATCGCGGAAGTGCGTAAGCAGCTGGACGCGGCTAACCGCAAAGACGTGAAAATCTCCATCGCCGCTTCTGCTGTTGCTGCCAACATCGACTACGCCGACGTTCATACGCTGGTGAAATCCGGTATGGATTTCGTTAACGTGATGACCTACGACTTCTTCGGTACGCCGTGGGCTGAGACGCTGACTCACCACACCAACCTGAATGCACTGACCGCAGGCGGCTGGGCAGTAGATTCCATCGTCGATCACCTGCTGGCCCAGGGCTTCCCGGCTGAGCGTATCAACATCGGTTACGCAGGCTACACCCGTAACGGTCGCAACGCAGAAATCTCCAGCTTCTCTCCGCTGGAAGGCACCTACAACCCAGGTGAAGGCACCACCACCGGTTCGTTTGAATCCGGTACGTCTGAATGGTACGACGTGATTTACAACTACCTGGATCTGGAAAACCAGAAAGGCCGTAACGGCTTTAACGTGTACACCGACCAGAAAGCCAACGCTGACTACCTGTACAACCCGGAATCCAAACTGTTCATTTCTCTGGATACCCCGCGTACCGTGAAAGCGAAAGGCGAATATGCAGCGAAACTGGGCCTGGGCGGCTTCTTTACCTGGACTATCGATCAGGACAACGGCGTGCTGGTTAACGCCGCGCGTGAAGGCCTGGGTTATGAGATCAGCAAAAAAGTCATCGACATGGAGCCGTTCTACTTCGAAGGCATTAACGTGACCAAAGAAGAAGAAAAAGAAGAGGAAGAAGAAGACAAACAAGCGCCGACGGTGAACCATGCACCGAAAGCCGCGATTGAACTGCACGTTGTTGGCGGTTCCCGCATTCGTCTGTCCGGGGCAAAATCGTCCGATGAAGACAACGACGAAATGAGCTTCAGCTGGGGCGTACCGGCAGATATCGACGTTGCAGATAAAACCACCGAATCTATCGAATTCAACGCGCCGAAAGTGACTTCTGACACTGAGTTCACCTTTACGCTGTTCGTGCGTGATACCTGGGGCGAGCCTTCTACCCAGCAGCGTTTTGTCCTGACCGTTGTGCCTGCGGCTTCCAAAATTAAACCGGAAGATGAGGAAGAAGACGAGTACAACGACGACGAGTACGGCGATGATGACTACGATTACGGCGATGACGACTACGAGTACGACGAAGATGACTTCGAGTACGACGAAGAAGAAACCACCCCTGCCGATCCGAACGCTCCGCACCCGTGGTGGGATGCCAACACAGTTTATGGCGCAACCTGGGGCGCGTTTGAAACCGTCAGCTGGAAAGGCCACAACTACCAGGTGAAATGGTGGAGCCAGGGCGAGCAGCCGGATGAAAACTGCAGCCAGGGTTCAGTCTGGACCGATCTCGGCGCGTACTAAGTTTTAAAACCTTGTTGCTATTATCAAGCCCCGAAGCGATTCGGGGCTTTTTTTCTGAGGCTTACGCCAGTATAAACCGCGTATTCCGAACAGGGCGAAAAACTATTCATATCGTGAATCCGACAAGCTGCGGCAAGATGCTTTCAATGCCAGACATCATTTTGCCTGCTCCATGCGGATGGGTAACGTTAAGGTTTTGGTGTTGGGGAGGGTAATACGTTTCTGGAAAGTCAGCAGGCATAAAAAAACCCGCTTGCGCGGGTTTTTCACAAAGCTTCAACAATCAGGCGATTAAGCCAGTTTGTTGATCTGTGCGGTCAGGTTAGCTTTATGACGCGCAGCTTTGTTTTTGTGGATCAGACCTTTTGCGGCCTGACGATCCACGATCGGTTGCATTTCGTCAAATGCTTTCTGTGCAGCAGCTTTGTCGCCAGTTTCGATGGCTGCGTATACTTTCTTAATGAAGGTACGCATCATAGAGCGACGGCTTGCGTTGTGCTTGCGAGCCTTCTCAGACTGAACGGCGCGCTTCTTAGCTGATTTGATATTAGCCAAGGTCCAACTCCCAAATGTGATCTTTATGGACAATTCAAAGGCCGAGGAATATGCCCGGTTAGCCTTCTTTTGTCAATGGATTTGTGCAAATAAGCGTCGTTATTACGGCGACGCTCGTTACGTAGTGATGGCGCAGGATTCTACCAGCTTGCGCCGCGTGAATACAGCTTTTCCGCCATAAAAATCGCAGTCTGGCGATAGATTTTCCTGTATGCACCGCAAGGTGGCTGAAATCGCTGCCTCTTTCTGCTTAAGGATGCAATCGTCGGTTAACGTCGCCTGCTGTACAAGGTATAATCCGACGATTTTCACTGTTTTGAGCCAGAGATGAAGCTGATACGCGGCATACATAACCTCAGCCAGGCCCCACGCGGGTGTGTGCTAACCATTGGTAATTTCGACGGCGTGCATCGCGGACACCAGGCGCTGCTGAAAAATTTGCGTGCGGAAGGGCAGGCCCGTCATCTCCCGGTTGTGGTGATGATTTTTGAACCGCAGCCGCTGGAGCTGTTTGCCCCGGATAAATCCCCCGCCCGCCTGACGCGGCTGCGTGAAAAGCTGCGCTATCTGGCAGAATGCGGGGTCGATTACGTCCTTTGTTTGCGCTTCGACAGGCGCTTTGCCGCGCTGACGGCGCAGGCCTTTATCAGCGACCTGCTGGTCGACCGTCTCGGCGTGCAGTTTCTGGCCGTAGGTGATGATTTCCGCTTTGGTGCTGGTCGCCAGGGCGATTTCTTGTTATTACAGAAGGCTGGCGCAGAGTATGGTTTTGACGTCACCAGCACCCAGACCTTCTGTGAAGGCGGTGTGCGGATCAGCAGTACCGCCGTGCGCCGTGCGCTGGCAGAAGACGATCTCGCGCTGGCTGAAAGCCTGCTGGGCCATCCGTTCACCATCTCCGGGCGCGTGGTCCACGGCGACGAGTTAGGGCGCACAATTGGCTTTCCGACGGCGAATGTCCCACTGCGCCGCCAGGTCACGCCGGTGAAAGGCGTGTATGCGGTTGAAGTGATGGGCCTCGGTGAAAAGCCTCTGCCCGGCGTGGCAAACATTGGCACCCGCCCGACGGTGGCAGGCGTGCGCCAGCAGCTTGAAGTTCACCTGCTTGACGTTGCAATGGACCTTTACGGTCGCCATATAGATGTAGTGCTGCGCAAAAAAATACGCAGCGAGCAGCGATTTGCCTCCCTCGACGAACTGAAAGCGCAAATCGCCAAAGATGAGTTAACTGCCCGTGAATTTTTTGGGCTATCAAACCCGGCTTAACGCCTGAGTAATAAAATACGGAAACGAGAATCTGATGAGTGACTATAAATCAACCCTGAATTTGCCGGAAACAGGGTTCCCGATGCGTGGCGACCTCGCCAAACGCGAACCGGGAATGCTGGCGCGTTGGACCGATGATGACCTGTACGGCATCATCCGTGCGGCCAAAAAAGGCAAAAAAACCTTCATTCTGCATGATGGCCCTCCTTATGCGAATGGCAGCATTCATATTGGTCACTCAGTTAACAAGATCCTGAAAGACATTATTATCAAGTCTAAAGGGCTTTCCGGTTTTGACTCGCCTTACGTGCCAGGCTGGGACTGCCACGGTCTGCCGATCGAACTGAAAGTTGAGCAGGAATTTGGCAAGCCGGGCGAGAAATTCACCGCCGCCGAGTTCCGCGCGAAATGCCGCGAATACGCCGCCGGTCAGGTTGAAGGGCAGCGTAAAGACTTTATCCGCCTGGGCGTGCTCGGCGACTGGTCGCATCCGTACCTGACCATGGACTTCAAAACCGAAGCCAACATCATCCGCGCGCTGGGTAAAATCATCGGCAACGGCCACCTGCACAAAGGCGCGAAGCCGGTGCACTGGTGCGTAGACTGCCGTTCTGCGCTGGCGGAAGCGGAAGTCGAGTATTACGACAAAACCTCGCCGTCCATCGACGTTGCCTTCCAGGCGGTCGATCAGGCGGCGGTGCAGGCGAAATTTGGTCTGCCTGGCGTTAGCGGCCCGATCTCGCTGGTGATCTGGACCACCACCCCGTGGACCCTGCCAGCCAACCGGGCGATCTCGCTCTCCCCGGAATTTGACTACGCGCTGGTCCAGGTCGAAGGGCAGGCGCTGATCCTCGCCAAAGATCTGGTTGAAAGCGTCATGCAGCGCATCGGCGTTGCCGATTACAGCATCCTCGGCACCGTAAAAGGGTCTGAACTGGAGCTGCTGCGCTTTACCCATCCGTTTATGGGCTTCGACGTTCCGGCGATCCTCGGCGATCACGTTACGCTGGATGCCGGTACGGGCGCGGTCCATACCGCAGGTGGTCACGGTCCTGACGACTACACCATCAGCCAGAAATACGGTCTGGAGATCGCTAACCCGGTCGGCCCGGACGGCACTTATCTGCCGGGAACCTGGCCGGGTCTGGACGGCGTGAACGTGTTCAAAGCCAACGATGCCATCGTTACCATGCTGGGTGAAAAAGGCGCGCTGCTGCACGTAGAAAAAATGCAGCACAGCTATCCGTGCTGCTGGCGTCACAAGACGCCGATTATCTTCCGCGCCACGCCGCAGTGGTTTGTCAGCATGGATCAAAAAGGTCTGCGTGCGCAGTCGCTTAGCGAAATCAAAGGCGTGCAGTGGATCCCGGACTGGGGCCAGGCGCGTATCGAATCAATGGTCGCTAACCGTCCTGACTGGTGTATCTCCCGCCAGCGTACCTGGGGTGTGCCGATGTCGCTGTTCGTCCACAAAGAGACGGAAGAGTTGCACCCGCGCACGCTGGAACTGATCGAAGACGTTGCCAAACGTGTGGAAGTTGACGGCATTCAGGCATGGTGGGATCTCGATCCCCGCGACATCCTCGGTGACGACGCCGACAACTACGTGAAAGTACCGGATACCCTCGACGTCTGGTTTGACTCCGGTTCAACCCACGCGTCCGTGGTTGACGTACGCCCGGAATTCGCGGGTCACGCGGCGGATATGTATCTGGAAGGCTCGGATCAGCATCGCGGCTGGTTTATGTCCTCGCTGATGATCTCCACCGCCATGAAAGGCAAAGCGCCTTACCGCCAGGTACTGACCCACGGCTTCACCGTTGATGGTCAGGGCCGTAAAATGTCCAAATCCATCGGTAACACCGTATCGCCACAGGATGTGATGAACAAACTGGGCGCGGACATTCTGCGTCTGTGGGTGGCATCAACGGACTACACCGGCGAAATGGCCGTTTCCGACGAGATCCTCAAACGTGCTGCCGACAGCTATCGTCGTATCCGTAACACCGCGCGTTTCCTGCTGGCGAACCTCAACGGCTTCAACCCTGAAACTGATATGGTGAAACCGGAAGACATGGTGGTGCTGGATCGCTGGGCGGTCGGCTGCGCAAAAGCGGCGCAGGACGATATTATCAACGCCTACGAATCCTACGATTTCCTCGAAGTCGTTCAGCGCCTGATGCGCTTCTGCTCCGTCGAAATGGGGTCTTTCTGGCTCGATATCATTAAAGACCGCCAGTACACCACCAAAGCGGACAGCGTCGCGCGTCGTAGCTGCCAGACCGCGCTGTATCACATCGCCGAAGCGCTGGTACGCTGGATGGCTCCGATCATGTCCTTCACCGCAGATGAAATCTGGGGCTACCTGCCGGGCGAGCGTGAAAAATACGTCTTCACCGGTGAGTGGTATCAGGGGCTTTTCGGTCTTGCGGAAACTGAAGCCATGAACGATGCCTTCTGGGACGAACTGCTGAAAGTGCGTGGGGAAGTGAACAAGGTGATCGAACAGGCGCGTACCGACAAAAAAGTCGGCGGCTCTCTGGAAGCCTCGGTGACGTTATTTGCACAACCTGAACTGGCGGCTAAACTGACGGCGCTGGGTGACGAATTGCGATTTGTCCTGTTGACCTCAGGGGCCAGCGTTGCCGATTATGCCAACGCGCCTGCTGATGCGCAGCAAAGCGAATTACTCAAAGATCTGAAAGTGTCTCTGAGCAAAGCCGAAGGTGAGAAGTGCCCGCGCTGCTGGCACTATACTCAGGACGTCGGTAAGGTGGCGGAACACGCAGAAATCTGCGGCCGCTGTGTGGTCAACGTCGCCGGTGACGGCGAAAAACGTAAGTTCGCCTGATGAGTAAACCGATCTCTTCAACAGGGCTACGCTGGCTGTGGCTGGTGGTAGTCGTGCTGATTATCGATCTGGGCAGTAAATACCTGATCCTCCAGAATTTTGCTCTGGGGGATACAGTGTCCCTGTTCCCGTCGCTTAATCTGCATTATGCGCGTAACTATGGCGCGGCATTTAGTTTTCTGGCGGATAGCGGCGGCTGGCAGCGCTGGTTCTTTGCGGGCATCGCCATCGGGATCTCTCTGGTCCTGGCGGTGATGATGTACCGCTCGCAGGCCACGCAGAAGCTGAACAATATTGCTTACGCGCTGATTATTGGCGGTGCGCTGGGCAATCTGTTCGACCGCTTATGGCACGGCTTCGTCGTCGATATGATCGATTTCTACGTCGGCGACTGGCATTTTGCCACCTTCAACCTTGCCGACAGCGCTATCTGCATCGGTGCGGCGCTGATTGTGCTGGAAGGGTTTCTGCCTTCCAGAGCAAAGAAAGTCGCTTAAAACATTGCCGGATAGCGTTACGCTATCCGGCCTGTAATAAATGTCGGCCCGCCATCGGGCACTATAACAGAGCAATCTGCATGTCTAATTCTGTACAAAGCAACAGCGCGGTGCTGGTGCATTTCACGCTGAAGCTGGAAGATGGCTCGACCGCCGAATCGACGCGCAATAACGGGAAACCGGCGCTGTTTCGTCTTGGCGATGCGTCGCTCTCCGAAGGGCTGGAGCAGCACCTGCTGGGGCTGAAAAACGGCGACAAAACGACGTTTTCTCTGGAGCCGGATGCGGCGTTTGGCGTTCCCAGCCCGGATCTGATTCAGTATTTCTCGCGTCGGGAATTTATGGACGCGGGCGAGCCGGAAATCGGCGCAATTATGCTCTTCACCGCGATGGATGGCAGTGAAATGCCGGGCGTGATCCGCGAAATTAACGGCGACTCGATCACCGTCGATTTCAACCATCCGCTGGCCGGGCAAACCGTCCATTTTGATATCGAAGTGCTGGAAGTCGATCCGGCACTGGAGGCATAAGATGCAGATCCTGTTGGCCAACCCGCGCGGCTTCTGCGCCGGGGTAGACCGCGCTATCAGCATTGTTGAAAACGCGCTGGCGATTTACGGCGCGCCGATTTACGTGCGCCATGAAGTGGTCCATAACCGCTACGTGGTTGACACCCTGCGCGAGCGCGGCGCGATTTTCATTGAGCAAATCAGCGAAGTGCCGGACGGCGCGATCCTCATTTTCTCCGCGCACGGCGTCTCCCAGGCGGTGCGTAACGAGGCGAAAAGCCGCGATCTCACCGTCTTTGACGCCACCTGCCCGCTGGTCACAAAAGTGCATATGGAAGTGGCGCGCGCCAGCCGTCGCGGGGAAGAATCCATTCTGATCGGTCACGCCGGGCACCCGGAAGTGGAAGGCACTATGGGGCAATACAGCAACCCGGCAGGGGGCATGTATCTGGTCGAATCGCCGGACGATGTCTCGACGCTGAACGTCAAAGACGAAAGCAAGCTGTCGTTTATGACCCAGACGACCCTCTCGGTTGATGATACCTCGGATGTGATCGATGCGCTGCGCGAACGCTTCCCAAAAATCGTCGGACCGCGTAAAGACGATATCTGCTACGCCACCACCAACCGTCAGGAAGCGGTGCGCGCGCTGGCTGAACAGGCGGATGTGGTGCTGGTGGTCGGCTCGAAAAACTCTTCCAACTCTAACCGGCTGGCCGAACTGGCGCAGCGGATGGGTAAAGCGGCGTATCTGATTGACGACGCCAGCGATATCCAGGAAGCCTGGGTCAAAACCGTTAACTGCGTGGGCGTCACCGCAGGCGCATCCGCGCCGGACGTGCTGGTACAAAACGTCATTTCCCGTCTGCAGGCGCTGGGCGGCGGTGAGGCTATTCAGCTTGAAGGGCGCGAAGAAAATATCGTCTTCGAAGTGCCGAAAGAACTGCGCGTGGACGTGCGGGAAGTCGAGTAACGCTTCGCCTGGTCGGGCTGGATAAGCCCGACAATATTCCTGACCATAAACGTGATCCCCTCCGCAAAACCTCGTCGCCTGCCGCAAGGTTAATCGATTAATCTGCTATTATTACGCTGCTGTTCTCCTTGGGCCGGAGAAAATTATGCATACCTTAATTACCCAGCCGCCGCAGGTGGCGTGGGCCAGCGGCCTGCTGTCTGGCGCTCCTCTGATCCATAAATCTACCCGCATCGCGGATCTCAACGGCGTTTTTGCCGATCGCAACGCCTGGCGGGAATTCGATCCGCAGCAGGTGGTGTATGACGTGGAAATGTTTGATTCTCCCTCTCCTGAAGGCGCACTCTACACCGGCGTGACCCATCTCCAGCCGGGGAAAGTGGGCGACGAATATTTTATGACCCGTGGGCATTTTCATGCCCGGCGCGAGCAGGGCGAGGTTTATTGCGGTCTGCGCGGTACGGGGTATCTTCTGCTTCAGGATGCGCAAGGCGAGGCGCGGATTGAGCACGTCTTTCCCGGCTCGGTACATATCATCCCCGGCTTTACCGCGCATCGTCTGATTAATACCGCAAGCGAGGTGCTGTCGGCGCTGGCCGTCTGGCCGAGCGCGGCCGGGCACGATTACGCGGCGCTGGCGCAGGGATTTAGCGTGCGGGTGATCGAGCAGGGCGGGCAAGCGCGGGTGCAGGAGAAGACCCATGACTAACTTTGGCCTGGACATGACCATCCATCATCAGCCGCTGGGATTCAGCTACGGTAATGACGTCACCGGACCGATGCCGGAGATCCGCACCCTCGATCAGATCCGCGCCTCGCTGCGCGATCCCGCCTGCGAAGGGCCGGATCGGGTGTATGCCATTGCGATGGACGTGGCCCGCCTTCAGGATCGTGACGAGCTGCAAAAGCGGATGCTGTTGTTTGGCGTCGTCACCTATGCGGCGGGAAAACTGGGGGACGAGCCGATCCGCAGTCAGGGGCACATTCACCGCATCAGCCAGCACAGCGGCTGGTCGCCGCCGGAGCTGTATGAAATCTGGCAGGGGAAAGCGATTATCTATATGCAGGAGCGCGTCGAGAACGATCCGGGCCGCTGCTTTGCCGTACTTGCCGGGCCGGGAGACAAAGTGCTGGTGCCGCCGGGCTGGGGGCACGCCACCATTTCTGCCAGCCCGGACGAGGCGCTGACCTTCGGCGCATGGTGCGACCGGGAGTATGGCTTTGAATATGAGGCGGTGCGGGCGCACAAGGGGCTGGCCTGGTATCCTTTAGTGCAGGATAACAATATTATCTGGCAGCATAATTCGCATTACCAGCCGGGACGGTTGCAGGTGATTACCCCCCGGCGCTACAGCGAATTCGGAATTACCGAGGCGCCAATCTACCAGCAATTTATTACCGATCCGGCGCGCTTCCAGTTTATTTCCCGCCCGGATAAATCGGCGGAACTGTGGCACCATTTTCATCCGTAGCGCATCAGGTTGCAGGGAAATCCCTGCAACCTGCCCGCCTTAATCGGCAGAAAAGCCGTTCTCATTAATGACCTGTTTATACCAGCCCGCGCTTTTCTTCAGGCGGGTTTCTTTGGTTTCAGGATTGAACTCGACCAGCCCGTACATATTTTTAAACTGGTTGCTGGGCGACCATAAATCAATAAATGACCATAAATGGTAACCGTGCAAATTAACCCCTTCGCCAATGGCCTGGTGTGCGGCGGTCAGATGCTGTTTCAGAAAGTCGATCCGGTAATCATCAGCGATTTCGCCGTTCTCGCCCCGGTATTGCCATTCCCGCTCAACGCCCATGCCGTTTTCGCTGATATAGCATTCGATATTGCGATAGCGGGTTTTGATCATCGCCAGCGTATCGTACAGCGCCTGCGGGAAAATCTCCCAGCCGCGTGAAGTATTCATCACCCGCCCCGGCATCTCCCAGAAGTCATAAAAATCATAACGGCTGGTTTTAACCGTATCGCTGGCTTCTTTCGCCATAATGCGAGCCGGGAAGTAGTAATTCACCCCCAGTACATCAATGGTATTCGCGGCAATCGTCGCCAGATCGCCGTCGTGGATCTGCGGTGCCGCATTCGCCTGCGCCAGCAGCGGGAGATAATTTTCCGGGAAATGGCCGTGAATAAGCGGCGCAAGAAAACATTCATAATTGAACAGGCTGTAAGCTTGCGCCGCCTGAATATCTTCCGCCTGCTGGCTTCGCGGATAGGCATAACTGACGTCAATCACCGAGCCAATCTTGTTACGGAAATGATTCTGCCGGTAGCATTCAACCACTTTAGCGTGCGCCAGTACCATATTAAAAATGGCCTGGCTGTGATAACGAAAATCAGTGATATTCGGATAGCAGCGGTTATCCAGATATTTTAAATCAGCATCAACACGCGGTTCGTTATAGACGTGCCAGATATCCACTAAGTCATCGAAAAGGTCGAAGCAGTGATGGCAGTAGTTGACGAAATCACCAATAATTTCCCGATTGCCAAAGCCACCGCGATCTTCAAACAGTACCGGCATATCAAACCAGTAAAGCACCACATACACCTTAATACCGCGACGGCGTAAGTCCTGAAACAGCGAGCGGTAATAGTCTGCGGCCTGCGGATTAACATTTTTGCCGTCCGGCATCAGCCTTGCCCACAAAATTGAGGTACGGAAGCTGTCGTGCTGTAATTGTGAAAGATAATCGTGATAAACCGGAAAACGGTGATACCAGTCTAAGGTTTCATTCGGGCCTTGCTGCTGATAAAAACGGTCCGGGTGCTGCTGATAATATTTTTCATACACCGTCGGCGCTTGGCCGTCGTGATCCCATGCGCCTTCTGTTCCCTGGGCCCAAATCGCGCTTCCCCAGGAAAAATTGTCAGGAAACTGATAAAACATAGAAACTCCTTGATGATGAATTAATCTTGCTCGCGTTTGATCATATTTTGTTTGTTAATAATTCGGATAAAGGGCAGCCATATTAAAACGCCGATAAAAATATTAAATGCCTGAAGCAGCGCGCCCATCATGGAATTAGTCGCCAGAAAGCCAGAGAGTAAGGGCGGGGTGGTCCAGGGGATCTGCACCCCGGTGGGGCGGGGAACCATACCCAGACTCATAAAGAGGTAGGTGCTGATCACGAAAACGACCATCACCAAAACCCAGGGGATCAGCGTCAAAACATTGAGCACCACCGGCAGGCCAAAGGCGACCGGTTCCGAAATATTAAACACGCCTGCCGGGACTGAGATTTTGCCAATTTCAGCACCGGAGGTGCCTTTTGTGGCGAACAGCACCAGCGCAATGACCAGCGAGAAGAACTGCGGGGCGATAAAAATATCCATAAACTGCTGGGTCACGATGTAGGGCAAGGCTTCTCCGGCAGCAAAAGCCTGCGCGTTAGCGGTGGAGGCCACCTGCCACAGCGGCGACATAATCGCCCCGACCAGGCTTTGTCCGTGCAGCCCCATAAACCAGAACAGCTGAATAAATACGGCGGCGATGGCGGTAGGTATCAGTCCGGTCCCAATGTTAACCAGCGGCAGTTGCAGCACTTCATAAATAAATTTATTCATGTTCCCGTAGGGCGTTAACACGAAGCCGTAGCGGACAAGCGCCATGGCGAAAAACGTGATGATCAGCGGAAGCAGGGTGATAAACGAGTTCGCCACGTTCGGCGGCACCATCTCCGGTAATTTAATGGCTAAGTTTTTTGTTGTTAACCAGTGATACAGTTTGCAGGAGAAAAAGGATGAGATAATCCCGACAAACATGCCTGCCGAGCCAAGATATTGGGTGGGAATGGTGACGCCGCTCATGCCTTCAGCATTGGTCGTTAGCGTAAACGGAATCAATATAAAGAACGATCCTGCCACGATAACAATGGTAAAAAGTAGCGAAGTTTGATGCTGCTTCGCATAAAAATAACCGATGCAGAGAATCAGGTAGACGGAAATAAACCCCAGAGTAATATCAACAATCGGCGACAGCATTTCTCTGATAAAAAGTAATGCAGCGTCGGGAACAACTTTTTCAATAAACGGAAAATACATAATAATTAAGGCGCACGAGCCGCCAATGGTAATTGGGATTAACGATATCATTGCATTTTTTAATATCGTTAAAGTGCTGTTATTTGCGACCCAATTACCTGCCGGAATAAGCCATTTTTCTAAAAAACCCTCAATGTTATTCATAACTATCTCCATAGCCAAAAAGATCGTCCTTTGAGCGCCCGGTAACGGGCGGCGCTCATATTTACTGGCCTTCATCTTTCATTGTGGTGCTTACGGCTGGTTGCTAATAAAAGGTATGTCCTCCCTGTGAATAAGCCGCGATTAACCGGCAAACAGACCGCTCGCCACCCCAGCGGCAGCCAACGCCAGCAGTAACAGCATGGCTTTGACCGGCGACACGCCGCGTTTCGCCATCAGATACCAGGTGCCCAGCACCACAATCAGCGGCAGCAGCTGTGGGAAAATGCCGTCCAGCATTTGCTGAACATGAATATTCACGCCGTCTTTGGTAATAAACTCCAGCCCGGTGCCGAGCTTGACGTAGCTCGCCGCCACGCCGCCCATCACAAATACGCCCAGTAATGACAACGCCTCACGCAGGCGCGTGGATTTGCTGCTGACCAGCATCTCCACCGAGCCGGACCCCATTTTGTAGCCTTTCAGAAACAGCAGCCACGAGCCGGGAATGATGATGGCCAGCCAGGCGACGGTATAAAACAGTGGGCCGAGGATGCTGCCACCCGCCGCCAGCGCCATGCCGATGCTGAGCAAAATAGGGATCAGCATACCGGGGATCATGGAGTCGCCAATGCCCGCCACCGGCCCCATCAGCCCGACTTTCAGCGTGTTAATCGTCTCGCCGTCAATCGGTTCACCGTTGGCTTTTTTCTCTTCCAGCCCCAGCACCATGCCGTTAACGATGGCCCCAAGCTGCGGCTCGGTATTGTAGAAAGAGGCGTGGCGGCGCAGCATTTCGGTGCGCTGCGCGACATCCGGGTACAGTTTGCGGGCGACGGGCAGCATACTGAGGCAGAAGCCAAGCGATTCCAGGCGTTCAAAACTCATCGATGACAGATTGTGCATCATCCACGCCCGCCAGCAGCGGCGCAGATCGGATCGGGTAAGTTTGCGATCTTCCATCAGAATTCATCCTCATCATCTGCCGCACGCGGCGCGCTGGCGCTGGTCTGCGGTTCCGGTTTGTAGTTGTAGTGGATCAGCGCCAGCAGCGCGCCGACGATCACCAGCGCCACCATATTGAGCTTCAGAAAAACAATGCACACAAAGCCCACCAGGAAGTAGATCAGCAGGGAATAACTTTTGATGATCTGCTTAAGCAAAATGGCGATACCGACGGCAGGTAAGATCCCGCCCAGCACGTTCATGGTCGACAGCACCATTTTCGGCAGACTTTCCATAAAGCCGCTGATGTACTGCGCGCCAAAATAGACCGCGATAAACGTGGGAATAAAGCGCAGCAGGAAGTTGGTGGCCTGCGGGAAGATCACGCTGTTGAGATAAATTCCGCGCGGGTTGTCCTGTTCAATCGCCGTATCCGCGCGGTGGTTCCAGAATGAGTTCAGTACCATCATCGCGTTGAACAGAATGGTTCCGGCAATTCCGATGGTGGCGGCCAGCGCAACCGCCACTTCCGGCCCCTGACCGGACAGCACCCCCAGCGCAATCGCCGGGAAAGCCACGAAGTTCAGATCGGCGGGCATTGAGCCGCCGGGCGTCACCATCGCGATATACACCGCCTGCACCGCGACGCCAATCATAATGCCGGTTTTTACATCGCCGAGGATCAGGCCGACCAGTAAACCGGAGACCAGCGGACGGGTGATCAGATACCAGCCGCCGGTCAGCCCCAGCAGCCAGGGGCTACTGAGCGCGCCGAGATAGCAGAGGATGCCAATTAACGAAGCTTCGATAAACATGGTGTGTTCCTTATTTCAGCTTTTGCCGGGCGTCCTGCCATTGATAAGCGCTGGCATCCGGCACCAGCCGAAATTCAACGAGATGCCCGCGCGCCGTCAGCCAGTCAAAGGCGGCGATTTCCCCGGCGTTGACCGACTGGTTGGGTCCGATGGTGGTCGTACCCGCGCGGGCGCTCATCGGGCCGACGTTGATCTTGCCGTTGGCGTTTTGCAGACTGATGCCCGCTTCCTCAAGGCGTTGCAGGGTAATCGGCGATTTGCCAATCACGAAGTAGCGCTTGTCGCTGGCAATCACTTTCGGCAGCTTTTCAATCGCGGTAGCGGTATCGAACAGCCAGACTTTGGTATCCTGGACGGCACCTTTCATCACCGAGGAGAGCAGGGGATCGGCGGCAACGGCGTCGTCAATCGCCACAATGCCGTCGCAGGGTAGCTCCTTCGCCCAGCGAGTGATCAACTGGCCGTGGATCACCCGGTCATCGATGCGAACAAATGAAATACTCATAGCGTGCTCCTTAAAAGTCGTCCGTCTCGGGGAATACCGTCAGGACGGCCTGAATCAGCGTAGGGTGCGTCAGCTCGATAAGCTGCCGGGCGGCGGCGTTAACATCAGAGAAATCACCCACCTCGTCGGTTTGCAGCAGCATCGGAAAATTCACGCCAGCCACCACCGCCACCGGCGGGGCAGTGCGCGGTGAGAAGGCAAGCTGGCAGGCCAGGTTCCACGGCGTGCCGCTCTGCATATCGCACAGCACCAGCACGCCGTCCGCGCCGTCGCTGGCATCCGCCAGCGCGCGGCTAAAATCGGCCTTAAACCCGTCAATTCCGGCCTCTTCACTTAGCGTGACGGCCCGCACGTTGGGTAGCGTGCCGTACACCATCCGGCTACTTTCCAGCAGTGCCGTTGCCAGCGGCCCGTGGGTGGCAACAATAAAATGGATCATAATTTACCCCCTTACCCAGGCTTTGACCGTCGCCAGCGTCTGACCTTCGCCTGTGGGTGAAATGCGATACTCGCCGACGCTCGCCGGGACGATAAAGGTTTCGGCATAGCGCACGATAAAGGGTTCAAACGCCCCGGAAGGACTTTCCACCCGCGCTTCGTCGCCCTCGACCAGGTTCAGCACGTTGACGCCGCCGTGGGTATGGTGCGTCACCGGGGCGGTAAACCAGTGGCGGCGGGTTTCGATAAACTCGCGCTCGTGCAGCCCGGTGCGCTCCTCGCGCCAGCCGTCGCCTTCCGCCAGCGGTTCAATCCGGTTAACCAGGTTCTTCATCACCCAGTCGGTATCGCGCTGCCAGTCAATCACCTGTTCGCCGTGCGCAAGATGCACCGGGCGAGGCAGACCGTCCATTCCCAGGCGGCCCCAGTCCCACAGCTTGAAGGTAAAAATGTAGGGCGTGGCGCTGATCTCCAGCACCATCGTCCCCGCCCCGGAGCAGTGGACCGTGCCCGCCGGAATTAAAAAGTGATCGTGCTTACGCGCCGGGATCGCGTTAACGAAACGGGCATCATCAAAGGCTTTTTCTCCGCGCTGGGCGGCATGAAGATCGGCCAGCATCGCCTGCGGCTGCGTCCCGGTTTTGGTCCCCAGAAACACCGTCGCGCCGGGGATGGCATCGAGAATGTAATAACTCTCATCCTGGGTGTAGTGCATCCCGAACTGCTGCTGGATGTATTCCGTCAGCGGATGCACCTGAAAACTGAGATTTTGCCCGCCGACGGTATCGAGAAAATCAAAACGGATCGGAAACTCCGCGCCGAAACGGGCATGGACTTTTTCGCCCAGCAGGGCGCGTGGCTCCAGCAATACCAGATCCTGGGAGGGGATCTCGATCCGCACAGCGCCGAAACGCAGTAACAGGCTGTTTTCCTCGGGCACGCAATCAAAACACCATGCGTAATTCGGCGCTGAGGGATCGAGATCGAACTTTTCTTTCATCCACTGACCGCCCCACACGCCGGGATCGAAGAACGGCATCACCCGGAAGGGGCGCTGGGTGGTTTGCGCCAGACCGGCGCGCAGGGCATCGCCGCTGACCAGCGCGGGCGTGTCGCGGCGGGTGGTATCCAGCAGATAATCCATGCGTCTGAGCAGCGGGGTTTTATGCCGGTCAAAGACCCGCCATTCAACGAAGAACGCGCGTTTGTAGCGCCGGAGCATCTCTTCATCCGCGTTGTCCGCGCCCCAGTTGCCCAGCTCGCCGCTGCGCATCCGCTGCTGGATCTCCCAGCGTGGCAGGTCGGCGTAAATCAGCACATCGCCGGGATGCACCAGCGACGCGCCCGGCCCGTAGACGATCACCAGCCCGCACTGAACCTGCTCAACCTCAGCGCGCAGGACGCTTAAGCGGGCGCTGTCAAAAAACTCCGCAAGCTGGTGGCAGGAGAGCACGCCGAATACCCGGTCGTCGGTCAGGTTGCGGGCCAGCAGATCGTGCAGCGCCTGCCGATCCCGACGCGCCGTTTCCACGTTGATCGTCAGCACCGCGCCCAGATCCGCCAGCAATTGCGTTTCCAGATCGTGCAGCCGCACGCCGGGGTAGCAGTCCACGATCAGCACCGTCCGGGGACGGCGGGCGAGGCTCGCTTTTAGCGTGGCAACGATCGGTTCCCGACCCTGCCAGGCACAGTGGTCATAGCCGCTAACAGCGACTTCCGGGAATTTGTCATAACGCGTTTTACTCATGCTTTCTCTCCCCTGTCATTGTATTAAGATTAATCGATTAACCTTGCGTGGGAAGAGTGGTTAATGCGATTAACCCGTCATTTACCGCGAGTGGAGGCGATTCGTGAATGGATGTGTGAATCGAATCACAAAGAAACAGGCACAAAAAAGGTTATTCGATTAATCTTGTGCAGTAACAGGGGGAGACGATGACCACAATTACGCTGGCTGAAGTGGCAAAACGCGCCGGAGTATCCACGGCGACGGTATCAATGGTGTTACGCAACCGGGGGCGTATTTCCCCGGCGACGCGCGAACGGGTATTGCAGGCGCTGGATGAATCCGGCTACGTCTATAACCAGACGGCGGCGAATCTGCGCAACCGCAGCAGTAATCAGGTCGGCCTGCTGCTGCATGACATTACCAACCCGTTTTATGGCGAAATGACGGCCGGACTAAGCCATGAAATGGAACGGCATGAAATGCTGCTGTTTCTGGCGAACAGTGAAGAATCCTGCGAGCGGCAGCAAAAATTTGTTGATTCGTTAATGCGCAATAACGCCTGCGGAATGGTGCTCTGCGCGGCGCGCGAGACGCCGCCTGCGTTTTTCGAGGCGCTAAAGCGGCGCAATATTCCGGCCATTATGGTGGTGCGTCCCCCGGACGAGCCGGGGTTTGATTTCGTGGGGACGGATAACTTTCTCGGCACGCAGATGGCGACGGCGCACCTGTTGAAAATGGGGCACCGCGATATTGCGTTTATCGGCGGTAGTCAGCATTCCAGAACGCGTTCGCAGCGTATCGGCGGCTTTACCAGCAAACTGCTGGAAAACGGCATCGCGCCGAAGGCAGAGTGGCTGGTCACAGCCGAAGCCAGCCAGAGCGACGGGGCGCGGGCGGCGGAAGCCCTGTTCAGCCGTTACCCGCAGATCACGGCGGCGGTATGCTATCAGGATATTGTCGCGCTGGGCGTGATGCAGACGCTGCGCAAAATGGGCCGCGAGCCGGGGCGCGATTTTGCGCTGGTCGGTTTTGATGACATCAGCGAGGCCGCGCTGGTCCAGCCCGCCTTAACCACGGTTTCCGTCGCCGCCAAAGAGATTGGCCGCAAGGCCGGAGAACTGTTATTCAGCCGCATTCAGGGCAACGACGAACCGCCAAAGAGCATTATTTTGCCGCCCGCGCTGGTGGTACGTGAATCGTGCGGCTTTCGTTAATGCCAGGTTTTGATGCGCAATGACCTTCACCACGCCGACAACAAGCGAACGGCAGCACCCGCTACCGTTCGCCGCGTGGCTTAGGCTCTGACCGAGGCTTTTATGGTTGCCAGTTGTTCACTGGCGCTGTGAGCGGTAGGGGAAATTCGGTACTCCCCGATGCCCGCAGGAACGATGAACGTTTCAGCGTAGTGAACGATAAAGGGTTCGAATGCCCCCGTGGGGCTGTCCACTTTTGCCTCGCTGCCTTCGATCAAATTTAGCACGTTGACGCCGCCGCATGTGTCGTGCGTCACCGGCGCGGTAAACCAGTGACGGCGGGTTTCAATAAACTCGCGCTCATGCAGCCCGGTGCGTTCCTCGCGCCAGCCGTCGCCGTCTGCCAGCGGCTCAATGCGATTGACGAGGTTGTCCATCACCCATTGGGTATCGCGTTCCCAGTCGATCACCTGCGCCCCATGTTCCAGGTGTACCGGGCGCGGTAGGCCATCCAGTCCGAGTCGGCCCCAGTCCCACAGTTTGAAGGTGAAAATATAGGGCGTGGCGCTGATCTCCAGCACCACGGTGCCTGCGCCGGAGCAGTGCATGGTGCCAGCGGGGATCAGAAAGTGATCGTGTTTCGACGCGGCAATCCGGTTCACGAAGCGGGCATCGTCAAACGCTTTTTCGCCGCGCTGCGCCGCGTGCAGATCGCGTAGCAACGCCTGAGGATCGCTCTTCGTTCGTCTCCCCAGATACACCGTCGCGCCCGGCTCCGCGTCGAGGATGTAATAGCTTTCATCCTGGGTGTAATGCATTCCGAACTGCTGCTGGATGTATTCCGTCAGCGGATGGACCTGAAAGCTCAGATTCTGCCCGCCCATGGTGTCGAGAAAATCAAAGCGGATGGGAAACTCCGCGCCGAAGCGGGCATGAACTTTTTCACCCAGCAGCGGACGCGGGTACAGCAGGACCAGATCCTGCGCGGGAATTTCGAGGCGAGCATTGCCATAACGCAGCAGCAGGCTGTTTTCTTCCGGGACGCAATCAAACCCCCACGCGTAGTTTGGCGCGCCGGGATCGAGATCGAACTTTTCTTTCATCCACTGCCCGCCCCATACTCCAGGGTCAAAAAACGGCACCACGCGGAAAGGCTGCCGGGTGGCCTGCCGCAGCCCGGCGTGAAACGCCTCGCCGTCAATCATCACCGGTTCGTTTGCCACGGTGGTGTCCAGCAGATAATCCAGGCGCTTAAGCAGCGGCGTTTTATGCCGGTCAAACACGCGCCACTCGACGAAAAAGGCCCGTTTGTAGCGGCGAAGCATGTCTTCGTCCTGATTATCTGCGCCCCAGTTACCCATCTCGCCGCTGCGCATCCGCTGCTGGATTTCCCAGCGCGGCATATCGGCGTAGATC
Source organism: Superficieibacter sp. (assembly GCF_032071645.1). NCBI lineage: Bacteria > Pseudomonadati > Pseudomonadota > Gammaproteobacteria > Enterobacterales > Enterobacteriaceae > Superficieibacter > Superficieibacter sp. Next base: position 92,119 of record NZ_DAMAPU010000007.1, read on the forward strand.
AGGATGTCTCCCGGATGCACCAGCGCCGCGCCCGGACCGTAGACGATGATTAATCCTTGCGGACAGGCCGCAATTTGCTGGCGAAGGGCAGCCAGTTTATCCGCAACGAAAAATTCGCTGAGCTGGTGGCAGGAGAGCACGCCGAACACGCGGTCGTCGGTGAGATTTCTCGCCAGCAAATGGTGGAGATCTTCGGCGTCGTGGCGGGCGGTTTCGGCGTTCAGCATGAGCGTTGCGTTCAGGGAGCTAACCAGCGCGGCGCGCATTTCATCGAGGCGCACGCCGGGGTAGCAGTCAATAACCAGCACGGTTTTCTGCCGACCCGCAAGCCGGGCGGTGAGCGCATCGGTCACCGCTGACCAGCCTTGCCATACGCTGTCGTCACAGTGCGGGACGACGATTTCCGGGAACTTATCATAGGCAATGTTAGTCATGACGGCCTCCGGCAACGCTTTCCACCGCCAGGGTGAGGTAATCTTTGGCGGCAATGACCACCTCGCCGGTTATCGGCTGGCGAGTGTCTTCCCGTAACGTCAGCGCAGAGAAGCGCAACGCCTGCGGCGATGCAAAGTCAGCGGTCTGTGGCTGATCGGTGGGATTAAACACCCTGATAATCAACTCGTGCGCATGGCTTCCCGGCTTACACATGCTCAACAGAATGTGGGGATTCGTCTGGCTTAGCCAGGCTGCGGCTGGCGCGATACCGGTATCAGGCAGCGGAATAGTGAAGCGCTCGAGGCGCTCTTCAAAGGTATTAAGCTGCTGAAGCTGATAGGTCATGTAGTGTTCGCGATAGTGATGGCTGGCCTGAAACAGTGCCGTATCGTCGGTCTGGCTGTTCATCATCAGCGCGTATTCAAAGACCATGCTCTGATGCATTTGCGCATCCGGCGTTTCGACGACCTTATTGTTGATGCCGGAGGCCCGGCCCGGTCGCCAGAGGGTGTCGTCTTTGCCGAGCAAACCGACGCTGCGGAATAACGTCAGCGCCAGCGTATTTTCCGCCACCAGCACTTCATACTCTTTAATCCCGCGCGTGATGACGCCGAAAACGTGCTGGTCATTGCGCACGACCACACTGTTTTCCAGGGTGTAAATGGGTACCGGTTTTTCGACGAAGCCCTGTTCGCGCCACGTCGCCACCCACGGGCTGACGCTATCCCGGCGCAGCAGGCTGTAGCCCTGATCGGCCCAGGAGTATTGCGGGTGGTCCACCGGCGTTTTAAGGTGGACGCGCAGACGGTGGTCGTCGGCCTGATTTTCCAGTTGATGCTGTACGCGCACATACTCTTCATGCTGGCGCAACTCCAGCGTGGTCTGGATGGTCATCGGCAGTGACGCCTCGCCCGCCAGCCGCTGTTGCATGTTTTGCGGCAGCGTGAGGGTGGCTTCCAGCGTCATTCGGCATACCTGCGGACTGACTTCGCAGGCGATCAGCGTGAAGTTCCGGGCCACGCGCGGCTGTTCGTGCTCAAGCGGCGCGAAGTCAAATTCATCGCCGTTATCGCCGCAGTCCACAAAGCTGAGGAAGTTATTAACGCACTGGCGGGTCTGAAGATTTTCCAGGGTTAATTCGCCGTTATGCAGGCTGATACGATAGCGATCGTTTTCGATGGACGGACGCTGGCACCGCGTCAGCACCGATCCCGATTCTTCTTCACCGACCACGAAGGTCTGATAGCCCAGGCCATTAATGCCCTCAGCCTTAAACAGAATTTCGCTGCGGTAGTAGTTATCAACGTTTTCCAGCTTCTCGCCTGCGGCCGTGACAATCACCCGTTGCCCGCCATCCAGCATCTGTTGATTAAGCAGGGTAAAGTCAACGCGGGTTTCTCCCCGATGCAGGGAGAGGTGTTTTCCTTGGCTGAACACTACGGCGCTGACCAGCCGGTTAAGCGGATTAAGGTCGCCATTAAACACCACCAGAATATTATTCTGCCCCATCTGACGGCCGATCCCGTGGCTGATTTTCTTTTTCAGCAGGTTAATCAGGCTGAGCGCGGAGCGTTCGACGCTGATTAACCGATGTTTGATATTGTGGTTTACCGGATCGGCGTTGGTGGCTTCAATGCCGTTATGTGCATGGGAAGAAAAGACTTTTTTCCACAGTTCCTCCATCAGCGGCTGCGGCCAGTGAATGCCAAGCTGGTTAGCTATCACGGTTAGCGGCTCAAGCTGGTCGAGCAGCAGGTGCTCGGTCTGCCAGGTCTGGCGCTTGATGTCATAGCGGGTGGAATGACAGGTGCGGTGAATACGTGATTTCTGGCAGGCAAACAGCTCGCCGTCGATCACGTTGTCAAAGGTCTGCGCTGACCACGTTTCCTGCATGTAATTTTCATAGCTGGACAGGGTGAAATGATAAGGCGTATCCCGTTGATTCAGCGCTTTTACGGTAGCCGGGAACTGCGCGTTGGGCAGCACCTGATCGCCGCCGCAGGGCAGCAGCAGATTATCGGTATGGCGGTTCATGTCGCTAAGCTGTTGCAGGATGGGGAACAGGCGATGCTGAAGATAATCCGCATCTGCCGAGAGGAATTTTCCCGGCCCGTAGCCGTAATACATATAGTTGGTGGCGACGGTTTTTTGGTTCGGCGCGCGCCAGAGGAAGTTCAGATCGCCACGGATTTGATCGGTATAGACGCCGCGCTGCAACACGCAGTAATCAATCCCGGCATCGGTAAAGATGGCGGGCAGGTAAGCGTGCTGACCGAAAATATCCGGCAGGTAGCCAACGTTCATACTGTGACCAAACTGCGCGGCGGTGCGGATGCCGTACTGTAAATTGCGGATCAGCGATTCGCTACGAATCAACAGGGAATCACACTGTGTATACCACGGACCGACATAAAGCCGCCGCTGGCGAACCAGTTCAGCAATGCGTGACGCATTCTCCGGGCGCACCTGCAAATAGTCGTCAAGCACCACCGCCAGGCCATCGAACGTATAGCTGGAAAAGTTTGCATCGCTTTCCAGCAGGTTCAGCAGATAATCCATATTCTCGACCAGCAGAATGTGGGAATCCTCACAGGTAAAATACCATTCTGCATCCCAGTGACAGTGTGGAACGACATAGACGTTTTTTGGCGTCATCTCCATTAATCTCCTGATCAATTCAGCGTCATTTTGCCGATTTTAATTAAGTAGTAACGAACCAGAACGTTGGCAAAGGCGATGAAAAGTATCCCGCTGCCCATGCCGCAAAGATAAGCCGGAAGGTTTTGTACCAGCGGCCAGCCCCAGATCGCGGGCAGGGGATACCACTGCACCGAGCCAAGCCCGATGGCGATCAGCGAGCCGATAATCGCGCCGGTGATGTTGATGGAAATGGTGATAATCGGATTCCTGAGCATGAAAGGGATCGCCCCTTCACCGATGGCTAAAAAGCCGAGGATCAGGGAGGTCATGCCGGTCACCCGCTGGTTTTCATCAAACACCCGCTGGCGGACGATAAAGCGATCGAGAAGTGTGGCAAGGCCAATCCCGATCGGCGGGATCACGATGCCCAGCACCCGCGACGTGAGCGGGAAGATGTGATCCGCCGCCAGGCCGATGGCGATAGCGCCCGCAGACTTATTTACCGGACCGCCCAAATCGAACGCGGTGAGCGCAGCGATAATGGTCGCCAGCATAATGGTGCTTGAGGTACCGTGATCGGTAATAAACTCTTGCAGGAAGCGGTTGATGCCGCCGAAAACCGGATCGACAAAGTAGAAGTTGATGAAAAAGATCGCCAGCACGGACAGGCCGGGAACAATAAGCATCGGCTTCATGGCCTGAAGGTTTTTATGCAGGCGAATATGGCGATTCAGGTAGTTGGCGATAAACCCTGCCAGCGCACCGAGGATCAGCGCGCCGAGGAAACCGGAAGGAATGCCGCCGCTGACCGACCAGAAGGTGTAATGCAGGCCACCGGCAAATGCGCCGCCGACAAATCCCGGCACCAGCCCCGGCCTGTCTGCAATGCTGTAAGCCATATAAGCAGCAAAAACCGGATACATAAACTTCATGATCATGCTGCCGTACAGGGTTAAAAAGTGACAAATGACCAGCAGCGTATTCTCATCGGTAGCCCAGGCACTGTTACCGATATCCGTAATGCCAAGCGTGCTTGCCAGCAGTTGCCCGATACCGATCATTAAGCCCGCGGCGACGATCACCGGGATCATGTAAGAGATGCCTGTGGAAATTCCCTGATAGAGCTGTCTGCCAAAGGAGAGCGATTGCGTGGCCGTCTGGCGATCGCCGTTTTCCGCTTCATCCACGATGCCATCCGGGCGCGTCAGCAGACGGTCAATCAGCCCGTCGGCGTCCTTCAACGGTTCAGACACTGAAGTGGTGATAAAGGGTTTACCGTTAAAGCGGGCTTTACCTTTTGGCGGTAGCTCGGCGGCAAAAATGACCCCTGCGGCCTGGCGAATTTGCGCCTCATTGACCGCATCCTCAATACCGCTGGCCCCTTGTTTCTCGCTGTAAACGCGAATACCGCGAGCCGCGCCCGCCTTTTCCAGCGCTTCCGCCGCCATATAAGTGTGAGCAATTCCCGCCGGGCAGGAGGTAATGACAATAAGGCTTTTACCGCTATCGTTGACCAGCGTTTTTTCTGCGGGAGCCTGGTGAGCATCCAGCAGCGCGAGAAATTCCGCAACGGTCGGCGCGGCTTTCAGCGCGGCAACGTTGTCTTCATCCATTAACGCCAGGCTTAACGTTGAAAGTAATCGCAGATGCCCGTCGTCGTCTCCAAAGGGCACCGCCAGCAAAAATACCAGCGAAACGCTGTCTTCACCGTCCATCGTTGGCCAGTCACTGACTGGCTGGCGTAACCGCGCGACGGCAAAAGCGGGCTGACTGACCACCGCCGATTTGCCGTGCGGGATGGCGATACCCTGCTCAAATCCGGTTTCTGAAAGATTTTCCCGCTCCCAGACGGCGCGCAGAAACGCGGCTTTATCGGAGACTTTCCCTTGTTCAAATAACAGGTTACAGAGATTTTCCAGAATGGTTTCGCGGCTGTTCCACGTCTGGTCCAGGAGAATGAGCTCCTGTGAAGTCACGTCACTTAAAAACATATATCCCCCAAAATGGTACGATTTCTTATGTCTTTGTTCGTTGTGCGGAGTAATCGATGACGCTTTTCGGTCAGGGTTAATGCGATTAATCCGCCATAGCGAATATTTTTTAAATTAATGGGCTGGTGGTGAAGCTTTTTGCCTGACCTCTTGTCATTCAGGCTTCATGCGCTATTGCATTAGCGAAGTTGATACGTTTATTCATTCAATTAATATATGAAACTTGCTATTTGCATGGTTGTCTCGTATGAGTTAATAAAAAGTGCGTTAATTTTTAGTAGCCGGGTTTGTGCTGTTTATATAAGCGTGTCGCCTCATTTTGTGTCAAGCGTATAGCGATACAACGAATGTATCATAAAATAGTGTCACTCCCGGAGGATGCAGGGTTAGCCTTGCCTGATAGTTAAACTCTGTTTTTCGTTAGTCCCGGTGAATAGTGGGTAAATATGAAGAATATAAAAGCAACGATCACCCTGGCTATTTCAGTCCTGTTTATTGTAGGGTGTCAGCAGAAAAAGATAAATAATTCTACAGCGTCTTTCATTGCTCATGGCGAAAATAAAGCGGACCTGACCATGCGACAAATAAACTGTTACGGCATTCCATTAAGAAAAGCGGTAATTTACGGTGACAGTATCTCCACCGGAACGCACGGCAAGGGCGGATACGAAGCTAAGCTAAAACAATCATTACAGCTGGCGCAAATTTATAATTATTCCATTGGCTCCAGTGGTCTCTCCACCAGTACACCTGATTCTATGGTCGCGCTGATTAAAAAAGATGACAAAATCCCCGCCGACGCCGATTTAGTGATTATCTGGCACGGCACGAATGACTGGTATTGGGGAACGCAGATTGGCCGGGAGGGTGATACGGCGTTAAATACTTTCTGGGGCGGGATTGACTACGTCGTCACCCGGCTACGTAAAAAACTCCCTGACGCACGCATTGTCTGGGGGACGCCGCTGTATCGCTGGCAGGCACCTCACTTAACGCAACGCAGCGGTGAGGCTTATGCATTGCCAAACGCCGTCGGCTATACGTTACTGGATTACGCCAACGCTCTGGAAGCCGCCAGTAAACGCTACGGGTTTAACCTCATCGACTTTGGGCGCTTAACGAATATCCATAAAGAAAACGAGAGTCGCTATCTGGAAGATCGCGTCCACCCGAATGCCGAAGGCTATGAGGTTATTCATCGGATTTTTTATCATGAGATCCAACAAATATGTGGGCTGTGAACGAGCGGCGTTTGCGCAAGGGCTATCCGTTATCGGACGTACTGAGCAGTCTGCATCCGATGCTGTCGATAAAATTTAAAAGCTGGATCTGCGTTTCTCTTTTATAAAGTGAAGACATATCGGTCACCGTATCCACGTGCCAGGCACGAGAGGCAATTTTTGACAGCGATGACATTTCGCGCGTGATCGCAATAATCTTTATTTTCTTGCGTTTTGCGTTGCGCGCCATATCCAGAATATCGGCAGTTTCGCCGGATTTACTCACCAGCAGAATAGTTCCCCGGGTAATTAACGCCAGTTGATGAATGTCGATCAATATCAGGTGCGGGATCCCGGCGATAGATAAAAACCGTGATAAATAATTCAGGCTGGTTAGCGTTGCCCCTCTGGCATATAAATAGATGTGTTGCCCGTTATTTAATTCCCGGCAGATATCAATCAGCTCGCGCTCATCGTTTGAGGGCGCAGGCTGGTTGTCCATAATCTGAGACGATGGCTCTGTTCCATATTTATAGCGCAATTCCGTATACCCGGAATAGCCCATTTTTTTACTGACGCGATTCACTGAGGTCGTAGTGGAAAAAGTATTATTGGCAATGGTTTTGGCGGAGAGCGTTGATAACCGATGAATATTACACAGGATATATTCATAAATAATACGTTCAGTCTTTGAAAAAGTATCCATTTCGATCGCCCTTCCTTTGCAGAATTGATTAGAAATACCGGTGTTTCTGGCGCGCTGTTTTCCAGCTGTTATCGCGCGACAGACCTGTAAACGCCGCGTAGTACACGACTTTTGCCTCCAGAATGCCATAGCGCAGGGGGGGAATCATCTTATCTTGCTACGATCATTAATGTGATTAACCCATCAGAATGCACAAATGCCGCGGCGAGCGGGTGGACGCAAAGACCCCGGCAGACCCGCTGCCGATCATGTCTTTTGCTGATATCTCTCTGCGGTTAACATAAATTTCTAATTATCGCGGTTTTTGGCTGGCAGCCTGCGCGCAGGCTGGGTAATCTGAAAACGTTTTGTAATCATTTTTTAACATAAGAGTAAGACTATGCATGATGCAAAAATCCGTGTCGCCATTGCTGGCGCGGGCGGTCGTATGGGACGTCAGCTTATTCAGGCTGCGCTGGCAATGGAAGGCGTTGAACTGGGCGCGGCGCTGGAGCGCGAAGGTTCCACGCTTATCGGCAGCGATGCGGGCGAACTGGCGGGCGCAGGTCAGTCAGGCGTGACCGTACAGAGCAGTTTAGAGGCGGTAAAAGAGGATTTCGACGTCTTTATCGACTTCACCCGCCCGGAAGGGACGCTGGCGCATCTGGCGTTTTGCCAGCAGCACGGCAAGGGAATGGTCATCGGCACCACTGGCTTTGACGACGCGGGCAAGCAGGCGATTCATGATGCCGCCGCGCAGGTGCCCATTGTCTTTGCGGCAAACTTTAGCGTTGGCGTTAACGTCATGCTGAAGCTGCTGGAGAAGGCGGCAAAAGTGATGGGCGATTATACCGACATCGAAATCATTGAAGCGCACCACCGCCACAAGGTTGACGCGCCATCCGGCACCGCGCTGGCGATGGGCGAGGCTATTGCTTCGGCGCTGGATAAAGATCTTAAAGCGTGCGCGGTCTACAGCAGGGAAGGGCACACCGGCGAGCGCGTACCCGGCACGATTGGTTTTGCCACCGTGCGTGCGGGTGACATCGTGGGCGAGCATACCGCGATGTTTGCCGACATCGGCGAGCGGGTGGAGATCAGCCACAAGGCCTCCAGCCGCATGACCTTTGCAAATGGCGCAGTTAAATCGGCTTTATGGCTGAAAGAGAAGAAAAACGGTCTTTTTGATATGCGTGATGTGCTCGGTTTGCACGATTTATAGTGATTTATTACCCATCGTGATGTGGTTGTGGTAATCATAATCTTTTGATTACACGGGACAATAATTTATTGTCCCTTTATTTTATGGGCTTTGATGGTTTTTTTTAACTTAACTGGTTTTATACTGTCTTATCCTCTTCTTTATTGTTATCAGAGTGTGTTTTTATAGCAAATTCTCTCTGTTAAAAGTATCTGATGTTTTTTACCTAACCAGGTGCGCTGCGCAAGCGTTTTCGTCTGTGGTTTATCCTTCTGTTTTATCACCCATCTTCGGATATCTTACCCTGTGGCGCAAAATGACAGAAAAAATCGCGTCATAAGTTGACTTTGAGGCGACTTGTCTTCAGAATGCCGCCGTTTGCCAGAAATCCACCGGTAAACGAAATTTGCATTGATTCAGGCCGTATTAATGAATTAATATGCAAATAAAGTGAGTGAATATTCTCTGGAGGGTGTTTTGATTAAGTCAGCGCTATTGGTTCTGGAAGACGGAACCCAGTTTCACGGTCGGGCCATCGGGGCAACGGGTTCGGCGGTTGGGGAAGTCGTTTTCAATACTTCAATGACCGGTTATCAAGAAATCCTCACTGATCCTTCCTACTCCCGCCAAATCGTCACTCTAACTTATCCCCATATTGGTAATGTCGGCACCAACGAAGCCGATGAAGAGTCTTCCCAGGTACATGCGCAGGGTCTGGTCATTCGCGACCTGCCGCTGATTGCCAGCAACTACCGCAGCACGGAAGACCTTTCTGCGTACCTCAAACGCCATAACATCGTCGCCATTGCCGATATCGACACCCGCAAGCTGACCCGCCTGCTGCGCGAGAAAGGCGCGCAGAACGGCTGCATCATCGCGGGCGATAGCCCGGACGCACAGCTGGCGCTGGAAAAAGCCAAAGCGTTTCCGGGACTGAACGGTATGGACCTGGCAAAAGAAGTGACGACGCCGGAGGCCTATAGCTGGAATCAGGGAAGCTGGACGCTGGCGGACGAACTGCCGGAAGCCAAAAAAGACGACGAGCTGCCGTTCCACGTGGTGGCCTACGACTACGGCGCTAAGCGCAACATCCTGCGGATGCTGGTGGACAGAGGCTGCCGCCTGACCGTCGTTCCGGCAAAAACGCCTGCCGAAGACGTGCTGAAAATGAACCCGGACGGCGTGTTCCTCTCCAACGGTCCCGGCGACCCGGCACCCTGTGATTACGCAATTACCGCGATTCAGAAATTCCTCGAAACCGATGTTCCGGTCTTTGGCATCTGCCTCGGCCATCAGCTTCTGGCGCTGGCGAGCGGCGCGAAAACCGTGAAGATGAAGTTCGGTCACCACGGCGGCAACCATCCGGTGAAAGATATCGACAACAATACCGTGATGATCACCGCGCAAAACCACGGCTTTGCGGTCGACGAAGCGACGATGCCTGCCAACCTGCGCGTAACGCATAAATCGCTGTTCGACGGCACGTTGCAAGGTATTCACCGCACCGATAAACCGGCGTTCAGTTTCCAGGGACACCCGGAAGCCAGCCCCGGCCCGCACGATGCCGCGCCGCTGTTTGACCACTTTATTGACCTTATTAAGCAGTACCGTCAGTCCGCTAAATAATCAGGAGCCGAGAAGACCATGCCAAAACGTACAGATATAAAAAGCATCCTGATCCTCGGCGCTGGCCCGATTGTTATCGGCCAGGCCTGCGAATTCGACTACTCCGGTGCCCAGGCGTGTAAAGCGCTGCGTGAAGAGGGCTACCGCGTCATTCTGGTGAACTCCAACCCGGCGACCATCATGACCGACCCGGAAATGGCGGACGCCACCTATATTGAGCCGATCCACTGGGAAGTGGTGCGTAAAATCATCGAAAAAGAGCGCCCGGACGCGGTGCTGCCAACCATGGGCGGACAGACCGCACTGAACTGCGCGCTGGAGCTGGAGCGCCAGGGCGTGCTGGCAGAATTCGGCGTCACCATGATTGGTGCCACCGCCGACGCGATTGATAAAGCCGAAGACCGCCGCCGTTTTGACGTGGCGATGAAGAAAATCGGCCTTGATACCGCGCGTTCCGGCATTGCGCATAATATGGAAGAGGCGCTGGCGGTTGCCGCCGACGTGGGCTATCCGTGCATCATCCGCCCGTCCTTTACGATGGGCGGCACCGGCGGCGGCATTGCTTACAACCGCGAAGAGTTTGAAGAGATTTGTACCCGCGGTCTGGATCTCTCTCCGACCAACGAGCTGCTGATTGATGAATCACTGATCGGCTGGAAAGAGTACGAGATGGAAGTGGTGCGCGATAAAAACGACAACTGCATCATTGTCTGCTCTATCGAAAACGTCGACGCAATGGGCATCCACACCGGTGACTCCATCACCGTGGCCCCGGCGCAGACCCTGACCGACAAAGAGTATCAAATCATGCGTAACGCTTCGATGGCGGTACTGCGTGAAATCGGCGTTGAAACCGGCGGGTCGAACGTCCAGTTCTCGGTAAACCCGAAAAACGGTCGCCTGATTGTTATTGAAATGAACCCGCGCGTTTCCCGTTCTTCGGCGCTGGCTTCAAAAGCGACCGGTTTCCCGATTGCCAAAGTGGCGGCGAAACTGGCGGTAGGTTATACCCTCGACGAACTGATGAACGATATTACCGGCGGGCGGACTCCGGCCTCGTTTGAACCGTCCATCGATTACGTGGTGACCAAAATCCCGCGCTTCAACTTCGAAAAATTTGTGGGGGCGAATGACCGCCTGACGACCCAGATGAAATCGGTCGGGGAAGTGATGGCGATTGGTCGCACCCAGCAGGAGTCGCTGCAAAAAGCGCTGCGCGGGCTGGAAGTGGGCGCAACCGGCTTCGACCCGAAAGTGAGCCTTGACGACCCGGAAGCGCTGACCAAAATCCGCCGCGAGCTGAAAGACGCGGGCGCGGAGCGGATCTGGTACATCGCCGACGCGTTCCGTGCCGGGCTGTCGGTGGATGGCGTCTTTAACCTGACCAACATTGACCGCTGGTTCCTGGTGCAAATCGAAGAACTGGTGCGGCTGGAAGAGAAGGTAACGGAAGTGGGGATTAACGGTCTCAACGCCGAATTCCTGCGCCAGTTAAAACGTAAAGGCTTTGCCGATGCCCGTCTGGCGACGCTGGCAGGCGTGCGCGAAGCGGAAGTACGCAAGCTGCGCGAACAGTTTGACCTGCACCCGGTTTACAAGCGCGTGGATACCTGCGCGGCGGAATTTGCCACCGACACCGCCTACATGTACTCGACGTATGAAGAAGAGTGCGAGGCAAACCCAACGCAGGATCGTGACAAAATCATGGTCCTCGGCGGCGGCCCGAATCGTATCGGCCAGGGCATTGAGTTTGACTACTGCTGCGTCCACGCCTCGCTGGCGCTGCGCGAAGACGGTTACGAGACCATCATGGTCAACTGCAACCCGGAAACCGTCTCTACCGATTACGACACCTCCGACCGTCTCTACTTCGAGCCGGTGACGCTGGAAGACGTGCTGGAAATCGTCCGTATCGAGAAGCCGAAAGGGGTGATCGTTCAGTACGGCGGCCAGACGCCGCTGAAACTGGCGCGCGCGCTGGAAGCGGCGGGCGTGCCGGTGATTGGCACCAGCCCGGATGCTATCGACCGCGCGGAAGACCGCGAACGCTTCCAGCAGGCAGTCGATCGCCTGAAGCTGAAACAGCCTGCCAACGCCACCGTCTCCGCTATCGAGCAGGCGGTAGAGAAAGCAAAAGAAATCGGCTACCCGCTGGTGGTGCGCCCGTCTTACGTCCTGGGCGGACGGGCGATGGAAATCGTCTATGACGAAGCTGACCTGCGCCGCTACTTCCTGACCGCCGTCAGCGTCTCTAACGACGCGCCGGTGCTGCTGGACCGTTTCCTTGACGATGCGGTGGAAGTGGACGTGGACGCCATCTGCGATGGCGAAATGGTGCTGATTGGCGGCATCATGGAGCATATCGAACAGGCGGGCGTACATTCCGGCGATTCCGCCTGTTCGCTGCCAGCCTATACCTTAAGCCAGGAGATTCAGGATGTGATGCGCCAGCAGGTGCAGAAGCTGGCTTTTGAGTTACAGGTGCGCGGCCTGATGAACGTGCAGTTTGCTGTGAAAGACAACGAAGTTTACCTGATTGAGGTCAACCCGCGTGCGGCGCGTACCGTGCCGTTCGTCTCCAAAGCGACCGGCGTACCGCTGGCGAAAGTGGCGGCGCGGGTGATGGCAGGCAAAACGCTGGCCCAGCAGGGCGTCACCAAAGAAATCATCCCACCGTACTACTCGGTGAAAGAGGTGGTACTGCCGTTCAACAAGTTCCCCGGCGTTGACCCGCTGTTAGGGCCAGAAATGCGCTCTACCGGTGAAGTGATGGGCGTGGGCCGCACCTTCGCTGAAGCCTTTGCCAAAGCGCAACTGGGCAGCAACTCGACGATGAAGAAGAAAGGGCGTGCGCTGCTTTCAGTACGCGAAGGCGACAAAGAGCGGGTAGTGGATCTGGCGGCGAAGCTGCTTAAGCAGGGCTTCGAGCTGGATGCGACCCACGGCACGGCGGTGGTGCTCGGTGAAGCTGGCATTAACCCGCGGCTGGTAAACAAGGTGCATGAAGGGCGTCCGCACATTCAGGACCGGATCAAGAATGGCGAATACACCTACATCATCAATACCACCGCAGGCCGCCAGGCGATTGAGGATTCTAAACTGATCCGCCGCAGCGCCCTGCAATACAAAGTGCATTACGACACGACTCTGAACGGCGGCTTTGCCACAGCCATGGCGCTGAATGCGGATGCCACCGAGAAGGTGACGTCAGTGCAGGAGATGCATGCGCAAATCCAGAAGTAAGGATTAATGCGTTAAAACAGGCCAGCATAAGCTGGCCTGTTTTATCTCCGGGAAGCGCTGTTTTGTGACTTTTGCCCCCCATTTTTAGGAGGGGGATTTTAAAATTTCTAACGTCTTTTTCACAACTCCATTAGCATCGTTAGCCTTAAAGGTGTTTTAGCCTTGTTAAAGTTAACGGAGAAACTTGTGATTAAAAGAATATTACTGCTGGGTGCCTGCGTCAGCCTGACCGCCTGTTTTGGCGACAGCAAAGAATTCATCATCGACAACCCCACCGCAAAACCCCTGGCTATTTCCATTGATAACGAAAAAATAACCATTCCGGCGCAGGAAACGCAAAACATCAAGCTTGATGCGGGTCTGCATACTCTGTCGCTGGAGAATGGCGAGAATATCAAGTTTAACGTCTTCGACGCCTGGCCCCGTTCCGGCGTCAGCGGTTTAATTAACCCGACCCGCACCCGTTATATTCAGGTGGTGCAAAAATATGTTGCGGCAGGGGTTCAGCCCGCCAATGAAAACAGCGACGTGCACACCATCCGCATTAACGGTGAGGTCGTTACCGGGCCGTTCCAGGATCTGGGCAGCGAACTGTTTATTGATAAATTCAGCTACGACTGGGAGCTTGGCCCGACCGAGGCGCTGCCGGAGTCGATGTCCTCAACGTCGAAAGACAATTACAAAACCAAACTCTTCCGGGTCGATGATTTCCTCCAGTATTACGCCAACGAATTTACGCCTTCTGTGGATTACAGCCAGCTGACGCGGATCACCGAGTCGCGCTATCAGCCGCCGGAAATTACCTATAACTTCTCCTCCCCGGAATTGAAGCAGAATCTGGCGGAGGCGACAAAAATCTACACCGCGTTTATTCATGCCGATTCGGCGAGCAAACAAAAAGATCTGCTCGACGAATTCGAAAAACAAAATCGCGAAAAATGGCGTAATCCCAAAACCGGTGGTCAGGAAACCTCACATTATTATGAAATCATGAGTACCCTTAACCACACGATGATGAGCTCTGTTCTTGAGCTGAAAGAGTAATATCTCTCCCGAACGGGCCTCTGGCGTTGTTGAGGCCCGCCTTCAGAACGTTCTGGTTTTCCATCCACATTCAGTGAATTAGCCTAAACTGATCCTGTTAATAATGAAAACCAACTGAAAGCAAGGGAGTACACCATGCGCAATAAATTACTTATGTCCTCGATTTTTGCTGCCGCAGCGCTGTTCACCGTGGCCGGTTGTTCATCCAACCAGGCAGTGAAAACCACCGATGGTAAAACGATTGTGACCGACGGCAAGCCGGAAGTGGACAGCGATACCGGTCTGGTGTCGTATGAAAATGCGGAAACCGGTAAAACCGAGCAGATTAACCGCGATCAGGTTAAAGGCATGAACGAGCTGGATAACTAATTCAGCGCCCTGCGCCCACGCCCGTGGGCGCAGGTTGTTTTATGATCCTCTCTGCATGTTGCATCTTTAACGCGGTCTGGGTTTGTCCCTGACATGAATCCCCGGAACGCCGTGCAGAACCCCGCAAAACAGAAATTTTTCTCATTCTTTACTCTACCGCCAGTCGACGAAAGATTAGGCTTTACGTATAGTGGCGGCAATTTTTGTATCCGGGATAACTTCTAATGATCAGTCTGATTGCGGCGTTAGCGGTAGATCGCGTCATCGGCATGGAAAATGCGATGCCGTGGGATCTACCAGCAGATCTCGCCTGGTTTAAACGTACGACCTTAAATAAACCTGTGGTGATGGGCCGCCTGACCTGGGAGTCCATTGGACGCCCGCTGCCAGGCCGTAAAAATATTGTTATCAGCAGCCAGCCCGGCACAGATGACCGGGTACTGTGGGTGAAATCCGTGGATGAGGCCATTGCCGCCTGCGGCGATGCCGAAGAGATTATGGTGATCGGCGGTGGGCGCGTTTACGAGCAGTTCCTGCCGAAAGCGCAGAAGCTGTACCTGACGCATATTGATGCCGAAGTGGAAGGTGATACCCATTTCCCGGACTACGAGCCGGACGAGTGGGAATCGGTCTTCAGCGAATTCCACGACGCCGACGCGCAAAACTCCCACAGCTACTGCTTTGAGATCCTCGAACGGCGATAAGCCCGTGTTCCCGGCGGCGGATGTTCGCCGGGAGAATGAATAATTGTTAACAGTGATGCTTCGGTACGTGCGCCATATTCGCCGGTTTTCAGCTACGACGCCGCCGCTTCGCCTTCGCCCAAATCCATCTGCCGGTTCGACGGCTGCACAAAATACTGCTTATCTTCCCAGCGCAGGCAGGTTAAATCTCCGCCCCAGCAGCAGCCGGTATCCAGCGCGTAAATGCCTTCAGGCGTTCCTTTGCCTTCCAGCGAGGCCCAGTGCCCGAAAACAATGCTGTACGCTTCGCTGACCGGCCCCGGAATCGCAAACCACGGCTTCAGCGGGGCAGGGGCATTTTCCGGCGATTCTTTGGCGTACATATCCAGTTGCCCGTTCGGGAAGCAGTAGCGCATACGGGTAAAGGCGTTAGTGATAAAGCGCAGTCGCGCCAGCCCGGTCAGTTCTGTTGACCAGTTGTTTGGCATATCGCCGTACATGGCGTCGAGGAAAAAGGGATAGGAGTCGCTGGCGAGCACCGCTTCGACGTCGCGCGCGCAGGTGATGGCGGTCGGCAGATCCCATTGTGGGGTGATCCCGGCGTGGGCCATGACCAGTTTTTTCTCTTCATCAACCTGTAACAGCGGCTGACGACGCAGCCAGTTCAGCAATTCGTCGGCATCCGGTGCTTCCAGCAGCGGCGTGACGCGATCTTTCGGTTTATTACGACTGATGCCCGCAAACACCGCCAGCAGGTGGAGATCGTGGTTGCCGAGGACAATGCGCACGCTGTCGCCAAGTGATTTCACGTAGCGGAGCACTTCCAGCGAGCCGGGGCCGCGCGCGACCAGGTCACCGGTTAACCATAACGTATCCTGCTCAGGGGTAAACGCCACCTGGTCTAACAACGCGATCAGTTCATCGTAGCAACCGTGAATGTCGCCAATCAGATATGTAGACATATTTTTAATGGATTAGAGTTGAAACTGCCAGACGGAAAACGGGGATGTCGATGGTGAAAGGCTTACCTTCTTCATCGATCATGTCATAGTGGCCCTGCATCGTGCCGAGCGGCGTTTCAAGAACGGCACCGCTGGTGTACTGATATTCACCGCCAGGGGCGATGTGGGGCTGAACGCCGACCACTCCTTCACCCTGTACTTCGGTTTCACGGCCGTTCGCATTGGTAATCAGCCAGTAGCGTCCCAGAAGTTGAACCGGATATCGCCCCAGATTGCGAATCGTGACCGTGTAGGCAAAAACGTAACGCTCATCTTCTACGGAAGACTGCGCCTCAATATAGACGCTCTGCACCTGTACGCAAATTCGGGGCGAATCGATCATCGGTTAACTCTCCTTCGGGGGCGCTTGATCTGCCAGATAGTTGGCGAGCTGGCAGTATTGTGCGACCGAAATATTTTCTGCGCGCATGGCCGGGTCAACACCCAGTTCGTTCAGCACGTCAACGCTGAAGACGTTGCCAAGGCTGTTGCGAATCGTTTTACGGCGCTGGTTGAAGGCTTCCGTCGTAATACGGCTCAGTACGCGAATATCTTTTACCGGATGCGGCATGACCACATGCGGCACCAGGCGCACCACGGCGGAATCTACTTTCGGTGCTGGCGTAAACGCCGTCGGCGGCACTTCAAGCACCGGGATCACCTGGCAGTAATATTGCGCCATGACGCTTAAACGACCATACGCTTTACTGTTCGGCCCTGCAACCAGTCGATTAACCACCTCTTTTTGCAGCATGAAGTGCATATCAGCAATGGCGTTAGTATAGGTAAAAAGGTGGAACATCAGCGGTGTGGAGATGTTGTACGGCAGGTTGCCGAATACGCGCAGCGGCTGCCCCATTTTTTCAGACAGCTCGCCGAAGTTCATGGTCATCGCATCCTGCTGATAGATAGTCAGCTTAGGGCCGAGAAACGGGTGCGTTTGCAGGCGCGCGGCCAGATCGCGGTCCAGTTCGATAACCGTCAGTTGATCCAGACGTTCACCCACCGGCTCGGTCAGCGCCGCCAGGCCCGGACCGATTTCGACCATCGCCTGGCCCTTTTGCGGATTGATGGCCGAGACAATGCTGTCGATCACAAACTGATCGTTGAGGAAGTTCTGCCCGAAGCGTTTACGGGCTAAGTGGCCCTGATGGACTCGATTATTCATTTAGTATTAACAATCATTTTGATGGCGAGATTAAGCGCCGTAATAAAACTGCCGACGTCCGCTTTTCCCTGGCCCGCCAGTTCAAGCGCGGTGCCGTGGTCAACGGAGGTACGAATAAAGGGTAAACCGAGGGTGATGTTCACGCCACGGCCAAAGCCCTGGTATTTTAGCACGGGGAGCCCCTGATCGTGGTACATCGCCAGCACGGCGTCTGCATGATCGAGGTATTTCGGCTGGAAAAGCGTGTCGGCGGGCAGGGGGCCGGTCAAATTCATGCCCTGCGCGCGCATCTCGTTCAGTACCGGGATCAGCACGTCGATCTCTTCGGTTCCCATATGCCCGCCTTCGCCCGCGTGGGGATTCAGGCCGCAAACCAGCACATGCGGTTGAGCGATGCCGAATTTGCGCTGTAAATCATCATGCAGAATGGTGATGACCTCGCGCAGCAGCGCCGGGGTGATGGCGTCCGCAATGGCGCGCAGCGGCAGGTGAGTTGTTGCCAGCGCGACGCGCAGCTCTTCGGTCGCCAGCATCATCACCACTTTCGATGCGTGGGAGCGCTGTTCTAAAAACTCGGTGTGGCCGGTAAACGGCAGGCCCGCATCGTTGATCACGCCTTTATGCACCGGGCCGGTGATCAGCGCGGCGAATTCACCGTTCAGACAGCCGTCGCAGGCGCGTGTCAGCGTCTCTACCACGTAATGCCCATTCTCCACGCTAAGCTGCCCGGCGACCGTCGGCGTGCGCAGGGAAACGGGTAGTAGCGTCAGCGTTCCCGCGCGCTGCGGTTGGGCAGGCTGCGAGGGAGACCAGGGGAGCAGAGAAAGCGGAAGACCGAGCATCGCTGCCCGGTCTGTGAGAAGTGTGGCATCTGCGCAAACCACCAGTTCAACCGGCCAGTCGCGCTGGGCAAGCTGAACAACGAGATCAGGACCAATCCCGGCAGGTTCGCCGGGAGTGATAATTACGCGGTGGAGAGAAGCCATTAGTTGCTCAGGATTTTTACATAAGCCGATGCACGCTGTTCCTGCATCCAGGTCGCTGATTCTTCAGAGAGCTTGCGGTTCATCAACATACGGTAGGCTTTGTCTTTCTGGGCCGCATCGGTTTTATCAACCTGGCGGGTATCCAGCAGTTCGATCAGGTGCCAGCCAAAGGAAGAGTGGACCGGTCCGCTGGTCTGGCCTTTGCTGAGTTTCATCAGCGCATCGCGGAACGCCGGATCGTACATGTTAGGCGTTGCCCAACCCAGATCGCCGCCCTGGTTAGCCGAGCCGGGATCCTGCGAGAACTCTTTCGCCGCGTTAGCAAAGGTGGTTTTTCCGCTCTTAATATCAGCCGCGATTTCTTCCAGCTTCACGCGGGCCTGCTCGTCGGTCATGATCGGCGACGGTTTCAGCAGAATGTGACGGGCATGGGCTTCGGTCACGGAGATATTCTGGCTCTGGCCGCGCATGTCGTTCACTTTCAGAATATGGAAGCCAACGCCGGAACGGATGGGGCCAATGATGTCACCTTTTTTCGCGGTGACTAACGCCTGCGCGAACAGTGAAGGCAGCTCCTGGATACGGCCCCAGCCCATTTGACCACCCTGTAACGCCTGCTGATCGGCAGAGTAGGTGATCGCCAGTTTGCCAAAGTCGCCGCCGTTACGCGCCTGCTCAACAATAGAATTGGCCTGGTCCTGCGCTTCTTTTACCTGGTCGGAAGACGGATTTTCCGGCAGCGGCAGCAGAATGTGGCTCAGGTTGATCTCGGTACTGGCATCGTTCTGGTTGCCAATCTGCTTCGCCAGGGTGTCCACTTCCTGCGGCAGAACGGTGACGCGACGACGCACTTCGCTGTTACGCACTTCAGAAATGGTCATTTCTTTACGGATCTGGCTACGGTAAGTGTTGTAGTCCAGACCGTCATACGCCAGACGGCTGCGCATTTGATCGAGCGTCATGTTGTTCTGTTTGGCGATGTTGGCGATAGCCTCGTCGAGCTGTTCGTCAGAGATTTTCACCCCCATCTTCTGGCCCATTTGCAGGACGATCTGGTCCATGATCAAACGTTCAAGGATTTGATGACGCAGCGTTTCATCATCGGGAAGCTGCTGTCCGGCCTGACCCGCATTTAATTTTACCGATTGCATCAGGCCATCGACGTCGCTTTCAAGCACGACGCCGTTGTTGACGACGGCGGCGACCTTATCGACAACCTGTGGGGCGGCGAAACCTGAATTCACCACCATTGCGAGGGCGAAAGCAGGAAGCAGCGTTTTCCAGTTCTTCATACATTTTCCATTTCAATTAACCGCAATGCGGATTACGTTTTCAAACAACTGCATTACAGAGAGCTATGATAAGGCAGAATGTTCGAGCGCAGCATCTGCTGTGTGCCCAGACCATAGTTTGAGCTCAGGCCACGCAGTTCAATATTAAAGCCGATGACATTGTCGTACACGCTTTTGTTATCTTCCCAGCCGTTAAGCTTCCGCTCGTAACCAACGCGGATGGCATAACAGCAGGAGCTGTATTGCACGCCCACCATCTGGTCAGCCGCTTTTTTCTCGTTGGTATCAAAGTACCACGCGCCAACGAATGACCAGCGATCGGCCAGCGGCCAACTGCCCACCGCGCCGACCTGGGAGATACCTTCTTTGTACTCATCAGACTTCGCATAAGACGGCAGCGTTGCCTGAATATATTCCGGGCTGGCGTAACGATAGTTCAACTGTAACAGTCGGTCTTCGTCACGACGATATTCAATGGTGCTGCTGCTGGTGGCGATGTTGTCCAGACGGGTATCGTACTGGACGCCGCCGCGCAGACCCCAACGGTCGGAGATCCGCCAGTAGGTATCTCCGGCCCAGACCAGCGAACCGGTTTTGTCGTCTTCTTCCCATTGTATATTGTCATCACCGGTGCGTGATTCGGTGAAGTAGTAGATTTGACCTACGGAAACGTTAAAACGTTCCACGGCAGATTCATCATAAACGCGAGACGTGACGCCGGTCGTTACCTGGTTTGCTGACGCGATGCGGTCAAGGCCGCCGTAGGTACGGTCGCGGAACAGGCCAGTGTAATCAGATTGCAGCAGCGACGAGTCATAGTTATTGATATGGCTCTGGTCACGGTATGGCACATACAGGTACTGCGCGCGCGGCTCCAGCGTCTGGGTAAAGCCATCCGCCAGCAGCATGTCGCGCTCGAAAACCATCTTGCCGTCAACTTTGAACTGCGGCATTACGCGATTCACCGAGTCGTCCAGTTGGGTGGTGTTGTTATTGTTGTAGGTGTCTAAATTGGTCTGCTGATAGTGCGTTGCCAGCAGTTTTGCTTCGGTATTGACGCTGCCCCAGCCGTTAGAGAGCGGCAGGTTGATGGTCGGCTCCAGGTGAAGACGCGTGGCTTCCGGCTGGTTGCTTTCGGTATTCACGAAGTGAACGGCCTGGCCGTAAATTCGGGTATCAAACGGGCCGACGTCGTTCTGGTAGTAGTTCAGGTCGAGCTGTGGTTCAGCGGAGTAGCTACTGTTGTTCTGATCGCTGAAGACCTGGAACTGCTTGGTCGATACGGTGGCGTCGAAGTTATCGACTGCGTAGCCGACGCTGAATTTCTGCGTGGCGTAGCCGTCGGTACTGGAACCGTACTTGCTGTCAAAGTCGTTAAAATAGTTGGAGTCGCTGACCTTGGTGTAGTCAACGTTAAAGCGCCACACCTGGTCCAGCACCCCGGCGTGCTGCCAGAAGAACAGCCAGCGATGGCGGCTGCCTTCTTTATCGTGATCGTCCTGATAGACGTCATCCGACGGCAGATAGTCCAGCTCCATCAGGCCCGCGCCCGCCTGGGTCAGATAGCGGAATTCGTTTTCCCACATCACGTTGCCACGACGATGCATGTAGTGCGGCGTGATGGTGGCGTCCATATTGGGCGCGATGTTCCAGTAGTACGGCAGGGTGAACTCAAAATAGTTCTTGCTGCTGTACTTCGCATTGGGGATCAGGAAGCCCGAACGGCGTTTATCACCCACCGGCAGTTGCAGGTATGGACTATAAAAGACCGGAACCGGACCCAGCTTAAAGCGGGCGTTCCAGATTTCCGCCACCTGCTCTTCACGGTCATGGATCACTTCGCTACCCACGACGCTCCAGGTGTCTGAGCCTGGCAGACAGGAAGTAAAGGTGCCGTTTTCCAGAATGGTGTAGCGGTTTTCGCCACGCTGCTTCATCAGATCCGCTTTACCGCGTCCCTGACGACCCACCATCTGATAGTCGCCTTCCCAGATATTGGTGTCTTTGGTATTCAGGTTGGCCCAGCCTTTTGGCCCTTTGAGGATCACCTGATTATCGTCGTAGTGGACGTTGCCGAGAGCATCAACGGTACGCACCGGCTCCGGCTGGCCCGCCGCTTCTTTTTGATGAAGCTGTACTTCATCAGCCTGCAGGCGGCTGTTGCCCTGATTGATATCCACGTTGCCGGTAAACGCAGCGTTGTCGGGATAATTCCCTTTGGCATGATCGGCGTTGATGGTGACCGGCAATTCATTTGGCTCGCCCTGCACCAGAGGACGGTTATAGCTCGGCACGCCCAGCATACACTGCGAGGCGAGATCGGCGGCCATTCCCTGCTGACTGTACAGGGCGCTGCCGATCATGGTGGCCAGAAGGGTGGGAATACGTTTTTTCATACGTTGTATTTGTTGTTCCGTCATCAGTGGCGTAGCGACTAGCAAACGGTCAGAGACTAACTTACTCAACCCCATCGCGCTAGTCTTAATCCTGCCCGTTTCATGCCCTTGTGTTAGGCACGGCATAGAATGACGGGTATGATAAAACATATTTTAGTCGCAGGCATGACGATTTGGGGAGTATATGCAGTATTGGGGAAAAGTGATCGGTGTGGCGATGGCATTAATTATGGGCGGCGGCTTTTGGGGCGCGGTGCTCGGACTGCTGATCGGCCATATGTTTGACAAAGCGCGCAGCCGCCGCATGAACTGGTTTGCCAATCAGCAGGAGCGACAATCGCTGTTTTTCGCCACCACGTTTGAGGTGATGGGGCATCTTACCAAGTCGAAGGGCCGCGTCACCGAGGCGGATATTCAGATTGCCAGCGTGTTTATGGATCGGATGAATCTCCACGGCGACTCGCGCACCGCCGCCCAGCAGGCGTTTCGGGTGGGGAAAGCGGATAACTACCCGCTGCGCGAAAAAATGCGTGGGTTTCGCAGCATTTGTTTTGGTCGTGCCGATTTGATTAGGATGTTTCTGGAAATCCAGATCCAGGCCGCGTTTGCTGACGGGCAACTGCATCCGAACGAGCGCGAAGTGCTGTACGTAATTGCCGAGGAGTTAGGCATCACCCGTCTTCAGTTCGAGCAGTTCTTGCGCATGATGCAGGGCGGCGCGCAGTTTGGCGGAGGTTATCAGCACCAGCAGCAGTCCGGCGGCGGCTGGCAGCAGGCGCAGCGCGGACCGACGCTGGAAGACGCCTGCAACGTGCTGGGAGTGAAGCCGACCGACGATGGCACCACCATCAAGCGTGCTTACCGTAAGCTAATGAGCGAGCATCACCCGGACAAACTGGTGGCGAAAGGCCTGCCGCCGGAGATGATGGCGATGGCGAAGGAAAAAGCGCAGGAAATCCAGAAAGCCTACGAGCTAATTAAAGAGCAGAAAGGGTTTAAGTAAGGTGAGCGGCTCGCTCTTCCTCATGGGAGCGTAAACGCCCTCTCCCTGACCCTCTCCCCCAGGAGAGGGAACAGTCCGTGGCACAGGTTTACCATTGTTCCCCGACGCCGTTTTTCCCCCTCTCTCCCAGGAGAGGGAACAGTCCGTGGCACAGGTTTACCCCTGTTCCCCGACGCCGCTTTTCTCCCTCTCCCTTGAGGGAGAGGGAACAGTCCGGCGTCGTAGTCACGTTCAGTGACGGTTTTCCCCCTCTCCCTCGAGGGAGAGGGCCGGGGAGAGGGGGCGTCTGGTGAAATTAGGTGGGTATGGGGATGCTTTTTCGCCCTCTCCCTGACCCTCTCTCCCAGGAGAGGGAACTGTCCGTGGCACAGGTTTACCCCTGTTCCCCGACGCCGCTTTTCCCCCTCTCCCTTGAGGGTGAGGGAACAGTCCGGCGTCATAGTCACGTTCAGTGACGCTTTTCCCCCTCTCCCTCGAGGGAGAGGGCCGGGGAGAGGGGGGGAAGCCCTCAGAAATCAGCCGGAGCCTTAAACGTCATTGAATTTCCGTACGCCGGATGAGTAATGGTCAGCATTTCGGCATGGAGCTGCAGGCGTGGTGCCATTGCCAGCGCGTCCGGTGTGGCATAGAAGCGATCCCCAAGAATCGGATGCCCCAGTGCCAGCATATGGACGCGCAGCTGATGCGAGCGCCCGGTAATGGGCTTTAGCACCACGCGGGCGGTGTTATCCGCCGCGTAGTCCACCACCTCATACTCCGTTTGCGCCGCTTTCCCGGTCTCAAAACAGACTTTCTGTTTTGGCCGGTTCGGCCAGTCGCAAATCAGCGGCAAATCTACCAGTCCTTCCGCTTTTTCCGGATGTCCCCAGATGCGTGCAACGTACTGCTTTTTCGGTTCACGCTCGCGGAACTGGCGCTTTAGTTCCCGCTCGGCGGCTTTGGTCAGCGCCACTACAATCACGCCGCTGGTCGCCATATCCAGACGATGCACTGATTCCGCCTGCGGGTAATCCCGCTGAATGCGCGTCATCACGCTGTCTTTGTGCTCTTCAAGACGCCCCGGCACGGACAGCAGGCCGCTCGGCTTGTTGACCACCATAATGTGCTCATCCTGATACAGAATGACCAGCCAGGGTTCCTGCGGCGGATTGTAGTTTTCCATCCCCATTTTTAGTTTCCGTTACTGATGCGTGACGACAATCAGACGCAGCGCGTCCAGACGCCAGCCCGCCTGCGCCAGGCTTTCCAGCACCTGCTGGCGATTGCTGTCAATGGCGGCCAGCTCGTCCTCACGAATGTTCGGGTTGACCGCCTTCAGCGCTTCCAGACGCGACAGCTCCGCCGACAGTTTTTCGTCTGCTTCATGGCGTGCCGCGTCGATCAGCGCGCGGGCAGCTTTCTCGATCTGCGCTTCGCCCTGTTGCAGAATGGCGTGAACCTCCTGCTGGACGGCGTTGACCAGCTTGCTGCCGGTATGACGATTCACCGCGCTAAGCTGGCGGTTAAAGGTCTCAAACTCGACCTGCGCCGCCAGGTTATTGCCGTTTTTATCGAGCAGCATCCGCACCGGTGTGGCAGGCAGGAAGCGGTTAAGCTGAAGCTGTTTCGGGGCCTGCGCTTCGACCACGTAAATCAGTTCCAGCAGTAGCGTACCGACAGGCAGCGCCTTGTTTTTCAGCAGAGAAATCGTGCTGCTACCGGTATCGCCGGAGAGGATCAGATCCAGACCGTTGCGGATCAGCGGGTGCTCCCAGGTAATAAACTGCGCGTCTTCCCGCGACAGCGCCACGTCACGTTCAAAGGTGATGGTGCAACCGTCTTCCGGCAGACCAGGGAAATCCGGCACCAGCATATGATCGGAAGGCGTCAGTACAATCAGGTTATCCCCGCGATCGTCCTGGTTAATGCCGACGATATCGAACAGGTTCATGGCGAAGGCGATGAGACTGGTATCGTCATCCTGCTCTTCAATACTCTCAGTCAACGCCTGCGCTTTTTCGCCGCCGTTAGAGTGGATTTCCAGCAGGCGGTCGCGCCCCTGTTCCAGCTTCGCTTTCAGCGCGTCATGCTGCTCGCGGCAGGATTTGATCAAATCGTCAAAGCCGTCGGTGTTTTCCGGCGTCGCCAGATAGGTAATCAGGCTGTTATAAACGGTGTCGTAAATAGCGCGTCCGGTCGGGCAGGTGTGCTCAAACGCGTCCAGCCCTTCGTGATACCAACGCACCAGCACTGACTGCGCGGTTTTTTCCAGATAAGGCACGTGGATCTGAATATCGTGCGCCTGACCGATGCGGTCCAGACGACCAATGCGCTGCTCCAGCAGATCCGGGTTAAACGGCAGGTCAAACATCACCAGGTTGCTGGCAAACTGGAAATTGCGCCCTTCCGAGCCGATTTCCGAGCACAGCAGCACCTGCGCACCGCTGTCTTCTTCGCCAAACCACGCGGCGGCGCGGTCACGTTCGATGATCGACATCCCCTCGTGGAACACGGCGGCGCGAATGCCTTCACGCTCGCGCAGTACCTGCTCCAGTTGCAGCGCGGTGGTGGCTTTGGCGCAAATCACCAGCACTTTCTGCGAGCGGTGAGCGGTCAGGTAGCCCATCAGCCATTCAACGCGCGGGTCAAAATTCCACCAGGTGCCGGTATCGCCTTCAAACTCCTGATAAATCTGTTCCGGGTAAAGCATGTCGCGGGCGCGGTCTTCCGCGCTTTTGCGTGCGCCCATAATGCCCGAGACTTTAATCGCCGTCTGATACTGGGTCGGCAGCGGCAGCTTGATGGTGTGCAGTTCACGCTTCGGAAAGCCTTTCACGCCGTTACGGGTGTTGCGGAACAACACGCGACTGGTGCCGTGGCGGTCCATTAACATGGCGACCAGTTCCTGACGGGCAGACTGCGCGTCATCGCGGTCGCTGTTGGCGGCCTGGAGCAGCGGTTCAATATCCTGCTCGCCGATCAGATCGCCCAGCATATTCAGTTCGTTGT
Source organism: Superficieibacter sp. (assembly GCF_032071645.1). Classification (NCBI taxonomy): domain Bacteria; kingdom Pseudomonadati; phylum Pseudomonadota; class Gammaproteobacteria; order Enterobacterales; family Enterobacteriaceae; genus Superficieibacter; species Superficieibacter sp. Next base: position 118,090 of record NZ_DAMAPU010000007.1, read on the forward strand.
CGCTGAGTTTATTGCCCGCCAGCAGCATCGCCACGGCGTCGGCGACCGGACGGTAATTGTTTTGTTCTTCAACAAACTGGGCAAAATCGTGGAAGCGGTCGGGATCGAGCAGGCGCAGACGTGCAAAATGGCTCTCCATGCCGAGCTGTTCCGGCGTCGCGGTCAGCAGCAGTATGCCGGGGACGTGACCTGCCAGTTCTTCGATAGCGGCATATTCACGGCTGGGCGCGTCTTCGCTCCACACCAGATGATGCGCTTCATCGACCACCAGCAAATCCCACTCGGCCTCGCACAGATGCTCCAGGCGCTGTTTATTACGGCGCACGAAGTCCAGCGAGCAGATCACCAGTTGTTCAGTCTCAAACGGATTATCGGCATCATGCTGCGCTTCGGCATAGCGTTCGTCGTCAAACAGGGCGAAGCGCAGGTTAAAGCGGCGCAGCATTTCTACCAGCCACTGGTGTTGCAGGGTTTCCGGGACGACGATCAGCACGCGCTCGGCGGCACCTGACAGCAACTGCTGATGCAGGATCATCCCGGCTTCAATGGTTTTACCGAGACCCACTTCGTCCGCCAGCAGCACGCGCGGCGCGTGGCGACGACCCACATCATGGGCAATGTTAAGCTGGTGCGGGATCAGGCTGGTGCGCTGTCCGCGCAGGCCGCTCCACGGCATCCGGTACTGTTCGCTCTGGTATTTACGCGCGCGAAAACGCAGCGAAAAGCGGTCCATCCGATCGATTTGTCCGGCGAACAGACGGTCCTGCGGCTTGCTGAACACCAGTTTGCTGTCGAGGAACACTTCTCGCAGTAGCACGTCAGTCTCTTCAGTATCCAGGCGCGTGCCGGTATAGGCGAGCAGGCCGTTTTCTTCTTTCACATCTTCAATGTGTAACTGCCAGCCTTCATGACTGGTCACCGTATCGCCGGGGTTAAACATGACGCGGGTCACAGGGGAATCACTGCGTGCATAAAGACGGTTTTCACCGGTTGCCGGGAATAGCAGGGTGACAGTGCGCGCATCCATCGCGACGACGGTTCCAAGTCCTAGTTCGCTTTCGGTGTCGCTGATCCAGCGTTGACCAAGTGTAAAAGGCATATGTGTTCGGCTCTATTTCTTTAATTTCAGGCAATAACTGACCTCTGCCTGGCTAAGAGGCAGGGATCTGAATTGGGTCCAGGGATGGAGAGGGCGCTATGGTACTGGATGGCAGCGGATTCGTCACCTGTCAAAACAGTCCCAGTTGCCCCGTCACTAGTGTAGCAAAGTTATCATTCATGAAAGGGAGTATCCCTTCGGCCACCGGCTCCAGTTGGCGGGTCAGATAATGGTCGTAATCCAGCGGTGAACGCTGATAATCCACCGGCTCCGGGCCGTTGGTGGTCCAGACGTATTTAATGGTCCCGCGATTCTGATACTGCGCCGGTCGACCAAGCCGCAGGTTTTCTTCGTCCGCCAGCCTTGCCGCGCGCACGTGTGGCGGGACGTTACGCTGGTATTCCGCCAGCGGCCGACGCAGCCTTTTGCGATACACCAGCTGTGCGTCCAGTTCGCCCGCCATCAGTTTTTCGATGGTTTCGCGCACGTAGTCTTTATACGGCTCGTTGCGGAAAATGCGCAGATACAGCGCCTGCTGAAACTGCTGCGCCAGCGGCGTCCAGTCGGTTCGCACCGTCTCCAGCCCCTTAAAGACCATCCGCTGCTGCTCGCCTTCCTGAATCAATCCGGCGTAGCGTTTTTTGCTGCCGGTATCTGCGCCGCGAATGGTTGGCATCAGAAAGCGGCAAAAATGGGTTTCAAATTCCAGCTCCAGCGCGCTGGTCAATCCCTGCTGCTGCAACGACTGCACCCACCAGGCGTTAACATGGCTGACCAGTTGGCGACCGATTTTCGCGGCGTCTTCTTCAGAATGGGCCTTTTTCAGCCAGACAAACGTGGAGTCGGTATCACCGTAAATAACGTCGTAGCCCTGCGCTTCAATCAGCGCCTGGGTCTGGCGCATGATCGCATGGCCGCGCATGGTGATCGACGAGGCCAGCCGGGGATCGAAGAAGCGGCAGGCGCTGGTCCCCAGCACGCCATAAAACGCGTTCATGATGATCTTCAACGCCTGGGAAAGCGGCTTATTGCCGTGGCGCTTTGCCTCATCGCGCCCGTGCCAGATTTGGGTGACGATTTCTGGCAGGCAGTGCTTTTCTCGCGAGAACCAGGCGTCAAGAAAACCTTCAGTGCTGTGCGCCGGGTCGGGCTGCGCCATACCTTCAATCAGCCCGACCGGATCGATAAGAAACGTGCGGATGATCGACGGATACAGGCTTTTGTAATCCAGCACCAGCACCGAATCATACAAACCGGGCCGCGAGTCCATTACGTAGCCACCGGGGCTGGCCTGCGGCGGCACCGCGCCCATATTAGGCGCGACGTAACCCGCGCGGTGCATTCGGGGAAAATAGAGATGGCTGAAGGCCGCGACCGATCCACCGTGCCGATCCACCGGCAGGCCGTTGACCGTCGCGCGCTCCAGCAGGAAAGGCATAATTTCCGTTTTGTGGAAAATGCGCGTGACCAGCTCGCAGTCTTTCAGGTTATAGGTGGCGAGCGCGGGTTTATCTTCGGCAAAACGGCGGTTGATTTCGTCCATCCGATCCCAGGGGTTGTCGATGGATTTGCCTTCACCCAGCAGCTCCTGTGACACGGACTCCAGCGAAAAAGAGGAAAAATTCCAGAACGCCGATTTGAGAGCGTCAATGCCGTCGATAATCAGCCGACCGTTCGCCTGCGCGAAAAATACGCCGTTTTTAAAGCCGTGCTCGCGCCACTCCAGCTCGCTGTTGCCACGTCCCAGACGCAGCGGCACCCCGTAGCGCTCGGCGTGTTTTTGCAGCATTCGCAGGTCGAACTGCACCACGTTCCAGCCGATCAGCACGTCCGGGTCATGCTCGGCAAACCAGGCGTTGAGTTTTTCCAGCAGCAGTGGACGGCTGGCGACGTATTCAAGCTGAAAATCGACGGAGGAAGCATCGCCGTTGGGCGGCCCCAGCATGTACACCACCCGCTGCCCGCAGCCTTCAAGACCAATGCAGTACAGCTCGCCGTGGCGGGTGGTTTCGATATCCAGCGACACCCATTTCAGCGGCGGGCGATAGTGGGGATTGGGCTTCAGGCGGGCGTTGATTAGCGCGCCGTTACGCTCGTCGCCGTCGAACCAGACCGGCGCGGTAATAAAGCGCTTCATCAAAAAGCGCTCCGGCGGGCGGACGTCTGCTTCGTACACCTTCACGCCGTTCTCGCGCAGCCGTTTTTCGTAGTTCATCAGTTGACGATGGGCACGGCAGTAAAGACCGTAAACCGGCTGGCGGTGAAAATCTTTCAGCTCCAGCGGCGTCAGGCGAAAACCGTTTTCGCCGCTTAAGGTTTGTTTGGCGCGGGCAACGTGGTCGGCGGGAATAAAAGCCACGGATTCCTGCGGCGGCAGGGTGACGTGCAGCGGGCCGTCGTCGGTCGCCAGCCAGAATGTGACCTCCGTACCCTGCGGGGTATCCCGCCAGTGCCGGGTTAAAATAAAGCCTTCTCGCGCCTGCGCCACGCCGTTTTCTCGTCAGCTAAAATCAGCGCTTATTATAGCCTGGTTAGCTGGTCGATACTGACTTTTTGTACAGGTATTCGGGGAATATAACGCCAGAGGCGACAGACGCTGTCGTAAAACGACTCGCGCAGCAGAAAAGGCAACCGGGCGGGGCATACCCGACGAGCGATCGCCACAAAACGCGACTGGGGATGGCGGCAAGCGGGAAAATACCCCGAATTAACGGCACTAAAATAGCCTCATTATTGTTTCGCGCTAAAAAAGGGAGGCTGAATAAATCAGCCCCGTGATGATGGATAGCGTAATAAACGTTTACTGCCCGTAATACGCTTTTGCCCCGTGCTTGCGCAGATAATGCTTGTCCAGCAGGGTTGGCTGCATATCCGGCAGCTGCGGTGCGAGCTGGCGGCAGAAAATGCCCATATAGGCGACCTCTTCCAGCACGATAGCGTTGTGTACCGCGTCGTCGGCGTTTTTTCCCCAGGCAAACGGGCCGTGCGAGTGGACCAGCACGCCGGGCATTTGTGCCGCATCAATGCTCTGTTTTTGGAAGGTTTCGACGATGACGTTACCGGTTTCCCATTCGTACTCGCCGTTAATCTCCGCGTCGGTCATTTTACGGGTGCAGGGAATGGTGCCGTAGAAATAATCGGCGTGGGTGGTACCGGTTGCCGGGATGGATTGCCCCGCCTGCGCCCAGATGGTGGCGTGGCGGGAATGGGTATGAACGATGCCGCCGATGGTCGGAAATGCCTGATACAGCAGGCGATGCGTTGGCGTGTCGGAAGAGGGTTTTTTCGTTCCCTCGACCACTTCACCGGTCTCCAGGCTGACCACCACCATGTCTTCCGCACGCATCACGCCGTAATCAACGCCGGAAGGCTTGATCACCAGCACGCCGCGATCGCGGTCGACCGCGCTGACGTTGCCCCAGGTGAGCGTCACCAGGTTGTGTTTCGGCAGGGCAAGGTTCGCTTCCAGCACCTGACGTTTAAGATCTTCTAACATTATGTGCTCCTGATAGCGTACATCCCCCTCGCCCTGGTCTTTTCGCCAGCAAAAGGGCAGGGGAGGGGGAAAGGCTTAGCGTCTGGAACCGAAATACACGTCGTTCCAGCGCAGCGCGTCTTTAAACGCGGGCAGGCGGGTGTCGTTGTCGATCACCGCGATCTCAATACCGTGCAGTTCGGTAAACTGACGCATATCGTCGAGCGTCAGCGCATGGCTGAAGACGGTATGATGCGCGCCACCGGCGATGATCCAGGCTTCCGACGCCGTCGGCAGATCCGGCTGCGCTTTCCACAGGGCGTTGGCTACCGGCAGCTTCGGCAGATCGTGCGGCGTTTTAACCGCGTCAACGCAGTTGACCAGCAGGCGGAAACGATCGCCGAGATCGATAAGGCTGGCGGCGATCGCCGGACCGGTTTTGGTATTGAAAATCAGGCGCGCTGGATCGGCCTTGCCCCCGATGCCGAGCGGCTGTACGTCGAGGATCGGTTTTTCATCCAGCGCGATGGTCGGGCACACTTCCAGCATGTGCGAGCCGAGCACCAGATCGTTACCCGCTTCAAAGTGGTAGGTGTAATCCTCCATAAATGAAGTGCCGCCCTGCAGACCGGTTGACATCACCTTCATGATGCGAAGCAGCGCGGCGGTTTTCCAGTCGCCTTCGCCCGCAAAGCCGTAGCCCTGCTGCATCAGACGCTGTACGGCAAGACCCGGAAGCTGTTTCAGGCCGTGTAAATCTTCAAACGTGGTCGTGAAAGCGTGGAAGCCGCCCTCTTCAAGAAAGCGTTTCATGCCCAGTTCAATGCGCGCCGCGTCGATGACGTTCTGACGCTTGTCGCCGTGTACCTGCGCCGCCGCCGTCAGGCGATAGCTGCTTTCATATTCATCTACCAGCGCGCTGATTTCGCCGTCGCTGACCGCGTTCACCACCTGCACCAGATCGCCCACCGCCCAGGTATTGACCGAGAAACCGAATTTGATCTGTGCGGCGACTTTATCGCCGTCGGTAACCGCCACTTCACGCATGTTGTCGCCGAAACGGCAGACTTTCAGGTGGCGGGTATCCTGTTTGGACACCGCCTGACGCATCCACGCGCCGATGCGCTGGTGGGCGGCGCTGTCCTGCCAGTGACCGGTGACAACGCTGTGCTGCTGACGCATCCGCGCGCCAATAAACCCAAACTCACGGCCGCCGTGCGCGGTCTGGTTCAGGTTCATAAAGTCCATATCAATGCTGTCCCACGGCAGGGCGGCGTTGAACTGGGTGTGGAACTGGAGCAGCGGTTTATTGAGGATAGTCAGGCCGTTGATCCACATTTTCGCCGGGGAGAAGGTGTGCAGCCAGACCACCAGGCCTGCGCATTTATCGTCGTAGTTGGCGTCGCGGCAAATGGCGGTGATCTCATCAGGCGAGGTACCGAGCGGCCTGAGGACCAGTTTGCAGGGCAGTTTAGCTTCGCTGTTGAGCGCGTTGACCACGTGTTCAGCGTGCTGCGTTACCTGGCGCAGGGTTTCCGGGCCATAGAGATGCTGGCTACCAATCACAAACCATACTTCGTAGTTATCGAAAATTGTCATTGTGGGGTCCTTAACAGGTCAGAGTTGTCTGGCTGACCGGCGCGTTTTGCACCGGCGCGGCATCAGGGAGGTATTGCTGTTCGGCGCTCACCGCCCACTGCTGATAGCGGCGATAGAGCTGTTCAAAACGCTGCGCCTGCTGCGGGCGCGGTTGCAGGGTGATTTCCACGGCGCTGGCCATCTTCGCCTGTGCCGTCGGGATATCGGCATGGACGCCTGCGGCAACGGCGGCGAAAATCGCGGCGCCGAGCGCACAGCACTGATCGGAGGCGACGATTTGCAGCGGCCGATTCAGCACATCGCAGCAGGCCTGCATAATCACCGGGTTTTTGCGCGCAATGCCGCCGAGCGCCATCACGTTGTTGACCGCAATACCCTGTTCGGTGAAACACTCCATAATGGCGCGTGCGCCAAAGGCAGTGGCGGCGATCAGCCCGCCAAACAGCGCCGGGGCGTCAGTGGCGAGGTTTAAATCGGTGATCACCCCTTTCAGCCGCTGGTTGGCGTTGGGCGTGCGCCGACCGTTAAACCAGTCGAGGATCACCGGCAGATGGTCGAGAGACGGATTTTTCGCCCATGCCTCGGTGAGCGCGGGAAGCAGCTGTTTCTGACTGGCGGCGATCGGTTCTTTCAGTTCGGGATGCTGCGCGGCGAGCTGTTGCAGCGGCCAGCCGAGAATGCGGCCAAACCAGGCGTACATATCGCCGAAGGCCGATTGCCCGGCCTCCATGCCGATAAAGTCCGGCACCACGCTGCCGTCAACCTGACCGCAGATGCCTTTTACCGCGCGCTCGCCGACGCTGCGTTTGTCGGCAATCAGAATGTCGCAGGTGGAGGTGCCGATCACTTTGACCAGCGCGTTCGGCTGTGCGCCCGCGCCGACGGCTCCCATATGGCAGTCAAACGCGCCGCCAGAGATCACCACGCTCTGCGGCAGGCCCAGACGCTGTGCCCACTCGGGGCACAGATTGCCGACGGGAAGATCGGCGGTGTAAGTTTCGCTGAACATCGGCCAGGCGAGGTGCTGATTCAGGCGCGGGTCCAGTTCATCAAAAAAGCGGGCCGGAGGCAGTCCCCCCCAGCTTTCGTGCCACAGCGATTTATGTCCGGCGCTACAGCGGCCCCGGCGGATATCCTGCGGCCGGGTAGTGCCGGAAAGCAGGGCGGGCACCCAGTCACACAGTTCGATCCACGATGCGGCGGCCTGCGCCACGACGCTGTCCTTGCGGGTCACATGCAGAATCTTGGCCCAGAACCATTCACTGGAGTAAATGCCGCCGATGTAGCGCGAGTAATCTTCTTTACCTGGCTGATGACACAGGCGGGTGATTTCTTCCGCTTCTTCTACAGACGTGTGGTCTTTCCACAGCACGAACATCGCGTTCGGGTTATCGGCGAACTCCTCGCGCAGTGCCAGCACGTGTCCGTCGGCGTCAATCGGGGCGGGCGTGGAGCCGGTACTGTCCACGCCAATGCCGACCACCTGCTGACGCTGGGCGACGGTAAGTTCAGCCAGCACGCTTTTTATCGCCTGCTCCATGGATTCAATGTAATCACGCGGATGATGACGAAACTGATTGTTCGGGGCATCGCAATAGCGGCCCTCCTGCCAGCGCGGATACCACTCCACGCTGGTGGCGATCTCCTCGCCGCGGGTACAGTCCACCGCCAGAGCGCGTACAGAATCACTACCAAAATCGAGGCCAATTGCTATCGCCATCGTGTTACTCCATCCAGAAAAACAGTGATGCTGAAACAGTAGAGACTGAAGGGAAAAAGCGTCAGGCTGGAACCGCTAATCTTATGGACTATTTTGCTATGCCATTGCAAAGTGTGACGGCGTGCAAATATTCAATGTGGACTTTTTAGCCTTCTTTATAGACACTCTTGTTACGGATTTCGCCGCGTTAGTGTGAATGAAGTGCCGCTGTGAAGCGGGATTGGCCCGACTTTTTCTCGTTTTGGCTGCGCTGGCCCGGTCTGTACCGATCAAAAATGCAATATGGACAATTGGTTTCTGAAAACTCTATTGGGAGTATGAAGTTCATGGCTGAAACGCAAAACGATCCGCTATTGCCGGGCTACTCATTTAATGCCCATCTGGTGGCGGGATTAACGCCGATTGAGGCAGGCGGCTATCTCGATTTTTTTATCGACCGTCCGCTGGGCATGAAAGGCTATATCCTTAATCTGACCGTGCGCGGGGAAGGGGTGATTGATAACAGCGGCCAGCGTTTTGTTTGCCGTCCGGGTGATATGCTGCTGTTCCCGCCGGGAGAAATTCACCACTACGGACGTCACCCGGAGGCGAAAGAGTGGTATCACCAGTGGGTTTATTTCCGCCCGCGCGCTTACTGGCAGGAGTGGCTGGCGTGGCCGACCATTTTTGCGCAAACGGGATTTTACCGCCCGGACTCGTCTCATGAACCGATGCTTCGCGCCCTGTTCGGGCAAATTATCGATGCCGGGCAGGGAGCCGGACGCTACTCTGAACTGCTGGCGATTAACCTGCTGGAACAACTGCTGCTGCGACGTATGGAAGCGGTGAATGAATCGCTGCATCCGCCGATGGATCACCGGGTGCGCGAAGCCTGCCAGTACATCAGCGATCATCTCTCCGATACCCAGTTTGATATCGCCAGCGTCGCGCAGCACGTTTGCCTTTCACCTTCGCGCCTGTCGCATCTGTTTCGCCAGCAGCTTGGCGTGAGCGTGCTGAGCTGGCGCGAAGATCAACGCATCAGCCAGGCCAAATTCCTGCTGAGCACCACCCGGATGCCGATTGCCAGCGTGGGGCGCAATATTGGCTTTGAGGATCAGCTCTATTTTTCCCGCGTCTTTAAGAAATGCACCGGTGCCAGTCCCAGCGAGTTCCGCTCCGGTTGTGAATAAAAAGTGAATGATGTGTCAGGATACTTGTCATAACCGTTAATCTATTCAGACAATTGATGGCTTGACGAAGACTGCGCCGCTTTGCAGAATCGCGGTTTCCAACATCCTGACGGACATTTTAATGCAAGCATTGCTGGAACATTTTATTACCCAATCCGCCAGTTACTCGTTGATTGCCATCGCGCTGGTGGCGTTTCTGGAATCGCTGGCGCTGGTCGGGCTGATCCTGCCGGGCACGGTGATGATGGCCGGGCTGGGCGCACTGATCGGCAGTGGCGAAGTGAACTTCTGGCAGGCATGGCTGGCGGGGATTGTCGGCTGTTTACTGGGGGACTGGATATCGTTCTGGCTGGGCTGGCGTTTCAAAAAACCGCTGCACCGCTGGTCGTTCATGAAGAAGAATAAATCGCTGCTCGATAAAACCGAGCACGCGCTGCATCAGCACAGCATGTTTACCATTCTGGTCGGGCGCTTTGTCGGGCCGACCCGTCCGCTGGTGCCGATGGTCGCCGGTATGCTCGATCTGCCAGTGGCTAAGTTTGTGTTGCCCAATATTATCGGCTGCCTGTTCTGGCCGCCGGTTTACTTCCTGCCGGGCATTCTGGCGGGAGCGGCGATTGATATTCCCCCCGACGCGCAGAGCAGCGCGTTTAAGTGGCTGCTGCTGGCGGCAGCGCTGCTGCTGTGGATTGCCGCCTGGCTGTGCTGGCGCTTATGGCGCAGCGGGAAAAGCGGGCGCGACCGTCTGTCTTTATTATTGCCACGCCAGCGTCTGCTGTGGATTGCCCCGCTGATCGGCGGTGTGGCGGTGGTGGCACTGGCGGCGGCGATCCGCCATCCGTCAATGCCGGTCTATGCTGACATCCTCCTGAAGGTCGTCACCGGTCACTGAGTGAATTCCCAATAGCGACGAGGCGCTGGCGCGGCCGCTGAGCAGCGCGCGGGTTTCCCCATCCCAGGCGATTCTGCCGTCGGCGACGACCAGCGAGCGCGGCGCAATGCGCGCTGCATCTTCCACGCTGTGCGATACCATCAGCAGCGTCAGATGCTGGCGACGGCAGACGTCGCTCACTAACGTCAGCATTTCCTGACGCAGCGCCGGATCGAGCGCCGAAAACGGCTCATCAAGCAGCAGCACCGGCTGCTCGCGCACCAGGCAACGCGCCAGTGCCGCCCGCTGACGCTGACCGCCGGAAAGCTCTCCCGGCAGGCGCTCCAGCAGCGACTCAATGCCCATCTGGCTGGCGATCAACTGCAATTTCTGCCGCTGCGCCTCGCTAAGTTTCAGCCCCGGATGCAAACCCAGGCCAATATTCTGCCGCACCGTCAGATGGCTAAACAGATTATTTTCCTGAAACAGCATCGACACCGGACGGCGCGCGGGCGGCGTGTGAGTGTGAAGCTGATTTTCAATCAGGATGGTGCCGCTTTCCGGTTGCAGAAAACCGGCAATCAGATTGAGCAGCGTGCTTTTGCCCGCGCCGCTCGGTCCCAGCACCGCCACCTGTTCACCCTGCTTAAGCGACAGAGTGAAGCGCATCGGCAGATGCTGATAAAGCCAGATAACATCAGTAAGTTTCAGCATGGCGTCCCGGAAGTTTTTCAATAGCGGTAAAAAGCGCAAAGCACAGTAGCAGCAGGAGCAGCGCGGTTACGGCCCCTTCCTGGCTGCGGTAGGAGCCGATTTGCTGATACAGGTAAAACGGCAGCGTGCGGAAATCCTCATTGCCAAACAGCGCCACCACGCCAAAGTCGCCAATTGACAGTACGCAGGCAAAAGCCAGCGCCTGGGCCAGCGGGCGCTTCAGCGCACGCAGCTCCACCACTTTCAGGCGGGTAAAGCCTTCCATGCCCAGAGACTGGCACAGCAGGGTGTAACGGGCGGTGAGATCGCGCATCGGATTTTCCAGCACTTTCAGCGCGTAGGGAATGGCCATCAGCGCGTTGGTGAAAATAACGATGCCGTCTGCCGAACCCGGCAGGCCGATGCTGTTACTGAGCAGCAGAAAGAAGCCCGTCGCCAGCACGATACCGGGCATGGCGAGGATCAGCATCCCGGAAAGCTCCATCGCCTGACCCGCCAGCGGACGGGCGCGGGCGCGAAGCTCGCGGCTGCTCCACAGCAGCATTACGGTGAGGATCACGCAGAGCACGCCCGCTGCCAGCGCAATGCGCAGCGACGTCCACAGCGCCTGCCACATCGCGGGCTGGGCCAGCACGTCAGGCAAGTCGCGATTGAGTCCCTCAACGATCACCGCCAGCAACGGCGGTAACAGCAGCAGCAGGGCACCGACGATCAGCAGCGCGTCGGCAAGACGGCTGAAGCGTCGATCGTCGGGATCGCGCCAGCCCTGAAGATGCGAGTTTCCCACGGCAATCGCTTTGCTTAGCCGTTGGCTGAGCAGCACCAGTCCGAGGCAGCAGACCATCTGGATCAGCGCCAGCATTGCCGCGCGCCCGGGATCGTAATCAAAATTCAGCGCCTGATAGATCGCCAGTTCAATGGTCGTCGCCTGCGGCCCGCCGCCCAGCGACAGCACGGTGGCAAAGCTGGCGAAGCAGAGCATGAAAATCAGCGCGGCGATGGGGGGGATCTGGCGACGCAGCCACGGCCACTCGACCAGCCGGAAGAAGTCGTAACCGCGCATCCCCAGTTGCGCCGCCAGTTGCCGCTGCTCGCCGGGGATTTGCTCCAGCGCCTGAAGCAGCAGGCGGCTCGCCATCGGCAGATTAAAGAATACGTGCGCCAGCAGAATGCCCTGTAGTCCGTAGGGAGAAAAGGTCCACTCCAGCCCCAGCGCCTGAAACAGCGAGGCCAGCCAGCCCTGCCGCCCGTAGACGCTCAGAATGCCGAATACCGCGACCAGCACCGGCAGGATCAGGGTCATGGCGCACAGGCGCAGCAGCGCCAGCCTGCCGGGAAAGCGGCGGCGGTACAGCGCACGGGCCAGAAAGATCGCCGGAACCACCGACAGCAGCGCCGACAAAAACGCCTGCCAGAAGGAGAAGCGCACCACGTGCCACAGGTAGCTGTCCGCAAACAGCGTGCGCCAGGCCGCCTGCGGCGCGCTGAACCACAAGGCCAGGAATGCCGCCAGCGCGACCGCCACCATCAGGGTGGCGGCACTCAGACCCGGCAGCATCCAGCCCGGAATTAGCGGCTGACGGCGCGTTGCCACTGGCTAATCCATGACTGACGGTCGGCTGCGACCTGTTGCGGGGTAAATTCCAGCGTGGTTTTGGGTTTCGCCAGCGCGGCAAACCCGTCCGGCAGGGTGACGTCAGCGACCGGATACATCCAGTTACCGGTCGGAATGGCGTTCTGGAAAGCAGGCGAAACCATAAAGGTGAGGAACTTTTTCGCCAGTTCCGGCTGCTTGCTGGCTGCGGTGCGCGCGGCGACCTCAACCTGCAAATAGTGGCCTTCGGCAAAATCCGCCGCCGCATACTGGTCTTTTTTCTCTTCGATGATGTGATAGGCCGGGGAAGTGGTGTAGCTCAGCACCAGGTCGCTCTCACCTTTCAGGAACAGGCCGTAGGCTTCGCTCCAGCCTTTGGTGACGGTGACGGTTTTCGCCGCCAGTTTCTGCCAGGCTTCCGGGGTTTTATCGCCGTAGACTTTTTGCATCCACAACAGCAGGCCCAGACCCGGCGTGCTGGTACGCGGATCTTCATAAATTACCCGCCATTTCTGGTCACTTTCTACCAGTTCCTTCAGGCTTTTCGGCGGGTTTTTCAGTTTGTTTTTATCGTAGACGAAGGCGAAATAGCCATAATCGAACGGCACGAAGGTGTCGTTGTTCCAGCCGCCAGGCACCTTGACCGCGCTTGCCGGGACGTCGCTTTTGGCAAACAGTTTGGTCTGGGTGGCGGCTTCCAGCAGGTTGTTGTCCAGCCCCAGCACTACGTCAGCTTTGCTGTTTTTGCCTTCCATGCGCAGACGATTAAGCAGCGATACGCCGTCCTCCAGCGTCACGAATTTCAGTTCGCACTGGCAGTCGGCTTCAAAGGCTTTTTTGACCACCGGCCCCGGTCCCCAGTCTGCGGAGAAAGAGTCGTAGGTATAGACGGTAAGAACAGGTTTAGCGAAAACGGGCGCGGCGACCAGCGCCAGCAACGGCAGATATTTTTTCAACACTTTGCACCTCAGTCGATGGGTGGCAAAGGATTTTGAGCACCAGCCTCAAATCCCTTCGCCGGCATTATCCGGATCAGGTTCGACGGGTATTTTCTCAGCCTTACGCGGCACCCCGTTGAGAACGTCATCAGTGTAATAATTTTGTGAGTTTTCTGAAAGCTTTATGGTTCCGGCGGCGCAAACCAGGCCGATTTAAAATCGAACCAGCCCAGCGTGTTCATGCGCAGACCGCGCATACTGCGCTGTCCCTGAATGATTAGCCAGTGGTGGATCAGCGGCACGATGGCCTGGCTGGTCAGTAACTGCTGGCACCAGACTGCCAAATCCATTTCACCCGCGTGCCAGCGCGTGGCGTCTTTCTGCCAGTCGATGGGAATGCAGTGCTGGATCAACGGTACTTCATACAGGTGCGAGAAAAGCGAGAAATCGAGCGGCAGGGTAAAATTGGCGCTGTTGAGCCAGATGTCGCTGATTGCATCGCCCCGGTGCCATTCATCATAGTCCACCTCGTTGATGTCCAGTTTTACCCCGTGCTCCGCCAGCAACCGCGCCATAATCTGCGCAATAATATGATGTTCGACGTGATCGCGGTAATAGGTCATCGTCACCGCTTCCAGGCCCGCCGGTTTTTCGCAGCGTTCACTGTGAGCGTGATGCCAGCGCGGCAGCAGTCCATAGGCCGGGAACCAGCGGTATTTATAACTATCTTCAGCGTGATAAAGGAGGCTGGCGGGGGCAAGGATATAGCTTAGCCACTGGCGCACCGCCATGTTTGACCCGCGCGGCGAGCGGGCATCGAACAGCAGATAGTAGCAACCCTCTTCGAGACGACTCTCTACCGCTTTTTCCCCGTCCGGCGATCCCTCCAGCATCAGGCTGCCGTTAAGTTCTTCGCTAAGATCCGGCAGCACCCAGACATTCACCTCATCAATCAGCGCCCGGTAGCCAAAATAGTCGTCGAACGCGTGAATTTTCAGCTGGTTCTGGTTATTGCGCCCGACGGCGTAGGGGCCGGTGCCAATCGGCTGGCTGGCGAAGCGGCTCATCGTTTCCCACTCGCGGGGCAAAATCATGGCCGGCGTATTTCCCAGCAGCCAGGGCAGCCAGCGGTCCGGCTGGCTGAGATGAATATCCAGCGTCCAGGCGGTGGGGGAGTGAATGCGGGTGATGTGCGCATACAGCGGCTGGGGGTTGATTCGGCTGAGCGAGGCGATGACATCCTCCATCTCCAGTTCGCGCCCGTGATGAAAATGAATGCCGGGACGTAAAAAAAATCGCCAGTGCAACGGAGAAATTTGCTGCCAGTGGTGGGCAATGTCCGGTTCCAGTTCCCCGTTTTCCTCATTTATACGCGTCAGCGCGCTAAAGATTTGTCGCGCCATATGGGTTTCTGAACGGCGCAGCGCGCTGCCGGGAAGCAGATTTTTCATCGGCCGATAGTAGAGCACGCGCAGAATATGCCGCCCCTGACGGAAGCTGCGCCCAAGATGGGAGACCAGCATCTGGCGGACAGTGGCTTTATCGCCCACCAGCTGGACCAACTGGTCGATACGATCCTGCTCCAGCAGGTCTTCCGCCCGCTGCTGCTGGAGCGCCAGCCCGGTATACAGGAACGTCAGGCGCGAGCGCTTGCCGCGTCCGGCCTCGGCTTCCCAGGTCAGCCAGCCGCGGGCCTGCATGGTATTCAGCAGGGTGCGCATATGCCGCCGCGAGCAGCTCAGCAGTTCTGCCAGCTCGTTCAGGGTGGTCTCCTGCGATTTGCCGTCGCAGCATTGCCACAGGCGGATGAATTGTTGTTGTAGACGGCCAGAGGACATAAAAGAGGAACTCCCGCTAAAAACCCAGCAATTTATTTATCCCCATATTAAGACAATAATCATCAGCGATGAAGCAAGGAGGTGGAATATGAAGGGGTCTTTCATTCGTCAGTTTTATCTGCGCTATTTTATTGCGACACAGGGAGTGTCCTGGCTGGCCCGTCAGAGCGCACTACAGCGGCTCCGGTTGCTTGAGGAACTGATGCAGTGGGACGTTACAGACCGGACCTCTGAAAACTGATTTGCAGACATCATGTGTGACTGAGTATTGGTGTAAAATCACCCGCCAGCAGATTATTTCTGCTGGCTTTTTTCGTTTTCATTCTTGTGCGTAAGGGACTTTTCATGCTCTGGGTAATGACGATGGCACGGCGGCTCAACGGAATTTATGCCGCATTTATGATCGCAGCGTTTATGGTAGGTATCGCCGGGGCGCTACAGGCTCCAACGCTCAGTTTGTTTCTGAACCGCGAAGTGGGGGCCGAACCGTTTTGGGTCGGTTTTTTTTACACCGTTAACGCCATTGCCGGGATACTGATTAGCCTGCTGCTGGCAAAGCGCTCCGACAGCCAGGGCGACCGGCGAAAACTGATTGTCTTCTGCTGCCTGTTGGCGGTCGTCAATGCGCTGCTGTTTGCGTTTAACCGCCACTACCTGACGCTCATTACCTGCGGGGTATTGCTCAGTTCGATAGCCAGCTGTGTAATGCCGCAGCTATTTGCCCTTGCGCGGGAATATGCCGATCGTTCTGCCCGCGAAGTCGTGATGTTCAGTTCGATAATGCGTGCTCAGCTCTCGCTGGCGTGGGTTATCGGCCCACCGCTGGCCTTTATGCTGGCGCTGAACTACGGCTTTACCACCATGTTTATCACCGCGGCCGGTATTTTCGCCGTCAGCCTGGTGCTGATTGCGCTATGGCTGCCGTCGGTGCCGCGCGTGGAACCGCTTTCCGGGGCGGCGATTGCGCTACCCACCGGCGGCTGGCAGGATAAAAACGTCCGCCTGTTATTTATTGCCTCCACGCTGATGTGGACCAGCAACACCATGTATTTTATCGATATGCCGATATGGATCAGCCAGGATTTAGGCCTGCCGGATAAACTGGCCGGGTTGCTTATGGGCACCTGCGCGGGGCTGGAAATCCCGGTGATGATCATCGCCGGGTATTATGTCAAACGCTTCGGCAAGCGCCGAATGATGATACTTGCGACGCTCTCAAGCTTTATTTTCTACTGCGGGCTGATCTTTTTTCACAGCCAGCAGGGGCTGCTGGTTTTACAGTTTTTTAACGCCGTTTTTATCGGGATTGTTGCCGGAATCGGTATGCTCTGGTTTCAGGATCTGATGCCGGGACGGGCAGGGGCCGCTACCACTCTTTTCTCCAACAGCATTTCTACCGGCGTTATTCTGGCCGGAATGATCCAGGGCGTGCTGGCGCAATACGCTGGTCACGCCGTGGTCTACTGGGCGATTGCGGCAATCTCGATTGTCACCCTGACCATGATCAGCCGGGTAAAGGATGTATAAATTGCCGTAAGCGAAATTCTGGAAGGCAGCGCGTAAAAACGAGACGACAGGGGTTACAGCAGAGAGTAGCTGGCATAGAGTGTGCGACGGGTGCCTGAGGCTGTATGCCTTTGGCGCTGGCTGAATGGCATGCAGAGAAAAGCCCCACCCGACTTTAAATCGAATGAGGCCAATTCCATGCATGAACAACATGAGAATAGCCTCTTAACTGCTGGAAAGCAACGAAGGGGGCTGGAATGCCGCAACGTTATCTGCTGTACGGACTGATAGTGATTTGCATCACTATTCTGCTGTTTACCTGGATGGTACGCGACTCGCTGTGTGAGCTGCATATGAAACAGGGAAAAACGGAGCTTGCGGCGGTTTTAGCCTACGAAGTTAAACGTTAAGAGCTGAACGGCGGGGGCGCGTTTTTCCCCGCCGCTCATGAAGTGACCGCATCCTCAACGCACCCAACTTTTTAGCTAAGCACCGACATTATTTCCCGCAGTTGGCGGATCTCAATTTGCCCCGGCGCTGAAACCTGGCCCGCCGCGCCAAAGGTCATGGCGGAGCCAAACAGTTTTCCCGTCACCCGACTGACGCCCCCTATTTTACCCATCGACATGGTGATCAGTGGCCGGGTGGCGAACTGCTGCTTCATGGTCAACGTGGCGTCGAGCAGCCGTAGCACATCTTCTGCGCACTGGGGCATAACGGCAATTTTAGGCAGATCGGCACCCAGATCCTGCATTCGCCGCAGGCGGTGGATAATCTCTTCTTTAGCGGGCGTTTTTTGGAAGTCATGGCTGCTCATAATGACCTTCACCCCCGACGCGTGAGCGGTGGCGATCGCGTCGCGGATACGCGTTTCATCATTGAACAGTTCAATATCAATAATATCGACCAGGCCGCTCACCGCTATCTGCTGGTTGAGGGCGAAATAGGCCTCTTCGGAGAGTTCGCATTCTCCGCCCTCTTTTTTGCTGCGAAAGGTAAAAATCAGCGGTATATGTGGCAGGGCCTGGCGAATAGCCCGTAATGCGTTGAGCACAAGGGATGAGGTGGCAACCTCAGCGTAATGATCGACGCGCCATTCAATAATATCGGCCCCCACCGTGGCGAGATACTCTGCCTGGCTCTGTAATTCGTCGCGTGATTTACCTACCAGCGGGACACAAATCAGCGTTTCTCCTTCACGGAAAGTGATGTTTTTTACGGTAACCGATTTATCCATTGTTATCTCTGTCATCTTTTTTAGATCAGCTGACGCTGACGATAGCCGATATTACGCGGAATCACAAAATCTGTTCTGAACGAAATTCTGGAAGGCAACGCGTAAAAACGAGACGACAGGAGTTACAGCAGAGAATAGCAGGCATAGAGTGTGCGACGGGTGCCTGAGGCTGTATGCCTTTGGCGCTGGCTGAATGGCATGCAGAGAAAAGCCCCACCCGACTTTAAATCGAATGAGGCCAATTCCATGCATGAACAACATGAGAATAGCCTCTTAACTGCTGGAAAGCAACGAAGGGGGCTGGAATGCCGCAACGTTATCTGCTGTACGGACTGATAGTGATTTGCATCACTATTCTGCTGTTTACCTGGATGGTACGCGACTCGCTGTGTGAGCTGCATATGAAACAGGGAAAAACGGAGCTTGCGGCGGTTTTAGCCTACGAAGTTAAACGTTAAGAGCTGAACGGCGGGGGCGTGTTTTTCCCCGCCGCTCATGAAGTCACTGCATCCTCAACGCACCCCTCTACACCCCTGCTGCGGGTGTCGCCCTGAAGGCATTGACCGTCCTGTCCATCACCACTTCAGTATCGCTTGCCGAATCAAGGATGGTGTTGTGCCGGGAGGCTTTTTCAATCACAACCGCGCTGACATCCAGCGCCGTCAGCCGGTCCGTCGTCAGTAACGCCTCTACCTGGGCAGTAAAACAGGACGCATCCA
Source organism: Superficieibacter sp. (assembly GCF_032071645.1). Lineage (NCBI taxonomy): Bacteria > Pseudomonadati > Pseudomonadota > Gammaproteobacteria > Enterobacterales > Enterobacteriaceae > Superficieibacter > Superficieibacter sp. The sequence continues at coordinate 136,572 of NZ_DAMAPU010000007.1, forward strand.
CTGCCGCCGTCTGCGTGTCAGCGGTTTCGGTGGTGGCAACAATATGATTACTGGCAAGATAATTTCCCTGCCCGGACACGAGGCGAACGATCACCGGCTTGCTGCCCGATGGCTGGATGTATTGCTGGTCTATCGTTTCTGAAATATGGTTGGCAACGATCGAATTATGGCTGCCATTGATATGCAGCAGGCCATATAAATCATCGAGGCCATTGTCGTATGTCTGCATCGGCGGCCAGGGTTCACGATCGCGTAAAAAATGATTGGCAGATACCAGGTTTTCCGTGCAGTTATTCTCAAATACCAGCATCCCCGGATAGAAGGAATGGAAGCGGTTGCTGGTCACGGTTGAACGCACCACGCCAGAAAAATGGAGGCTGCTGGCACCGCGCGGGAAAATATTATTGGCTGCAATTAACAGGCCGCCAAAATTCTGCGCGTAAATGGAATATCCTTTATAGCCCGCCCCCATCAGATTATCGGTGATCTTTGATGCCTGTCCTGCCCCCCGTAATTCGAGGCAGTTACCGCATTCCGCGATAAAATTATCATGCACGGTAAGCGCATCTGAATAATATGTCGTGATGCCATGCTCCAGATAGATCAGCCCCATCCCGGTAATGCGAAAGGAGTCATGGGGGCTTTCAATATAAATGCCCGTTTTACCATTCACATAGGTGTTTTCTGGATCGTTTTTTCCTGAACCATCATCAACAAAATGCAAACCATCGATGCAAAAATCGGCAAATTCAACCGAGCTGATGCGAGGCTCTCCGCGACGCTTAACGTAAAACGCGGCCCCGGCATGCTCATCATCATCCGCTGCCGGGCTAAGGTCCACAAGGATGCGGCTGCCGCCAGGCCATAGCTCGTGTAAGTTTTTCCATTCACTCGCGGGCGTATTAAAACGGATGCTGGAAGAAACAAACCCGTGCCCAGAGCCTTTGATTTTCAGATAGCTAATATCAATGACGATCTGGCTGCGTAAATGATAGTCTCCCGGTGGAATATAAATTACCGCACCCGGTTTTCCTCCCTCGTTAATATCAGTCGCGGTTTGTCTTTTTTTGATATCGAAAATGATACTGTTAATCACTTCGCCGATGTCTTCACAGGGATCGCCCACGTTCCATTGCGTCACATCGTAATAATTTTTACCTGTCATTATTTATCCTCCTGCTAATAAATTTATTCTTCCACGTACGTTGCCCGATAGCGGGTAAGCACGGCTGACGCGCCGCTAATCTGAACGCCGGTTAAATGACTGCATGAGTAATAGCGCCGCGTGCCGCATACGCTGCCCTGATGGGCAAAGACCTCAACGATCCCGGCATCAAAGCACAGCGTCACATCGCCAGCGGCGGCGAGCGGGGCGTGGTAGCGTCCGTCATCCACGCCGTGTTCCCGCAGCGTCAAATTTTTGCCGTCATAGTCCAGGCTGATTTGCTGACCGCTATCACCGGTGAGCATCAGATGGAAAAGAGCGGCAGGCGTGAAGACGATCGTGCAGGCCTTGCAACCTTCACGACAGGTCCAGCGGTGATGATCGGGCAGTATCTCCCGGCTTAAGATCAGCGATTCGGGTGGCAGAACGGGCGTCATGCAAAGCTGCTGCCGGGTATTCAGATGAAAACGACGCGGCAATGACATCTCTCCGCTGTAAGCTGAATCAACATTTTTCTGCGTCGCCCAGTTATAGAGCCAGGCAAAACCCGTTCGGCTGTCTTCTTCGCCCCAGGTCTGCAAGGCATAGAAATCGGTGCCAAAATCCAGCATTTGCAGCGGTTGGGAGGACGGCGTGAAAAAGCCCCGGCAGAAATCACCGGTTTGCGCGAACAGGATATTATGCCGACCGGTGACAGGCTCCGTGTAACCGACCACGCTGATGATCAATACCCAGATACCGTCGAGGCAGTAAAAGTCCGGGCATTCAATGCTACGTCCGCCGTTTTCACGGAAATACGCGGGAGCCACATACAGAACGTGGTGAAATGTCCAGTGCTCACTGTCCGGGGAATGAAACAGCAGCATGGCCGGATCGCCGTTAACCGCTGCGCCAAGAATCATATAAAAAGTGGCATCGGCTTCCTCATACCAGACTTTTGGATCGCGAAAATCGCAATCGACGCCGGGTGGGAGTTCGGTCAAGGCGGTTTTTACCAGCGCGGGTTTATCGTAATCCGGGTGTGGTATGGCCATCTTCTGAATTTCGCGGTAGTCGCGGTACAGATCGTAAGCCGGAAGACGTTCGGTGTACCAGAAGCGGGTCTGGCCCTGTTTATCGGTATATGCGCTACCGGAGAACGCGCCGCCGGTCGCTCCGAGCGCCGCCAGATTTTGCTCCGGTTGAAGAAAGACGGGATAGTGTCGCCAGTGGTAAAGATCGCGGCTGACCGCGTGCCCCCAGTGCATCGGTCCCCACTGGGTTGAATGGGGATGATATTGATAAAACAGATGCCACTCGTCGCCTTTACGATGCAGGCCGTTGGGATCGTTCATCCAGCCCGTGCGCGGTGAGAAGTGCAGTGCCGGGCGTAACGGCTCCTGCTGATACCAACGCGCCGTGTCGTGGTCGTTCAACAGGCGAAAATCATCGGGTTGGGTGGAGATAAAGGTGACGCCGTTGCCCGGCAGCGAATCCGGGTGCCAGCTGTAGCACAGCGAAATCTCGCTATACGCAGGCCGCCATTCAATACTGGCAACGCCATCCTGACAGGCAGTCCAGCTAAAATACTGGAAATAACGTGCTGTCCCGACGATCTTAAAAACCTCTTTGCCATTAATACTTATGGCGAACAGAGCCTGTGCTGCTGGCTGCGTCTCTTTCAGCCATAAATCCAGGCGCTGGCCGTGCTTAACATTCAATAACAGCATCATTTTTTATTCCTGTGAATGCGGTTGGCAACGCGTTAATTCGCGTTTGGCAAGGTCAGTTTTAATTTTTTCAAGGAAGGTATTATTCAGTTTGAAATAGCGCACCATAAATGCGCTGATGAAATAGCTCACCATCGGCAGCAGCGAAAACATAATAATAATGCCCTGAATGGTTTGCGGATTTTGTTCTGGTTTGTTCGCGATATAACCGGTGTAAGCCAGAATCCAGGCCACGATTGCCCCGGCGATGGCCAGACCCATTTTCAACATAAACAGATTGCCTGCAAACGAGATCCCGGTAAGGCGTTTGCCGAATTTCCAGTCACCATAGTCATCGACGTCAGACATCATGCCCCACAATATCGGACCAGCCTGGATAAGATGCAGAATATTAATGATGATAAATAAAGTGAGTAATGGCAGCAGGGAATGGGGATTAACAAACCACAGGGCCAGAGAAAGTAAACCGAGGATGATATTGAGCGTCTGGAACAGTTTAATTTTATCGAAGCGGTCTGTCAGTGGTTTAGCGATAATGCTGCCCAGCATACTACAGGCGACGCCAAGTCCCATAAAGAAAGTGATAAATCCAACAGAGGCTTGCATTACGTAGGTCGCATAATAAATGGTTACCGCACCACGAATAAATGCCGGAAAGACGTTTAAAAAGGTAATTGAAATCATCAATAACCACTGATCGTTTTTGACGATATCTTTCAGGTCTCGCAGTAATGAATCATTGCTTTTCACTGATATGACGCGCTCTTTGATGCTGGCGAAGCAGAACAGAAACATCAGCGTACCCGCAGCACCCATAATCATCATGGTTAACTGGAAACCGGAAGCCCGGTCGCCGTTACCGAGCCAGTCAGTTAATGGCAGGATAGAGGAGGAGATAATCAGCGTTGCCAAACCGTTCAGGAAGAAACGCCATGATAAACAGCCCATTCGCTCTTTTTGGTTGAGCGTAATCACGCCAGCAACGGAACAGTAGGGAATATTAATCGCAGTGTAAATTAGCGACATCACAATATACGTTGCCCAGGCATAGAGGATTTTTCCATTCATGCTCAGGTCAGGCGTGGTAAACATGACGGCGGCACCTAAACCAAACGGTAAGGCCATCCAGAGTAACCACGGACGAAATTTTCCCCAGCGGCTTTGGGTTCGATCGCAAATCGCCCCCATCAGCGGATCGGTAAAGGCATCAAAAATACGCACGACGAGAAACAGTGTGCCGACAATTCCAGCATCAAGGCCATACACGTCGGTATAAAACCAGGTCAGATACAGCGCCAGCACGCTCCAGATCATACACGATCCGGCATCGCCCATCCCGTAGCCTATTTTCTCTCGCAAACTTATTTTTCCGTATGCGTTTTGCTTATCCATTGCAGTAACAGACATAATTACACCTCTTTGTGTGCAGTCATAAATACAGGCAAATAAATGCCTGTGATAAGAATGGGGCAGTGAAATAAAATCTACAGGGTGGTCATAGTAATATCGATGCTACTGTCCCGTATCATAAGTCGGGAGACAATTTCATACATTTCGATACTTTCCTGACGATGTTTATTTTTAACTAATTGAAATGCCAGATGGGCAATTTCATTGATCGGTTGCGCCACGCTGGTTATTTTTTTAGTTTGCGCCAGTAAGGTATTATCGAAACTGGCAATGGCGATATCTCCGGGAACAATAACGCCCCTTTCTTTCAGACCCTCTATAATATAACTGGCGACGACATCGTTATAGACTAAAAGGGATGCGCAGGGTTGCTGTCCTGAAGCCAGTTTTTCAATGATGACATCAAGGATATGAATATGCCCTGATATTTTTTCGCCTTCTCCTTTACTGATCCAGAACTGGTTTTCTTTGGCGATGGTCAGACCGTGACTGGCGATCTTTTTACTATAAGAAGAGACTTTTCGGTTATCGACACCCTGTTGGGCGACAAATCCAAAAGAGGTACATCCCGTGTGGATGAAATGTTCTGCTATGCTTTCCGCGCCCTTTGCCTGATTAATCGACACGGAATTAAAAAAACGCGATACCTGCGTGACCACCGCGACCGGAATGTTGGTTATCGTCAACCACTCTGAAAGCCCGGCCTCGGCTTCGGTCGGCACCCACAGCAGGCTGTCGATTCCCATCCCAACCAGCGTGTGAATAATTTGTTTATCCTGCTGCGGCTGGTTTTGATGAGTTTTAACGATTATTGACTTTCCAATGTGTTTTGCTTCTTCTTCAAATGTGGCTAACAACTCACAGAAATGCGGATTAACCAGATTCGGTAATACCACACCCACCAGCCCGGAACATTTCCCGCTAAGTTGAAACGCGCTTTTATCTGGCACATAACAAAGATAATCCATCGCATCGTGTACCGCTTTGCGGGTTTCCTGAACCACACCGGGATGGTTATTGATAACCCGTGACACGGTGGCAGTAGAGACTCCGGCTCTTTTTGCTACATCTTTCAGTGATGCCATAGTGATTAAATGTGTTGTCCATAAGATAAAAGAACTATAAGTGGCGAGCGCGGGAGAAAATGTAAGCCAGTTCACATGTTGTTGCGTTACATAAAACGCCGCTGGCTATCGCAGTTTTATTACTACTGAAATCCTGTGCGCCAAAGAAGCCCGTAACAGGTTTACTAAAAATTATTCTGTTTAATAACAGGGCGGGGGGAGAGAAATAACGCGGCTGGTAATGTTCAGGTCAATCCAAAAAGAGGCAGGTGAGCAGATCCCTGGACAATAAAAAACAGGGGCCGCTGGCCCCCGATAGATTAGCGCATAAACGCGGGCTGCTTATTTTCGTAAGTAGCAATGGCGTCGTCATGCTGCAACGTCAGACCGATACTGTCGAGGCCATTTAACATGCAGTGGCGGCGGAAAGCGTCAATGTTAAAACGGTAGGATTTATCACCCGCTTTCACCATCTGCGCTTCGAGGTCGACCTCAAAGGTGATGCCCGGCCGGGATTGCACCAGCGTAAACAGTTCATCAACCTGCTCATCGCTGAGCGTGACCGGCAGTAACTGGTTATTAAAACTGTTGCCATAGAAGATGTCGGCGAAGCTCGGCGCGATCACCACTTTAAAGCCATAATCGGTCAGCGCCCACGGCGCATGCTCGCGCGAGGAACCGCAGCCAAAGTTTTCCCGCGCCAGCAGGATCGACGCGCCTTTGTACTGCGGAAAGTTCAGCACAAATTCCGGGTTTGGCTGCTGACCATTTTCATCCAGAAAACGCCAGTCGTTGAACAGATGCGCGCCAAAACCGGTGCGCGTTACCTTCTGCAAAAACTGCTTTGGAATGATGGCGTCGGTATCGACGTTAGCGGCATCCAGCGGAACCACCAGGCCAGTATGTTGAGTAAATTTCTCTGCCATGATGTGCTCCTTATTTTATGCTGCGAATGTCGGCAAAACGACCAGTGACGGCGGCGGCGGCGGCCATTGCCGGGCTAACCAGATGCGTGCGTCCGCCGCGCCCCTGGCGACCTTCAAAATTACGGTTGCTGGTGGAGGCGCAGCGCTCACCTGGATTCAGGCGGTCGTTGTTCATCGCCAGGCACATGGAGCAGCCCGGCAGACGCCATTCAAAACCGGCTTCGATAAAGATTTTATCCAGACCTTCCGCTTCCGCCTGCGCTTTTACCGGGCCGGAGCCGGGCACGACCAGCGCCTGGACGCCAGGCGCGACTTTACGCCCTCTGGCAACCTCTGCCGCCGCGCGCAGATCTTCAATACGTGAGTTGGTACAGGAGCCGATAAACACTTTGTCGATGGCGACGTCGGTCAGCGGAATACCCGGCTTCAGCCCCATATAGGCCAGCGCTTTTTCGGCGCTGGCGCGCTCGACCGGATCGCTGAACGATGCGGGATCGGGGATGATCTCGTTAACGGAGATCACCTGACCCGGATTGGTGCCCCAGGTGACCTGCGGGGCGATCTCTGCGGCCTGCAAAGTGACGACGCTGTCAAAATGTGCGCCCTCGTCGGTGTTCAGGGTTTTCCAGTACGCAACCGCATCGTCAAAATCTTTGCCCTTTGGCGCGTGCAGGCGGCCTTTCACATAGTTAAAGGTGGTTTCATCCGGCGCAACCAGGCCCGCTTTGGCACCCATTTCAATCGCCATATTGCACAGGGTCATCCGGCCTTCCATGCTCAGCGCGCGGATCGCGTCGCCGCAGAATTCCACTACATGGCCCGTACCGCCCGCGCTGCCGGTTTTGCCGATAATCGCCAGCACGATATCTTTGGCGGTGATCCCCGCCGCCGCCGTGCCCTGGACTTCAATTTTCATGGTTTTGGCGCGGCCCTGTTTCAGAGTCTGCGTTGCCAGCACGTGCTCAACTTCCGAGGTGCCGATGCCGAACGCCAGCGCGCCAAACGCGCCGTGGGTCGCGGTATGGGAGTCGCCGCAGACGATGGTCATGCCCGGCAGGGTCACGCCCTGTTCTGGCCCCATCACGTGGACGATCCCCTGATACGGGTGATTCAGGTCGTACAGCTCGACGCCAAACTCGTTGCAGTTTTTGATCAGCTCCTGCATCTGGATACGCGCCATCTCGCCGGAAGCGTTGATGTCTTTGGTCTGCGTTGAGACGTTATGATCCATGGTCGCGAAGGTTTTCCCCGGCTGGCGGACCGGCCGACCATGGGCGCGCAGACCGTCAAATGCCTGCGGAGAAGTCACTTCGTGTACCAGATGACGGTCGATGTACAGCAACGGGGTCTCATTCGGCGCTTCATAAACAACGTGCGCATCAAACAATTTTTCATACAGCGTCTTAGCCATGATCATACCCCTTCGGCAACATAGCGGGCGATGATGTCGCCCATTTCATCGGTACTGACCGCCGCCGCGCCACGGGCTAAATCCCCGGTGCGGACGCCTTCTTCTAATGCGCGGTTAATGGCGCTTTCAATGGCGGTTGCCGCGTCGCCTGCGTTCAGGCTGTAGCGCAGCAACAGCGCCAGCGACAGGATCTGCGCGATGGGGTTGGCGATGTTTTTCCCGGCGATATCCGGCGCGGAGCCACCAGCCGGTTCGTACAGGCCAAAACCTTGTTCATTCAGACTGGCGGAGGGCAGCATCCCCATCGAGCCGGTGATCATGGCGCATTCGTCAGACAAAATGTCGCCAAACAGGTTGGAGCACAGCAGCACGTCGAACTGAGAAGGATCTTTAATCAGCTGCATGGTGGCGTTGTCGATGTACATATGCGCCAGCTCAACGTCAGGGTAATCCCCGGCAATTTCGCTGACGATTTCGCGCCACAGAATAGACGATTGCAGGACGTTTGCTTTATCAATGGACGTCACTTTACGGCGACGCTGGCGGGCGGATTCAAAGGCAATCCGCGCGATGCGCTCGATCTCAAAGCGGTGATAAACCTCAGTATCAAACGCTTTCTCATGCTGGCCTGTGCCTTCGCGGCCTTTTGGCTGACCGAAATAGATGCCGCCGGTCAGTTCACGCACGCACAGGATGTCGAAGCCGTTGGCGGCAATGTCAGCACGCAGCGGGCAGAATGCTTCCAGCCCCTGGTACAGTTTAGCCGGGCGCAGGTTGCTGAATAATTTGAAGTGTTTACGCAGCGGCAACAGCGCGCCGCGTTCCGGCTGCTGATCCGGCGGTAATTTTTCCCATTTCGGGCCGCCAACCGAGCCAAACAAAATAGCGTCGGCCTGCTCGCAGCCTGCTACGGTTGCCTGCGGCAGCGGGTTGCCGTGGCGATCGATGGCAATTCCACCCACGTCGTAATGGCTGGTGGAGATGGTCAGGTTGAAGCGCTGACGCACGGCGTCCAGCACTTTCAGGGCTTGCGTCATCACTTCCGGGCCGATGCCATCACCCGGCAACACGGCAATATGGTAATTCTTCGACATTACACGGTTTCCTTGTTGTGTTCTTTATTATGAGCTTTACGTTGTAATTCTTTTTCGACTTCGGCGGCGCGCCAGATATTGTTCAGCACGTGGACCATGGCTTTTGCCGATGATTCGATGATATCGGTTGTCAGACCCACGCCGTGGAAGCGGCGACCATTGTAGTTGACCACGATATCCACCTGGCCCAGCGCATCTTTGCCGTGGCCTTTCGCGGTCAGGCCATATTTCACCAGTTCAATGTTGTAATCGGTGATGCGGTTGATCGCCTGATACACGGCGTCCACCGGACCGTTGCCGTTGGCGGCTTCGGCTTTCACTTCGTCACCGCAGGCCAGCTTCACGGAGGCGGTGGCAATATCATTCGAACCGGACTGCACGGTGAAGTAGTCCAGGCGGAAATGCTCCGGTTCTTCCTGCTGCTTATTGATAAAGGCCAGCGCTTCCAAATCGTAATCAAAGACCTGGCCTTTTTTGTCTGCCAGTTTCAGGAAGGCGTCGTACAGGTTGTCCAGATTGTAATCGGTCTCTTTGTAACCCATCTCGTCCATGCGGTGTTTTACCGCCGCCCGGCCAGAGCGGGAAGTCAGATTCAGTTGAACCTGATTCAGGCCGATAGATTCCGGGGTCATAATTTCGTAGTTGGAGCGGTTTTTCAGCACGCCGTCCTGATGGATGCCGGAAGAGTGAGCGAATGCGCCGGTGCCGACAATCGCTTTGTTCGCCGGGATCGGCATGTTGCAAATCTGGCTGACCATCTGGCTGGTGCGCCAGATCTCCTGATGATTAATCTGCGTGTGGACGTTCAGAATGTCATGGCGCACTTTGATCGCCATGATCACTTCTTCCAGCGAGCAGTTACCGGCGCGTTCGCCGATGCCGTTCATTGCGCCTTCAACCTGACGTGCGCCCGCATGGACCGCCGCCAGCGCGTTGCCGACGCCCAGGCCCAGATCGTCATGAGTATGTACAGAGATAATCGCTTTATCAATATTGGGGACGCGCTCGTACAGCCCCTGAATGATGCCGCCAAATTCAAATGGCATGGTGTAGCCGACGGTATCCGGGATGTTAATCGTTTTCGCACCCGCATTGATGGCGGCTTCCACCACCCTGGCCAGATCGGCAATCGGAGTGCGCCCGGCATCTTCGCAGGAGAATTCCACATCATCGGTATAGTTGCGTGCGCGTTTGACCATGTACACCGCCCGCTCAATCACTTCGTCCAGGGTGCTGCGCAGCTTGGTGGCGATATGCATCGGGGAGGTCGCAATAAAAGTATGAATGCGGAACGCGTCAGCCACCTTCAGGGATTCAGCGGCAACGTCGATATCTTTCTCGACACAGCGGGCCAGGGCGCAGACGCGGCTGTTTTTAACCTGGCGCGCAATAGTCTGGACAGATTCGAAATCCCCCGGAGAAGAGACCGGGAAACCCACCTCCATCACGTCAACGCCCATACGCTCAAGTGCCAGCGCAATCTGCAATTTCTCTTTCACACTCAGACTTGCCTGTAACGCCTGTTCACCGTCGCGTAAGGTGGTATCGAAAATAATGACTTGCTGGCTCATGGTTTAGGTCCTTTTTGTCTGTCCGGGGCGCTGTGCAACGAGCATAAAAAAACCCGCGCAGTGGCGCGGGTTTTTTCTTACTGAAGAGGCTTAACGTTGTCCGTCGCCCGCCAGTCTACCGCGCAATGAGGATGCGTTTAGTAGTAGTAGACCGAGGCGACGAGTGGAACGAATCATGTAAGCCATACTCCAGATGAATAAGATATGCCTTTAGTGGTACTGGATAGCGCGATCGATGTCAACCCCTTGCCTGACAAAACGCCGCTAATCGGTGTTTTATCCAGAACGAACTTTAGCTAATTGTGCTGAAGAAGCGCCGTTTTAATGGAGGAATATATTAGTGAGCGCGGATGATTTAATCACGGGATTAACATCAATAACATTTTTTTCAAAATTTTATTTTTAGAAATATTTATAATGTATTGATTTTTATCCTGTTTGCTAATGAGGGTATGGGTTTTTAACGTAAATAGATATTATTTGATCATTCAGTGTAAAATATTTGTATTTAAAGAGGTGAGGGTTAAGTTTTACTTAAATCGTTATTAACCAGATGGCTGATTGTTTATTGATGGTGTTTATGATTAAACTTGATCTATAAGGTCATGGTTATGGTTCTGGCGTTTTTTTGTCTCATTCAGTTTGGGCTTCATCTCCATTTTTAATCTTCCAAACCTTTATATATTCCTAAAATGTAAACTTTCCCTTTTGCTCATTCTATATGCATGGTAAATCATATTAATAGTATTTATCGCTGCGTAATGGCAAAGGGAACTTAGTGTGACAGTGGAGTTAAATATGCAGGCTGAAAAAACAGAACACCCCCAAAGTCGCGAAGAAATTAAGCCTCAGCTTCGGATGGTGGATTTAAATCTTCTAACGGTATTTGACGCGGTCATGCAGGAGCAAAATATCACCCGTGCTGCTCACGCGTTAGGTATGTCTCAACCTGCCGTCAGTAATGCGGTAGCACGCCTTAAAGTGATGTTTAATGATGAACTTTTTGTGCGCTATGGTCGTGGTATTCAACCAACGGCAAGAGCTTTCCAGCTTTTTGGCTCCGTGCGTCAGGCGCTGCAACTGGTTCAAAATGAACTGCCGGGGTCTGGATTCGAACCGGTGAGCAGCGAACGTATTTTTAACCTGTGCGTTTGCAGCCCGCTGGATAATTACCTGACCTCCATTATCTATAACAAAGTGGAAGAAATCGCACCGAATATCCACCTGGTTTTCAAATCGTCGCTCAATCAAAATACAGAACATCAGCTGCGTTATCAGGAAACAGAATTTGTTATCGGCTATGAAGATTTTCGTCGCCCGGAGTTTTCGTGCGTGCCGTTGTTTAAAGATGAAATGGTGCTGGTTGCCAGCAGAAAACATCCACGTTTAAAAGGCCCACTGCGCGAAAGCGATGTGTATAACGAAGAACATGCCGTTGTTGCGCTTGACCGTTTTGCCTCTTTCAGCGCCCCGTGGTACGACACGCCAGACAAACAATCCTGCATTGCTTATCAGGGCATGGCATTAATCAGCGTACTGAACGTGATTTCTAAAACCGATCTGGTGTGTATCGCCCCGCGCTGGCTGGCGGAAGAGTTTTCCGGCAAGCTGGAAATCCAGATCCTGCCGTTACCGCTGAAGCTGAATAGCCGCACCTGCTATCTGTCATGGCATGAGGCCGCAGGCCGCGATAAAGGCCATCAGTGGATGGAAGAACTGCTGGTTTCAGTTTGCCGCCGCTAATATCTCCCGCCAATAAACCGGATGCCAGACGTCCGGTTTATTCTTTTTATTTCCTCATTTAAAGTATCTTATTCTGTTATGTCGGGTGGGCGCTGCTCACGCGGCAGAAAAAAATGGATGATTTCCTGTGTTTTATCCTCATCGCCGAGTATTGAACATCATTTTTTATCATCACTCGAACTTTCCGCTAATTTCCCTCCGTTTGCTGTTATTTCCTCTTCTGATTTGCCCTTGTACCTTCTGTTAATCGATTGCCTGCCTTATACCGAGCGGTTATGTTAGAGATGTGCAAGGAATAATCCCGTAAAAATCAGCGGCGGAAAATGAGTTCTGCCCTAATTAAAAACAGAAGCCTGGAGGCAAACCATGGAGATGTTGTCAGGAGCCGAGATGGTCGTCCGGTCGCTTATCGACCAGGGCGTAAAGCAGGTTTTCGGCTATCCCGGAGGCGCAGTCCTCGATATTTATGATGCGCTACATACCGTTGGCGGCATCGATCATGTGCTGGTCCGCCACGAGCAGGCCGCCGTGCATATGGCCGACGGGCTGGCGCGCGCCACGGGGGAGGTGGGTGTCGTGCTGGTGACATCCGGCCCCGGCGCGACCAATGCAATAACCGGTATCGCCACGGCCTATATGGATTCGATTCCGCTGGTGATCCTCTCGGGACAGGTAGCCTCATCGCTGATTGGCTACGATGCTTTCCAGGAGTGCGATATGGTGGGGATCTCCCGCCCGGTGGTAAAACACAGCTTTCTGGTCAAGCAGACGGAAGATATTCCTGGGGTGCTGAAAAAAGCCTTCTGGCTGGCGGCAAGCGGTCGCCCTGGTCCGGTGGTGGTCGATCTGCCAAAAGACATTCTTAACATCGCGAATAAATTACCCTACGTCTGGCCGGAGTCGGTCAGTATGCGATCCTATAATCCCACCACGTCCGGGCATAAAGGCCAGATCAAGCGCGCGCTGCAAACGCTGGTCGCCGCGAAAAAACCGGTGGTGTACGTCGGCGGCGGGGCGATCAACGCAGAGTGTCACGATCAATTACGCGCACTGGCCGAAACGCTAAATCTGCCGGTCGTTTCCTCTCTTATGGGACTTGGCGCATTTCCCGCCACCCACCGGCAGGCGCTGGGTATGCTGGGGATGCACGGCACTTACGAAGCCAATATGACGATGCATCATTCCGATGTGATTTTTGCCGTTGGCGTGCGCTTTGACGATCGCACTACCAATAATCTGGCAAAATATTGCCCGAATGCCACGGTGTTGCATATTGATATCGATCCTACTTCAATTTCAAAAACCGTGAATGCTGACGTGCCCATTGTCGGCGATGCCCGCCGCGTGCTGGAGCAGATGCTGGAGCTGCTGGAGCCAGAGCGTGCCGCCCAGCCGCTGGATGAGATCCGCGACTGGTGGCTGCAAATCGACCAGTGGCGCGCTCGTCAGTGCCTGAAGTACGACACGCAAAGCGAAAGTATCAAGCCACAGGCGGTGATTGAGGCGATCTGGCGTCTGACGAAGGGCGAGGCCTATGTGACTTCCGACGTCGGTCAGCACCAGATGTTTGCCGCGCTCTATTATCCTTTCGACAAGCCGCGCCGCTGGATCAACTCCGGTGGCCTGGGGACGATGGGCTTTGGCCTTCCTGCCGCGCTGGGCGTGAAAATGGCGCTGCCGGAAGAAACCGTAGTCTGCGTAACCGGTGACGGCAGCATCCAGATGAACATTCAGGAGCTGTCCACAGCATTACAATATGATTTGCCGGTGCTGGTGCTCAATCTCAACAACCGCTATCTCGGTATGGTGAAGCAGTGGCAGGATATGATCTACTCCGGCCGCCATTCCCACTCTTATATGCAGTCGCTGCCGGATTTCGTGCGGCTGGCGGAAGCCTATGGTCATGTCGGTATTCAAATCACCCATCCGCAGGATCTTGACGCGAAGCTGAGTGAAGCGCTGGAGCAGGTCCGCAATCAACGGTTGGTCTTTGTCGATGTCACCGTTGACGGGAGCGAGCACGTCTACCCGATGCAGATCCGGGGCGGTGCAATGGATGAAATGTGGCTGAGCAAAACGGAGAGGACCTGATTATGCGCCGGATATTATCGGTTTTACTGGAAAATGAGTCTGGCGCACTGTCGCGCGTGATCGGCCTTTTTTCGCAGCGTGGCTATAACATTGAAAGCTTAACGGTCGCGCCTACCGACGATCCCACACTTTCGCGGATGACGATCCAGACCGTCGGGGATGAAAAAGCCATCGAGCAGATCGAAAAGCAGCTCCATAAGCTGGTGGATGTACTGCGCGTGAACGAGCTGGGGCAGGGGCCACACGTTGAGCGGGAAATTATGCTGGTAAAGGTACAGGCCAGCGGTTACGGGCGTGAAGAGGTCAAACGCAACACGGAGATCTTCCGTGGGCAAATTATTGACGTTACCCCATCGATGTATACCGTTCAGCTAGCCGGAACCAGCGATAAACTGGATGCGTTTCTCGCCACTTTGCGCGACGTGGCCCGCATTGTAGAAGTGGCGCGCTCAGGAATTGTTGGACTGTCGCGCGGCGATAAAATCATGCGTTAATCGTTAAAACCGCCTGATATAACGCCCGACCGCGCGCTGGTCGGGCTTTTTTTTACGAAAACCGGGATGAGCGCAAAGAAAAGCGGTTGCCCCTGTGATTATTCTGCGCTTAGATGTTAAGGATTTTAACCTTAAAAAGGTTATGGAGTATCTTTTTTCTTAAGGGGCAATTGTGAAACTGGATGAAATCGCCCGGCTTGCCGGCGTCTCAAGGACTACCGCCAGCTATGTGATTAACGGTAAAGCGAAGCAGTACCGTGTCAGCGATAAAACCGTCGAAAAAGTCATGGCCGTAGTGCGCGAGCACAATTATCACCCGAATGCGGTGGCGGCAGGGCTACGCGCAGGACGCACCCGCTCTATCGGGTTGGTGATCCCGGATCTGGAAAATACCAGCTATACCCGCATTGCTAACTATCTTGAGCGTCAGGCGCGTCAGCGTGGGTATCAGTTATTAATTGCCTGTTCGGAAGATCAACCGGATAACGAAATGCGCTGTATTGAGCATCTGCTACAGCGTCAGGTGGATGCCATTATCGTTTCCACATCGCTGCCCCCGGAGCATCCTTTTTATCAGCGCTGGGCGAATGATACTTTCCCAATTGTGGCGCTGGATCGTGCGCTGGATCGCGAACACTTCACCAGCGTGGTCGGTGCGGATCAGGATGATGCCGAAATGCTGGCGGCGGAACTGCGCACTTTCCCGGCGGACACCGTGCTTTATTTAGGCGCGTTACCGGAGCTTTCGGTCAGCTTCCTGCGCGAGCAGGGTTTCCGCACGGCCTGGAAAGACGATCCGCGCGACGTCCATTACCTGTATGCCAATAGCTATGAGCGTGAGGCCGCCGCGCAATTGTTTGAGAAATGGCTTGAAACGCATCCGATGCCGCAGGCGTTATTCACCACCTCCTTTGCGCTATTGCAGGGCGTGATGGATGTCACGCTGCGTCGCGATGGCAAGCTGCCGTCCGATCTGGCGATTGCCACTTTCGGCGATAATGAGCTGCTGGATTTCTTACAGTGTCCGGTGCTGGCGGTAGCCCAGCGTCATCGTGATGTGGCTGAGCGGGTTTTAGAAATCGTCCTTGCCAGCCTTGATGAACCGCGTAAACCTAAGCCGGGCTTAAGTCGCATCCGCCGTAATCTGTATCGCCGCGGTATACTCAGCCGTCACTAACTTCACGCCTCACGTCCGGCGGTGTCGACCGTCGGACGCGCTTGCCGGATGCAGTCTATATTGTTCATTTATTACTGATATTTTGAATAACAGTTAATTAAGATTCAGATAAATCCATTTTTTCTGCAGGGTAAATTTATTTCATCTTTAATGCGTCGCTTAAAAGCCGTTATCAGGGGGTAGATAAGTAAATTTATATTTCTGTCGTATCTTTTTGTTACATTCGTTGCCCGCCTGGGCCTCTTATCATCCGCCCGGTGTATGTTTATCAGGCGACAACCCTGCATTTCACTCACTGCGTAGCCAAGATGTGCTGTTAACCCTTCCGGGAATGTCCTAAAATGCCGCTCGCGTCGCAAACTGACACTTTATATTTTCGCCTGAAGATACCGATCGCTTTCTTCTGAGAATGAAGCGCGGGATTTTTTTCTTACAAATATTCATAGCGTTAATTTGCTTCACATATCGCTCGGTATTTAATCAAAGCCATCAACGACCGTCAGGATCGGGTTTTTTAATCGCTCTGGCGTTTTTGCTGGCTTGACAAGCTTTTCCTCCGCTCCGTAAACTCCCTCTGGTGGGAATTTGTGGGATAAAGTGGTGATAAGGGGTGAGCGGGCATGTTCCGTGGAGCGGCACTGGTCAATCTTGACAGCAAAGGTCGGTTATCCGTACCTACCCGGTATCGGGATACGCTGATTGAAAGCGCCTCCGGTCAAATGGTTTGCACCATTGATCTCCATCACCCTTGTCTGCTGCTTTACCCTTTGCCTGAGTGGGAAATTATCGAGCGAAAATTATCTCGTTTGTCAGGCATGAATCCCCTTGAGCGTCGTGTGCAACGCCTGCTTCTGGGACACGCCAGCGAATGTCAGATGGACAACGCTGGGCGGTTATTAATTGCGCCGGTTTTACGGCAGCATGCCGGACTGACCAAAGAAGTGATGCTGGTTGGACAGTTTAATAAATTTGAACTGTGGGACGAAACGGCCTGGTATCAACGAGTCAAGGAAGACATCGATGCTGAGCAATCCGCCACCGGAGAATTATCGGAGCGGTTGCAGGACTTATCTCTATAATATGATGGAAAATTTTAAACACACCACGGTCTTGCTTGATGAAGCCGTCAACGGTCTGAACATTCGCCCGGAAGGTATCTATATTGATGGTACTTTTGGTCGTGGTGGTCACTCACGCCTGATCCTCGGTCAGCTTGGACCGCAGGGACGTCTGCTGGCGATCGACCGCGATCCGCAGGCCATTGCCGTAGCGCAGGCGATCAACGATCCGCGTTTTTCCATTATTCATGGGCCTTTTTCCGCGCTGGCAGACTATGTTAGCGAGCGCGAACTTACCGGCAAGATCGACGGCATCCTCCTCGATCTTGGCGTCTCTTCCCCCCAGCTTGACGATGCTGAACGCGGCTTCTCTTTTATGCGCGACGGTCCGCTGGATATGCGTATGGACCCGACCCGTGGGCAGTCGGCTGCCGAATGGCTGCTGAAGGCGGAAGAGGCCGATATCACCTGGGTGCTTAAAACTTTTGGCGAAGAGCGCTTTGCCAAACGTATTGCCCGTGCCATCGTCGAGCGTAACCGCGTAGAGCCAATGACCCGCACCAAAGAGCTGGCGGAAGTCGTGGCGGCGGCAACGCCGGTAAAAGACAAATTCAAACATCCCGCGACCCGTACCTTCCAGGCGGTGCGCATCTGGGTAAACAGTGAACTGGAGGAGATAGAGCAGGCGCTAAAAAGCTCGATCGATGTACTGGCCCCCGGCGGGCGGCTTTCGATCATCAGTTTCCACTCGCTGGAAGACCGCATTGTGAAGCGCTTTATGCGCGAACAAAGCCGTGGTCCGCAGGTTCCGGCAGGGTTACCGATGACTGAAGCACAGCTGAGCAAACTGGGCGGTCGTCAGTTACGAGCGTTAGGCAAGTTGATGCCGGGCGAAGATGAAGTGGCAGAGAATCCACGCGCCCGCAGTTCAGTTCTGCGCATTGCAGAGAGGACGAACGCATGATCGTCAGAGTGACAGAAGCCATAGGCAAAGTTAAAGGATCGTTAGGAAGCAACGAGCGCCATGCCTTGCCTGGCGTGATCGGCAGCGATCTCATGCGCTTTGGCAAACTGCCACTCTGTCTGTTCATTTGCATTATTGTTACCGCGATTACGGTGGTCACCACCGCGCACCATACGCGCCTGCTAACCGCCCAGCGCGAACAACTGGTGGTGGAGCGTGATGCGCTGGACATTGAATGGCGCAACCTGATCCTTGAAGAAAATGCGCTCGGCGATCACAGCCGGGTTGAGCGGATCGCAACGGAAAAGCTGCAAATGCAGCATGTCGATCCTTCGCAGGAAAATATCGTCGTACAAAAATAAGGATTTATACAACGCATGAAAGCCGCGGCAAAGACGCATAAGTTAAAACGGCAGGAAGAACAAGCCAACTTTATCAGTTGGCGTTTTGCGTTGCTGTGCGGCTGCATTTTACTGGCGCTGGGTTTTCTGCTTTGCCGCGTCGCCTGGTTGCAGATCATCGCCCCGGATATGCTGGTGCGCCAGGGCGATCTACGCTCGCTGCGCGTGCAGGAAGTCTCCACTTCCCGTGGCATGATCACCGACCGCTCCGGTCGTCCTTTGGCCGTCAGCGTGCCGGTGAAAGCGATCTGGGCCGATCCCAAAGAGCTACATGATGCGGGCGGCATCACCCTTGATAACCGCTGGAAAGCGCTTTCCGATGCGCTGAAAATGCCGCTCGACCAGCTTTCCGCTCGCGTAAACGCCAATCCCAAAGGGCGCTTTATTTATCTTGCCCGTCAGGTCAACCCGGATTTGGGTGACTATATCAAAAAGCTTAAGCTGCCCGGTATTCACCTGCGGGAAGAGGCGCGCCGCTACTACCCTTCCGGGGAAGTGACTGCTCACCTCATTGGTTTTACTAACATCGATGGTCAGGGAATTGAAGGCGTCGAAAACAGTTTCGATAAGTGGCTGACCGGACAACCCGGTGAGCGCATCGTGCGTAAAGACCGCTACGGGCGCGTTATTGAAGATATTTCCTCCACGGACAGTCAGGCGGCGCACAATCTGGCGCTGAGCATCGACGAACGCCTTCAGGCGCTGGTGTATCGTGAACTGAACAACGCCGTGGCCTTCAATAAAGCCGAGTCGGGCAGCGCCGTGCTGGTCGATGTAAACACCGGCGAAGTGCTGGCGATGGCTAACAGCCCCTCCTACAACCCGAACAATCTGAGCGGCACCGCGAAAGACGTCATGCGTAACCGCACTATCACTGACGTGTTTGAACCCGGCTCCACGGTGAAGCCTATGGTGGTAATGACCGCGCTCCAGCGTGGCGTGGTGCGTGAAAACAGCGTCCTGAATACCGTTCCCTATCGCGTTAATGGTCATGAAATTAAAGACGTGGCGCGCTACAGCGAATTAACCCTTACCGGGGTATTGCAGAAGTCGAGTAACGTTGGCGTTTCCAAGCTGGCGTTAGCGATGCCGTCCTCAGCGTTAGTAGATACTTACTCACACTTTGGACTGGGAAAAGCGACCAATTTGGGGTTGGTCGGAGAACGCAGTGGCTTATATCCTAAAAAACAACGGTGGTCTGACATAGAGAGGGCCACCTTTTCTTTCGGCTACGGGCTAATGGTAACGCCGTTACAGTTAGCGCGAGTCTATGCAACGATTGGCAGCTACGGCGTGTATCGTCCGCTGTCGATCACCAAAGTTGACCCGCCGGTTCCCGGTGAACGTATTTTCCCGGAGCCCATCGTGCGCACCGTGGTGCACATGATGGAAAGCGTCGCGCTGCCCGGTGGTGGTGGCGTGAAGGCTGCCATCAAAGGCTATCGCATCGCGATTAAAACCGGTACGGCGAAAAAAGTTGGCCCCGACGGGCGCTATATCAATAAATACATTGCTTATACCGCAGGCGTTGCGCCCGCCAGCCAGCCGCGTTTTGCGCTGGTGGTGGTCATCAACGATCCGCAGGCGGGTAAGTACTACGGTGGTGCCGTTTCCGCACCGGTGTTTGGTGCCATCATGGGCGGCGTACTGCGCACCATGAACATCGAGCCGGACGCGCTGGCAACGGGCGAAAAAAGTGAATTCGTAATTAATCAAGGCGAGGGAACCGGTGGCAGATCGTAATTTGCGCGACCTTCTTGCTCCGTGGGTGGCAGGTCTGCCTGCGCGGGCGCTGCGGGAAATGACGCTCGACAGCCGGACGGCTGCATCGGGCGATCTTTTTGTGGCGGTAACAGGTCATCAGGCGGACGGGCGTCGATATATCCCGCAGGCGATAGCGCAAGGTGTAGCTGCCATCATTGCTGAAGCTAAAGATGAAGCCACCGACGGCGAAATCCGTGAAATGCACGGCGTGCCGGTGGTGTATCTTAGCCAGCTTAACGAGCGCCTTTCAGCGCTGGCAGGCCGTTTTTACGGGCAGCCAGCCGAACAATTGCGTCTGGTCGGCGTGACCGGCACCAATGGCAAAACCACGACCACGCAACTGCTGGCGCAGTGGAGCCAGTTGCTGGGTGAGACCAGCGCGGTGATGGGCACCGTGGGCAACGGCCTGCTGGGGAAAGTCAGCCCCACCGAAAATACGACCGGTTCCGCCGTCGATGTACAACAGGTGCTGGCGAATCTGGCAGGGCAGGGGGCGACCTTTGCCGCCATGGAAGTCTCTTCACACGGTCTGGTGCAGCACCGCGTTGCCGCGCTGAAGTTTGCCGCCTCGGTATTCACCAATTTAAGCCGCGATCATCTTGATTATCACGGTGATATGGAACACTACGAAGCGGCGAAATGGCTGCTTTATTCTACCCATCATTTTGGTCAGGCCATCGTCAATGCCGACGATGAAGTTGGTCGCCGCTGGCTGAGCAAATTGCCGGACGCGGTTGCCGTGTCGATGGACGATCACATTAATCCGAACTGTCATGGTCGCTGGCTGAAGACAACGGTGGTGAATTACCACGACAGCGGCGCGACGATCCGCTTTTCCTCCTCCTGGGGCGACGGCGAAATCGAAAGCCGCCTGATGGGGGCATTTAACGTCAGCAATCTGCTGCTGGCGCTCGCTACGCTGCTGGCGCTGGGCTATCCGCTGGCGGAACTGCTGAAAACCGCGGCGCGGCTACAGCCTGTTTGCGGGCGAATGGAAGTCTTCAGCGCACCGGGCAAACCGACCGTGGTGGTGGACTACGCCCATACGCCGGACGCGCTGGAAAAAGCGCTGGCGGCAGCGCGTTTACACTGCACGGGGAAACTGTGGTGCGTATTTGGCTGCGGCGGCGACCGCGATAAAGGCAAACGCCCGCTGATGGGCGCGATTGCCGAGCAGTTCGCCGACATCCCGGTCGTCACCGACGATAACCCGCGTACCGAAGAGGCGCGTGCCATCATCAACGATATCCTCGCCGGAATGCTTGACGCAGGCCGGGCGAAAGTGATGGAAGGCCGTGCCGAAGCGGTTACCAGCGCTATCATGCAGGCGAAAGAAAACGACGTGGTACTGCTGGCAGGGAAAGGCCATGAAGATTATCAGATCGTCGGTACCCGTCGTCTGGACTATTCCGATCGCGTCACCGCTGCACGTCTGCTGGGGGTGATTGCATGATCCGTGTTACGTTAAGCCAGCTTGCCACCATCCTGAAAGGCGAATTGCACGGCAGCGACCTGACCCTTGAGGCGGTGACTACCGATACCCGCAACGTCATGCCAGGCTGCCTGTTTGTGGCGCTGAAGGGCGAGCGCTTCGATGCCCACGACTTCGCGGACAACGCGAAAGCAGGCGGCGCGGGCGCGCTGCTGGTCAGTCGTAAACTGGATATCGACCTGCCGCAGTTGGTCGTCAGCGATACCCGCCGCGCCTTTGGCGAACTGGCGGCATGGGTACGTCAGCAGGTGCCAACCCGCGTGGTGGCCCTGACTGGTTCCTCCGGTAAAACCTCTGTAAAAGAGATGACCGCTTCCATTCTCAGCGAATGCGGCAAAACGCTTTATACCGCAGGTAATCTGAATAATGACATCGGCGTGCCGATGACGCTGCTGCGCCTGACGCCGGAATATCAGTACGCGGTTATTGAACTGGGCGCGAACCATCAGGGTGAAATCGCCTGGACCGTCGGGCTGACCCAGCCGGAAGCGGCGCTGGTCAACAACCTGGCCGCTGCCCATCTGGAAGGGTTTGGATCGCTGGCGGGCGTGGCGAAAGCGAAAGGCGAAATCTACACCGGACTACCGGTAGACGGTATCGCCATTATGAACGCCGATAACAACGACTGGCTGAACTGGCAGAGTGTGATTGGCGAACGCAAAGTGTGGCGCTTTTCACCGAATGCCGCCAACAGCGACTTTACCGCCACCAATATTCACGTTACCACCCGTGGTACTGAATTTACGCTGCAAACGCCCGTCGGCAGTATCGATGTCCTGCTGCCGCTGCCGGGCCGACACAACATAGCCAACGCTCTGGCGGCGACAGCTCTGGCGATGGCGGTCGGTGCCGACTTGTCTGCGGTGAAAAACGGCCTTGCCACTTTGCAGGCGGTACCAGGGCGTCTGTTCCCGGTACAGCTGGCAGAAAATCAGCTGCTGCTGGACGATACCTATAACGCCAACGTTGGTTCCATGACCGCTGCTGTGCAGGTACTGGCTGAAATGCCGGGTTACCGCGTGATGGTGGTAGGGGATATGGCAGAACTGGGAACGGAAAGTGAAGCCTGCCATGTTCAGGTTGGCGAAGCAGCGAAAGCGGCGGGCATTGACCGGGTGCTGAGCGTCGGCACGCAAAGCCAGGCCATCAGCCAGGCCAGCGGCGTGGGTGAACATTTTACTGAAAAGAGCGCGCTCATCGCGCGCCTGAAAGAACTTATTGCTGAACAGCAAATTATTACCCTTCTTGTGAAGGGTTCACGTAGCGCCGCTATGGAAGAGGTGGTACTCGCACTACAGGAGAACGGGACATGTTAGTTTGGCTGGCCGAGCATTTGGTCAAATATTATTCCGGCTTTAACGTCTTTTCCTATCTGACGTTTCGCGCCATTGTCAGCCTGCTGACCGCGCTGTTCATCTCCTTGTGGATGGGCCCGCGTATGATCGCCCGCCTGCAACAACTCTCTTTTGGTCAGGTCGTCCGTAATGACGGCCCGGAATCGCACTTCAGCAAACGCGGTACGCCAACGATGGGCGGGATTATGATCCTGACCTCCATTGTTATCTCCGTCCTGCTGTGGGCCTATCCTTCTAATCCTTACGTCTGGTGCGTGCTGGTCGTGCTGGTGGGCTACGGCATCATTGGTTTTGTGGACGACTACCGCAAAGTGGTGCGCAAAGACACCAAAGGACTGATTGCCCGCTGGAAGTATTTCTGGATGTCGATCATCGCGCTGGGCGTTGCCTTTGCGCTGTACCTGGTCGGCAACGATACCCCCGCCACGCAGCTGGTGGTGCCGTTCTTTAAAGACGTCATGCCGCAGCTGGGCGTTCTGTACATCCTGCTGGCCTACTTCGTGATCGTTGGCACCGGCAATGCCGTTAACCTGACCGACGGCCTCGATGGTCTGGCGATTATGCCGACTGTCTTCGTGGCCGCCGGGTTTGCGCTGGTCGCGTGGGCGACCGGTAACATGAATTTTGCTAACTATTTGCATATTCCTTATCTGCGACACGCGGGCGAACTGGTGATTGTCTGTACCGCCATCGTGGGCGCGGGGCTGGGCTTCCTGTGGTTTAACACCTATCCGGCGCAGGTATTTATGGGCGACGTCGGTTCGCTGGCGCTGGGCGGCGCGCTGGGCATTATTGCCGTGCTGCTGCGTCAGGAGTTTTTGCTGGTGATCATGGGCGGTGTGTTTGTGGTGGAAACGCTGTCGGTGATCCTGCAGGTCGGATCGTTCAAACTGCGCGGTCAGCGCATTTTCCGCATGGCACCGATCCACCACCACTATGAGCTGAAAGGCTGGCCGGAACCGCGCGTGATCGTGCGCTTCTGGATTATTTCGCTGATGCTGGTGCTGATTGGCCTGGCTACGCTGAAGGTACGTTAATCATGGCAGATTACCAGGATAAAAAAGTCGTTATTATCGGTCTGGGGTTGACCGGCCTGTCGTGCGTGGATTTCTTTATGGCGCGTGGCGTTACGCCGCGCGTGATGGATACCCGTACCGCGCCGTCGGGGCTGGATAAGCTCCCGGAAGGCGTGGAAAGCTATGTCGGCGGACTGAATGACGACTGGTTGCTGGCAGCGGATCTGATTGTCGCCAGTCCTGGTATTGCACTCGCCCATCCTTCACTGAGCGCCGCTGCCGATGCGGGTGTGGAAATCGTCGGCGACATCGAACTGTTTTGCCGCGAAGCCCAGGCACCGATCGTTGCCATCACCGGTTCAAACGGCAAAAGCACCGTGACGACGCTGGTGGGCGAAATGGCAAAAGCGGCAGGCGTGAATGTCGGCGTGGGTGGCAATATCGGCCTGCCTGCTTTAATGCTGCTGGATGCGGCGCGTGAACTGTACGTGCTGGAACTGTCCAGCTTCCAGCTCGAAACCACTTCCAGCCTGCAGGCGGCTGCGGCGACGATCTTAAACGTCACCGAAGATCATATGGATCGCTATCCGTTCGGTCTGCAACAGTACCGTGCGGCAAAGCTGCGGGTCTATGAAAACGCCAAAACCTGCGTGGTTAACGCCGACGATGCGCTGACCATGCCGGTACGCGGCGCGGATGAACGCTGCCTGAGCTTCGGCGTGGACGTTGGCGACTATCACCTTAATCGTCAGCAGGGCGAAGTCTGGCTGCGGGCAAAAGGTGAGAAGGTGCTGAACGTCACCGAGATGAAACTCACCGGGCAGCATAACTACACTAACGCGCTGGCGGCGCTGGCGCTGGCGGATGCCGTCGGCCTGCCACGCGCCAGCAGCCTGAAAGCGCTGACCACCTTTAGCGGTCTGGCGCACCGTTTCCAGACGGCGCTGGTGCATAACGGCGTGCGCTGGATCAACGATTCTAAAGCGACCAACGTCGGCAGCACCGAAGCGGCGCTGAACGGCTTGCAGGTTGAGGGTACGCTCCACCTGCTGCTCGGCGGCGACGGCAAATCAGCGGATTTTTCGCCGCTAAAACGCTACCTGAGCGGCGATAACATCTGCCTGTGGTGCTTCGGTCGTGACAGCGAACAGCTTGCGGAGCTGCGCCCGGAAGTGGCTGAACAAACCGCAACGATGGAAGAGGCGATGCGTCTTATCGCCACGCGCGTCCAGCCTGGCGATATGGTGCTGCTGTCACCGGCCTGCGCCAGTCTGGACCAGTTTAAAAATTTTGAGCAGCGGGGCGATATCTTTACCCGTCTGGCGAAGGAGTTAGGCTGATGCGTTTATCTCTCCCACGCCTGAGAATGCCGCGCCTGCCGGGGTTTAGTGTCTTCGCCTGGCTCTTTGCGGCGCTGAATGGCTGGGTGATGGCGTCCCGTCAGAAAGACGCTGACAGTCTGATTATGTACGATCGCACGTTGGTCTGGCTGACGCTGGGCCTCGCGGCGATTGGTTTTGTGATGGTGACGTCCGCGTCAATGCCGGTCGGGCAGCGTCTGACGGAAGATCCGTTCTTCTTCGCTAAACGCTACGCGCTGTATCTGTTCCTCGCCTTTTGTCTGGCGCTGATCACTCTGCGGTTGCCGATGGATTTCTGGCAGCGCCATAGCACGTCGCTGCTGATTGCCGCCATCATCATGCTGCTGATCGTGCTGGTCATCGGGAGTTCGGTGAACGGGGCATCGCGCTGGATTGCGCTCGGTCCGTTGCGTATTCAGCCTGCGGAATTTACCAAGCTGGCGCTATTTTGTTACATCGGCAACTACCTGGTGCGCAAGGCGGATGAAGTCCGTAATAACCTGCGCGGCTTTTTAAAACCGATGGGAGTGATTTTTGTGCTGGCGATCCTGCTGCTGGCGCAGCCGGACCTCGGCACGGTGGTGGTGCTGTTTGTCACTACGCTGGCAATGTTATTTCTGGCGGGCGCAAAGCTGTGGCAGTTTATTGCCATCATCGGCATGGGGATATCGGCGGTGGTGCTGCTGATCCTCGCAGAGCCGTATCGTGTCGCGCGCGTGACGTCTTTCTGGAACCCGTGGGCCGATCCGTTCGGCAGCGGTTATCAGCTCACCCAATCTCTGATGGCTTTTGGTCGCGGCGAATTGTGGGGGCAGGGGCTGGGCAACTCGGTACAGAAGCTGGAATACCTGCCGGAAGCCCACACGGACTTTATCTTTGCCATTATTGGTGAAGAACTGGGTTATATCGGTGTGGTACTGGCGCTGCTGATGGTATTCTTCGTCGCTTTTCGCGCGATGTCGATTGGCCGCAAAGCGCTGGAACTCAATCAGCGCTTTTCGGGCTTTCTGGCCTGTTCTATTGGCGTCTGGTTTAGCTTCCAGGCGCTGGTTAACGTCGGTGCGGCAGCGGGGATGCTGCCAACCAAAGGGCTGACGTTGCCGCTGATCAGCTACGGGGGGTCAAGCCTGCTGATCATGTCGACGGCAATCATGATGCTGTTACGTATTGATTATGAAACGCGTCTGGAAAAAGCCCAGGCGTTTACACGAGGTCAACGATGAGTGGTCAGGGCAAGCGGTTGATGGTGATGGCGGGCGGCACCGGCGGACATGTGTTCCCGGGGCTGGCCGTCGCACACCATCTGATGGCGCAAGGCTGGCAGGTGCGCTGGCTCGGCACCGCCGACCGTATGGAAGCAGACCTGGTACCGAAAAACGGCATTGAGATCGACTTTATTCGTATCTCCGGGCTGCGTGGTAAAGGAATTAAAGCTCAGTTACTGGCTCCGGTGCGGATCTTCAACGCCTGGCGTCAGGCGCGGGCAATCATGAAACGTTTTAAGCCGGACGTGGTGCTCGGTATGGGCGGTTACGTTTCTGGGCCTGGCGGGCTGGCAGCGTGGTCGCTGGGCATTCCGGTGGTGCTGCACGAACAGAACGGCATTGCCGGGCTGACCAATAAATGGCTGGCGAAAATCGCCAAAAAAGTGATGCAGGCATTTCCCGGCGCCTTCCCCCATGCGGATGTCGTCGGTAATCCGGTGCGTACCGATGTGCTGGCGCTGCCACTGCCGCAGTCGCGGCTGGCAGGGCGTGAAGGCCCGGTGCGGGTGCTGGTCGTCGGCGGCTCCCAGGGTGCGCGGGTGCTTAACCAGACGCTGCCGCAGGTCGCAGCGCAGCTGGGTGACAAAATCACCCTCTGGCATCAGAGCGGGAAAGGCGCGCAGCAAACGGTCGAGCAGGCTTATGCCCAGGCGGGTCAGCCGCAGCATAAAGTGACCGAGTTTATTGATGATATGGCGGCTGCCTATGCGTGGGCGGACGTGGTCGTCTGTCGCTCCGGCGCGCTGACGGTAAGTGAAATCGCTGCCGCTGGTCTACCCGCGCTGTTTGTGCCGTTCCAGCATAAGGATCGTCAGCAGTACTGGAATGCGCTGCCGCTGGAAAAAGCGGGCGCGGCAAAAATTCTTGAGCAGCCACAGTTCACCGTGGAGGCCGTCGTTGAAACGCTGGCAGGATGGGATCGGGAAACCTTACTGAACATGGCAGAGCGCGCGCGTGCCGCCTCCATTCCCGATGCGACGGAACGTGTAGCAAATGAAGTAAGCCTGGCTGCCCGGGCTTAACTGTGGTGGTGCCGTTTGCACCGCATGAATATTTGAAGTTATGGCGTTAGAGAATGAATACACAACAACTGGCTAAACTGCGTTCAATCGTGCCCGAGATGCGTCGCGTCCGGCACATTCACTTCGTCGGCATCGGTGGTGCCGGTATGGGCGGTATTGCCGAAGTGCTGGCCAACGAAGGCTATCAGATTAGCGGGTCCGATCTGGCTCCGAACCCGGTCACGCAGCAGTTGGCGTCGCTTGGCGCGACAATCTATTTTAACCATCGCCCGGAAAACGTTCTCGACGCCAGCGTGGTGGTGGTATCCACCGCAATTTCTGCCGATAACCCGGAAATTGTTGCGGCGCACGAAGCGCGTATTCCGGTGATCCGCCGCGCTGAAATGCTGGCGGAGCTGATGCGTTTTCGTCACGGCATCGCCATTGCGGGCACCCACGGAAAAACGACCACTACGGCAATGGTCGCCAGCATTTATGCCGAGGCCGGTTTAGATCCGACCTTTGTTAACGGTGGCCTGGTCAAAGCGGCGGGCGTACATGCGCGTCTGGGCCACAGCCGCTATCTGATTGCAGAAGCGGACGAGAGCGACGCGTCGTTCCTGCATTTACAGCCGATGGTCTCTATCGTGACCAATATTGAAGCCGACCATATGGATACCTACCAGGGCGACTTCGAGAACCTTAAGCAGACGTTTATTAATTTCCTGCACAACCTGCCGTTTTACGGACGCGCGGTGATGTGCGTTGACGATCCGGTGATCCGCGAACTGCTGCCGCGCGTAGGTCGTCAAACCACGACCTACGGTTTCAGCGACGATGCTGACGTTCGCGTGGAGAATTACGAGCAGAATGGCCCGCAAGGACATTTTACGCTGCTGCGTCAGGACAAACCCGCGCTGCATGTCGTCCTCAACGCGCCGGGCCGCCACAATGCGTTAAACGCGGCGGCGGCGGTTGCGGTGGCGACTGAAGAAGGTATCGAAGACGAAGCGATCCTCCGCGCGCTGGAAAGCTTCCAGGGCACCGGACGGCGTTTTGACTTCCTCGGTGAATATCCGCTGGAAGAGGTCAACGGCAAGCCAGGAACCGCGATGCTGGTTGACGATTACGGTCATCATCCCACTGAAGTAGATGCGACTATCAAGGCTGCACGCGCAGGCTGGCCGGATAAAAATCTGGTCATGCTCTTCCAGCCGCATCGCTATACCCGTACCCGCGACCTCTACGACGACTTCGCGCGGGTCTTGACACAGGTCGATGCGCTGTTGATGCTGGACGTCTATCCGGCGGGAGAAGCCCCCATTCCCGGCGCGGACAGCCGCTCTTTATGCCGTACCATCCGTGGACGTGGCAAAGTAGACCCGATTCTGGTGTCCGATCCGGCACAGGTCGCTGAAATGCTGGCACCGGTGCTGACCGGCAACGATCTGATTCTGGTCCAGGGTGCCGGGAATATAGGCAAAATCGCCCGTTACCTGTCGGAAACTAAACTGAAGTCGCAAACGTCGGAGGAAGAGCGCCGTGGCTGATAAGATTGCAGTCTTGCTCGGTGGGACTTCCGCTGAGCGTGAAGTATCACTCAATTCCGGCGCTGCGGTGCTGGCCGGGTTACGGGAAGCTGGTGTTGATGCCTGGCCCGTTGATCCACGCGAAACTGACATCACCCATCTTAAAGACATGGGGTTTCAGAAAGTATTTATAGCCTTACACGGACGTGGGGGTGAGGATGGAACGTTACAGGGATTACTGGAACTTTCAGCTCTTCCATATACGGGTAGCGGCGTAATGGCGTCTGCTATCTCCATGGATAAACTGCGCAGCAAGCTGCTGTGGCAGGGCGCGGGCCTGCCCGTCGCGCCATGGGTCGCCGTCACACGTCAGGCCTTTAATCAGGGGCTTTCCACGGACGTTCATCAACGCATTGCCGCACTTGGCCTGCCGCTTATCGTTAAGCCAAGCCGGGAAGGTTCCAGCGTGGGCATGTCGAAAGTAACGGAAGGTGACAATTTACAGGATGCCTTATCTCTGGCTTTTCAGCATGATGAAGAAGTTTTAATTGAGAAATGGCTCAGCGGGCCAGAATTTACTGTCGCGATACTCGGTGAAGAAATTTTACCGTCAATTCGTATTCAACCCGCCGGAACCTTCTATGATTATGAGGCGAAGTATCTCTCTGATGAAACGCAGTATTTTTGCCCAAGCGGTCTGGAAGCAGAACGTGAAGCAAAATTACAGGCTCTGGTAGTCAATGCATGGAATGTTCTCGGCTGTCGCGGCTGGGGGCGAATTGACGTCATGCTGGACAGCGATGATCAGTTTTACCTGCTGGAAGCCAATACCTCTCCGGGTATGACAAACCACAGTCTGGTCCCGATGGCTGCGCGCCAGGCCGGAATGAGCTTCTCGCAACTTGTCGTTCGTATTCTGGACCTGGCGGGGTGATATGTCGCAGGCGGCGCTGAACACGCGAAACCGCGAAGAGGAAGCGGCTTCTTCTTCCCGGCGAAATAATGGAACACGCCTGGCGGGAATCACTTTCCTGCTGGCGGTGCTGTGTACCGTGTTAGTCAGCGGCTGGATGGTGCTGGGCTGGATGGAAGATGCGCAGCGGTTGCCGCTGTCAAAACTGGTGCTCACGGGCGATCGTCATTACACGCGTAATGATGATATTCGTCAGGTTATTCTGGCGCTTGGCGAACCCGGCACGTTTATGACCCAGGACGTAAACATTATTCAGAGCCAGGTTGAACGGTTGTCCTGGATTAAACAGGCTAGCGTAAGAAAGCAGTGGCCGGACGAATTAAAGATTCATCTGGTTGAATATGTGCCGATAGCACGATGGAATGATCAGCATATGGTCGATGCTGAAGGCAATTCTTTCAGCGTCCCCGTAGATCGCACCAGCAAAATTAATTTGCCGATGTTATCCGGGCCTGAAGGCAGTGAAAATGAAGTATTGCAGGGCTATCGCGATATGGGGCAGGTGCTGGCAAAGGACAAATTCACGTTAAAAGCGGCAGCAATGACTGCGCGTCGCTCCTGGCAATTAACGCTTAATAACGATATCAGGCTTAATCTGGGACGCGGCGACACGATGAAACGTCTGGAGCGCTTTATAGAACTGTATCCAGTTTTACAACAGCAGGCGCAGACCGATGGCAAACGGATTAGCTACGTTGATTTGCGCTATGACTCAGGCGCAGCGGTCGGTTGGTTACCGGCGCCGACTGAGGAACCTAATCAACAACAGAATCAGGCACAGGCAGAGCAATAATGATCAAGGCGACGGACAGAAAACTGGTAGTTGGACTGGAGATTGGCACCGCGAAGGTGGCCGCTTTAGTAGGGGAGGTTCTGCCCGACGGTATGGTCAATATCATTGGCGTGGGCAGTTGCCCGTCGCGTGGTATGGATAAAGGCGGAGTAAACGATCTTGAGTCGGTCGTAAAATGCGTCCAGCGCGCTATCGATCAGGCTGAATTAATGGCTGATTGCCAAATCTCCTCGGTTTATCTGGCGCTTTCAGGTAAACATATAAGTTGTCAGAATGAAATTGGTATGGTACCGATTTCAGAAGAGGAAGTGACGCAGGAAGATGTCGAAAACGTCGTACATACGGCAAAATCCGTTCGCGTGCGTGACGAACATCGGGTACTGCATGTTATTCCTCAGGAATATGCGATTGACTACCAGGAAGGCATTAAAAATCCGGTAGGTCTGTCGGGCGTGCGGATGCAGGCAAAAGTGCACTTGATCACATGTCACAACGATATGGCGAAAAATATCGTCAAAGCCGTTGAACGTTGTGGGCTAAAAGTTGACCAACTGATCTTTGCCGGACTGGCCTCGAGTTATTCAGTACTAACTGAAGACGAACGTGAGCTGGGTGTCTGTGTGGTTGACATTGGTGGTGGTACAATGGATATCGCCGTCTACACAGGCGGAGCGCTGCGCCACACGAAAGTGATCCCTTATGCAGGGAACGTAGTGACCAGCGATATCGCTTATGCCTTCGGTACGCCTCCAAGCGACGCCGAAGCCATTAAAGTTCGTCATGGCTGTGCTTTTGGCTCAATTGTCGGAAAAGACGAGAGCGTGGAGGTCCCAAGCGTAGGTGGACGTCCGCCGCGCAGCCTGCAACGTCAGACGCTGGCAGAGGTTATCGAACCGCGATATACCGAGCTGCTGAATCTGGTGAACGAAGAAATTTTGCAATTGCAGGAAATGCTGCGCGAGAAAGGGGTGAAGCATCACCTGGCAGCAGGCATTGTATTAACCGGTGGTGCGGCGCAAATTGAAGGTCTTGCGGCCTGCGCGCAACGCGTATTTCACACGCAGGTGCGCATTGGCGCGCCGCTGAATATTACCGGACTTACGGATTACGCCCAGGAGCCGTATTATTCAACGGCGGTGGGGCTGCTGCACTACGGCAAAGAGTCTCATTTAAGTGGTGAAGCAGAAGTTGAAAAACGTGTAACGGTCGGGTCGTGGATCAAGCGGCTCAATAGTTGGCTACGAAAAGAATTTTGATTTTTTAAAGAGAACGCAGAAAATTAGCGGTCTCAGGCGACAGGCACAACGGAGAGAAACTATGTTTGAACCTATGGAACTAACCAACGACGCGGTGATTAAAGTCATCGGCGTCGGTGGCGGCGGCGGCAATGCCGTTGAACACATGGTGCGCGAACGCATCGAAGGTGTTGAATTCTTCGCGGTAAATACCGACGCTCAGGCGCTGCGTAAAACGGCGGTTGGCCAGACGATTCAGATTGGCGGTGGCATCACCAAAGGTCTGGGCGCAGGCGCTAACCCGGAAGTGGGTCGCAACGCGGCTGACGAAGACCGTGAAGCATTGCGTGCAGCGCTTGACGGGGCAGACATGGTATTCATCGCCGCAGGTATGGGCGGCGGTACCGGTACGGGTGCTGCGCCGGTTGTTGCTGAAGTAGCAAAAGATCTGGGCATCCTGACGGTTGCTGTCGTCACCAAGCCTTTTAACTTTGAAGGCAAAAAGCGCATGGCGTTTGCCGAGCAGGGCATCACCGAGCTGTCCAAGCACGTTGACTCCCTGATCACCATTCCGAACGACAAGCTGCTGAAAGTGCTGGGTCGCGGTATCTCTCTGCTCGACGCGTTTGGCGCAGCGAACGACGTGTTGAAAGGCGCGGTGCAGGGTATTGCCGAACTGATCACCCGTCCGGGTCTGATGAACGTCGACTTTGCAGACGTGCGCACCGTGATGTCCGAAATGGGTTATGCGATGATGGGTTCCGGCGTTGCCAGCGGTGAAGACCGTGCGGAAGAAGCGGCTGAAATGGCTATCTCCTCCCCGCTGTTGGAAGACATCGACCTGTCCGGCGCGCGTGGCGTCCTGGTCAACATTACGGCGGGCTTCGATCTGCGTCTGGACGAGTTTGAAACCGTGGGTAACACCATCCGTGCTTTTGCTTCGGATAACGCGACCGTGGTTATCGGTACTTCTCTCGACCCGGATATGAACGACGAACTGCGCGTCACTGTTGTTGCCACCGGTATCGGTATGGACAAACGTCCTGAAATTACCCTGGTTACAAACAAACAAACGCAGCAGCCCGTACTGGATCGTTATCAGCAGCACGGTATGGCACCGCTGACGCAGGAACAAAAACCTGCCGCGAAGGTTGTTAATGACAACACTTCACAAGCTAAAGAGCCGGATTATCTCGATATTCCTGCATTTTTGCGTAAGCAAGCGGACTAAGAATTGGCTGGAAGTTGGGCATCTTAGCTCTTTGTGCTAAACTGCTCGCCCGAATGTATTGTACACTTCGGTTGGATAGGTTATTTGGCGAGATTATACGATGATCAAACAAAGGACACTTAAACGTATCGTTCAGGCGACTGGCGTCGGTCTACACACCGGCAAAAAAGTCACGCTGACGCTGCGCCCTGCGCCGGCAAATACCGGGGTCATCTATCGTCGCACCGACTTGAATCCACCGGTTGATTTTCCGGCCGATGCCAAATCTGTGCGTGATACCATGCTCTGTACTTGCCTGGTTAATGAGCATGACGTGCGGATTTCAACGGTAGAACACCTGAACGCCGCGCTGGCTGGCCTGGGTATCGACAACATCATTATTGAAGTCGATGCGCCGGAAGTCCCCATTATGGACGGTAGCGCCGCGCCGTTTGTGTATTTGCTGTTAGATGCCGGTATTGACGAGCTGAACAGCGCGAAGAAATTTGTGCGCATCAAAGAGACCGTTCGCGTCGAAGATGGCGACAAATGGGCTGAATTCAAACCGTTTAATGGTTTTTCGCTGGACTTTACCATCGATTTTAACCATCCGGCGATTGATGCCAGCAACCAGCGCTACGCGATGAACTTCTCTGCTGATGCCTTCATGCGTCAAATCAGCCGTGCCCGTACTTTCGGCTTTATGCGTGATATCGAATATTTGCAGTCCCGTGGCCTGTGCCTGGGCGGCAGCTTCGATTGTGCCATCGTTGTTGACGATTATCGCGTACTGAACGACGACGGCCTGCGTTTTGAAGACGAGTTTGTGCGTCACAAAATGCTGGATGCTATCGGCGATCTGTTCATGTGTGGTCACAATATTATCGGCGCATTTACCGCCTTTAAATCGGGTCATGCACTGAACAACAAACTGTTGCAGGCGGTCCTGGCTAAACAGGAAGCCTGGGAATATGTCACCTTCGAAGATGACGCTGAACTGCCGCTGGCATTCAAAGCACCTTCTCTGGTTCTGGCATAACATTCCGTAATTCGACTGGTTTACCTGGCACCCTCTCCGTCCAGGGAAACCAGTCGTTTTTCATTTCTGCACCGCAACAAATTTCCCGTCCTGCTTTTTTATTGCCCCCGCACCTGACATACCTGATGCGATTGCCGTTTTCTTAGCCGGTTTATCTCCCCCTCTGGCTTGATTCCTGCTGTCGGGCATCCGCATTAATGGTAATATCATTGCAGGATATAAAATTAAGAGCGTCAGTCTCTTCCAGATTTTACAGAGTGGTGGATTACGTGAGTGGGTTACTGACGCGTTGGCGACAGTTAGGCAGACGGTACTTCTGGCCGCATCTCCTGTTGGGGATGGTCGCGGCTGGCTTTGGCCTGCCTGCGCTCGGCAATACCGAACCCACCGTTCCGGCGAAAGCCGCCGCCAGTCATAACCATCCTTCCAGCGTAAATTTTACCCATCTGGCGCTGCTGGAAGCGAACCGCCGTCCGTCTTTTACCGTCGATTACTGGCATCAACACGCTATTCGTACGGTGATTCGTCATCTTTCCTTTGCCATGGCCCCGCAGGTACTGCCGGTGGCAGAGGAGCCGCTGGCGCTTGACGCGCACCATATTGCCTTACTGAACACGCTCAGCGCGATGCTGACTCAGGAAAGCAAGCCGCCGGTGATCATCCGCCAGGTCGCATTTGCTTCCATTGCTCCCCCATCCACCTTTAGCGTTTGTGCCTGGATAAGCCAGGCACAGGGCATCCGCGCCGGACCTCAACGCCTTAGCTGAACGATCCTTCTTTCAACTAATTTTTGCTTCCGCACGGCGGGGCGTTTGAGATTTTATTATGCTAATCAAATTATTAACTAAAGTTTTTGGTAGTCGTAACGATCGTACCCTGCGCCGTATGCGCAAAGCGGTCAACCTGATCAACAGCATGGAACCGGAGATGGAAAAGCTCTCTGATGAAGAGCTGAAGGCGAAAACAGAAGAGTTTCGCACCCGTCTGGCGAAAGGTGCAACCGTAGAAAGCCTGATCCCGGAAGCGTTCGCGGTCGTTCGTGAGGCCAGCAAACGCGTCTTCGGCATGCGTCACTTTGACGTCCAGCTGCTTGGCGGCATGGTCCTCAACGAACGCTGTATCGCGGAAATGCGTACGGGTGAAGGTAAAACCCTGACCGCAACGCTGCCAGCTTACCTTAATGCGCTGTCAGGTAAAGGCGTACACGTCGTTACCGTCAACGATTATCTGGCGCAGCGTGACGCCGAAAACAACCGTCCACTTTTCGAATTCCTCGGCATGACCGTAGGCATCAACATGTCCGGCCTGCCAGCCCCCGCTAAACGTGAAGCTTACGGCGCGGATATCACCTACGGCACCAACAACGAATACGGTTTCGACTACCTGCGTGACAACATGGCGTTCAGCCCGGAAGAGCGCGTCCAGCGTAAACTACACTACGCGCTGGTGGATGAAGTAGACTCCATCCTGATCGACGAAGCGCGTACGCCGCTGATCATCTCCGGCCCGGCCGAAGATAGTTCAGAAATGTACAAGCAGATGAACAAAATCATTCCGTACCTGATCCGCCAGGAAAAAGAGGACTCCGACACCTTCCAGGGCGAAGGCCACTTCTCCGTGGATGAAAAAGCGCGTCAGGTTAACCTGACCGAGCGCGGGCTGGTGCTGATTGAAGAACTGCTGGTGAAAGAAGGCATCATGGAAGAGGGCGAATCGCTGTACTCGCCGGGCAACATTATGATGATGCACCACGTCACCGCCGCGCTGCGTGCGCACGTGCTGTTTACCCGCGACGTGGACTACATTGTTAAAGACGGTGAAGTCATCATCGTTGATGAACACACCGGTCGTACCATGCAGGGCCGCCGCTGGTCAGACGGTCTGCACCAGGCCGTTGAAGCAAAAGAAGGCGTGGAAATCCAGAACGAAAACCAGACGCTGGCTTCCATCACCTTCCAGAACTACTTCCGCCTGTATGAAAAACTGGCCGGTATGACCGGTACGGCAGATACCGAAGCGTTCGAATTCAGCTCTATTTACAAGCTGGATACGGTAGTGGTGCCGACTAACCGTCCGATGATCCGTAAGGATATGGCGGATCTGGTCTATATGACCGAAGCGGAAAAAATTCAGGCCATTATCGAAGACATCAAAGAGCGTACCGCCAATGGTCAGCCGGTTCTGGTGGGGACTATCTCGATTGAAAAATCAGAGGTGGTTTCTAACGAACTGGTTAAAGCCGGGATCAAACATAACGTTCTGAACGCCAAATTCCACGCCAGCGAAGCGGAAATCGTCGCCCAGGCCGGTTATCCGGGAACGGTCACTATCGCCACCAACATGGCAGGCCGTGGTACGGATATCGTGCTTGGCGGTAGCTGGCAGACAGAAGTTGCCGAACTGGAAGACCCGACGCCGGAGCAGATCGCACAGATTAAAGCCGACTGGCAGGTGCGTCACGAAGCGGTGCTGGCGTCAGGTGGCCTGCACATCATTGGTACGGAGCGTCATGAATCGCGCCGTATTGATAACCAGCTTCGTGGTCGTTCTGGTCGCCAGGGGGATGCGGGCTCTTCCCGTTTCTATCTGTCGATGGAAGATGCCCTGATGCGTATTTTTGCCTCTGACCGTGTGGCAGGCATGATGCGTAAGCTGGGGATGAAACCGGGCGAAGCCATTGAGCACCCGTGGGTGACGAAAGCTATCGCCAACGCCCAGCGTAAAGTGGAAAGCCGCAACTTCGATATTCGTAAGCAACTGCTGGAATACGATGATGTTGCGAACGATCAGCGTCGTGCTATCTATTCCCAGCGTAACGAGCTGCTGGACGTTTCCGACGTCAGCGAAACCATCGCCAGCATCCGTGAAGACGTATTCAAAGCGACGATCGACAATCACATTCCGCCGCAGTCTCTGGAAGAAATGTGGGATGTTCCGGGTTTACAGGATCGCCTGAAAAAAGATTTCGATCTGGATCTGCCGATTGCTGAGTGGCTGGACAAAGAACACGATCTGCATGAAGAAACGCTGCGCGAGCGTATTCTGGCCAGCGCAATTGAAGTTTACGAGCATAAAGAGAAAATCGTCGGCACTGAAATGATGCGTCATTTCGAAAAAGGCGTCATGCTGCAAACTCTCGATTCTCTGTGGAAAGAGCACCTGGCAGCGATGGATTATCTGCGTCAGGGGATCCACCTGCGTGGCTATGCGCAAAAAGATCCGAAGCAGGAATACAAACGTGAATCCTTCGCCATGTTTGCCGCTATGCTGGAATCGCTGAAATATGAAGTGATCAGCACCCTGAGCAAAGTTCAGGTGCGCGAGCCGGAAGAAGTGGAAGAGATGGAGCAACAGCGTCGCGCGGAAGCCGAGCGTCTGGCGCAGATGCAGCAGCTTAGCCATCAGGATGAGCAAACCGCGGCTGCGGAAGCCATTGCGGCGCAGACCGGCGAGCGCAAAGTCGGGCGCAACGATCCGTGCCCGTGCGGTTCCGGTAAAAAATACAAACAGTGCCACGGCCGTCTGAGCTAATTGCGAACTTAACCCTGAAAGGCGCAGAGTTCTGCGCCTTTTTTATTGGATGAGACAAAATGAAAGTAATCCAAATTGCCGCCGGGATTATTCGCGATCCCGCAGGCCAAATCTTTATCACCCGTCGTGCCGCCGATGCGCATATGGCGAATAAATGGGAGTTCCCCGGCGGTAAAATTGAAGCGGGTGAAAGCCCGGAACAGGCGCTGGCGCGCGAGTTGCAGGAAGAGGTGGGCATTGTGCCTGGCCCGTCGCCCCTCTACATGAAAATTGAACACGCTTTCCCGGATCGCCACATTACGCTGTGGTTTTATCTGGTGGAAGCATGGCAGGGTGAGCCATGGGGAAAAGAGGGGCAGCCGGGGCGCTGGGTATTACAGCAGGATCTTGATGCCAGCGATTTCCCGCCGGCTAATGAGGCAGTGATTAAGCAATTGCTATCCGGCGTTCAGCCCTGAAACTCACGCCAGCATTATTGCTGGTTTTCGCTCCAGTCATCGCTGTCAGACAGATCGCCCTTGCTTGCGATACGTTTTTCTTCCGCCGCCCACTCGCCAAGATCGATTAGCTGACAGCGCTTACAGCAAAACGGGCGAAACGGGCTGATTTCGCCCCAGACAACGCTTTTCCCGCAGGTCGGACAATTAACAATAGTTTGTTCAGACATATTTACTCCTTAACAGCACGCCAGCTCAAAATTGAGCCGCTCGGGCACCAGACCATTTTCGCTATCCAGCGGCATAAAACGAATCGCAAAACGGCTTTTGTGCCCGGAAATTTGTGGATAAAGCTGCTCGTCGAGAGGCAGTTGCAGGCGCAACAGGTCGGCATCCTCGCCGTTGTCCTGATAAAACCCGTTCAGGCTGGTTTGCTTGCGGAAGGCGGAAGAATTACGGATCAGATCCATAATCAACGTCAGCGCCTGCTGAAGCGGCTGCAAACTGTCCATCCACTGCGCCGTTTGGATATCGCGCTGCGCCTGCGGTAGATGTAGCCACATATGCAGCGTCGGCAAATCAAAACTGCAACAGCCGCCCGGAATACTTAAACGCTGGCGCACCAGCGCAATCAGCCGATCCTCACGCAGAACTTGCCCGATACGCGGCGCGGACATCAGCGTGCTGCCAGCGGCTTTAAGCTGCTGGCGCAGCGAATCAACAAGATTCAGATCCACGCCGGGGACTTCGGTCCACGCCTGAAGTTTACGCTGCTGGCGTTCCAGCTCTTTCAGCAGCTCGGTGCGAACTTCGCCGCGTTCAAAGACATCCAGTAAATCGCCGACATTACGAAAAAAGTGTAATGCCCCCGCGTAATCGGCGACCGGCAATGCGCCAGATAACTGCTCGATTAAAAACTCAATACGCAGCCAGGTACGCATTTTCTCGTTTAGCGGATGTTCAAAAAGAATGTGGGTGTGATGCATTACGTTTTTTCCTGTGAAACAGCCTGCGCCGCCAGTTTCAGATACAGCGCGTGCAGGCGGGCGACATCAGAAGCAATGGCTTCTGGCGCACCGTTGTTATCAATGACATCATCCGCCACGGCAAGGCGTTCTTCGCGCGTCGCCTGGGCGGAGAGAATTTGTTCGGCGTGTTCACGGGTGACGCCATCACGCTGCATGGTGCGTTGTAGCTGGGTATTACGCGAGACATCGACCACAAGGACACGGTTGGCTTTCTCATAAAGCCGGTTTTCGACCAGCAGCGGTACAACCCACAACACCCAGGGCGAGGAGGCTCGCGCGATTTGCCGTTGGGTCTCCTGCTGGATCAGGGGATGCAGTAGCGCGTTAAGCCAGCGTTTATCGTCAGGATGCGCAAAAATATGCTCGCGTAAAAGACGGCGATTCAGTGCCCCTTCGGCGGTCAACATATCTGTGCCGAAGCGTTCAGCAATCGCATTAAGGGCCGGAGTGCCAGGCTCCACAACCTGGCGAGCGATGATATCCGCATCAATAACGTTAACACCAAGCAGGGCGAACGCGTCCGCAACGGTGCTTTTTCCGCTGCCGATGCCGCCTGTTAACGCTACCGTATACCTCATAAAAGCCAGTCCCGGAATGATTGTTGCACTAAATCAGAGAGTTGCGGAAGAAGAAATTAAAGCGAGTGCTAATAATTACCTTCTCACCTTTCGTCAGATAAATTTATAGGATTGTAGCGTAAAAAAAGAGAAAATCGCAGTCTTGCGGAGTCATGATTAGTGCGTATGATGACATCACTGGAGTTGTGCTTTTTCTATTGCCTTTAACCCCAGGAACCCTACATGCGTATCGAAGAAGATCTGAAGTTAGGTTTTAAAGACGTTCTTATCCGCCCAAAACGTTCTACTCTTAAAAGCCGTTCCGAAGTCGAGCTGGAGCGCGAAATCACCTTTAAACATTCCGGTCTGAGCTGGTCTGGCGTGCCCATTATTGCGGCGAATATGGATACCGTAGGGACGTTTGGCATGGCAAAAGCACTGGCGTCTTTTGGCATTCTTACCGCAGTGCATAAACATTACACCCCGGAAGACTGGAAAGCGTTTATCCAGAGCGTATCTGAGGATGTACTGAAACACGTAATGGTCTCCACCGGCACTTCCGATGCCGATTTTGAGAAAACCATTCAAATTCTTAATCTCCATCCGGCGCTGAGCTTTATTTGCATTGACGTGGCGAATGGGTATTCCGAGCATTTCGTGCAGTTCGTCAGTAAAGCGCGTGAAGCCTGGCCGAATAAAACCATCTGTGCTGGCAACGTGGTGACGGGTGAAATGTGCGAGGAGCTGATCCTTTCCGGTGCGGACATCGTTAAAGTCGGCATCGGCCCTGGCTCTGTTTGCACTACCCGCGTAAAAACCGGCGTTGGTTATCCGCAGCTTTCAGCGGTCATCGAGTGCGCAGATGCCGCACACGGGCTCGGCGGACAAATCGTCAGCGATGGCGGCTGTACCACACCGGGCGACGTGGCGAAAGCCTTCGGCGGCGGCGCAGATTTCGTTATGCTGGGCGGTATGCTGGCCGGGCATGACGAGAGCGGCGGCAAAGTTGTCGAAGAGAACGGCGAGAAATTTATGCTGTTCTACGGTATGAGCTCTGAGTCGGCGATGAATCGTCACGTTGGCGGCGTCGCGGGCTACCGTGCGGCGGAAGGCAAAACCGTGAAGCTGGCGCTGCGCGGTCCGGTAGAAAATACCGCTCGCGATATCCTCGGTGGTCTGCGTTCAGCCTGTACCTACGTTGGCGCATCCCGCCTGAAGGAACTGACTAAGCGCACGACCTTTATCCGCGTGCAGGAACAGGAAAACCGCGTTTTTAACAGCCTGTAAACCGCTGGTGCTGGCGCGTCTGCGCCAGCACGATCATCCCATTCCGCTCATCGCATCCCCCAGATGGAAAATCGGCAAATACATGGCCACCACCAGCGTGCCGATAATCATCCCGGTAACAATCAGCAGCACTGGCTCCAGCAATGTCGCCAGGTTATCCGCCAGCCGTTCCGTTTTTTCACTGTGATGCCGGGCCAGATTATCCAGCATGGTATCCAGCGCGCCCGAGGCTTCGCCCGTGCCAATCAGTTGCAGGCATAGCGGGCTGAATTCGCCGCTGCGTTCAAGCGCCTGCCAGATCGATGAACCCTGGCTAATCTCCTGATGTGCCTGGCGCAGCACGCGCTGCCAGTATGGACAGTTCAGCGTTTCACAGGCGTTATCTAAGCCCTGCAAAAAGGCAATCCCGGCGCTTTGCGTCAGCGCCAGCACGCTGAAAATCTGGCTGAGTCGTTGTCCCCGAATGAGGTCGCCCGCCACCGGGCAGGACAGCAGCCATTTTTGCCGCAGCAACAGCCAGCCGGAATGATGGCGTAGTGCCTGAAGCACCACAAAAAGCATACCGGGCAGGGTGGCAAGCAGGGCTCCCCAGCGCTGGATGAAATCGGCAAACGCCATAACTCCCAGAGTCAGCGCAGGCAGCGGGGTGTTGAAGGTTTTATAAATCGCGGCAAACTCCGGTAGCACCCAGCAGACCATCGCCAGCACCACTGCCAGCGCCAGTGCCAGGACGATCGCCGGATAACGCAGCGCCTTTCTGACTTTTGCGCCCAGTCGCTGCTGTGCGGCCTGCTGTCGGGCCAGATGGAAACAGCATTCCTCAAGTTTACCGGTCAGTTCACCGGTGCGGATCATCGCCAGCCACAGCGGTGGAAACGCCTGCGGCCACTGTTTTAGCGCGCCAGAAAACGCCACGCCGTTTTCCAGTTCTTCTTCCAGGGTCTGTAACAACGCCTGCCATTGCCGGGTGGATTGCTGCTGTGCCAGTAAATGCAGACCCTGCGGCAGCGTCAGCCCGGCATGAAGTAGAGTCGCCAGTTGCTGGATCAGATCGCAGCCATATTCATTTCGCCAGAGCGAGCGCCGAACCGCGCAGCGGCGCAGACGCAGCGGGGTAATGTGCTGCTGATGGAGCGCCATTAACACCGCCGCGCGGCCAGATGCCCAGCGGATGCCCTCCTGCACCTTTCCCTCACGCGTAAGGCCGCGCCATTGCCAGAGCTGCTTAGCGGCCATGCGGCGTGCCCAGTACGCGCAGCAGTTCTTCCTGACTGGTCAGTCCCTGTTCCACCGCCAGGCAGCCGTTTTCAAACAGGGTGGTCATACCGCCCCGTCGCGCCAGGACTTCAATTTCTGCGGCGCTCTCTTCTCCGGCGATGGCC
Organism: Superficieibacter sp.; assembly: GCF_032071645.1. Classification (NCBI taxonomy): domain Bacteria; kingdom Pseudomonadati; phylum Pseudomonadota; class Gammaproteobacteria; order Enterobacterales; family Enterobacteriaceae; genus Superficieibacter; species Superficieibacter sp. Next base: position 179,105 of record NZ_DAMAPU010000007.1, read on the forward strand.
TGATGCAATTCGCTGTCCAACTCCAGCACCTCAAACAGCGCTATACGACCATAAAATCCGTGATAACAGCGGTCACAGCCATTGGCCTGCCAGCGGGGCAGGGCGCGTGGCCACAGCGAGGACGGCAGGGCGGGATGCTCGCCGATGCGCTGACGGCAGTACGGACAGAGTTTACGCACCAGCCGTTGGGCGATAACCAGCAGCAGGGAAGAGGAGAGCATCCAGCGTGCGACGCCCATTTGCTGTAAACGCACCAGCGCCTCGGTGGTGGAATTGGTGTGCAGCGTTGAAAGTACCAGATGCCCGGTTTGCGCCGCTTTAATGGCGATTTCCGCCGTTTCGCCATCGCGGATTTCCCCCACCATAATGATGTCAGGATCCTGACGGAGTAACGCCCGTAACACGTTTTGAAAAGTGAGCCCGGTCCGGGAGTTAATCTGCGTCTGGTTAATCCCTTCAAGCGGGATTTCTACCGGATCTTCAACACTGCAAATATTCACCGTCGGCGCATTCAGCGCCTGCAATGCGCTGTAGAGCGTCACCGTTTTGCCACTGCCGGTAGGTCCGGTCACCAGCAGCAACCCCTGCGGCATATTCAGCGCGCTGCGAAAGGCTTCAAGTTGCCGGGTCGCCATGCCCAGCGTTTGTATATCGAGCGCCTGCTCCACCTGATGTAGCAGACGCAGCACCACTTTTTCACCGTTGCGACCGGGCAACGTGGCGATACGAAAGGAGACGGACTTCCCCGCCAGTTCGACGGTGAACTGTCCGTCCTGCGGCACGCGGCGCTCGGCGATATCCAGATTGCCCAGCACTTTCAGGCGCGCGGTGATCGTGGCGACCAGTTCAGCGGGAATACACGTCAGCAGGTGCAGCACGCCATCCACACGCAGGCGGACGCGCAATTGCCCGGCATACGGCTCAAAGTGGATATCGGACGCCCGCTGGAGCTGCGCCTGCTCCAGCGTCTGATTCAGCAATTCGACCGCGCTGGCGCTCCCCGCGCTCACCGCAGGCAAATGCGTTTGCGTCGCCATATGCAGATGTTTATCCATCCGCTCCTGCGACCAGCATTCAATATCGATATTTTTCTGGGTGGCGAAGCGTAACGCGTCCAGAAATTCCTGCCCCGGCTCGCCGATGACGGCGATATTCAGCGTATCGGCATTGCTCCCCAACAGCACGGCGGCATGACGTTTGCACAGCGCAATTAACTGTTCCTGTTTCATCGCGATCTCCTTACTGCGCGTCGAAGCGGAAAACGTCTTCACAGGCCTGCTGTAGCGCGCTGTCCTGCTGAATATTGCAGACCCGCTGCCAGCCCGTGACGCCATTGGCGTTATCCCAGCGTGGGGTCATCACCACGCCCAGACCGTTAAGGCTCTCCTGTCCGGTCAGGGACACGACGCCCTGCGCCACGCTCATTGCCGAGACGTAGCGGGTGGTGGTTGGGGAGGGAATGCCGTTTGTACCGCCGTCGCAGGAAGCCAGGCCGCCGTGATCCAGTGCGCACAGTTCAACGGCCGTGCGGTAGGGAATAAAGGTTTGCAGCATATCGGTCAGCGCCGCTTTGCGCAGGTAGTTCTGGTAGGCGGGAATGCCAATGGCGCTAAGGATGGCAATAATGCCGATAACGACCATGAGCTCAATAAGGGTAAATCCGTGTTGTCTGTTCATTGCGTACTCCTTTGTCAGTGCGGGAACTCTGACAGCGCGGGCATAAACAGGCGAGCGGCAAAAAGCGGATCGTGAAGAGGCTTTCCAGACTTTCTGGGGTTATTGCACAGGCGTTACATCATGTTGCGAGACAATACGAAAAACGGGCCATCAGGCCCGTTTCAAAGAAGGGAGTCACTAACGAAAGCGCATCGACAGATCCAGCGCGCGGATATGCTTGGTCAGCGCGCCGACAGAGATAAAATCAACGCCGGTTTCAGCAAATTCGCGCAGCGTATCAAAGGTCACATTCCCGGAAACCTCAAGCTGTGCCTGTCCCCGGGTGCGTTTTACCGCCTCGCGCATGACATCGGTGGTGAAGTTATCCAGCATGATGATATCCGCCCCGGCTTTCAGGGCATCATCCAGCTCATCCAGGTTTTCGACTTCCACTTCAACCGGGACATCCGGGTGTAGCCAGAAAGCTTTTTCGACCGCCTGACGGACCGAGCCGGAAGCAATAATGTGGTTTTCTTTGATCAGAAACGCATCGGAAAGACCGAGACGATGATTCGCGCCACCGCCGCACAGGACGGCATATTTCAGCGCGGTGCGCAGGCCTGGCAGGGTCTTGCGGGTATCCAGCAACTGCGTCTGCGTGCCTTCCAGTAATTCAACATAGCGCCGGACTTCACTGGCTACCCCGGAGAGCGTTTGCACAAAGTTCAGCGCCGTGCGCTCGCCGGTGAGCAGCACGCGCGACGGGCCATCAAGTTCAAACAGCGGCTGATTGGCGACGACTTTATCGCCATCGGCAACGTGCCAGGTCACCTGAACGTCATCGCCCGCCAGCTGGATAAAGACTTCTTCGACCCAGCGCTTGCCGCAGAAAACGCCGTTTTCGCGGGTGATCACGACGGCATGAGAGCGGCTGTCTTCCGGCAGGAGCTGCGCGGTAATATCGTTATTCGCATCGACTTCCCCGCCTAAATCTTCGCGCAGCGCCTGCGCAACGGTGGCGGGAATATCCAGGTTAATACGTTCCAGAAGCGCGTCACGTCGATGGTCAGGGTTATAGCGGCGAGGCGGCATGATAAAACTCCAGATTGATAACGAATCATAAGGTTGAAACATGCTACTCTGAAGCGGATATTCGCACCACAAATAAGGAGATCCTGCATGTTGTTAGACGAGGGTTGGCTGGCGGAGGCGCGACGCGTTCCTTCCCCGCATTATGATTGCCGCCCGGATGATGAAATTCCTTCTTTACTGGTGGTGCATAATATTAGCCTTCCGCCCGGTGAGTTTGGCGGTCCGTGGATTGATGCCCTGTTCACCGGCACGATCGACCCCGACGCGCATCCTTTTTTCGCTGAAATCGCCCATTTGCGCGTTTCTGCCCATTGTCTGATTCGCCGCGACGGTGAAATCGTTCAGTATGTTCCTTTCGATAAACGTGCCTGGCATGCGGGCGTTTCGCTGTATCACGGACGCGAGCGCTGCAATGATTTTTCGATTGGCATTGAGCTGGAGGGCACGGACACCCTGGCCTATACCGATGCTCAGTATCAGCAACTGGCGGCGGTCACCCGCGTGCTGATTGCGCGTTACCCGGCGATTGCCGACCATATGACCGGACACTGTGATATTGCTCCCGATCGTAAAACCGATCCCGGCCCTGCGTTTGACTGGGCGAGGTTTCGCGCTCTGGTTCTTTCATCGGCGGAAAAGGAGATATCATGACGCTGTTTACCCTGCTGCTGGTCCTCATCGCCGAGCGTTTATTTAAGTTGGGCGAGCACTGGCAGCTCGATCATCGGCTTGAAGTGCTGTTCCGGCGGATGAAGCACTTTTCGATGGCGCGGACGCTGCTGATGACCTTCATGATCATGGCACTGACGTTTCTGCTGCTGCGTGCGCTGTACGGCCTGTTTTTCAACGTGCCGTTGCTGGTGGCGTGGATCCTGCTGGGGCTGCTGTGTATTGGCGCGGGCAGAGTGCGGCTGCATTATCACGCGTATCTGAAAGCCGCCGCCCGCAATGACAGCCACGCGCGGGATTCAATGGCCAGCGAACTGACGTTAATCCACGGGGTGCCGCCCGGCTGCGACGAGCGCGAATATCTGCGCGAACTGCAAAATGCGCTGCTGTGGATCAACTTCCGCTATTATCTGGCCCCGCTATTCTGGTTTATCGTCGGCGGCGTATGGGGGCCAGTGCCGCTGGTCGGTTACGCGTTCCTGCGCGGCTGGCAGTCATGGCTGGCACGCTATCAGACGCCGCATCATCGCCTGCAATCGGGCATTGATTTCCTCCTCCATGTGCTGGACTGGGTGCCGACGCGGCTGGTCGGAGTGATTTACGCCCTGCTGGGACATGGTGAAAAAGCGCTGCCCGCGTGGTTTGCCTCGCTGGGGGATCTGCATACCTCGCAGTATCAGGTATTGACCCGACTGGCGCAGTTTTCGCTGGCGCGTGAACCGCACGTTGCACGGGTCGAGACGCCAAAAGCGGCGGTGTCGATGGCGAAAAAGACCTCGTTTGTGCTGGTGGTGATCGTGGCGCTGCTGACGATTTACGGCACGCTGCTCTAAGCCCGCGTGCCGCGTGTTTTAATGCGTATCCGCAGGCGGGATGCCGAAGTCGGGCATCCCGTTTTCATCCCAGTGGATCAGCTTCATTCGGGTGTGACGATTGGGATCGTACAGCGGATCGCCTTCAATTTCCGTATAGTTGCGCGCGTGATACACCAGCACATCCTGGCCGTCGGGCGTCTGCGTGAAGCTGTTGTGCCCTGGGCCATACTGACGATGTTCGTAGCTGGTGCGGAATACCGGCTGCGATGATTTATGCCAGTTTTGCGGCACCATCGGGTCGGCGTCCTTGTCGATCCACAGCAATCCCATGCAGTAGTTTTCATCCGTGGCGCTGGCGGAGTAGCTGACAAAAAGCCGCTCGCCGTGGGTGACCACCGCCGGTCCTTCGTTAACCTTAAATCCCCGGCATTCCCAGTCAAATTCAGGCTGGCTTAGCATCACCGGCTGGCCTTTAAGCGTCCACGGGTTTTCCAGTTCCGCCAGCCAGAGGTTTGAGTTTCCGGCAATATCCGGCGCTTTCTGCGCCCACAAATACCACTGTTTTCCCTGATGGAAAAAGGTGGTGGCGTCCAGCGCGAAAGTGTTGAACGGGGTGATCACCTGGCCTTTCTCGTGCCACGTTCCGCTTAGCGGATCGGAATCGGCGCATTCCAGGGCAAACATCCGGTGCTGAAACATTCCCAGATCGTCGAGCGCCCGGGTCGGGGCGGCGGCAAAATAGATATACCACTTGCCGTTAATATGATGCAGTTCCGGTGCCCAGATAAGCTCGCTCATCGGGCCGCTGTCCGGCTTGCGCCATACCGTCACCGCTCCGGCTGCGGGCAGCGCCTCCAGCGTCGCGGCGCGGCGGATCTCCAGCCGGTCGTATTCGGGTACGGAAGCGATAAAGTAATAGCTGCCGTCATGGCGCAGAATAAACGGATCGGCACGCTGCTCAATAAAGGGGTTGGGCCAGTTTTCCATCAGGCTTTCCTCGTCTGTTCAGTGGGTGGCAATTCCTGATACTCGCTCAGCTCACGATAGTTCACGCGGCGTTTCTCCAGATCGGCCTGGATCTGCTGCATAAATTGACTGTTGACTTTCAGCAGTCGCACCACGCCTGCGGTGATCAAATACCCGATGCCGGGGATCACCGTAAACAGCAGCATAATGCCGTTGATCGCCGTCGCGCTTTGCTGTTTCGCGCCCGCGTCGTAGCCGTACCAGGAGAGCAGGAAACCCACCATCGCCCCGGCGATAGCCAGCCCCAGCTTCAGGAAAAACAGGTTGCCGGAAAAGCTGATCCCGGTAATGCGCTTACCGGTTTTCCATTCGCCGTAGTCATCGACGTCCGCCATAAGCGACCAGTGCAGCGGGGAGGGAATCTGGTGCAGGATGTTTAGCAGGAAATAGAGCACCACAATCATCACCGTGGCGTGCGGGTCAAAAAAGTAAAAGGCGCAGGAGAAGATCGCCAGTGCGATGTTGGTCCAGAAAAAGACTTTGAGTTTACACCAGCGGTCAGTGAGCACTTTCGCCAGCATACTGCCGATCATCATGCCGACCACGCCGAGGCTGATAAACAGGGTTGCGAAGTGGGTGCTCTCACCCATCACCCAGGTAACGTAGTACATGGTGGCCGCCATGCGGATGAAGCCGGGGCAGACATTGCACAGCGTCAGCAGCAGGATGCGCACCCACTGATCGTTTTTCCACACGTCGCGCAGGTCTTTTTTCAGTTCGTCATTGGTTTGAACGGCCGGACGTACCCGTTCGCGCACCGTGGCAAAGCAAAATAAAAACATGCACATGCCGATAAACGCCAGCACGGTCATCGCCATTTGATAACCCTTCGCCTTGTTATCTCCGCCGAACCAGTCCGCCATTGGCAACAGCGTTAAAGAGAGCAGCAGGGTGGCGATCCCGACCATGACAAAACGATAAGACTGGCAGGCGACGCGCTCTTTGGGATCGTTAGTGATCACGCTGCCCAGTGAGCAATAGGGAATATTAATGGCGGTATAGGTGATCGACAGCAGGAAATAAGTGACAAAGGCATAGATAACTTTGCTGCTGTAGCTCCATTCCGGCGTGGTGAACATCAGCACGCTGAACAGGGCGTAGGGAAAGGCAATCCACAGCAGCCACGGGCGAAAGCGGCCATATTTACTGCGGGTGCGGTCCGCCAGCGCGCCCATAATCGGGTCGGTAATGGCGTCGATCACCCGAATAGAGAGCAGCAGTACCCCGACCAGTGCCGGTGCGAGGCCAAAAATATCGGTATAAAAATAGTTAACAAACAACATGATGGCGCCGAAAATAATATTGCATCCGGCGTCACCCATTCCATAGCCAATCTTCTCTTTCACGGTCAGCGCGTTGTTGTTCATTGCCAGAACCCTCCATTGCAGTATGGAGAGAATTATTCGCTGGCTATGAAATAAATGCGTTGCAGGATAAAGGCGACGATATGGACAAAATGGCTCTGGAGAAGAAAGTGTGAGGCAGGTAACAACCCTCACCCAGGGCGGGTGAGGGCAATAAGATTACTGTGCTTTTACCGTTCTGGCGCTTTTTTGCTTAAACAGGTAGCCCACGCCGAGGATCACCAGCCATACCGGGATGAGGTAAACGGAGATCGCCATCCCGTCGGTCATCAGCATGATCACCAGCACTGCCGCCATAAACAGTAGACAGATCCAGTTACCTACCGGGTAGAACAGCGCCGGGAAACGAGGCGTCACACCCTGCTGGTGTTTCGCCCGGCGGAATTTCATGTGCGCCAGGCTGATCATCGCCCAGTTGATTACCAGCGCTGATACCACCAGCGCCATCAGCAATCCGAAAGCGGATTCCGGGGCAAAGTAGTTGATCAACACGCACAGCGCGGTGACCAGCGCGGAAACCAGAATGGTGTTGACCGGCACGCCGCGTTTATCAACGTTCATCAGCACTTTCGGGGCATTACCCTGCTGCGCGAGGCCGAACAGCATCCGGCTGTTACAGTAAACGCAGCTGTTATAGACCGACAGTGCCGCCGTCAGCACGACCACGTTCAGGGCGTTAGCCACAAAGGTATCGCCCAGTTCGTGGAAAATCAGCACAAACGGGCTGGTATCCGCCGTGACGCGCGTCCACGGCAGCAGTGACAGTAACACTGCCAGCGAGCCGACGTAGAAAATCAGAATACGGTAGATAACCTGGTTGGTCGCTTTCGGGATGCTCTGCTCCGGGTTATCGGCTTCTGCGGCGGTGATCCCCACCAGTTCCAGCCCGCCGAAGGAGAACATGATGATCGCCATCATCATCACCAGCCCGTTAATCCCATGTGGCAGGAAGCCGCCCTGCTCCCACAGGTTGCGCACGGTGGCCTGCGGGCCGCCGTTGCCGCTGAACAGCAGCCAGCCACCGAACAGGATCATCGCGACGACCGCGATAACTTTTATAATGGCAAACCAGAATTCCATCTCGCCGAACACTTTCACGTTGGTGAGGTTAATCGCGTTGATGGCAACAAAGAACACCGCCGCCGAAACCCACGTCGGGATTTCCGGCCACCAGAACTGAATGTATTTGCCGACGGCGGTAAGCTCCGCCATCGCTACCAGCACGTACAGCACCCAGTAGTTCCAGCCAGAAGCAAAACCGGCGAAGCCGCCCCAATATTTATAGGCGAAGTGGCTGAACGAACCGGCAACCGGCTCTTCCACCACCATCTCCCCTAACTGACGCATGATCAGAAAGGCGATAAAACCGGCAACGGCATAACCGAGAATAATGCCGGGCCCGGCGGACTGAATAACGGACGCGCTGCCCAGGAACAGGCCGGTACCGATAGCCCCTCCCAGCGCAATAAGCTGAATATGGCGGTTTTTAAGCCCGCGCTTCAGCTGGTGGTCATGCTGTTGACCTTCCATCGTGAAACCTCGTGAGTATTTATTATGGGGTTGACGCTGTGGTGCGTGTGTACGTTTGCAATTCCATTTTGTGTATTGTTATCTTTACATCGCAGTGGCATGAAATATGGTCTGGATGCTTTTGTCCGAATCAGAATAATGGTATATCGCCGCGAATGCACATCCTTTGTGAAGGGATGATGACGAGTTGCGCAAAAACAGTACAGTTAAGAAGGGCCGCGTACTTTGCCAATCAACATTTAACGCAAATTTAATTATCTAATCCATTGAATTTTAGGTTAAAAAACTCAATACCCATTAATTCGGGAATGGTCAGTAAAACGTTATCCTCCCGTAGCACATCATTACGTCATTCATTATTCGTAAATATATAAACAATATTAATTAATGCCGGGCTTAATAGCGCTACTGGTTGTCAATACTGAGTCGTTATTCTGGAAAAAATGCCTCGCAAGCTTATATTTTATTTGTATTAACAAATCTGCGGGCGTTTAATTAAGTCACAATGGAATACCAGAGCGTGAAATGGAATGAGCGACATCATCTACCTGAAAATAACAGGTGAGAAACAAGGTGATATTTCTTCGGGTTGTGGAACCGTTGCGTCGGTGGGCAATCGCGGGCAGGCCGGGCATGAAGATGAAATTTTTGCATTTTCACTATCAGGCGCCCAGTTCAGGGACGAAAAAGGTTTTACTATTCAAGGGTTAAGTTTCTGTAAGCCTGTCGATAAAAGCTCACCTTTACTTTGTAATGCAATCACTAACAATGAGCGGCTATTTATTGAGTGTGACTTTTATCGAATTAGCAGAACAGGCCATTGGGAGCGTTATTATTATATTCAACTAAGAAATGCTTCAATAACTGATATTCATACGACTTTTGTGCAAAATGAGCTTCATTGCGAAGTGATAGCCGTCACCTATGAATATATTCACTGTAAACACCTTATTGCTAATACAGAATTCTACTACTTAACGCTGCCTGCCGATTATAACGGTATGTTTATTCCTCGTAATGACATATCGATAAACAAGCCTGAACCCTCCGTAGTGAACGCCGTCAGGCCACGGCCTCCGTCAGAAAAAGTGACGCCGGTTTATGCCAAATCCTGCCTGAAAGAGAAAGGATGTACGGACGCCGGGACGACCGAAGAGCCAGCTGAAAACTTCGGGCAAATGGCGATTTTCGCGCAACCGGTTGTCGATGACTGCTGCGGTTACCGCCATCAGCATGATGATGAAGACGCAGATCTCCCGGTTAAATCAGCCGCCGCGCCACTGGCGCTAAGCGTGGGGCTTGCGACGCAGGTCTGGGGAGAGTGGTCGCTTAGCGGGTTATTCGGTGCGGCAAGAGGCGTCCCCTACATAGGGGCGCTGGCCTCCGCTTTGTATATTCCGGGTGCCGGGGAAGGAAGCGATCGCGTGCCGGGACGCGATGAGTTCTGGTATGAGGAAGAGCTACGTAAGAAAGCACTGTCAGGCGGCACGGCGACGACGCGGGTCCGTTTCTTCTGGGGAACCGATATACACGGCAAGCCGCAGGTTTTTGGCGTCCATACCGGGGAGGGAACGCCTTATGAAAACGTTCGCGTTGCCAACATGCTTTGGAATGCCAACGCGCAGCGGTACGAGTTCACTCCCGCCCACGAGGTGGATGGGCCATTAATTACCTGGACCCCGGCAAAGCCAGACGGCTCTGACTACCCCGCCAACACCGGTAATGGCGCTCCGCCGGTCGATCAGCCAACCATTCTGGTGACTCCGATCCCTGAAGGGAACAACGAGTTCACCACTCCGCCTTTTCCGGCTCCCGACGCAGCCGATTTTAATGACTACATTCTGGTTTTCCCGGCGGACTCCGGCATCCAGCCGATTTATGTCTACCTGAAAGCTGACCCGCGGAACGTACCTGGTGTTGCAACGGGCAATGGCGTCAAGCTCAAGCCGGGCACAATTTGGCTGGATGTGTCGGTGACCAATGCGGGAGAGGGGGCACCCATACCCGCGCATATAGCAGATAAATTACGCGGCAGACACTTTAATGATTTTGATGAATTCAGGAAGGCGATGTGGTTTGAAATTAGTCAGGACCCAGATTTAATGGAGCAGTTTAGAGAAAGTAACCAGGATACCTTAAAACAATCTCATGCCCCATATACACCTGAGGAGGGTTACTACCATGGGCCTAATGAGATAGTTAGAAAATTCCAGATACATCATGTCATTGAAATCAAACATGGAGGCCCAGTGTATGATATTGATAATCTAAGGATTGTTACACCGCGTTTGCATGATGAAATTCACTACAGGAGATAACACTATGTTTACATTCAAGGGGAAAATTGAAGATTATACCGAAGCGGAATTTATTGAGCTTCTTGATGAATTAAGGATCGCAACACGAAAAGAAAACTCCTTACAAGGAAGGAAGTTAGAAAAATATATCGATTCTATCGTGGACCATTTCATTAAAATCACGGAGCATCCGGCACAGGGCGATTTGCTCTTTTATCCCAAAACGCGTGATGACGATAAACCTGAAAACATTGTAAAAATCGTCAGAGAATGGCGGCGTGCGCAGGGGCTGCCGCTGTTTAAAGACTCGAAGTGAACATAAAGGAAGTCGCTAACATCAAAATCATCGCATCCTGATGATGCGATGAAATCCACTACAGGGAGTAACGCTATGGTTAAGTTCAGGAACAAGATCGAAGATTATACCGAAGCGGAATTTATCGAACTTATTCAGGAGCTTGAAAATGCACCGACAAGAGAACCGTCCTTAAAAGGTAAAAAATTAGTAAAATATATTGATGATATCGTGGACCATTTTATTAAAATCACGGAGCATCCGGCACAGGGCGATTTGCTCTTTTATCCCAAAATGCGCGGTGACGAGGAACCTGAGAACGTCGTAAAAATCGTCAGAGAATGGCGGCGCGCGCAGGGGCTACCGTTGTTTAAAGACTCGAAGTGAACATATAGGAAGTTGCTAACATCAAAATCATCGCATCCTGATGATGCGATGAAATCCACTACAGGGAGTAACGCTATGGTTAAGTTCAGGAACAGGATCGAAGAGTATACCGAAGCGGAATTTATAGAGCTTCTGGATGAATTGAGGATCGCAACACGAAAAGAAAACTCCTTACAAGGAAGGAAGTTAGAAAAATATATCGATTCTATCGTGGACCATTTCATTAAAATCACGGAGCATCCGGCACAGGGCGATTTGCTCTTTTATCCCAAAACGCGCGGTGACGACAAACCTGAAAACATTGTAAAAATCGTCAGAGAATGGCGGCGTGCGCAGGGACTGCCATTGTTCAAAGACTCAAAGTAAAAAATGACCTGACTGGGCATCAGTTTACCGGTCCAGTCAGCGTTTCTCCCTCATTGTTCGCCTGCTCTTAGCCCGGCACCAGAGACGCCGATCTTCCCCTTCGTTATGTTAAATCTGCCTTCAGCCACGTAAAGCCAACATTTGTGCAAAGTTACATTAATGAAACGTCATTTCTGTAAGGTTGTTAAAATGTGGCGTGTTTTATGATGTGAGTCAAAACCTGTATAGACATAAGGTGAATACTTTGTTACTTTAGCGTCAAGAATATGAAATTGGTAAGACCAATTTACTTCGGGCAAATGGCGTAAGACAGAGAACAATGGCCTATAGCAAAATCCGCCAACCAAAGCTATCCGACGTGATAGAGCAACAGCTGGAGTTTCTCATTCTTGAGGGGACGCTTCGCCCCGGAGAAAAACTCCCGCCCGAACGCGAGCTGGCAAAACAGTTCGACGTTTCCCGACCCTCCCTGCGTGAGGCGATCCAACGTCTCGAAGGTAAAGGTCTGTTGCTGCGCCGTCAGGGCGGTGGAACCTTTGTACAAAGCCGCCTGTGGCAGAGCTTCAGCGATCCGCTGGTTGAACTGCTCTCCGACCATCCCGAATCCCAATTTGATCTGCTGGAAACCCGCCACGCGCTGGAAGGCATCGCCGCTTATTACGCCGCGCTGCGCAGCAATGATGAAGATCGCGCCAGAATCAGCGAGCTGCATCAGGCGATTGAGCTGGCCCAGCAGTCAGGCGATCTCGACGCCGAGTCCAGCGCCGTCGTTCAGTATCAAATTGCCGTCACAGAGGCGGCACACAACGTGGTTTTGCTTCATCTGCTACGCTGCATGGAGCCCATGCTGGCACAAAACGTGCGCCAAAACTTCGAACTACTTTATGCGCGCCGGGAAATGCTGCCGCTGGTGAACAACCACCGCACCACGGTTTTTGAAGCGATTATGGCCGGTGAGCCTGAACGGGCGCGTGAAGCGTCGCACCGCCACCTGGCCTTTATTGAAGAGATTTTGCTCGACCGCAGCCGTGAACAGAGCCGTCGTGAACGCTCCATGCGCCGCCTTGAGCAACGCAAGAATTAGTGATTTTTCTGGCAGAACGTGAACCAGAAGATGTTGTACCAACAGCGCCATTATTAGAGCGCGGCAACTAAACGCAGAACCTGTCTTATTGTGCTTTTAGTTTTCGAAATAGTTCAGGTTGTATCGCGGCGGCAAGCGCGCGCAACCCCGGCAGCATAGTGAACTCTGTGACCGGGATGAGAAAGCGCAGCCGACCAGCAGACAACCTGGAACATGAAGAACAAAGAGCACAATGGGACAGGTTCCAGACAAATCAACGTATTAGATAGATAAGGAATACCCCCATGTCAGAACGTCTTCAAAATGACGTGGATCCGATCGAAACTCGCGACTGGCTACAGGCGATCGAATCGGTCATCCGTGAAGAAGGTGTTGAGCGCGCTCAGTATCTGATCGACCAGTTACTTTCCGAAGCCCGTAAAGGCGGGGTGAAAGTGGCGGCTGGTACAGGCGCTCGCGGTTACGTAAACACTATTGCCGTTGAAGATGAACCGGAATACCCGGGCAACCTGGAACTGGAACGTCGTATTCGTTCTGCTATCCGCTGGAACGCCATCATGACCGTGCTGCGTGCGTCTAAAAAAGACCTCGAGCTGGGCGGCCACATGGCATCCTTCCAGTCTTCCGCAACGGTTTACGAAGTGTGCTTTAACCACTTCTTCCGCGCACGCTCTGAAAAAGACGGCGGCGATCTGGTGTACTTCCAGGGTCACATCTCTCCGGGCGTGTACGCGCGTGCGTTCCTGGAAGGCCGTCTGACCGAAGAACAGATGAACAACTTCCGTCAGGAAGTTGACGGTAAAGGTCTGTCTTCTTATCCGCACCCGAAACTGATGCCGGAATTCTGGCAGTTCCCGACCGTCTCAATGGGTCTGGGTCCGATTGGTGCGATCTATCAGGCTAAGTTCCTGAAATATCTCGAACACCGTGGTCTGAAAGACACCTCCGAACAAACCGTTTACGCTTTCCTCGGCGATGGCGAGATGGATGAGCCGGAATCCAAAGGTGCGATCACCATCGCTACCCGTGAAAAACTGGATAACCTGGTCTTCATCATCAACTGTAACCTGCAACGTCTGGATGGCCCGGTCACCGGTAACGGCAAAATCATCAACGAACTGGAAGGCATCTTTGGTGGCGCTGGCTGGGAAGTGATCAAGGTTATCTGGGGCGGTCGCTGGGATGAGCTGCTGCGTAAAGATACCAGCGGTAAACTGATCCAGCTGATGAACGAAACCGTTGACGGCGATTATCAGACCTTTAAATCCAAAAGCGGCGCATACGTTCGCGAGCACTTCTTCGGTAAATACCCGGAAACCGCAGCGCTGGTCGCAGACTGGTCTGACGATGATATATGGGCGCTGAACCGTGGTGGTCACGATCCGAAGAAAGTCTACGCGGCACTGAAAAAAGCGCAGGAAACCAAAGGCAAACCGATTGTTATCCTCGCCCACACCATCAAAGGTTATGGCATGGGTGACTCCGCTGAAGGTAAAAACATCGCTCACCAGGTGAAGAAAATGAACATGGACGGCGTTCGCTACGTCCGCGATCGTTTCAACGTCCCGGTTGCCGATGAAGCGCTGGAAAAACTGCCGTACATCACCTTCCCGGAAGGCTCTGAAGAGCACACTTACCTGCACGGTCAGCGCCAGAAGCTGAACGGCTACCTGCCGACCCGTCAGCCTAAGTTTACCGAGAAGCTGGAACTGCCAGAGCTGGCGGACTTTAAACCGCTGCTGGAAGAGCAGAACAAAGAAATCTCTACCACCATCGCTTTCGTTCGTGCCCTGAACGTGATGCTGAAGAACCAGTCGATTAAAGATCGCCTGGTGCCGATCATCGCCGATGAAGCACGTACTTTCGGGATGGAAGGTCTTTTCCGTCAGATCGGTATTTACAGCCCGAACGGTCAGCAGTACACCCCGCAGGACCGTGAGCAGGTTGCTTACTACAAAGAAGACGAGAAAGGTCAGATCCTGCAGGAAGGTATCAACGAACTGGGCGCAGGCGCATCCTGGCTGGCGGCGGCAACGTCTTACAGCACCAACAACCTGCCGATGATCCCGTTCTACATCTACTACTCTATGTTCGGTTTCCAGCGTATCGGCGATCTGTGCTGGCAGGCAGGCGACCAGCAGGCGCGCGGCTTCCTCATCGGCGGGACTTCCGGTCGTACCACGCTTAACGGCGAAGGCTTGCAGCACGAAGATGGTCACAGCCACATTCAGTCGCTGACTATCCCGAACTGTATCTCCTACGATCCGTCTTACGCTTACGAAGTGGCGGTCATCATGCATGACGGTCTGGTGCGTATGTACGGTGAAGCGCAGGAAAACGTGTACTACTACATCACCACGCTGAACGAAAACTACCACATGCCAGCGATGCCGGAAGGTGCCGAGGAAGGTATCCGTAAAGGTATCTACAAACTCGACACGCTCGAGGGCAGCAAAGGGAAAGTACAGCTGCTGGGTTCAGGCTCTATCCTGCGTCACGTCCGTGAAGCGGCAGAGATCCTGGCGAAAGATTACGGCGTTGGCTCCGACGTCTACAGCGTAACGTCCTTCACTGAACTGGCGCGTGATGGTCAGGACTGTGAGCGCTGGAACATGCTGCACCCGCTGGAAACTCCGCGCGTACCGTACATCGCTCAGGTGATGAACGATGCACCGGCTGTGGCTTCCACCGATTATATGAAACTGTTCGCCGAACAGGTTCGTACTTACGTACCGGCTGATGACTACCGCGTGCTGGGTACAGATGGCTTCGGTCGTTCCGACAGCCGTGAAAACCTGCGTCACCACTTCGAAGTTGATGCTTCTTACGTAGTGGTAGCAGCGCTGGGCGAACTGGCTAAACGTGGCGAAATCGATAAGAAAGTGGTGGCGGAAGCGATCACCAAATTCAACATCGATGCAGAAAAAGTTAACCCGCGTCTGGCGTAAGAGGTAAAAGAATAATGGCTATCGAAATCAATGTACCGGACATCGGGGCTGATGAAGTTGAAATCACCGAGATCCTGGTCAAAGTGGGCGACAAGGTTGAGGCTGAACAGTCGCTGATCACCGTAGAAGGCGATAAAGCCTCTATGGAAGTCCCGTCTCCGCAGGCTGGCGTCGTTAAAGAGATCAAAGTCTCCGTCGGCGACAAAACCGAGACCGGCAAACTGATTATGATTTTCGATTCCGCCGATGGTGCAGCTGACGCTGCGCCTGCCAAGGCAGAAGAGAAGAAAGAAGAGAAAAAAGAAGCGGCTCCGGCTCCGGCAGCAGCAGCGGCGGCTAAAGAGGTCAACGTCCCGGATATCGGCGGCGATGAAGTTGAAGTCACCGAAATCATGGTTAAAGTGGGCGACAACGTTGCCGCTGAGCAGTCACTGATCACCGTTGAGGGCGACAAAGCCTCAATGGAAGTTCCGGCACCGTTCGCGGGCACCGTGAAAGAGATTAAAATCAGCACCGGCGACAAAGTGTCTACCGGCTCGCTGATCATGGTCTTTGAAGTGGAAGGCGCAGCACCGGCGGCAGGCGAAGCCAAACCGCAGGTCAAAGAGGAAGCGGCTTCCGCTCCGGCAGCGGCCTCTGGCGCGAAAGACGTTAAGGTTCCGGATATCGGCGGCGATGAAGTTGAAGTCACCGAAGTGATGGTTAAAGTGGGCGACAACGTTGCCGCTGAGCAGTCACTGATCACCGTTGAGGGCGACAAAGCCTCAATGGAAGTTCCGGCACCGTTCGCGGGCACCGTGAAAGAGATCAAAATCAGCACCGGCGACAAAGTGTCTACCGGCTCGCTGATCATGGTCTTCGAAGTGGAAGGTGCAGCGCCAGCGCCTGCTGCGAAGCAGGAAGCAGCAGCCCCGGCTCCGGCCGCGAAAGCGGACAAACCGGCTGCGGCTCCGGCGGCGAAGGCAGAAGGCAAAACCGAATTTGCTGAAAACGACGCTTACGTTCACGCCACTCCGCTGATCCGCCGTCTGGCGCGCGAATTCGGCGTCAACCTGGCGAAAGTGAAAGGCACGGGCCGTAAGGGCCGTATCCTGCGCGAAGACGTTCAGGCTTACGTGAAAGATGCGGTTAAACGCGCAGAATCCGCACCGGCCGCTGCAAGCGGTGGCGGTCTGCCCGGTATGCTGCCGTGGCCGAAAGTGGACTTCAGCAAGTTTGGTGAAATCGAAGAAGTCGAACTGGGCCGCATCCAGAAAATCTCTGGTGCTAACCTGAGCCGTAACTGGGTGATGATCCCGCACGTTACGCACTTCGACAAAACTGATATCACCGATCTGGAAGCGTTCCGTAAGCAGCAGAATGCCGAAGCTGAGAAGCGTAAACTGGACGTGAAATTCACTCCGGTGGTCTTCATCATGAAAGCGGTAGCGGCTGCACTTGAGCAGATGCCACGCTTTAACAGCTCGCTGTCTGAAGATGCGCAGCGCCTGACGCTGAAGAAATACATCAACATTGGCGTGGCGGTTGATACCCCGAACGGTCTGGTGGTTCCGGTCTTTAAAGACGTGAACAAGAAGAGCATCACCGAACTGTCTCGTGAACTGACCGTGATCTCCAAAAAAGCGCGTGATGGCAAGCTGACCGCTGGCGAAATGCAGGGCGGTTGCTTTACCATCTCCAGCATCGGCGGCCTGGGGACAACCCACTTCGCGCCGATTGTGAACGCGCCGGAAGTGGCTATCCTCGGTGTATCCAAATCCGCGATGGAACCGGTGTGGAACGGAAAAGAGTTTACTCCGCGTCTGATGATGCCGATTTCTCTCTCCTTCGACCACCGCGTGATCGACGGTGCTGATGGTGCGCGCTTTATCACCATCATCAACAACATGCTGAGCGACATTCGCCGCCTGGTGATGTAAGCGAAAAGCCGGCCTGACGGCCGGCTTTTTTCTGGTAATCTTCTCGTAATGGTGAGATTACTGGCAAAGACACGATTTCGTGAGCCGTTTGTTGTTTCAAAATTGTTAACAATTTTGTAAAATACGGGCGGATAGAACGTCCCGGTGGATGATGGGCGTACCCGGACTGCCGGAAATAAATAAGAGGTCATGATGAGTACTGAAATTAAAACTCAGGTCGTGGTACTTGGGGCAGGCCCGGCAGGTTACTCTGCGGCCTTCCGTTGCGCTGATTTAGGTCTGGAAACCGTAATCGTAGAACGTTACAACACCCTGGGTGGTGTTTGTCTGAACGTTGGCTGTATCCCTTCTAAAGCGCTGCTGCACGTCGCAAAAGTTATTGAAGAAGCTAAAGCGCTGGCTGAACACGGTATTGTCTTCGGCGAGCCGAAAACAGATATCGACAAAATTCGTACCTGGAAAGAGAAAGTTATCACTCAGCTGACCGGTGGGCTGGCGGGTATGGCCAAAGGCCGTAAAGTTAAAGTGGTTAACGGTCTGGGTAAATTTACCGGCGCGAACACCCTGGAAGTGGAAGGCGAGAACGGCAAAACCGTGATCAACTTCGACAACGCGATCATCGCGGCAGGCTCCCGTCCGATCCAACTGCCGTTTATTCCGCACGACGACCCGCGCGTATGGGATTCCACCGATGCGCTGGAGCTGAAATCCGTACCGAAACGTCTGCTGGTTATGGGCGGCGGTATCATCGGTCTGGAAATGGGCACCGTGTATGACGCGCTGGGTTCAGAGATCGACGTGGTTGAAATGTTCGACCAGGTGATCCCGGCCGCCGATAAAGACATCGTTAAAGTCTTCACCAAACGCATCAGCAAGAAATTTAACCTGATGCTGGAAACCAAAGTCACCGCCGTTGAAGCGAAAGAAGACGGTATCTACGTTTCGATGGAAGGCAAAAAAGCGCCTGCCGAAGCGCAGCGTTACGACGCGGTGCTGGTGGCGATTGGTCGCGTGCCGAACGGTAAAAACCTCGATGCCGGTAAAGCAGGCGTTGAAGTTGACGACCGTGGCTTTATCCGCGTAGACAAGCAGTTGCGCACTAACGTGCCGCACATTTTTGCTATCGGCGATATCGTCGGTCAGCCGATGCTGGCGCACAAAGGTGTTCACGAAGGTCACGTTGCCGCTGAAGTCATCGCCGGTAAAAAACACTACTTCGATCCGAAAGTGATCCCGTCCATCGCCTACACCGAACCGGAAGTGGCATGGGTTGGTCTGACCGAAAAAGAAGCGAAAGAGAAAGGCATCAGCTACGAAACCGCCACCTTCCCGTGGGCTGCTTCTGGCCGTGCTATCGCTTCCGACTGCGCCGACGGTATGACCAAACTGATTTTCGACAAAGAAACGCACCGTGTGATCGGTGGCGCGATTGTCGGCACCAACGGCGGTGAGTTGCTGGGTGAAATCGGTTTGGCGATTGAGATGGGCTGCGACGCTGAAGACATCGCGCTGACCATCCACGCGCACCCGACGCTGCACGAGTCCGTAGGTCTGGCAGCGGAAGTGTTCGAAGGTAGCATCACCGACCTGCCGAACCCGAAAGCGAAGAAAAAGTAACCGGGCAGCGCATTGCTTTTCCGGCCTGATACGGGCCGGATTGATGAGCGCTAATCTGGATAAAAAGCGGCTTTTAAGCCGCTTTTTTTATTGCTTCACGCTCTGCCAGGTATCATCCGGGGCATAACGCTCAATAGTCTGCGCCTTGTCTGGCGTATCTTCTCCTGAATCAGCCTGATACAGCGCGCCGCTGGTATCAATCATAAAGCTCATCACTCCCGTTTTACCCCATTCAACCGGCCATGCCAGCAGCGCCACGCTCTGGTCGTCAGCGCCGGCAATAATGCGAAAGCGGTAGCCATGATAGCCTTCGCCGGGCGTGACGGGGCTGAAGGCTGGCCCTAACGGGCTGGGCGTTTCACCCGGTGCGGTTGGCCAGTAGAGACCGTCTTTTTGTCCCTCACTGCTGATGATTTTTTTCGCCCAGCGTTGGTTGATTTGGTAGTAATCGTGCTCGGCAGCCACCCAGGCCTGCATTGCCTGCATCGCGCCCAGCTCATTGCGCCCAATGGTGCGCGTCAGAATTTCATCGGCGGCGGCGGTCATATCAAAATGCCAGCCTTCGGCGCTTTTTTGCAGCGGCAGCGGTAACTGCCAGTTCTCTTCGCCCACATTCAGATGCGCGGTATTACCCTGCTGCTCAATATGATGGCTGACCTTCCAGTCGCGTAAAAAGCGGGCCACGGCCTGCGGATCGACCCCTTCAGACGGCAAATAATGCCGCCAGTCATCGCCCAGAATTTCGCCAAGCGCGGTGTCGTCCTGTGTGGAAATGGCGTTTACGAGCGCGTCGGCGGCGATATCCGGGGTGCTGAACTGCTGCTGTGCCAGGGCGGGCATCATCATCAGCATTAACGCGCTAAACAGAGTTAATTTTTTCATGTTGTTCCTTAATGATGACGTTCGCGGATGGCGGCGCGCTGCTCTGTGCTTAGGTTTTCACGTTTGCGACTTTCGCTTCCACGCAGCTGTTGCGCGCGCGAGGAGGGCGAACGGCTGTCGTTGCCGCTAAGTGCTGTAGCAGCAGGGCGTGCCCGGGGGATCTCGCGCTGTTCATGGCGCTGCTGAATGCTTTCGCGCCGCGCCTGGCGCTGTTCCGGCGTGGAGGCGCTGACCCGCTGCTGGACATTTTCGCGCCGCGCCTGGCGCTGTTCCGGCGTGGAGGAACTGACCCGCTGCTGGACGCTTTCGCGCCGCGCCTGACGCTGTTCCGGCGTCGCCGAGTTCAAACGCTCTTTAGCGTCGTCACGCTTCGCCTGGCGCTGCTCCGGCGTGGTGGATGAAAGCCGTTGCTGAAGCTGGGCTCTGGCGGCGTCGCGCTGGGTATCGCTGGTGTCATATCCGCGATAATTATTTCTCTGTGCAATCTGTTCAAGCTGACGGGGCATTGCCTGACGTGAAGCGGCGGAGGCAGGTAGCGAGAGGGATTTGCCGGTTTTTTCCTGCAACGTTGCCCGCGCGGCCTGGCGCTGGCTGTCGCGATTGCCGACGGGAGTCGTGCTTAAGCCGCCGATCGCGCCCGGCTGGTGAAAACGCTGTGCAATCCTGTCATTGGCATAGGGAACGCCGTTACGGTACGCGGGATTGTGCTCCCATACCCGGCGGTTATCGGTGAGATGATCGCCCGTGATGCGATTGTAGTTATTGACGTTGATATTGATGTTATCGCCGTTACGGACGTAGCCGTTATGGTCATCGTGATAGTCATGATCGTGGTCATCATCGTGATGGTGGTGATCGTGATCGTCATCATCCCAGTCAATACTGCTGAACAGCGCGTAGGTCGTGGCCACGCCGAGGCTGTAGCCAAATCCTTTCACAAAGCTCTCAGTAAACTGTTGGCCGGGAGACGGTTGCAGATACACCGGCGGGTAAGCGGTATTCGGCCAGCTACCGTATACCACCGTCGGATTATAATTCGGGACATACACTACCTCCGGGCTGGCCGGTTCAATGGTAATGACCGTCGGCGCGGCAGACACGACGTGGGTTGAGGAAGGCGTGGTTTTTGTTGAGGAGGACGCGCTCTTCGGCGCGGACGCAGGCGCGGGAGTGGTCACCACCTTAACCGTCTGTTGCGGCGTGCTCTTCAGGGTGCCGGTTTGCTGGGCCAGCGCGCGCAGCTTCTGCACCGAGTCCATCACATCCTGCGGCTGGGCCAGAAACGCGTTACCGAGGTTTTCAACCCACTGCGGATCGCCGCCCATCAGCGACATAAGCTGTGGAAAGGCGACCAGCGACTTGACGCTGGCATCCCACGGCTGGTTAGCCACCGCGCTGATTGCCGCATCGCCCTGCATCGTCGGGTTATCTTTCGACCACTGCACCGCCTGCACCACGCTCGCCGGATAGGTTGACGCCATTAACACCTGAGAGAGCAGGGCGTCAGGGTACAGCGCGATGGGCGCGACCCACTGATCGATTTGTGCCGGGCTAAAGGTGGCGGTAACCGCAGGCGCAGAGACGGGAGCGGCTTCCGCCACAGATGGCGTCACGCTAA
Source organism: Superficieibacter sp. (assembly GCF_032071645.1). NCBI lineage: Bacteria > Pseudomonadati > Pseudomonadota > Gammaproteobacteria > Enterobacterales > Enterobacteriaceae > Superficieibacter > Superficieibacter sp. The sequence continues at coordinate 200,670 of NZ_DAMAPU010000007.1, forward strand.
CCGGCTGGCGGCTTTTCACATACAGCGTCCCGGCTGCCGCACATAACGCCAGACTGCAAGCCAGAGCAATGAAATGCGGCTTAAAGGGCAATGTCATGGTGAGTTTCTCCGTCAGAAACAAGAATCGCGCTCGTGGGCGCTGGATGGGCGGCAGTATATTCCTTGTCCTGATTCTTTTTTGACGGAAACAGGGATCGCCGGGCCATGAATGCGGAAGCGCACGATTAGCGTATTTACGTCGCCGGGCCGCCGCGTTTTCATCTGGCGGAAAGCGTTCATAAACCAGGACTATATGGCCTTTCACGATTCAGCAAGTATTTAATGTTGCTTTTTTGTAAACAGATTAACACCCCGTTGAAATCCTGCTATTCTGCCCGTTGCGGTACCGGGCATTTACCCTACAAACTGCTGTCTCACAGGAGCGTGAAGAAAATCGCCTGCCGCACTATGACAATGAGAGCGAGGAGAACCGTCGTGCTAGAAGAATACCGTAAGCACGTAGCTGAGCGTGCCGCTGAAGGGATCGTAGCGAAACCCTTAGATGCAACCCAAATGTCCGGGTTAGTTGAGCTGCTGAAGAATCCGCCTGCGGGCGAAGAAGAATTCCTGTTAGATCTATTAACCAACCGCGTACCGCCGGGCGTTGATGAAGCCGCCTATGTTAAAGCGGGTTTCCTTGCCGCTATCGCCAAAGGCGATGCCACTTCTCCGCTGGTCACCCCGGAAAAAGCCGTTGAGCTGCTGGGTTCGATGCAGGGCGGTTACAACATCCATCCGCTGATTGACGCGCTGGACAACGACGCGCTGGCACCGATTGCCGTTAAAGCGCTCTCCCACACCCTGCTGATGTTCGATAACTTCTACGACGTCGAAGAAAAAGCGAAAGCGGGTAACACCCACGCGCAGCAGGTGATGCTCTCCTGGGCCAATGCCGACTGGTTCCTGACCCGCCCGGCGCTGGCTGAAAAAATTACCGTTACCGTCTTTAAAGTCACCGGCGAAACCAACACCGATGACCTGTCACCCGCGCCGGATGCATGGTCGCGCCCGGACATCCCGCTGCACGCGCTGGCAATGCTGAAAAACGCCCGCGACGGGATCATCCCGGATAATCCTGGCAGCGTCGGCCCGATCAAACAGATTGAAGGGCTGCAACAGAAAGGTTACCCGCTGGCCTACGTCGGCGACGTGGTTGGCACCGGTTCTTCACGTAAATCCGCGACCAACTCCGTGCTGTGGTTTATGGGCGACGACATCCCGTTTGTGCCGAATAAACGCGGCGGCGGCGTGGTGCTCGGCGGCAAAATCGCACCGATTTTCTTCAACACTATGGAAGATGCGGGCGCGCTGCCGATTGAAGTCGACGTCTCCAGACTGAACATGGGCGACGTGATTGACGTTTACCCGTTCAAAGGCGAAGTCCGTGACCATTACAGCGACGAGCTGCTGGCAACGTTTGAACTGAAAACCGACGTGCTGATTGACGAAGTGCGCGCGGGTGGCCGTATCCCGCTGATCATCGGTCGCGGCCTGACCACCAAAGCGCGTGAAGCGCTGGGGATGCCGCACAGCGACGTGTTCCGCATCGCCAAACCGGTGGAAGCCAGCAGCAAAGGCTTCTCGCTGGCGCAGAAAATGGTCGGTCGCGCCTGCGGCGTGGCGGGCGTTCGCCCTGGCGAATACTGTGAACCGAAAATGACCTCCGTTGGCTCGCAGGACACCACCGGCCCGATGACCCGTGACGAGCTGAAAGACCTCGCCTGCCTGGGATTCTCGGCGGATCTGGTGATGCAGTCCTTCTGCCACACGGCGGCCTATCCGAAACCGGTAGACGTCACCACCCATCACACGCTGCCGGACTTCATTATGAACCGTGGCGGCGTTTCGCTGCGCCCCGGCGACGGCATCATCCACTCGTGGCTGAACCGGATGCTGTTGCCGGATACGGTCGGCACCGGCGGCGACTCCCATACCCGCTTCCCGGTCGGCATCTCTTTCCCGGCAGGCTCCGGCCTGGTGGCGTTTGCTGCCGCGACCGGCGTTATGCCGCTGGATATGCCGGAATCGGTGCTGGTGCGCTTTAAAGGTAAAATGCAGCCGGGCATCACCCTGCGCGATCTGGTACACGCCATCCCGCTGTACGCGATCCGTCAGGGGCTGCTGACCGTCGAGAAGAAGGGCAAGAAAAACATCTTCTCCGGCCGCATTCTGGAAATCGAAGGTCTGCCGGATCTGAAAGTTGAGCAGGCGTTTGAACTGGCAGATGCCTCCGCAGAACGCTCCGCTGCTGGCTGTACCATCAAGCTGGATAAAGCGCCGATCACCGAGTACCTGACCTCCAATATTGTGCTGCTGAAGTGGATGATTGCCGAAGGTTACGGCGACCGTCGTACCATTGAACGCCGTATTCAGGGAATGGAAAAATGGCTGGCCGATCCGAAACTGCTGGAAGCCGATGCGGACGCTGAATACGCGGCGGTGATTGAGATCGATCTGGCGGATATTCATGAGCCGATCCTCTGCGCGCCGAACGATCCTGACGACGCGCGTCTGCTCTCCGACGTGGCGGGCGAGAAGATCGACGAAGTATTTATCGGCTCCTGCATGACCAACATCGGTCACTTCCGCGCGGCGGGCAAGCTGCTGGATGCGCATCAGGGCCAGTTGCCAACCCGTCTGTGGGTGGCACCGCCAACGCGGATGGACGCGGCGCAGCTGACCGAAGAGGGCTACTACAGCGTCTTTGGGAAAAGCGGTGCGCGGATCGAAATCCCCGGTTGTTCCCTGTGCATGGGCAACCAGGCGCGGGTGGCGGACGGTGCGACGGTGGTTTCGACCTCCACGCGTAACTTCCCGAACCGTTTAGGCACCGGTGCTAACGTTTACCTGGCCTCGGCAGAACTGGCGGCGGTTGCCGCACTGCTGGGTCGCCTGCCGTCCCCGGAAGAGTATCTGACTTCCGTGGCGCAGGTAGACAAAACGGCAGTCGATACCTATCGCTATCTGAATTTCGACCAGCTTGAGCAGTACACTGATAAAGCGGATGGCGTCATATTCCAGACGGCGGTGTAACGCATCACCTGAATAAAAACCCGGCGGCGTCAGGCTGCCGGGTTTTTTTATTCTTACTGTGGCTTGCTGTAATAGCCCACTCTAAAAAACACCCAGACCCTTTCTGTACGCACAAAAGCGGGTTTATTTTCATTCCTCCCGTCCGGCACGCTTTTTTTCTTCCTCTCTGCTGCGATAATTAGCCTATCGGCAATGCAGCCGTGGCGCATTGTGACAGCAGAGGAACAGATTATGGATTATGAATTTTTGCGCGACATTACCGGAGTGGTAAAGGTGCGGATGTCGATGGGCCACGAGGTGGTCGGGCACTGGTTTAACGAAGAAGTAAAAGAAAACCTTGCCCTGCTTGATGAAGTCGAGCAGGCGGCGCGGGCGGTCAAAGGCAGCGAGCGTTCCTGGCAACGGACCGGGCATGAATATACGCTGTGGATGGACGAAGAAGAGGTGATGATCCGCGCCAATCAACTGGAGTTTTCCGGCGACGAAATCGAAGAAGGAATGAGCTACTACGACGAAGAGAGCCTGTCGCTGTGCGGCGTGGAGGACTTTTTACAGGTTGTCGCCGCGTATCGGGTGTTTGTCCAGCAGAAGTAATCCCCGCCCTGTACGCATGTCAGGCGACCGCAGCGAATACGTTTTACTGTCGCTGCCGCCGAAACGGTGAGCGGAGCATCCCTGCTCCGCATCGTCAGACCGCAGGAATATTGCGGCCGTAATAAATCTCGCGCATCTCTTTCCACAGCAGGTCAGTAATGACCTTGCGCTCGTCCGCCGTTAAATCTTCCGGGCGGGTGTGGAACATGTAGTGCTTAAGATCGAACTCCTTAAGCAGCATCTTGGTGTGGAAGATATTTTCCTGATACACGTTCACATCCACCATGTCGTACAGCGATTTCATATCGTCGGACATAAAATTCTGAATCGAATTAATCTCATGATCGATAAAGTGCTTCATGCCGTTGATATCGCGGGTAAAGCCGCGCACGCGGTAATCAACGGTGACGATATCGGATTCAAGCTGGTGGATCAGGTAATTCAGCGCCTTCAGCGGTGAAATCACGCCGCAGGTGGAGACTTCAATATCCGCGCGAAAGGTACACAGATCGCCTTCAGGATGGCTTTCCGGGTAGGTATGTACGCAGATGTGGCTTTTGTCGAGGTGGGCGACGACCGCTTCCGGCAGCGGGCCGGGATGCTCGGTTTTGTCGATCAGCTGTGGATCGACCGGTTCTTCGCTCACCAGAATCGTCACGCTGGCACCCTGCGGTTCGTAATCCTGACGAGCGATATTAAGGATATTCGCCCCAATAATGGAACAGGTCTCTGACAGGATCTCAGTCAGGCGGTTGGCATTATAGAGTTCGTCGATATAAGCGATATAACCATCGCGCTCTTCCGCCGTTTTCACGTAGCAGATATCGTAAATACAAAAACTCAGGCTTTTGGTCAGGTTGTTAAAGCCATGCAGTTTCAGCTTTTTCAATTTTTATCACCTCCTTAGAATCACTGTGCGGACAGTGCGTCTTGCAGATACTGGGGCAGGGCAAAGGCTGCCGTATGAATGGCCGGATTGTAATAACGGCAGGTCAGACCGGCCTGATGGAATCGCGCCTGAATGATTTCCGTCGACAAACCGCGCAACGCCTCGTTATCCGTGGCCCAGGCAAAAGTCATAATGCCGCCGTAGTAGGTCGGAATAGCGGCCTGGTAAAAGCTGACGTCGTTGAAGTAAGCGCTCAGTTTACGATGGCTGCCGACCGCTTCGTCCTGCTGCAAAAAGCACACGCCGTTTTGCGCGACAAAAATACCGCCAGGGTTCAGGCAGCGTTTGCAACCTTCGTAGAACGCCGAGGTAAACAGGCTTTCTCCCGGCCCGACCGGGTCGGTACAGTCGGAAATGATCACATCAAACGTTTGCGTGGTCTGGTTAACAAAATTGACGCCGTCGTCGATCACCAGCGTGAAACGCGGATCGTCGTAAGCCCCGGCATTGTGATTCGGCAGATACTGGCGGCAGAAAGAAACCACGCCTGCGTCAATTTCAACCATCGTGATAGTGGCAATATTTTTATGCCGCGAGACTTCGCGCAGCATTGCGCCATCGCCGCCGCCGATAATCAGCACATGCTTCGCGTGACCGTGCGCCAGCAGCGGAACGTGCGTCATCATTTCATGATAAATAAACTCATCGCGCTCGGTGGTTTGCACCACGCCATCCAGCGCCATAACGCGCCCGAAAGCCGCGTTTTCGAAGATGATCAGATCCTGATGATCGGTTTTTTCATGATACAGCACGTTATCAACGGCAAAGTATTGACCAAACTGGTCGTGCAGCGTTTCATGCCAGCGAGTGTTATCGCTCATGGAGTTCTCCCTTGTTAACACCCATGAAAAATGGGCGCAACATAATAGCCAACATTTAACCAGTATGCACGGTCAATGTTTCAGCAGGGAGAGGGGAAGGAAATTATTTTACGTAGGCGAGCAGACTCAGCGAATCCTTTGCCAGCTTTTTGCATTTTTTAGCGGTCGGAATGCTGATCCCGCTGAGGTCGCGATAGCTGTCTTCGCCCAGCGCCTTCATGTTAAAGCTGTCGTAGTTGCTCATATCCCATTGATTCTGCTGGGCAAAGAAAAGCAGCGCCCGGCGGATTTGAGTATTGGGTAAATTCTGGTAGCCGCAGTCGTTTTTCAGAAACACAAATACTGCCGTCAAATCGGCCATATCTTCGGCTTCGGACTCGCTAAGGGCATAGCTATTTGTGGATAACGCTAACAGGGTTCCAAGAACCATTGTTCTGAAAAAGGTCTTCATTATTTCTACCACAGCACACGGAAATGCAACGTTAGCACAACAGACGAGGATGCGGCGATAATTATTATGCATTTGCGTTTAAGACCTGGCAGGGCCGGGCGGAAAGCCAGGGCTTGACGTTCCTGTTAGGGGAGGGTTTAAGCTGGGCGTCTGCAAAAGATGAGGAAGAAACCATGCAACGTCGAGATTTCCTGAAATATTCAGCGGCGCTGGGCGCAGTCAGCGCGCTGCCGCTGTGGAGCCGAACCGCGCTGGCCGCAGAGCGCCCCGCATTGCCCGTTCCTGACCTGCTGACCGCCGACGCGCGCAGCCGGATCAAGCTCGTCGTTCAGGCGGGGAAATCGACGTTTGGCTCCTTCACCAGCACCACCTGGGGCTATAACGGATCGCTGCTCGGCCCGGCAATTCGCCTGCGTCGCGGGAAAGAAGTGAACGTCGATATTCACAATACTTTGCCCGAAGAGACCACCGTTCACTGGCACGGGCTGGAAGTGCCCGGCGCAGTGGACGGCGGGCCGCAGGGGGTGATCGCCCCCGGCTCCTCGCGCACCGTGACGTTTACTCCCGATCAACCGGCGGCGACCTGCTGGTTTCATCCGCATCAGCACGGTAAAACCGGGCGTCAGGTGGCGATGGGGCTGGCGGGGCTGGTGCTGATTGACGACGATGACAGCCGTAAGCTACGGCTGCCGCAGCAGTGGGGCATTGATGATGTGCCGGTGATCGTGCAGGACAAACGCTTCACCGCTGGCGGCGAAATTGATTATCAGCTGGACGTCATGACCGCCGCCGTTGGCTGGTTTGGCGACACCCTGCTGACCAACGGCGCACGCTACCCGCAACATGCCGCGCCGCGCGGCTGGCTGCGTCTGCGCCTGCTGAACGGCTGTAACGCGCGCTCGCTCAACGTGGCGGCCAGCGATAAACGCCCGCTGTATGTGATTGCCAGCGACGGCGGCCTTCTGGCGGAGCCGGTGAAGGTGACGGAGTTGCCGATGCTGATGGGCGAGCGTTTCGAGGTGCTGGTCGATACCCGAGATGGTAAAGCGTTCGATCTGCTGACCCTGCCGGTGAGCCAGATGGGCATGGCGGTGACGCCGTTCGACCAGCCGCAGCCCGTTTTGCGCGTGCAGCCGTTGCGCATTGCCGCCTCCGGCACGCTGCCTGATACGCTGGTGAACATGCCCGAACTGCCCACGCTGGATAACCTCACCCGGCGTCAGTTTCAGCTTTCCATGGACCCGATGCTCGATATGATGGGGATGCAGGCGTTGCAGGAGAAGTACGGCGCGCAGGCGATGAGCGGCATGGATCACGGCAGTATGCACCACGGCAGTATGGGGCAAATGCAGCACGGTGGGCACGGTTTTGATTTCCACAACGCCAACCGAATCAACGGGAAAGCGTTTGATATGGCTACGCCGCTGTTTGCCGCGCAGAAAGGTCGCGATGAACGCTGGGTCATTTCAGGCGAGGGCGACATGATGCTGCACCCGTTCCACATTCACGGTACCCAGTTCCGTATTCTGTCGGAAAACGGTCACGCGCCTGCCGCCCACCGCGCGGGCTGGAAGGACACGGTTAACGTTGACGGTGGCGTCAGCGAGGTGCTGGTGCGCTTCAATCACGATGCGCCGCAGGCGCAGGCGTATATGGCGCACTGTCATCTGCTGGAACACGAAGATACCGGCATGATGATGGGATTTACGGTGGCGTAAGCAAAGCCTCACGGCGCGCGTCGGTACATCCGTCTCGGGTGGCCGATTTTGCCGTACAGCATTTCGACGCACAAAAACCCCGTTTCAACACAGTGCTCCAGATAGCGGCGGGTGGTGGTTTTGCTTAACCCGGTTTCACTCACTACTTCATCCACGGAAAAACAGTGTGCGGCGCGATCGGTAAACAGCTTCTGTACCCGCGCCAGCGTGTTTTCTTCAATGCCTTTACTGCTGTTATCCAGCCGGTAGTTTTTGGCCTGCAACTGGTAGAGCGAATCCACGTTTTGCTGATCGACAATCTTCCATATCCGCTGCTGTTCGGCAAACTGCACAAAACGCTCCAGTGACTGGCTCAGGCGCTTCCAGGAAACGGGTTTGAGAATATAGTCGAACGCGCCGTTGCGGATCGCCTGGCTACAGGTGTCCATATCGCTGGCGGCGGTAATAAAAATCACCGTACAGTTGGCGCGTTGCAGCAGCGGATTATTCAGCAGGGTGATGCCCTTGCCGTCCGGCAGATAGTTATCCAGCAACACCAGTTGTGGCTGAAACGCGGTCATTTTTTCCTGCGCGTCGGCAAGCGTAGATGCAATGCCCACCAGCCGCAGGCGCGGGTGTTTATCGATCAGATCGGCATGCAGCCGGGCCAGCGTCGTTTCGTCTTCAATAATGAGCACATCAATCAGTTCATCTTGCATAGTGAGTCTCTTCCAGTTCCATTGCCGGGTGCCGGGCAGGAATAAACAGCGAGAAAATCGCGCCGCGCGGCGCATTGTCGGTCACTTCTATCGAGCCGCCCGCCTGGGTAACATAACTTTCAATCAGATAGAGTCCAATGCCGTGGTCGCCTTTGGTTTTGGTGGTCATCCCACGCTCAAAGATCCGCTCGCGGATCTCCGGTTTTATGCCGACGCCCTGGTCGGCCACTTCAATAAGCAGCTCACGCTCGTTAAGGATCATCAGTACGTCGACCGGCTCGTGGGGCATCGGCGCGCGCTGGGTGGCTTCGATCGCGTTATCCAGCAGATTGCCGATAATGGAAATCAGCTCTGCTTCGGCGAGGGGCGGAAAGGGGTTATCGATCCGGCAGGCCGGGTCAAAGTTTAGCTCGACGCCTTTTTCTCTGGCGCGCGCCGCTTTGCCGAGCAGCAGCCCGCAGAGCGTGGGGGAGCTAAAGCGCGCGGAGATAAAATCCAGCAGCTCCTGCGCGTGCTCCGACTGGGCCTGAATATAATGGATCGCCTCGTCGTAGCGCCCCATATGCAGCAGGCCGGACAGGGTCGTCATCCGGTTCAACTGCTCGTGGCGCATTATCCGCAGGTTGTCCACGTAGCGCTTCACCTGGCTAAGCTGCGCGCTCAGGGAATCTATTTCATTGCGGTCGCGGAAGGTGATCACCCAGCCCTGCAATGCGCCCTCCAGCAGAATGCGGATGCGGCTGGCGATCACCGTCAGGTCGTTGAAACGGCAAATTTCGTCGTGGGTATCTTTAGCGTGCAGCGCTTGCGGAGTGAGAAACGGCACCGGCGCAATCACCTCGCCGATCAATTGCCCGCGCAGCTCGCGCGCGGGCTGGCTTAAGCCGAGCAGTTTGCGCGCCGCCTGGTTGATAACTTCAATGCGTAGCTGGCTGTCGATGGCGATCACCCCTTCATAGATCGATTCCATCATTGCTTTTTGCTGGCGCACCAGCAGGCCGATTTCACGCGGCTCCAGCGAAAAAATCTGCTTTTTGATACTGCGGGTAAAAAACCACGAGAAAATAAACAGGGCGATCAGCAGCAGCACGGCGGCAATCAGAATGTTAACCACTTTGTTAACGGTGATGGTATCCAGATAACTGGTCAGGTAGCCAACGGAGACGATGCCCACCACCTGACCCGCTTCATCAAAAATGGGGGCTTTGCTGCGCAGTGAAATTCCCAGCCCGCCCTTGCGGATAGTGGTAATACTTTTGCCGTGCAGCACCTCTTCGTTGTCGCCGCCAACCAGTGTTTTTCCTACCCGATCGGCATACACGGAATGGAACAGATGCACGCCTTTGCCATCGCCGATGACAATAAAACTGGCGTCGCTGTGCTGCGCTATTTTCTGCATGAAATCGTGGATCGCCGGGATATCTTTTTCAATGACCTGTTTACGTAATCCGGGAATAAGAGCAATCTCTTCTGCCTGTATTTTTGCGCGGGTGCTCATCTCCTGATATAGCTGCCTGCCAACGTCGATATAATAATAGCTTCCCAGCAGTGCAAATAGCACTGAGAAAAAAGCGACCAGGGAAATAAAGAGCTTTATCTGGAAAGAGAATTTCATCGCGATCACGCACGGTTGCAGGAAAAAGACAATATATCATCTTTTTTTGCCCTGACGCCGGGTTTGCTGGAAAGTTGTGATCCCTTGCACAGCACGCGGCAGCAGCCTGCCACGCCAGCAAAATGCCAGATGTTATTTATTTGTATAAATCAGAAAAGAAACCATAAAAACCACGGAAATATTTAAGGCATTAATCACATAAAATAAAAGAAACCATTAAAACCATAGTCGCCATTAAAACTTCAATTTTAATATGCAGTTCCTCACATAAAGTAAGTCATTAGGGCTTTAAGCTGGCCGCACAAAATAACTAAGGGGCTTGATTATGAGCACAACTGACGATTCTTTTATTGTTAACCATAAACCGATAGATATACCTCAACCCTCGCTGAAAGAGCGCTGGTGGCACATTATGGATAGCTGGAAGGTAGGCATTATTCCCCTGCCGCTGTTTTTGTTAGCCGGTGCGCTGATCGCTATTGATTGCCTTGGCGGTAAGCTGCCCAGCGATATTGTGGTGATGGTGGCCACGCTGGCATTCTTCGGCTTCGCCTGCGGCGAATTCGGCAAGCGCCTGCCGATTGTCGGCAAGCTGGGCGCGGCAGCGATTTGCGCCACTTTTATCCCTTCTGCGATGGTGTATTACGGCCTGCTGCCGGATGTGGTCGTGGAATCGACGACCAAATTCTACAAATCCACCAACATTCTCTATCTCTACATCTGCTGCATTATCGTCGGCAGCATTATGAGCATGAACCGCACGGTGCTGATTCAGGGCTTTCTGCGCATTTTCTTCCCGATGCTGTGTGGTGAGATCGTCGGCATGATTGTCGGGATGGGCGTGGGTCTGGCGCTGGGAATGGAGCCGTTCCAGATTTTCTTCTTCATTATTCTGCCTATTATGGCGGGCGGCGTCGGGGAAGGGGCGATCCCGCTGTCCATCGGTTACGCCACGCTGCTGCATATGGATCAGGGCGTGGCGCTGGGACGCGTGCTGCCAATGGTCATGCTCGGCGGCCTGACGGCGATTATTATTTCCGGCTGCCTGAATCAACTGGGTAAACGTTACCCGCACCTCACCGGTGAAGGGCAACTGATGCCAAACCGCGCCAATGCCGACGGTCAGTCTTCACAGCCCGCGTTTTCCGGCAAAGCCGACGTCACCACCATTGCGGCGGGTGCGCTGCTGGCGGTGCTGCTTTATATGCTCGGTATGCTCGGTCACAAGCTGACGGGTCTGCCCGCGCCGGTCGGTATGCTGTTCGTGGCCGTGCTGGTCAAGCTGTGCAACGGTGCATCTCCCCGCCTGCTCGAAGGCTCGCAGGTGGTCTACAAATTCTTCCAGACCTCAGTGACCTATCCGATTCTTTTTGCCGTCGGCGTGGCGATCACCCCGTGGCAGGAACTGGTCAACGCTTTCACCCTGAGCAATCTGCTGGTGATTGTCAGCACCGTGTCGGCGCTGGTCGCCACCGGTTTCTTCGTCGGCAAAAAGATTGGTATGCACCCGATTGATGTGGCCATCGTCTCCTGCTGTCAGAGCGGGCAGGGCGGTACCGGCGACGTCGCCATCCTCACCGCGGGCAACCGTATGAGCCTGATGCCGTTCGCCCAGATTGCCACCCGCATTGGCGGCGCAATTAACGTCTCCGTCTCGCTGCTGGTACTGGGCAACTTCCTCGTTTAATTGATGTACTCAGGAAAGACTATGAAACTCGCAAGTTTTCTTTATCAGGGCGTTCGCAGCTACGGCATTGTGAATGCGCAAGGGGTGATTGATTTAGGGCGTCGCCTCGGAGACCGCTACGGCGATCTCAAAGCGCTGCTTCAGGGCAACGGGCTGGAGCAGGCCCGGCGTTTTGCCCGCGAGGCCGCCGACATCAGCATTGCCGACATCACCTTTTTACCGGTGATTGAGCAGCCGGAAAAAATCCTCTGCGTCGGCATGAACTATGCCGAAAAGCGCAAAGAATTTGACCAGCATAATCCGGCTCCGACGCTGTTTGTGCGTTTCCCGGACTCACAAACTGCGCATAACGCGCCGGTGCTGAAGCCGCGCCATTCCTGCGAATTCGACTACGAAGGCGAACTGGCGGTGATCATCGGCAAAGGCGGAGAGAATATCCCGCAGGCGCAGGCGCTGGAACACGTTGCGGGTTACAGCTGCTATATGGACGGGTCTGCCCGCGACTGGCAGCACACCTGGTTTACCGCCGGGAAAAACTGGCGGCAGACCGGCGCGTTCGGGCCGTGGATGGCGACGGCGGATGAAATCCCCGATCCGCACCAGTTAGCGATCCGCACCTGGCTCAACGGGCGGATGGTGCAGGATGACAACACCAGCAGCATGATCCACCGGGTTGCTGAGCTTATCGAGTACATCAGCACTTTCACCCGTTTAAGCCCTGGTGACGTCATCATCACCGGTTCGCCGGGTGGCGTGGGTAAAAAGCGTAATCCGCCGCTGTTTATGAAAGAAGGCGATCGCATTGAAGTGGAAATCGAGCATATCGGCCACCTCAGCAATGTGATTATGGAAGCGCCAGCGCAAACGCTGACGGCAGCGTATTAACCAGGCGGCCGTATGCACTCGCAACCTGCTATCGATTTTCGGGTCACGGAGGTGGCGCGCCACCCCGAGCGGTTAAGCCCGATCCGCGCGCTGCTGGCGGACAGCGGTCTGGGGCTGGACGGCGACATTACGCTGTTTGTCGAAGCGCGCGCCGGAACCCGGCTCGTCGGGTGCGCGGGGCTGGCGGCTAACGTCATCAAATGTGTGGCGGTAGAGGAGCAGCTTCGCGGCGTGAACTTAAGCGCCCGGCTGTTGGCGGAGGTGGAAAACGTGGCGCTGGCGCGCGGTCATTTCCATCTTTTCCTCTGTACCCGGCCATGTAACGAGGCGCGTTTTCAACAAAGCGGTTTCTGGCCGGTTGCGCGCAGCGGCAATAATGCGGTGCTGATGGAAAACACCCCGCAGGGCATTGAGCGCTACTGCCGCTCGCTGCACCGCCACCGTCATGAGGGCGCGCGTACCGGCGCGATTGTGATGAATGCCAATCCGTTCACCCTCGGACACCGTCATCTGGTAGAGCAGGCGGCCAGGCAGTGCGACTGGCTGCACCTGTTTGTGGTGCGTGAGGATGCCTCGTTCTTTCCGTTCCGCGCCCGGCTCAACATGGTACGTGCGGGCGTGGCTCATCTGCCGAATGTGACGGTGCATGAAGGGTCGCAATACATCATTTCGCGCGCCACGTTTCCGGCGTATTTCCTTAAGGAGAGCGGCAGGGTACAGCAGGCGTGGAGTGAAATCGATGTGCTGATCTTCCGCGACTTTATCGCGCCAGCGCTGGGTGTGACTCACCGCTTCGTGGGATCGGAGCCGTTTTGTGACGTCACCCGCCAGTACAACCAGACGCTGCACGCGCTGTTGACCCCGCGCATTGCGGTTATCGAGCTGCCGCGCATCAAAGTCTCTGGTCATCCTGTTTCGGCCTCGGAAGTGCGCCGCTTGCTTAAAACAGAACAGTTTTCCCGCATCAGGGAAATCGTTCCCGAATCCACTTTCGCGCATCTCGAAGCGCATTACAGCGCGGAAGTCGTTTAATTTATCAGGAAGGCATTATGAAAATTGTAAGGGAGGCGCTGGCAGGAACCCAGGAATCCAGCGACCTGATGGTGAAAATCGCTCCCGCCGACGGCGAACTGGAGATTGTCATCCGCAGTGAAGTGATTAAGCAGTTTGGCGACCAGATCCGCCGGGTCGTTGAGGAGACGCTCAGCGCGATGGCGGTCCGCCAGGGGCTGATTATCATCGAAGATAAAGGCGCGCTGGACTGTGTGATCCGCGCCCGGCTTCAGGGCGCGCTGCTGCGCGCCGCCGAAGAACAAAATATCGACTGGGGGAAACTGCAATGAGCCACCTCCGCCGCAGTATGCTGTTTCTGCCCGGCGCGAACGCCGCCATGCTCTCCACGGCGTTTATCTACCGCCCGGACTCCATCATGTTCGATCTGGAAGATGCCGTCGCGCTGCGTGAAAAAGACACCGCCCGCCTGCTGGTGTTTCACGCGCTGCAACATCCGATGTATCAGGATATCGAAACCGTGGTGCGCATTAATCCGCTCTGCACGCCGTTCGGTCTTGCCGATCTGGAAGCCGCCGTGCGCGGGGGCGTTGACGTTATCCGTTTGCCCAAAACCGATTCGCCGGAAGATATCGACGAACTGGAAGGCCATCTGGCGCGTATTGAACGCGCGTGCGGGCGTGAGGTTGGCTCGACCAGGGTCATGGCGGCGATTGAATCGGCGATTGGCGTTATCAACGCGGTGGCGATTGCCCGCAGTTCTCCGCGCCTGATTGGTATTGCGCTGGCGGCGTTTGACTACGTGATGGATATGCAAACCGAACGCGGCGACGGCACCGAGCTGTTTTATGCCCGCTGCGCCGTTCTCCATGCTGCCCGCGCGGCCGGGATCGACGCTTTTGACGTGGTGTGGTCAGACGTCAACGATGAAGCCGGATTCCTGCGCGAGGTTGAATTAATCCGCCGGATGGGCTTCAACGGCAAATCGCTGATTAATCCCCGCCAGATCGACCTGCTGCACAACGCTTATGCTCCGACCCGGCAGGAAGTGGATCACGCCAGACGGGTTATCGAGGCGGCGGAAGAGGGCGCGCGTAACGGGCTGGGCGTCGTATCGCTCAACGGAAAAATGGTTGACGCACCGATCATCGATCATGCGCAAAGAGTGCTGGAACGTGCGGCAGCGTCCGGCCTGCGCCGCTAAGGATGAAACAATGAATCAGACAGAACTGCTCCACGTACATTTTCCCCATCTGCGGGAGTTAAAACCTTTTGATACCGCTCACCGCGACACACCCTGGCTTGCCGATCTCACGGCTAAACATCGACGCAAGCTGTGCGACTCGCTGGAACAGGCGGTGGAGCGCAGCGGCCTGCGCGACGGCATGACCATCTCCTTTCACCATGCGTTTCGCGAAGGCGACCGGGTGATCAATAACGTCGTTGCCACGCTTGCCCGCATGGGCTTTAAAAACCTGACGCTGGCTTCCAGCTCGCTGATGACCTGCAACGATGCGCTGATTGAACATATCAAAAACGGTGTCATTACCCGCATTTATACTTCCGGGATGCGCGGCAAACTGGCGGACGCCATCTCTCACGGGCTGATGGACGAGCCGGTGCAAATTCACTCCCACGGCGGGCGCGTCAGGCTGTTACAGGACGGAGAGCTAAACATTGACGTCGCGTTTCTCGGCGTGCCGTGCAGCGATGAGTTTGGCAACGCCAACGGCACGCACGGTAAATCCTGCTGCGGCTCGCTCGGCTACGCGATGGTGGACGCCCAGTTTGCCCGCCGCGTGGTGCTGCTCACCGAAGAAATCGTCCCGTTTCCGAATATGCCCGCCAGTCTGGCGCAGGATCGGGTCGATTACATCGTGCAGGTGGAGAGCGTCGGCGATCCGGCGAAAATCAGCGTTGGCGCGGCGCGGGTTACCAGCAACCCGCGTGAACTGATGATTGCCCGCTATGCGGCGGACGTTATCGAACACTCCGGCTACTTCAAAAACGGCTTCTCAATGCAGACCGGTTCCGGCGCGGCGGCGACCGCCTGTACCCGCTTTATGGAAGAAAAAATGGAGCGCAGCGGCGTGAAAGCGAGCTTCGCGCTCGGCGGGATCACCGGCAGCCTGGTGGATCTGCACGAGAAAGGGCTGATTGAAAAGCTGCTGGACACCCAGTGTTTTGACGCCCAGGCGGCGGCGTCGCTGGCGCGTAATCCTCATCACGTCGAAATCTCCACTAACGTTTACGCCAACCCCGGCAGCAAGGCGGCAAGCTGCGACCAGCTTGACGTGGTGATTTTAAGCGCGCTGGAGATCGACACCGACTTTAACGTCAACGTGATTACCGGCTCCGATGGCGTGATGCGCGGCGCGTCCGGCGGTCACTGCGACGTGGCGGCAGCGGCGAATTTGACCATCGTGGTCGCTCCCCTGCTGCGCAGTCGTATTCCCACCGTGGTGAAGCGTGTGACCACGCGCTTAACGCCGGGGGAAAGCATTGATGTGCTGGTGACTGACCACGGTATTGCGGTCAATCCGGCGCGCCCGGAAATCCGCGAGCGGCTGACGGCGGCGGGGCTGAAAATTATGGATATCAACGCGCTGTACGAACGCGCCATTTCGCTAACTGGCGCACCAAAACCGATTGAATTTACCGATAAGATCGTCGGGGTGATCCGCTACCGTGACGGCAGCGTGATCGACACTGTCCGACAGGTTAAGGAGTTCGAATAATGGATATCGCGACACCCGTGCGTGCGGGTGTCAGTCTGCAGGCGCTGTTAGCGGCAAAAGAAAGCCGCGCGGCGCGTCAGGCGGACTGGCTGACGCACTATCAACAACCGGTTATCTCTCTCACCCTGGTGACGCCGGGGGACGTCAAAGACACGCTGCGCTATCGCAACACCATGGGCGTGGCGCTGCAAATGTGTGACCAGATGCTCTGGCAGCATCACTGGCAGGTGCTGGACCGTCAGGTCTTGTGGCTGCCGACCGGGCCGGAAGCGATGTGGTGCGTGGCGCATTCAGCGGTGGAAATTAAAGCCCACTGCGCGTCGCTTGAGCAGACGCATCCGCTCGGCAGGCTATGGGATCTGGACGTTATCTGCCCGCAGGCCGGTCACGTCGGGCGGCTCTCGCTGGGAACCCATATGCGCCGCTGCCTGATTTGTGACGAACCGGCACACGCCTGCTCGCGTTCGCGCAGGCATCCGGTTGAGCAGGTGATCCGCCGCGTGGAGACGATGATTGATGACTGGTTTGCTCGCGACTAAACCCCGCGACGTCTCTGTCTCCCGGCTGGCTGAAGACGCGCTGTGGCAGGAGCTGGCGCTGACGCCAAAGCCGGGACTGGTGGATCAACGTAACAGCGGCTCTCACCGCGATATGGATCACGCGCTGTTCGCCCGGAGTATTACGGCAATCGCGCCGTGGTTTTCCCGCTTTACCGCCCTCGGCGAAGAACATGCGGATAAACCGGCCGCCCAACAGCTTCGACTGCTGCGCCCGATGGGAATGGCCTGCGAACAGGCGATGTATGCGGCAACCGGAGGCGTAAATACGCATAAAGGCGGCATTTTCGCCCTCGGCCTGCTGTGCTTTGCCGCCGGGCGGGTGCCGTTGATCTCCGCGCAAAGCCTGTGCCGGGAAGTCAGCGCAATCTGCCACGGACTGGTCACGCGCGAACTGCGCGCGCGCAGCGGTGCGGCGACGGCAGGCGAGCGGCAGTTTCAGCAGTTTGGCCTGACCGGGGCGCGCGGCGAGGCGGAAAGCGGCTTTGCCACGGTGCAGGCCATTCTTCCCCACTGGCGGCGGGACAGACAGCATGAGATGTTGCTGCGCCTGTTCGCCATCAATCCTGACAGCAATCTGGTATCGCGCGGGGGAATGGACGGGCTTCGTTACGTGCAGAAATACGCGCAGACATTGCTGGCTGAAGGCTGGGATCGTGCGGCGCTGGAACGGATGGACTGTGCGCTGATGGCGCGCAATTTAAGTCCTGGCGGCAGTGCGGATTTACTGTCGGTGGCGTGGGTACTGGGGGAGTGCGGCGGGTGATAAGCCCCTCTCCCGCAGGAAGAGGGGCTGTGCCTGAGTTACTTCTCGTCGTCCGGCAGGGCGTAGGCAACAATATAGTCGCCCATCTTCGTGCCAAACGAACCGTGACCCCCTGCGGAAATGACCACGTACTGCTTGCCATTCACCTCATAGGTCATCGGCGTGGCCTGACCGCCTGCGGGCAGGCGACCTTCCCACAGTTTGTCGCCGTTGCTCATGTTATAAGCACGCAGGTAGTTATCCGCCGTGGCACCAATAAACAGCACGTTACCGGCGGTGGAGATTGGACCGCCCAGCATCGGCATCCCTAAGTTGAACGGCAGCTTAAACGGCAGCGGGAACGGCAGGCTGTCGCGCGGAGTACCGATACGTTTTTTCCATACCACGTTGTTGGTTTTCAGATCCAGCGCGGAGATATAACCCCAGGCAGGCTGCTTACACGGCAGACCAAACGGTGACAGGAACGGATTCAGGGTGACGCCATAGGGTACGCCGTACTGCGGCTGTATACCGGCTTCCGTACCGCTGCCTTTCGCATCTTTCGGCTGTTCCATTGGATTGCCAGGACCACGCGGGATCAGCTTCGAGACAAACGGCAGCGCCATCGGGTTGGCAATCGCGACCTGACGGTCAGGATCAACCGAAATTCCGCCCCATTCGAACATCCCCAGGTTGCCAGGGAACACCAGCGTGCCCTGCTCGGACGGCGGGGTGAAGATGCCTTCATAGCGCATCTGCTGGAAGATAACCCGGCACACCAGCTGGTCGAACATGGTTGCGCCCCACATATCCGCACCGCTCAGATCTTTCTTCGGACGGAAGCTCAGATCGGAGAACGGCTGGGTTTTGGTGACGTAATCACCTTTTGCCGCACCCTGCGGAACCGGTTTTTCCGGTGCCGGAACGACCCGTTCACCGTTACGGCGATCCAGCACGAAAATGTTACCGGTTTTCGCTGGCGCATAAACCACCGGCACCGTCTGACCGTTAACGGTAATGTCCGCCAGCGTCGGCTGGGACGGCATATCCATATCCCACAGATCGTGGTGAACGGTCTGATAACTCCACGCCAGTTTCCCGGTAGTGGCATTCAGCGCCAGAATGGAACTGGCATAGCGTTCCTGCTCCGGCGTGCGGTTGCCACCCCAGATATCCGGCGTGGAAACGCCCATCGGCAGGTAAACCAGATCCAGTTTCGCATCGTAGGCGGCAGGTGCCCACGAGTTCGGCGAGTTAAAGGTAAAGGTGTGTTCATCCGACGGGACGGCGTTAGGATCTTTCGCGCCCGGATCGAAGGCCCACAGCAGGTCGCCGGTATTAACGTCAAAACCACGGATCACCCCGGAGGTTTCACGCACCGAGAAGTTATCCGTCACCGAACCGGCAATCACGATAGTTTTATCGGTAATGATGGGCGGGGAGGTCGGTTCATACAGGCCCGGCGTGGTATCCGGCATATTGGTTTGCAGATTCAGAATGCCTTTATTGGCAAAGGATTCGCACAGCTTGCCGGTTTCCGCGTTGATGGCAAACAGACGGCCATCGTTGACCGGCAGGATGATGCGGCGCGGACAATCTGCCACAACGTTAGCCGGGGCGCTTTCCGCTTTTGCTTCGTGGTAAGACACGCCACGGCAGGTAATGTGCTGGAAAGACGGATTGGAATTTAGCTGCGGATCAAAGTGCCATTTCTCTTTACCGGTGGCGGCATCAAGCGCAAATAAACGCTGGTGCGCGGTACACAGATACAGCGTGTCGCCCACTTTAATCGGCGTCACTTCATTGGTCAGTTCGCCCGGATCGTTTTCCCGCTTCAGATCGCCGGTGCGGAACACCCACGCTTCTTTCAGCTTATGGACGTTATCGGCGTTAATCTGCTTCAGCGGCGAGTAACGCTGGCCTTCCTGATTGCGTCCGTACGCGGGCCAGTCCTGATCGGCGACCGGGGAAATCGGCGTGGCAGGCGTGGCGTCGGCGCTCAGCGTGCCGTGAACTTCCTGCGGATCGTTAAAGCCTGCCCAGGTCAGAATGCCGCCGCTAATGAGCAGCGCCACCACCAGTGCCGCCACGGCTCCGGCAGAAGGGAAAATCAGACGACGCCAGACAAATGGCAGGATCAGCCATATACCGAAGAATACCAGGATGTCGCTGCGCGGAGTTAATGCCCAGAAGTCAAAGCCGACTTCCCAGACGCCCCAAATCATCGACCCAAGCAGGATGGCGGCATACAGCCACAGCGCCGAGCGCCTGCTGCGCCAGAGTAGCCAGGTCACGCCCAGCATCAGTAAGCCTGCGATGGGGTAGTACCAGGAGCCGCCAATCGCGACCAGCCAGACCCCGCCAATTAACAGGTACAGGCCGCAGAAGGCGGCAAATAGCGCTGTTAACGTCACCAGAATTCGTGACGTATGTGGTTTTGTTTCTGCCATAAAAGGACACTCGTCAGATTAATTAATATTTTAATAGCAATTCATTATAGGATTTAACATGTGTGATCGTCATCACAAAATGAGCTTTCTTAACGGATCGCCCGTTAAAATAGTTTTGCTGGTATACTGCGGGACTTACTAATCAATGCCGCCTTTATCTGCGGCGGTGTTGAGTGATTTACCTAAAAAATCATATGGTTAGTTAAATGAAACATACTGTGGAAGTGATGATCCCCGAAGCGAAGATCAAGGCGCGTATTGCTGAGCTGGGTCAGCAAATTACCGAACGTTATCAGGACAGCGGCAGCGAAATGGTGCTGGTGGGACTGCTGCGCGGCTCGTTTATGTTTATGGCGGATTTGTGCCGTGAGGTGCGAGTGTCGCATGAAGTCGATTTTATGACCGCCTCCAGCTACGGTAGCGGCATGTCCTCGACCCGCGATGTGAAAATCCTCAAGGATCTGGATGAAGATATTCGCGGCAAGGACGTGCTGATTGTCGAGGACATCATTGATTCCGGCAATACGCTGTCAAAAGTGCGCGAAATCCTCAGCCTGCGCGAGCCGAAATCGCTGGCCATTTGTACGCTGCTTGATAAGCCTTCACGCCGCGAAGTGGACGTTAACGTCGAGTATGTCGGGTTTTCGATCCCGGATGAGTTCGTGGTGGGTTACGGAATTGATTATGCTCAGCGTTACCGCCATCTGCCCTATGTTGGCAAAGTGGTGATGCTGGACGAGTAGGGTGTTTGACAGACTTCAACGTTAAAGGCAGGGAAAACCCTGCCTTGTGTACGATGA
Organism: Superficieibacter sp.; assembly: GCF_032071645.1. NCBI lineage: Bacteria > Pseudomonadati > Pseudomonadota > Gammaproteobacteria > Enterobacterales > Enterobacteriaceae > Superficieibacter > Superficieibacter sp. Next base: position 221,461 of record NZ_DAMAPU010000007.1, read on the forward strand.
AATAAAGCGGATTATCAGAACTGATAGCCGTAGTTAAACATCAGGCCTTTGTCGCTGATACCGTCTTCACGCCAGCTGAAGGCTTCCGCGCGCAGATGGCTGGTTTTCTGCATGTAGCTGACGCCGACGGAGGCAAGGCTGTTAATTCCGCCGCCCTGTTCACCGCTGTCAATATTAAAGCGCTGACCAGCCGCCCCCTGCAGTTCGCCGTTACGCTGGCTCTGGTTAAAGCTGAGATTCGGGCTGCCCTCGACCATCGCGTTAACCGCCCAGCCGTTGCTGCCTTTATAGTCCAGCTTCATACCAACGGTGGCATCCACTGCCGTTTTCGAACCGCTGCTCATCTGCAGGTTGAAATCACCGGCGCCGGTTTCGTTCATACCGTTGTCACTGCTGTGGCGGAATTTAACGCCTGCCAGCGGTGCGATGCTCAGTTCGTCGCTCAGGCTGAACGATTTGCTGAACTGAGAGCGCCACTCCAGATACTGCTGAACGGAGTCGGAGCTGCCGGCGGTATTGACCGCGCCGTAGTTGACCAGACGGTCGCTCTGCAGCTGCTGGAAGTCGTAACGCAGGCTGTTGCTCAGCACCACATCATCGGCAAACTGCATGTCATGCTGCATACCGAAGAACTGGCTGAAGCCGCCGGTCAGACCGTTGTCCCCTGCGTCTTTGGCCTTGCCGTTGGTGATACGCGCCATACCGTACTGCAGATTCAGGTTCTGTGCCGGGGTCAGGTCAAAGCGCTGGCTGAGCGAGAGCATGTCGAAGCGGGCGTCGTTGCCCAGTTCGGCGCGGCTGTCGTTCTGCGCGATGACGTTAAAGCCGAGGCCGCTTTCGGTTTTCACTTCGCTGTTGTGCAGCATGTTGAAGCGGTTGCTGAGCACGCGTGACTCACGGCCGGCCGTCACGGCTTTCATGCCGGAGAGCTGGCGCATGGCGTCAGTGACCTGCGCGGCGGTTTCCAGGTTGAGGCTGTTGTACAGCGCGTTGTTGGTGTAGCCCGCGTCAAGCGCCTGCGCCATGTCGCTGACCCCGCTGTCGGTGACGACGTCGGTGTAGGCGTTTTTGGTCATGGTCACATCCACATTGCCGCTGCTGTCCTTGCTGGCGCTGGCGTTCCACACGGCGCTGCTGGAGGTGATATTCTCTTCCCCCTGAATATCCTGGCCGGTGAAGACGTTATCCATCGTGACGCTTTGCGCGCTGGTGCCCAGCGCAAAGCCGGTATTGACCTTCGCCTCTTCAATGGTGTAGCTGTCGGCAGAGTAGGTGCCGTAGCTGCCGTTGGCGCGGGTGCCGACGGTGTAGCCCTGCACGGTGTTCTGCACCACGCTGTCATCTTCGCCGCGTACCAGACTGGAGCCGGTGACGCCTGGTGCAATATAGTATGTACCGTAGTTGATTAATGTGGTGGGGACGTTAATTGCGCCGCCAGAACGATCAAAGACGGCGGAGTCATTGGCATAGACGTTCACCACGCCCGTACTGCCGTTAATGGCAACACTGTTGGGGCCCGATACTTTAAAAGCGGTCATGCCTGTACCGTTCTTCGAGGCTTCCTGCTCCAGACCCAGATTAATGGTGCCGTTATTTACTGACGTTGTGCCAACATGGTCTTCAAATACCGTGGAGTTATTACCGTTTATGGTGATGGTGCCATTATTGGTCAGCGTCCCCGGCGACGACTGACTGTTGTCGAATGCGTTGGCGATGGTGATGTTATCGCCGGTGGCGGTAATGGTACCGTCGTTGGTGAAATTCCCGGCACCCATATAGAGATACGTCTTCGTTGGGTCCTGGGGCTCGTTGTTATTGGTCAGGTTAACCGTCGCGCCGCTGTGGTTAGTAAAATCCAGTTTTCCGCCATTGACTTCCATTGTAGTGGACCCACCAGCAAAATAGATAACGTCAGTTGACCTTATATTGTTAGACGTCAACAGCATAGTGCCATAGTTATCAAAATAGCCCTGGTAGTTTTGCGAGCTGGCAACACTTGCAGCTTGACGATCACCGCCAGTATTGTCGAGGGTTAGCGTGCTGTTTTTACCCACCACCGCGCGGGCATTTTCGCCATCAAGTTCAAAATTGCGGACTGCAGAGCTACTGTCAGTCAGATTGACGTCACCGCTCATCAGGTAAGTGGTTTCCCCCTTAATCGTAATGAACTCGTGCTCTTGCACATTCGGATCGTCCTGGGTGTTAGTTTCACCGGTGTTTTCATAGACCGCTGACGCTTTGCCTTTGTTGGCGAACTCTTTTACTTCGCCGCCGGACAAGGTCAGGCCATCCATGGTTTCGTAAGTCGTTAACTTAACCTTGTTGCCCTGCTCGTCAAATTGCCACCGACCACGGTAATCGATAACGCCACTGGCATCTTTATGCGCGACGATATAGCCGTCGGTTTTACCGGTGGTCTGATCCACCGCGGTGATGACATATTCATTGCCCGCAGCGTCAGCGACAAGCCAGGTACCGTCTGACTGCTCTGTGCCCTGCATTGGCG
>NZ_DAMAPU010000008.1:0-90978 GCF_032071645.1 Superficieibacter sp.
ACTCGCGACCCCGACCTTGGCAAGGTCGTGCTCTACCAACTGAGCTATTCCCGCTTGGGTGGTGTACTTCATTAAATTTTGGAGCGGGAAACGAGACTCGAACTCGCGACCCCGACCTTGGCAAGGTCGTGCTCTACCAACTGAGCTATTCCCGCTCTGCGTAACATTGCAATTTCTGCATCGGTACGGGAGGCGCATTATACGAGAATTCCTTTTTGCTGCAAGCCCCACAACCGCAATTTTTTATCTTTTCCGCCTGAATGCTGATTTTATCAGCAAAGTGGGTAATTTAGCGACAAATCCCCGTCGGCGCAAGCGTATCGGGGCGACGGCACCGCCGCCCCACCAGGTTTAAAGCTGAATAAAATGCTCGCGGTAGTAGGCCAGTTCCGCCACCGATTCACGGATATCGTCCATCGCCTGATGGGTGCCCGTTTTCTTAAAGCCGTCGAGAATTTCCGGCTTCCAGCGACGCGCCAGCTCTTTCAGGGTGCTGACATCCAGATAGCGGTAATGGAAATAAGCTTCCAGTTCCGGCATATATTTGAACAGAAAGCGGCGATCCTGGCCGATGCTGTTACCGCAGATCGGTGATTTTCCTGCCGGAACCCACTGCTGCAAAAATTCGATCGTGGCGAGCTCAGCGGCGCGGTCGTCAATCTGGCTGGCCTTAACTCGCGCCACCAGCCCGCTGCCGGTGTGGGTGCGCACGTTCCAGTCATCCATCAGCGCCAGTTGCGCATCGGACTGGTGAACGGCAATGGTCGGGCCTTCTGCCAGCACATTCAGGTTCGCGTCGGTCACCAGGGTGGCGATTTCAATAATACGATCGCGCTCGGGATCCAGCCCCGTCATCTCCAGATCGATCCAAATCAGGTTGTTTTCATTTGCACTCATGCTATTTTCCACCCTTCTCGCGTCACGTTCAGTGTGACTATATTCATCTACAATAGCGTGTATCATAGAGGTTTTGCCCGTTATGGGCGACCAGGAGTCAGCACGATTGAGCAAAAATAAACTCTCCAAAGGTCAACAGCGCCGCGTAAAAGCGAACCATCAGCGCCGTCTTGATACGACTTCGGAGAAGCCCGACTACGATGACAATCTGTTCGGCGAGCCGTCTGAAGGCATCGTCATCAGCCGCTTTGGGATGCATGTTGACGTTGAATCCACCGACGGTGAAACGCACCGCTGCAACATTCGGCGCACGATCCGTTCCCTGGTCACCGGTGACCGCGTGGTCTGGCGTCCGGGTAAAGAAGCCGCAGAAGGCGTTAATGTAAAAGGCATTGTCGAAGCGGTACACGAGCGCACCTCGGTACTGACGCGCCCGGATTTCTACGACGGCGTGAAGCCCATCGCCGCCAATATCGATCAGATCGTGATCGTCTCGGCGATCCTGCCAGAATTATCACTTAACATTATCGATCGCTATCTTGTCGCCTGTGAAACGCTGGACGTTGAGCCGATCATCGTGCTGAACAAAATCGATCTGCTTGATGGTGAAGGCATGGATTTCGTGAATGAGCAGATGGATATCTACCGTGGCATTGGTTATCGCGTACTGATGGTATCCAGCCATACCCAGGATGGTCTGAAACCGCTGGAAGAAGCGTTAACCGACCGCATCAGCATTTTTGCCGGTCAGTCGGGGGTGGGCAAATCCAGCCTGCTGAATGCGCTGCTGGGCCTGCAACAAGAAATTCTGACAAATGACGTGTCTGATAACTCCGGGTTGGGTCAGCACACCACCACCGCCGCACGCCTGTATCACTTTCCGCACGGCGGCGACGTTATCGACTCCCCTGGCGTGCGCGAGTTCGGCCTGTGGCATCTTGAGCCGGAACAAATCACCCAGGGCTTTGTCGAATTCCACGATTACTTAGGTCTGTGCAAATACCGTGATTGCAAGCACGACACCGATCCAGGCTGCGCTATTCGCGAAGCAGTGGGTAACGGGAAAATCGCGGAGAGCCGCTTTGAAAATTATCACCGTATTCTGGAAAGCATGGCGCAGGTAAAAACGCGTAAAAACTTTTCTGAAACCGATAACTGACATTTATGCTTAGCATCGCTAAAATCGTCCCCCTTTTTTCATGTATCCGCGCATCACGCGGGGACAGGAACGACAAAACAAAGGCCTGGAGGCTATCGTGTTAAACGATCTTAAACTTTCGCTGCAATACATTCTGCCGAAACTGTGGCTCACTCGCCTGGCGGGCTGGGGCGCGAGCAAACGCGCGGGCTGGCTGACGAAGCTGGTCATCGATCTGTTTGTCAGGTATTACAAAGTCGATATGAAAGAGGCGCAAAAACCCGATACCGCCAGCTACCGCACCTTTAACGATTTCTTTGTCCGCCCGCTGCGTGATGAAGTTCGCCCGCTGAATACCGATCCCAACGTGCTGGTGATGCCTGCCGATGGCGTGATCAGCCAGCTGGGTAAAATTGAAAACGATAAAATTTTGCAGGCGAAAGGCCATAACTATTCGCTGGAAGCGCTTCTGGCGGGGAACTACCACATGGCGGACCAGTTCCGCAACGGCTCGTTTGTCACCACTTATCTTTCGCCGCGCGATTATCACCGCGTACATATGCCATGCAACGGCATTCTGCGCGAAATGATTTACGTGCCGGGCGATCTGTTCTCCGTGAACCACTTAACCGCGCAGAACGTGCCGAATCTTTTCGCCCGTAACGAACGTGTTATCTGCCTTTTTGATACCGAATTTGGCCCGATGGTGCAGATTCTGGTCGGCGCGACGATTGTCGGCAGCATCGAAACCATCTGGGCAGGTACCATTACGCCGCCACGTGAAGGCATTATTAAGCGCTGGACCTGGCCTGAAGGCGAGAGTGAAGGCTCCGTGGCGCTGCTGAAAGGTCAGGAAATGGGCCGCTTTAAGCTCGGCTCGACGGTTATCAATCTGTTTGCGCCGGGTAAAGTCGATCTGGCAGAGCAACTGCACAGCCTGTCGGTCACTAAAATCGGCCAGCCGCTGGCAGTTTCCACCGAAGCCTTCGTGCAGCCGGTTGCTGAACCTGCGCCGCTGCCGGAAGAAGAAGTCAACGCCGAGCTGGAAGCCAGCCCGCTGGTTGACGATAAGCGAGACGATATTTAATTCAACAAAAAGGGTTTTCCGTGCGCCTGATTATCACTTTTCTGATGGCCTGGTGCCTCAGCATGGGGGCGTACGCAGCGACGGCCCCCGACGCCAAACAGATAACCCAGGAACTGGAGCAGGCAAAAGCGGCGAAACCCGCCCAGCCCGAAGCCGTCGAGGCGCTCCAGTCTGCACTTAACGCGCTTGAGGAGCGAAAAGGCTCCCTTGAGCGCGCGCAGCAGTACCAGCAGGTTATCGATAACTTCCCCAAACTTTCCCAGACGCTGCGCGCCCAGCTTAACAGCCTGCGCGATGAACCGCGCGACGTGCCCGCGGGCATGTCCACCGACGCGCTGACTCAGGAAATTCTTCAGGTCAGCAGTCAGTTGCTGGATAAAAGCCGCGAGGCCCAGCAGGAGCAGGAACGCGCCCGTGAAATCGCCGACTCGCTGAATCAGCTTCCCCAGCAGCAAACCGATGTTCGCCGCCAGCTTAATGAGGTGGAGCGCCGGGCAGGAACGCAAAACGGCAACGCCGCGCTTAGTCAGGCGCAAAGCCTTGCCGCACAGGCGGAGTCCGCCAAACTTAAAGCGCTGGTTGATGAACTGGAGCTGGCGCAGCTCTCCGCGAATAACCGCCAGGAACTTTCCCGCCTGCGCTCCGAACTGGCGCAAAAGCAAAGTGAGCAACTGGATGCGTATTTACAGCTATTGCGTAATCAGGTGAACAGCCAGCGTCAGCGCGAGGCAGAAAAAGCGCTGGAGAGCACCGAACTGCTGGCGGAAAACAGCGCTAACCTGCCGCCGGATATTGTGAAGCAGTTTGCCGTTAACCGTGAATTATCCCAGGCGCTGAATCAGCAGGCGCAGCGGATGGATCTGGTGGCATCGCAGCAGCGCCAGGGCACCAATCAAACGCTTCAGGTCCGTCAGGCACTCAATACGCTGCGCGAGCAGGCGCAGTGGCTGGGGATGTCCAATATGCTCGGCGACGCGCTGCGTGCGCAGGTCGCCCGTCTGCCGGAAATGCCCAAGCCGCAGCAGCTTGATACCGAAATGGCGCAGCTTCGCGTTCACCGGATGCGCTACGAGGATCTGCTCAATAAGCAGAGCCAGCTTCGGCAAATGCATCAGGCCGACGGCCAGCCGCTGACGGCGGAGCAGACCCGTATTCTGGATGCCCAGTTGCGTACCCAGCGCGAACTGCTCGGCTCGCTATTGCAGGGCGGCGACACGCTGATTCTGGAACTAACCAAGCTTAAAGTTACCAATAGCCAACTGGAAGACGCGCTGAAAGAGGTCAACGAGGCCACCCACCGCTATCTGTTCTGGACCTCCGATGTCAGTCCGATAACGATTTCGTGGCCGCTGGAGATTGTCCAGGATTTACGCCGTCTTATCTCGCTGGACACCGTCAGCCAGTTAAGCAAAGCCAGCATTATGATGCTGACCAGCAAAGAGACGCTGCTGCCGCTGTTTGGCGCGCTGGTGCTGGTGGGATGCAGCGTTTATTCGCGGCGGCACTTTACCCGTTTCCTTGAACGTTCTGCCTCACGGGTCGGCAAAGTCACTCAGGATCACTTCTGGCTGACCCTGCGCACCGTATTCTGGTCAATTCTGGTGGCCTCGCCGTTGCCGGTACTGTGGGCAACGCTGGGCTACGGCCTGCGCGAAGCGTGGCTATATCCGCTGGCGGTGGCTATCGGCAGCGGCGTAACCGCCACCGTGCCGCTGCTGTGGGTGGTGATGATCTGCGCCACCTTTGCCCGTCCCAACGGCCTGTTCGTGGCGCATTTTGGCTGGCCGCAAAACCGCGTAGCGCGCGCCATGCGTTATTACCTGATGAGTATCGGGCTGATAGTGCCGCTGATTATGGCGCTGATTATGTTCGATAATCTGAACGACCGTGAGTTCTCGGCCTCGCTGGGCCGGTTGTGTTTCATGCTGATTTGCGGCGCGCTGGCGATTGTTACATTAAGCCTGAAGCGCGCGGGTATTCCGCTGTACCTCGACAAAGAGGGTAAAGGCGAGAATATGGTCAACAGCATGTTGTGGAACATGATGATGGGCGCGCCGCTGATCGCGATTCTGGCGGCGGCAGTGGGCTATCTGGCGACTGCGCAGGCGCTGCTGGCACGACTGGAAACGTCGGTGGCGATCTGGTTCCTGCTGCTGGTGATTTACCATATCATCCGCCGCTGGATGCTGATCCAGCGCCGCCGTCTGGCCTTTGATCGCGCCCGCCATCGCCGTGCTGAAATTCTCGCCCAGCGCGCGCGTGGCGAAGAAGAAACGCCACATACCACCAGCCTTGAGGGCGCGGTGGAGATCGACGAAAGCGAACTGGATCTGGATGCCATCAGCACCCAGTCGCTGCGGCTGGTGCGTTCGATTCTGATGCTGATAGCGCTGCTGTCGGTGATCGTCCTGTGGTCGGAAATTCATTCGGCCTTTGGCTTTCTCGAAAACATTACGCTATGGGATGTCACCTCCACACTTCAGGGGGTGGAGAGTATCGAACCCATTACCCTCGGCGCGGTGCTGATCGCTATTCTGGTGTTTATCATCACCACGCAGCTGGTGCGTAACCTGCCCGCGCTGCTGGAGCTGGCGCTGCTACAGCATCTGGAGCTGGCACCCGGCACCGGCTATGCCATCACCACCATCACCAAATATTTGCTGATGCTGATTGGCGGGCTGGTGGGCTTCTCGATGATCGGCATTGAGTGGTCAAAACTGCAATGGCTGGTCGCGGCGCTCGGTCTGGGGCTGGGCTTCGGCTTACAGGAAATTTTCGCCAACTTTATTTCCGGGCTGATCATCCTGTTTGAAAAACCGATTCGGATCGGCGATACCGTCACCATTCGCGATTTGACCGGCAGCATTACCAAAATCAACACCCGCGCCACCACCATCAGCGACTGGGACCGCAAAGAGATCATCGTGCCAAACAAGGCGTTTATCACCGAGCAGTTTATTAACTGGTCGCTGTCAGATTCCGTTACCCGCGTGGTGCTGACTATTCCCGCGCCGTCGGAGGCCAACAGCGAAGAGGTTACGCAGATCCTGCTGACCGCATCGCAACGCTGCTCGCTGGTCATCGACAACCCGCCGCCGGAAGTGTTTCTTGTCGATCTCCAGCAGGGTATTCAGATATTTGAACTGCGTATTTACGCCGCCGAAATGGGCCACCGGATGCCGCTGCGCCATGAAATCCACCAGTTGATTCTGGCCGGTTTCCGCGAGCACGGTATCGATATGCCGTTCCCACCGTTCCAGATGCGGCTGGAGACGCTATCGGGTCGACAAACCGGACGCACGCTGACGTCGGCAGGCAAAGGATCGCGCCCGGCGGGGAGTTTATAAGTAAAAAGCCCGGCACTTCCTGCCGGGCTTGCTTTTATTGCGCCTGCCACTGCGGTTGTTTTCGCATCCGGCTGCAATAGTTCTCATAAATACCTGTTGCCAGCAGCGAAAAGAAAATCGGACCGCCGATCATCCACAGGGCGCGGCTCCAGTCATCCGCTTCAATCACCGGCTGGATGATGGTAAAAACGTTCGCAAACGCCACCACCAGCACCACCATGACGGTCGCCAGAAGCGTTGAGCCGCGGGTTTTGAAGATCACAAAAGGCCGCTCCAGATCCTGTTTTGCTTTGAAGAACGGGAAAGCGAGGGTCAGAAACAGGTAGGGCAGCGTCATCGAGACGTTCGCCATCAGCGTCAGTTTGTTATAGAACGCGGAAGCGGTATCGCCGCCGAACGACACCAGCAGAATAAACAGGCATACCAGCAGGCACTGCATCCACATGGCGTTGGCAGGCATTCCGTGAACATTAAGGCGGGTCACTGGCGCGGGCCACAGCGCTTTTGGCGTCCCCTGAATAATCGCTTTTAGCGGCGAGTAGATGAGCGTGAAAAACGCCCCGGTATAGGCAAGGAACATCGACAAGCCGGTGATGCGCGCAAACCAGATCCCAAGCGCTACCGCGCTGTCCGGCGTCAGTTGCATTGCCTGCCCCAGCGTCGTCCCCAGATTGTTCATCAGTACGTAGGTGATGTTGCCGAGGCTGACGTTTTTGTCACTCAGCGCCTGCTGCCAGTTGGTGCTCACGCCCCAGAGGAAAATCGCCAGCGCGTAGCCCACGGAAATGACGATAGCGGCAAGGATGATGCCTCTGGCGAAGTTTTTTTCCGGCCTGTCGGTTTTATCCACCAGCCCGCCAACGGCTTCAATTCCACCATAGGCAAAGATCGCGAAAACCACAAACGACAGCATCGCCAGTCCCGATTGATAATCAGGATTAGGCGAGGAAACGAAGTTGATCTCCTGCACAAAGTGTCCGCCGTTCAGACACAGGATGGCAATACTGGCGACCAGCAATACCAGGTTCAGGCACATCACCGCAATCCCCCCCACGGCGGTGACGCGGGCGATTTTATTAATGCCTTTTGAGGCAACCACGGTGATGACTACAATCCAGCACGCGGCCAGAATGCCAATCGCCTGGGTCGCGCTCAGGCCCGCCAGCGACCAGGTCTGGGTTTTATCCACGCCAAACAGGAAGGTGGAAAACGGCACCCAGATTTTTGCCGAGGTGCTGACCATCCAGACCACGTAGGAGGAAAACCACATGAAGGTGCCGATGAAAGCGTAACGTGGTCCGACGCTGTTATTCATCCACGAGTAAATTCCGCCCTCTTCTTTGCGGTATGCCGCGCCCATTTCCGCCATCATCAGCGCAAACGGAATGAAGAAAAACAGGGCGGAAAGGATATAAAACGGCGTGGCGCTGTAGCCCATCAAAAAGTACGCTGAAGGACTATTGGCAAAGCCGAAAACGGAGGTAAATATCATTAAAATCAGCCCGATAAGGCTCATCTTTTTTATGGGTTGTGTCATAAAACCATCCTGAGGGTGCGTAGCAGCGGCGGATGGTAACAGAAGACCAGACAATTATTGTGACTATATGGGGCACATCAGGGATATGCCCCATGTAAACGAGGAATGGCAGTTTTTACTGTTGTAACGCTTTATTTCCATGCTTTTCTCCCTCGCTGAAAAGGGAGAAAGACTCAGGCCCGGTCAACGCTGAACGCCAGCACTTCGGCGAGGCTTTCCGCGCCCAGCGCCAGCATCACCAGACGATCCACGCCCAGCGCGACGCCGGAACAGTCGGGCAGTCCGGCTTTTAACGCTTCCAGCAGGTTGTAATCAATGGGCTGCTGCGGCAGACCGCGCGCCGCGCGTTTGCGGTTATCCTGCTCAAAACGCTGCTGCTGCTCGCGCGCGTCGGTCAGTTCGTGGAAGCCGTTTGCCAGCTCCAGTCCTTTAAAGTAGACCTCAAAACGCTCCGCTACGCGGTGATCTTCAGTGCTGATTTGCGCCAGCGAGGCCTGGCTTGCCGGGAAGTGATAAACAAACGCCGGGCGCTCTTTACCAATGTGCGGTTCGACGCCCATCGCAAACAGCAGTTGCAGCAGGGTATCGCGATCTTCTTCGGTATCGGCAATGTTACTGAGATCCAGCTTTGCTGCGGCCTGGCGGAGCTGGGTTTTATCCGCAGACAGCGGATCGATTTCCAGATGGCGCTGAAACGCCTGCTGATAAGAGAGCGTTTCCGCTGCCGGGCATTCCAGTACCTGTTGCAGCAGATCGTCCACCTCGTTCATCAGGCGGTACATATCGTAGTGCGGGCGATACCACTCCAGCATGGTGAATTCCGGGTTATGGTGGCGGCCCATCTCTTCATTACGGAAGCTACGGCAAAGCTGATATACCGGCCCGCAGCCCGCAGCCAGCAGGCGCTTCATATGGTATTCCGGGCTGGTCATCAGATACAGGTTCATGCCCTGCGAATGCCCCGGCCCCACGAAACGGGTTTCAAACGGGAACAGGTGAATGTCCGTTACCGTCGCCTGGCTCATGCAGGGAGTTTCCACCTCCAGTACGCCCCGGTCGGCAAAAAAACGACGGATTTCCGTCATGATTTTGGCACGTTTCAACAGGTTAGGAATGGATGCGCTCGGCTGCCAGGTTGCCGTCTCGCTCATGGTTTTGTCTCCGTTTTTTGCTAAGGGCACGAAGTCTACTCGTTCCCCCTGGCAGAGACAAATTTTGAGCAGCAAATTGCTGTTTAAGGATGGATAAAATTCACAATAGCAATTAAGTAACTAAATACATCAATAAAAATAATAAATAAACCGACAGATCCGCAAAAAAATCGAACACGTCAAATTTCCCTTCTTTCGCCACGGGTATACTTCCTGCCAATAAAGGAGCAGTGGATACGTTTTCGTTGCCGACACTTTCGTTAAGGCAGCGAAATAATAATAATCTGGAGGAACGTCGTGCATACTTTTCAAGCCGATATAGCCATCATAGGCGCTGGTGGCGCAGGACTACGTGCTGCGATTGCCGCAGCGCAGGCCAATCCTGACGCTAAAATCGCACTGATCTCGAAAGTCTACCCCATGCGTAGCCATACCGTTGCCGCCGAAGGCGGATCGGCGGCGGTAACGCAGGATCATGACAGCTTTGAATATCACTTCCACGATACCGTTGCCGGTGGCGACTGGTTGTGCGAGCAGGACGTCGTGGATTATTTCGTGCATCACTGCCCTACCGAAATGACCCAGCTTGAGCAATGGGGCTGCCCGTGGAGTCGTCGCCCGGACGGCAGCGTCAACGTGCGGCGCTTTGGCGGTATGAAAATCGAGCGCACCTGGTTCGCCGCCGATAAAACCGGCTTCCACATGCTGCATACCCTTTTCCAGACCTCGCTACAGTTCCCGCAAATCCAGCGCTTTGACGAACATTTTGTCCTCGATCTGCTGGTCGATGACGGTCACGCGCGCGGCCTGGTCGCGATGAATATGATGGAAGGCACGCTGGTGCAAATTCGCGCAAATGCGGTGGTGATGGCGACCGGCGGCGCGGGCCGCGTTTATCGCTACAACACCAACGGCGGTATCGTCACAGGTGACGGCATGGGGATGGCGCTCGACCACGGCGTGCCGCTGCGGGATATGGAATTCGTTCAGTATCACCCAACCGGCCTGCCCGGTTCTGGCATTCTGATGACGGAAGGCTGCCGAGGCGAAGGCGGAATTCTGGTCAATAAAGACGGCTATCGCTATCTTCAGGATTACGGCATGGGGCCGGAAACGCCGTTGGGCGAGCCGAAAAACAAATATATGGAACTGGGTCCGCGCGACAAAGTTTCCCAGGCGTTCTGGCACGAATGGCGCAAAGGTAACACCATCAGCACTCCGCGCGGCGACGTGGTGTATCTCGATCTGCGCCACCTCGGCGAGAAAAAAATCCTTGAGCGGCTGCCGTTTATTTGCGAGCTGGCCAAAGCCTACGTAGGCGTCGATCCGGTGAAAGATCCGATCCCGGTTCGTCCGACCGCGCACTACACCATGGGCGGGATTGAAACCGACCAGAATTGTGAATCGCGCATTCAGGGTCTGTTTGCAGTGGGTGAATGCTCCTCCGTCGGTCTGCACGGCGCAAACCGCCTCGGTTCTAACTCGCTGGCGGAACTGGTGGTGTTCGGTCGCCTGGCCGGTGAGCAGGCCATGACACGCGCAGCCTCCGCAAGCACCGCTAACGACGCGGCGCTGAATGCCCAAGCTGCTGACGTTGAGCAACGATTGAAAACTCTGGTGAATCAGGAAGGTAATGAAAACTGGGCGAAGATCCGCGATGAAATGGGGATGTCGATGGAAGAAGGCTGCGGGATTTATCGCACGCCGGAACTGATGCAAAAAACCGTCGATAAGCTGGCGGAGCTTCAGGAGCGCTTTAAACGCGTGCGCATCACCGATACCTCCAGCGTCTTCAATACCGACCTGCTTTATACCATCGAACTCGGTCACGGCCTGAACGTGGCCGAATGCATGGCGCACTCCGCGCTGGCGCGCAAAGAGTCACGCGGCGCGCATCAGCGTCTGGACGAAGGCTGCACCGAACGTGATGACGTGAACTTCCTCAAACACACCCTCGCATTTCGTGATGCAGACGGCACCACGCGCCTGGACTACAGCGATGTGAAGATCACCACCCTGCCACCTGCGAAACGCGTTTACGGTGGCGAGTCGGAAGCCGCTGATAAAAAGGAGACTACGCATGGCTGAGATGCAAACAATGAAAGTGGAGGTGGTGCGTTACAACCCGGAAGTGGATGCTGCACCGCACAGCGCTTTCTATGACGTCCCCTGGGATGAACAGACCTCGTTGCTCGACGCACTGGGCTATATCAAAGACAACCTCGCGCCGGATCTGAGCTACCGCTGGTCCTGCCGGATGGCGATTTGCGGTTCCTGCGGCATGATGGTCAATAAGGTGCCGAAGCTGGCCTGCAAAACCTTCCTGCGTGAGTACACCAAAGGTATCAAGGTTGAAGCGCTGGCTAACTTCCCGATTGAGCGCGATCTGGTGGTTGATATGACGCACTTTATCGAGAGTCTGGAAGCGATCAAGCCGTACATTATCGGCAATGCCCGCACGCCGGATCAGGGGCCAAATAAACAAACGCCTGCGCAGATGGCGAAGTATCACCAGTTCTCCGGCTGCATCAACTGCGGCCTGTGCTACGCCGCCTGCCCGCAGTTTGGCCTTAATCCAGAGTTTATCGGCCCCGCTGCCATCACCCTCGCCCATCGCTATAACCAGGACAGCCGCGACCACGGCAAGAAAGAACGTATGGCGCAGCTTAACGGGCAAAACGGCGTGTGGACCTGTACGTTTGTTGGCTATTGCTCCGAGGTGTGCCCGAAACACGTCGATCCGGCTGCCGCTATTCAGCAGGGTAAAGTTGAAAGTTCGAAAGACTTTCTTATCGCTACCCTGAAACCCCGCTAAGGAGTGCATTATGACGACTAAACGCAAACCCTACGTTCGGCCCATGCCGACGAGCTGGTGGAAAAGCCTGCCGTTTTATCGCTTCTACATGCTGCGTGAAGGTACGGCGATCATGGCGGTGTGGTTCAGCATTGAGCTTATTTTCGGCCTGTTCGCGCTGAAACACGGCCCGGAAAGCTGGGCAGGCTTTGTCGGGTTCCTGCAAAATCCGGTGGTGTTGATCCTCAACCTGATTGCCCTGGCGGCGGCGCTGCTGCATACCAAAACCTGGTTTGAGCTGGCACCTAAAGCGGCCACTGTCATCGTTAAAGATGAAAAGCTGGGGTCCGGTCCGGTGATTACGGGGCTGTGGGTGGTGACGGCAATCGTCACCGTGGTGATTTTATTTGTAGCCCTGTTCTGGTAAGGAGACTCCCGTGATTCATTCCAGTCCAAAACGCTCTGACGAACCGGTATTCTGGGGACTGTTTGGCGCAGGCGGTATGTGGTGCGCGGTTGTTGCACCAGTGATGATCCTGCTGGTGGGCCTGATGCTGCCGCTCGGTTTCTATCCCGATGATGCACTCAGCTACAGCCGCGTGCTGGGCTTTGCCCAAAGTCTGATTGGCCGCGCGTTTATTTTCCTGATGATCGTCTTGCCGCTGTGGTGTGGTCTGCACCGTATTCATCACATGATGCACGATCTGAAAATCCACGTCCCTAACGGAAAATGGGTCTTTTACGGCCTGGCGGCGATCTTATCCGTCGTCGCGCTGGTCGGCGTCATTTTCCTGTAATCCATCAGCCCTGCCGCCTGCGCGTGGCAGGGCTATTTTTTTATTACGGTACGGCAATTTTCCCGGCGGGTTCTACACTTAGCTTAAAAACCTGCAAGGAAAATACCATGCGTACCCTGCGTCTGCTGCCGTTTGTTGCTACCGCTGCCGCTGCGTTTTTGCTGGTCGCCTGTAGTACCCCCACGCCTCCTCCCGGCGTAACCGTCATTAATAATTTCAATACCCAGCGCTATCTGGGAACGTGGTATGAAATTGCCCGTTTCGATCACCGTTTTGAGCGTGGACTGGAACGTGTCACCGCGACGTACAGCCTGCGCGATGACGGCGGCCTGCGGGTCATCAACCGGGGTTATAACCCGGATCGCGGCATGTGGCAGCAGTCGGTCGGCAAAGCGTATTTCACCGGCGATCCGAGCCGGGCCGCGCTGAAGGTCTCTTTCTTCGGTCCCTTCTATGGCGGATATAACATCATTGCGCTGGATAAAGAATATAAACACGCGCTGGTTTGCGGGCCGGATCGCGACTATTTGTGGATACTTTCCCGCACGCCAACCATTTCGAAAGAAATGAAACAGCAGATGCTGGACACCGCGACCCGGCAGGGCTTTGCGGTTGAGAAGCTCATCTGGGTCGATCAGCCGCATTAATGGGTGCTGAGTTTCAGGCCAATAATACCGGCAACGATCAGCAGCAGACTGACGATCCGCGCCGGGTTGGCCGATTCGCCAAAAAGCACGATCCCCGTAATCGCGGCACCGACCGCGCCAATCCCGGTCCATACCGCATACGCAGTACCGACGGGCAGCGTTTTCATCGCCCATGCCAGTAACGCAAAGCTAAATGCCATCGCCGTAAGGGTGATAATGCCTGGTGTCAGGCGGCTAAAGCCGTGGGTATATTTCAGACCAATGGCCCAGACCACTTCAAGAAGACCTGCAATAACAAGAATTAACCAGGACATATAAGGCTCCAGTGCGGGGCCGTCCCCATTGTGAGATGCGCTTACGGGTCGTCCCGCAAGGCCAGTTGAAAATATATTTTAGCCAGTACAAATGAAAACTCAATAATTTCGCTTAAGTTTTATTCTTAGAAATAGCTCTATTTATCAGCGCAAATCTCAGCTTCATCTTAAGCCAGGCTTCATTATGATGTTATTGCCGTTGAAGGGCGACTGTCTCGCTCTCCATTAATTATGAAAACCGTATGTATAAAATCCTGATAATTGACCGCTGCCAGTTTAGTCGTCACGGTCTTGAGACATGGCTTGCCCGCAGCGACTATTTTACCTCCCCGGTGATGGTGACCAGTCTTAATAGTCTTTTTTTAGCCAAAGAGCATATTGAACACTGGCAGCCCAGTCTGGTCATCGCTGATTTCAGCGGTTTTCAGGACGATCCTACGCAGGCAAATTTGATTGCGGCCATATTTGCCGCCTGTGGACAACGCAGTCAGGTTATTTTGCTTCAGTACCGGCCAATGCGTAACTACACCCATCATGAAGCGGTGCTGGTGACGCTGTCCAAAAAAACCCAGCTCCAGCATATTACCAATATGATTGAGAATGCCTTAAATTCACGCCCGTGGCTTAACTATACCCATACGATAAGCCCGCTGCTGACGCGTCAGGAAGAGAAAGTGCTGTCTTTATGGCTGGAAGGGATGAGCAATCCATTGATTGCCAGAATGCTGAGCATTAGCGGGAAAACGGTGTACACCTATAAGCGGAATATTCGCCTGAAGCTGAGGATGGATAATCGATTCTCACCTTTTCTCTCCTCCGGCGAGCGCATCACCGCGCAGACGTCATAACGGTACGACCGTAAAGCCGTACCGTATGGCGTTAAGCGCTGAATATCTTACTGCTGAGCTTTGGTTGCTGCGCCAGAGATCGCGCTGCCGCCGTCAGAAATGTCTTCGCCTACCCCACGGGTGGTGTTACAGGCGGTTAATACTGAAGAAAGCACCAGCACTGAAAAGATCGCAGCAATTGTTTTCTTAATCATAAGTTCTTCCTTTATTCACCAGTGTTATTTGTGTATAGCAACTTAAGCATAGACAAAATCCTGGAAAATGGCGGCGGCGGAAGAATTTTTAGGAGTATGTGAAGAAGCGAAGCGGTATAAGGCGCAATCAGGTGCTGCGCCAGAGGCTTAGCCCGCCAGCGCTGGCGGGCTTCAGCGGCATTATTTTACGCGAGAAACGTATTCGCCGGAACGGGTATCAACTTTGATCACTTCACCGACCTGGACGAACAGCGGTACTTTAACCACTGCGCCGGTAGACAGGGTGGCAGGTTTGCCGCCGGTGCCTGCGGTGTCGCCTTTCAGACCTGGATCGGTATCAACGATTTCCAGTTCAACGAAGTTCGGCGGAGTCACGGAGATCGGCTGACCATTCCATAGGGTAACGATGCATTCAGCCTGGTCCAGCAGCCATTTTTCGCTGTCGCCGATTGCTTTTGCGTCAGCGGAAAGCTGTTCAAACGTTTCGTTGTTCATGAAGTGCCAGAACTCACCGTCGTTGTACAGGTAAGTCAGGTTCATATCTACAACGTCTGCGCCTTCAGCGGAGTCGGTCGATTTAAAGGTTTTTTCCAGGCGGGAGCCGGTCAGCAGGCGGCGCAGCTTAACGCGTGCGAATGCCTGGCCTTTGCCGGGTTTCACGAATTCACTGGATTCAACCGCGTAAGGTTCGCCGTCCAACATGATTTTAAGACCAGCACGAAAATCGTTGCTATAGTACGTTGCCATAAGGCCCTCTGAAATTGTTAAATGGTAGCTAAGCCACAAAATGGCGCATATTGTAACCCTAAATACCCCGTCCAGAGAAGATTGGTTAACGCAACTTGCCGATGTTATTACCGATCCCTCTGAACTCCTGCGTCTTCTAAATGTAGACGCAGATGCCGCCCTGCTCGCAGGCATTGATGCAAAACGTCTGTTTGCCCTGCGCGTTCCCCGTGCGTTTGCCGCGCGGATGGAGAAAGGAAACCCGCACGATCCGCTGCTGCGTCAGGTCGTTACTACACCCGATGAATTTATCGTCACGCCGGGTTTTAGCACCGATCCGCTCGATGAACAGCACAGCGTGGTCCCCGGTTTACTGCATAAGTACCAGAATCGCGCCCTGCTGCTGGTGAAGGGCGGCTGCGCGGTAAACTGCCGCTACTGCTTCCGCCGCCACTTCCCGTATGCCGATAACCAGGGCAATAAACGTAACTGGCAGAACGCGCTTGACTATATTGCTGCCCACCCGGAACTGGATGAAATTATCTTTTCAGGCGGCGATCCGCTGATGGCGAAAGATCATGAGCTGGACTGGCTGCTCGCCGGGCTGGAAGCCATTCCGCACATCAAACGCCTGCGCATTCACAGCCGCCTGCCGGTTGTTATCCCCGCGCGCATCACCGATACGCTGGCAGCGCGCTTCGCCAGTTCGCCGCTGCAAATTTTGCTGGTGAATCATATTAACCATGCGAGAGAGATCGACGCTGCGTTTCGTCATGCCATGACGAAATTGCGCCAGGCAGGCGTGACGCTGCTCAATCAGAGCGTACTCCTGCGCGGCGTGAATGATAACGCTAAAACGCTGGCGGCGCTGAGCAACGCGCTCTTTGATGCCGGGGTGATGCCTTACTATCTGCACGTGCTGGATAAAGTCCAGGGCGCGGCGCATTTTATGGTCAGCGATGATGAAGCGCGAACGATTATGCGCGAGCTGCTAACGCTTATTTCCGGTTATATGGTGCCAAAACTGGCGCGCGAAATTGGCGGCGAGCCAAGTAAAACACCGATTGATTTACATTTGCGTCAAAAATAATAAACCTATATACATTCATTAAATAGATTATTACGCCTGACTGATACAGCCAGGCGTAATAAATTGGGCGTTGTATTCTTAATGCATTGATTTAAAATGACGGACGCATAATGCTGTCCTTATATATATAAATTCTTTATTAATCACTTTTAACTGTTTTATTATAAATGGTTAGGGAGAACCGCAATGGCAATGACTATTAAGGGAATTAACACTGGAATCATTCGTAAGGGTGATGATTTTGTGGCACTGGCGCTAAAAATAAAGCAGCCGCGAAATAAAGAAACGCTGCTCTTTTTACCCGCGCTGGTACTCAGAGATCTGCTTATCGCGCTGGAACACCGGCTATGGCAGCACGCCCAACTTGCTGAAGAACAATGCCTTGCGCTGAACAATGCCCGTAATCTTGTCGTCAAAAAAATGCATACCAACATTCCGACGATCGCTGAAGAAGAACTGCGCAATGCTGACGCCACCCAGCGCGTTGATAACATCGAGCTGAGTAACAATACCGGTGAAAATCTGCTGTTCAAATTCACCCTTCACGGTGGCGAAACGCTGGATATTGAAATTAATGAGCTACAGATTGCGTTAGTCGTGCAGGCTATTATCCAGGCAATCAATAACGCCAAAATGCGTGAACTGTCGCTGCGCCTCTCTTCGCTGCTCGATTTTCTGCCGCTCTATGACGTTGACTGCCTGGATAACAGCAGCTTCGAATTTGATACTTACCAGCAGCCGCAGTGGAAATTAGATCTTTTCAATTATTATCTGGCGATGGTTTATCAATATACCGACGAGCAGGGTAAACAGCAGCACTGCGGAACGGTGGCGAAAACCCGCAGTACATCACAATCCAAAAGCGCCGAGGCCATTTCGCACCGCCTGTTAAG
This sequence comes from Superficieibacter sp., assembly GCF_032071645.1. Lineage (NCBI taxonomy): Bacteria > Pseudomonadati > Pseudomonadota > Gammaproteobacteria > Enterobacterales > Enterobacteriaceae > Superficieibacter > Superficieibacter sp. Next base: position 17,461 of record NZ_DAMAPU010000008.1, read on the forward strand.
TTACAGCGCCCGCCTGGGTAAATTAAAAGATAAACCCTGCCAGGTGTTTGTCAGAACTATCGCGGCGAATAACACCCAGCCGCTGACGCAGGAACAATGTATGCGCGCGCTCTACCAGCTACACCAGAGCGTTCAGCAGAAACACGCCTCCTGAAACAACAATGCCCCCGGTTCGCGGGGGCATTGTACAGTCCATCAGTTCGGGCACTTATAAACCTGCCCCTGCATCTCGCTGGCGGTCGGCACAAAGCTCGACAGCATGCCCTGCGTCGGGCTGCTGACACCATAAATCACGTTGCCGCCCATGGCCGCCGCTTGATTACGCAGCGCATTTGCCGCGCCGCGCATGGAGCCGCCTTCTTCACCGTGCTGACCAGAGAGCCAGTTGCTCTGCTTGCCGTTAGCCGTGCCAACCAGCTGGCATTCTGCGCCCGGCTTTTCTTCGACAAAGCGAACGCTCTGCCCGCCAGCGGTCAGGTCATTGCTGGAACTACACCCCGCCAGCAGTAGTGCTGCACCCACGATCCCTGCTGAGATTTTTCCGCGCATGTTATTCCTCGTTATCGTTTAGCTGGACAAACGTGTCCGTGTTTAGAACTTATACTAAAAAGATGACCAAAAGAAAAACCCCCGGACATTTCTGACCGGGGGTTTATTCATTTCTGCGAGGTGCAGGGCAATTACATCATACCGCCCATGCCACCCATGCCGCCCATACCGCCAGCGCCACCTAAGTCAGGTGCGTCAGCTTTCGGCAGGTCGGTAACCATGCACTCGGTGGTGATCATCAGGCCAGCCACGGAAGCCGCGTACTGCAGCGCAGAACGAGTCACTTTGGTTGGGTCCAGGATACCCATGTCGATCATGTTACCGTATTCTTCGGTCGCTGCGTTGTAACCGTAGTTACCGTCGCCAGCTTTCACGGTGTTAGCGACTACTGACGGCTCTTCACCGCAGTTCAGCACGATCTGACGCAGCGGGGATTCCATCGCGCGCAGCGCAACTTTGATACCCACGTTCTGGTCTTCGTTCTGACCACGCAGTTCGCCCAGTTTGGAAGCTACGCGGATCAGCGCAACGCCACCGCCAGCAACCACGCCTTCTTCTACCGCAGCACGGGTAGCGTGCAGGGCATCTTCAACGCGTGCTTTTTTCTCTTTCATTTCAACTTCAGTCGCAGCACCGACTTTGATTACCGCAACGCCGCCTGCCAGTTTCGCTACGCGCTCCTGCAGTTTTTCACGGTCGTAATCAGAAGTGGCTTCTTCGATCTGCTGGCGGATCTGAGTCACACGACCCTGAATGGCCGCTTCTTCACCCACGCCATCGATGATGGTGGTGGTGTCTTTGTTGATGACAACGCGTTTTGCCTGACCCAGATCTTCCAGGGTAGCTTTTTCCAGTTCCATACCGATTTCTTCAGAGATCACGGTACCACCGGTCAGCGTAGCGATATCCTGCAACATCGCTTTACGACGGTCGCCGAAGCCCGGTGCTTTCACCGCAGCCACTTTCACGATGCCGCGCATGGTGTTAACCACCAGCGTAGCCAGCGCTTCGCCTTCAACATCTTCAGCGATGATCAGCAGCGGTTTGCCAGCTTTTGCGACGGCTTCGAGAACCGGCAGCATTTCGCGGATGTTAGAGATTTTTTTATCAGCCAGCAGGATGAACGGGCTTTCCAGTTCTACTGCGCCAGTTTCCGGCTTGTTGATGAAGTAAGGAGACAGGTAGCCACGGTCGAACTGCATACCTTCAACCACGTCCAGTTCGTCCTGCAAACCGGTGCCGTCTTCAACGGTAATCACGCCTTCTTTACCGACTTTATCCATCGCTTCGGCGATCAGTTTACCTACGGTTTCGTCGGAGTTAGCGGAGATAGTCCCCACCTGCGCGATAGCTTTGGAGTCGGAGCAGGGTACGGACAGCGCTTTCAGTTCTTCAACCGCAGCCTGAACAGCTTTGTCGATACCGCGTTTCAGATCCATCGGGTTCATGCCCGCAGCAACGGCTTTCAGACCTTCAGTGATGATGGACTGAGCCAGCACGGTTGCGGTGGTGGTGCCGTCGCCCGCAGCGTCGTTCGCTTTAGAGGCCACTTCTTTCACCATCTGCGCACCCATGTTTTCGAACTTGTCTTCCAGTTCGATTTCACGTGCTACGGAAACGCCATCTTTAGTGATGGTCGGTGCACCGAAAGATTTATCCAGAACCACGTTACGGCCTTTCGGGCCGAGGGTAACTTTCACTGCATCTGCCAGTACGTTTACGCCGCGCAGCATTTTCACACGAGCGTCGTTACCGAATTTTACGTCTTTAGCTGCCATTTTCTCTTTCCCTTAAATTCGTATGTTCAGTGTCGGTCGCGGATTACGCTTCAACAATTGCCAGGATGTCGCTTTCGGACATGATCAGCACTTCTTCGTTGTCGATTTTCTCGGACTTCACGCCGTAGCCATCGTTAAAAATTACGATATCGCCAACTTTAACGTCCAGCGGCTGCACATTACCGTTTTCCAGAATGCGGCCTTTACCGACAGCGATGATTTCGCCACGAGTTGATTTGCCTGCCGCAGAACCGGTCAGAACGATACCGCCAGCAGATTTGGATTCAACTTCTTTGCGTTTGACGATCACACGATCATGTAGCGGACGAATACTCATTGATAGCTCTCCTTTGAGAAAGTCTTTATCAGTTATGGATGACGTCGGATGGCAACAGCTTCTCCGACTGGTGCCAGAGAGATGGGGGTCGCTTTTTCCCCCTTCAAGGGGGAGAGAGAAAAAAAATTTACGTATGGAGACAGAATTTCCTCCCGACGGCCTGCCATCGTTATAAGCAAAAGTGATTGTGATACCATTCCGTCAGGGTCCGCATTCACTGAGCAAATGATTCATGGCAGGTTTGAAACAAGAACTGGGGCTGGCACAGGGCGTAGGCCTGCTTTCCACCTCGCTACTGGGAACCGGCGTGTTTGCTGTTCCGGCGCTGGCGGCATTCGTCGCGGAAAATAACAGTTTGTGGGCGTGGCCGGTGCTGATTGCGCTGGTCTTCCCGATTGCGATCGTGTTTGCCATTCTCGGCCGCCATTTCCCCAGTGCGGGCGGGGTGGCGCACTTTGTCGGGATGGCGTTTGGTCCACGGCTGGAAAGAGTCACCGGCTGGCTGTTTTTGTCGGTGATCCCCGTCGGCCTGCCTGCCGCGCTGCATATTGCCGCCGGTTTCTGGCAGGCGATGTTCGGCTGGCACGGCTGGCAGCTATTGATGGCGGAGCTGATCACACTCGCTTTGATTTGGCTCGTCGGCACGCGCGGCGCAGGCTCCAGCGCTAACCTGCAAAGTCTGGTTGCGGTGCTGATTGTGGCGCTGATCGTCGCCATATGGGCATTTGGCGATTTAACGCTGGCGGAGATCCCCTTCCCTGCCCCCGCTGACGTGCGGCCCTCCGCGCTGTTTGCCGCGCTGGCGGTGATGTTCTGGTGCTTCGTCGGCCTCGAAGCCTTCGCGCATCTGGCCTCGGAGTTCAGGCACCCGGAGCGCGATTTTCCACGCGCTCTGATGATCGGTCTGCTGCTGGCCGGTTCGGTCTACTGGGCTTGTACCGTGCTGGTGCTGCACTTTAACGCCTACGGCGCAGATCGCGCGGCGGCGGCGTCGCTACCCGCCATTGTGGTCCAGCTTTTTGGCGTGAAGGCGCAGTGGGTAGCCTGCATTATCGGTTATCTGGCCTGCTTCGCCAGTCTCAACATTTATATCCAGAGTTTTGCGCGACTGGTCTGGTCGCAGGCGCAGTGGAAACCACAAAGCGCGCTTGCCAGCCTGTCGAAAAAACAGCTGCCAATGAATGCCCTCAATGCCGTTTTGGGCTGCTGCGTGGTGTGTACCGTGGCGATTTACGCACTGGAGATCAATCTGGATGCGCTGATCGTCTACGCCAACGGCATTTTCATCATGATTTATTTGCTGTGTATGCTGGCAGGCTGCCGTCTGCTGAAAGGTCGATATAAAGCGCTGGCGGTCATCGGCAGTCTGCTTTGCCTGATGCTGCTGGCGATGGTGGGGGTCAAAAGCCTGTACGCCATCGTGATGCTGGCCGCGCTGTGGCTGCTATTGCCAAAGCGCGCCCTGGTGATTTCCTGAACGATTAGCGATCGTCTTTGTGCTCAATGCGATCGCGTTCGTCATCCTTACGCTGGTATTCACCGTCAAAAGTCTCACCGCCACCCGCGCTGAACCCGCCGCCCGGCATCCGCGAAAAGCGCAGGTGCGGCAGCAGTTTTAAGGTCAGATGCTTCTGCACTGGCGGCAACAGCAGCAGCAGACCCAGCAAATCGGTAAAGAACCCTGGCAGCACCAGCAGCAGACCGGCAAGGATCAGGGAAACGCTTTTAACCATTTCCGCCGCCGGGCTTTCACCCGCTGCCATTTTTTGCTGCATCAGCAGAAAGTTCTTAAAGCCCTGATTACGCACCAGCGACATGCCAATGAAAGAAGTGAAAATCACCAGCAGCAGCGTAACCAGAACGCCCAGCACATGGGCAACCTGGATAAAAATAGAAATCTCAATATAAACGTATAAGAAAACAGCAAGTAAAGGTATCCAGCGCACTGGCTTCTCCTGTGGTGGGCAGCGGCCTGCCAGCCCCTGCCAAAATAGGTTTGCGAATCGCATCTTTTTGAGATGGAGGCGAATAGCGAAAGTTCAACCAGATTCGGTGGCTATTTTTTCAGTGAATGTAAATGTGGTGATACATTTCACACATCAATAATTATCTTGCGATCGCACGCAGAATAAGTGATCCAGATTACTGCAATTCGCTATTATCAGCATATGATCGTGGGCACCAGGCCGATTCAGGAGATAATCGTCGGTCAGAAAATACGCATACCCACATAAATACTGCGTATTTGGTGTAATCATTGGCAGCTTGAAAGAGAAGGTTTACATGTTAAACAACATTCGTATCGAAGAAGACCTGTTGGGCACCAGGGAAGTTCCAGCGGATGCCTACTATGGCGTCCACACTCTGAGAGCGATTGAAAACTTCTATATCAGCAACAGCAAAATCAGTGACATCCCTGAATTTGTGCGCGGCATGGTGATGGTGAAGAAGGCAGCGGCTCTGGCAAACAAAGAGCTACAGACCATCCCAAAAAATGTGGCTAACGCCATTATCGCCGCCTGTGATGAAGTTTTGAACAATGGCAAATGTATGGATCAGTTCCCGGTTGACGTCTATCAGGGCGGCGCGGGTACGTCCGTCAACATGAATACTAACGAGGTGCTGGCAAACATCGGTCTTGAGCTGATGGGCCATCAAAAAGGCGAATACCAGTTCCTTAACCCTAACGATCACGTCAATAAATGCCAGTCCACCAACGACGCTTACCCGACCGGGTTCCGTATCGCGGTGTATGCCTCGATCGTCAAACTGATCGACGCCATTCACCAGTTGGGCGAAGGCTTCCAGAAAAAAGCGGTTGAGTTCCAGGACGTGCTGAAAATGGGGCGCACCCAGTTGCAGGATGCGGTGCCGATGACTCTCGGCCAGGAGTTCCACGCTTTTAACGTTCTGCTGAATGAAGAGACGAAAAACCTGCTGCGTACCGCCGAACTGCTGCTGGAGGTTAACCTCGGCGCGACGGCGATCGGTACGCGCCTGAACACCCCGGATGGCTACCAGCATCTGGCGGTACAAAAGCTGGCTGAAGTGAGCAACCTGCCGGTCGTTCCGGCGGAAGACCTGATTGAAGCGACCTCCGACTGTGGCGCTTACGTCATGGTGCACAGCTCGCTGAAACGCCTTGCCGTGAAGATGTCTAAAATCTGTAACGACCTGCGCCTGCTCTCCTCCGGTCCGCGCGCCGGGCTGAATGAAATCAACCTGCCAGAGTTGCAGGCCGGTTCGTCCATCATGCCCGCGAAGGTTAACCCGGTGGTGCCGGAAGTGGTTAACCAGGTGTGCTTTAAGGTCATCGGCAACGATACCACGGTAACGATGGCGTCTGAGGCGGGCCAGCTCCAGCTCAACGTGATGGAACCGGTTATTGGTCAGGCGATGTTTGAATCTATCCACATTCTGACCAACGCCTGCTACAACCTGCTGGAAAAATGCATCAATGGCATCACCGCTAACAAGGCTGTCTGCGAAGGTTATGTCTATAACTCTATCGGTATCGTGACCTATCTCAACCCGTTTATTGGCCACCATAACGGCGATATCGTCGGCAAAATTTGTGCCGAAACCGGTAAGAGCGTGCGTGAAGTGGTGCTGGAGCGCGGGCTGCTCACCGAAACCGAGCTGGATGATATTTTCTCGGCGCAGAACCTGATGCACCCGGCCTATAAAGCAAAGCGTTACACTGATGAAAGCGAACAGTAACTGGTTTGGCTAAACATGAAGGCACGTCAGCGATGACGTGCCTTTTTTGTTGCTTGCATTTACCTAATTACAACAATTTAATATCAATTCATTAAAATAAGAGAAGGCCTCTATGTTTGGTGCAGAACTCGTTATCGTCCTGCTGGCGATCTATCTCGGTGCCCGTCTCGGCGGCATCGGCATCGGCTTTGCTGGCGGGCTGGGCGTCCTCGTCCTGACCCTGTTTTTTCAAATTCCCCCCGGCGCGATCCCTTTTGACGTCATTGAAATCATTATGGCGGTGATCGCCGCGATTGCCGCCATGCAGGTCGCGGGCGGGATGGATTTCCTCGTGAGCCTCGCGGAGCGGATGCTGCGGCGGCACCCAAAATACATTACGTTCCTCGCACCGCTGGTAACGTGGTTTATGACCATTCTGGCGGGCACCGGGCACACGGCATTTTCCACCCTGCCGGTGATCACGGAAGTCGCGAAGGAGCAGGGCATCCGGCCTTCCCGCCCGCTGTCGATTGCCGTCGTCGCCTCGCAGATTGCCATTACCGCCTCGCCGATTTCCGCAGCGGTGGTTTTCTTTGCCGGTATCCTTGAACCGCTGGGCGTAAGCTATCTGACGCTGCTGGCGGTTTGTATTCCGGTCACGCTGATCGCCGTAATGCTGACTGCCGTGGTCTGTAACTTCCTCGGCGCGGAACTGAAAGACGATCCGGTCTATCAGGAACGTCTGGCGAAGGGCGAAATCAAACTGCGCGGCAGCCAGGTTTTTAACCTCAAACCGCACGCCAAACGTTCGGTGATGCTGTTTTTAATCGGTATCGTGGCGGTGATGCTCTATGCCACGGCGATTAGCCCGACAGTAGGGCTTATCGCCAACCCGATCCTGCCGCGTAACGAAGCGATTGTGGTCTTTATGCTGACCATCGCGACGCTGATTTGTCTGACCTGCAAAGTGGATACCGGCGAGATCCTCAACGCCAGCACCTTTAAATCTGGCATGAGCGCCTGTATCTGTGTCCTCGGCGTAGCCTGGCTGGGTGATACTTTCGTTAAGCATCATATTCAGGATATTCAGGCGGTTGCAGGCGATCTGCTGAACAGCTATCCGTGGCTGCTGGCGGTGGTATTGTTCTTTGCGGCCACCCTGCTCTATTCGCAGGCGGCGACCACCAAAGCGCTGATGCCCGCTGCGCTGCTGCTGGGCGTCAGCCCGCTGACGGCGGTGGCCTCTTTTGCCGCCGTTTCCGCGCTGTTTGTGCTGCCGACCTACCCGACGCTGCTGGCGGCGGTCGAAATGGACGATACCGGCTCCACCCGCATCGGCAAATATGTTTTCAACCACGCCTTTTTGGTCCCCGGGGTGATCGCGATCAGTCTGTGCGTGATCCTCGGATTTATTTTTGGCGGGATCCTGTTGTAAATGATGTTAAGCGCGGGCCATTGCACGGCCCGCGCGATCCTTTGCGTGGTATAGTGCCTCTTTTCGATGATACGAGGTTGACGATGACCACGCCCAACGCCGTTGTAGTGCTCTGTACCGCCCCGGATGAAGCCACCGCCCAGGATCTGGCCGCTAAAGTGCTGGCGGATAAACTCGCCGCCTGCGTGACTCTCCTTCCCGGCGCCACCTCCCTGTATTACTGGGAAGGTAAGCTGGAGCAGGAGTACGAAGTGCAGATGGTGCTGAAAACGTCTCCCGCTAACCAACAGGCGCTGCTCGACTGCCTGAAATCGCATCATCCGTATCAGACCCCGGAACTCCTGGTGTTACCCGTTATTCACGCAGACAACGATTATCTCTCATGGCTCAACGCATCCTTACGCTGATCCTGCTACTGTGCAGTGCCTCAGCTTTTGCCGGTCTTTTTGATGCGCCCGGACGCGCGACGTTTGTTCCCGCTGACCAGGCGTTTACTTTCGATTTTCAGCAAAAACAGCATGATATTAACCTCACCTGGCAGGTAAAAGAGGGTTATTACCTTTATCGCCAGCAGATCAACATCAGCGCCTCAAAAGCAGACCTCGCCCCGCTGGCGCTTCCGGCGGGAGAAAACCATGAGGATGAGTTTTATGGCAAGAGCGAGATTTACCGTCAGCAGCTGTCGGTGCCCGTGACTCTTCGCTCTGCGGAGCAAGGCGCGACGCTGAGCGTGACGTATCAGGGCTGTGCAGCGGCAGGGTTTTGCTATCCGCCGGAGACGAAAGTGGTGCCGGTGAGCGCGGTACGCCCTCTCCCTCAGGAGAGGGAAAGCTCCGGGTCAGACGTGTCCTCCTTGCCCGACGAGGCAGCCAACAGCGCAGCCAACCCCTCCCCCAGAGAGAGGACAACCACCGCCACCGCAGCCAACACCTCCCTCTCCCCAGTGGAGAGGGGGAGCGACAACGCCGAACTCCCCTTCACCGCCCTGTGGGCACTGTTAATCGGTATTGGCATCGCCTTCACGCCCTGCGTGCTGCCGATGTACCCGTTAATCTCCGGCATCGTACTGGGCGGCAGGCAGCGGCTTTCCACCGCCCGCGCCCTGCTGCTGGCATTTATTTACGTACAGGGCATGGCGCTCACCTACACCGCCCTTGGCCTGGTCGTTGCCGCTGCGGGCCTGCAATTTCAGGCAGCGCTCCAGCATCCGTATGTCCTTATCGGCCTGTCGATTATCTTTACCCTGCTGGCGCTGTCGATGTTCGGCCTGTTCACCCTGCAACTGCCCTCCTCCCTACAAACCCGCCTGGCACTGATGAGCAACCGCCAGCAGGGTGGATCCCCCGGTGGCGTCTTTATGATGGGCGCGATTGCCGGACTTATCTGTTCGCCCTGCACCACTGCGCCGCTCAGCGCCATTCTGTTATATATCGCCCAGAGCGGGAACCTGTGGCTGGGCGGCGGCACGCTTTATCTTTACGCGCTCGGCATGGGGCTGCCCCTGATTCTGGTCACGGTTTTCGGCAACCGACTGCTGCCGAAAAGCGGCCCGTGGATGGCGCACGTTAAAACCGCCTTCGGCTTTATTATTCTCGCGCTGCCGGTATTTTTACTGGAGCGGATCGTCGGCGACGTATGGGGATTACGGCTGTGGGCGCTGCTCGGTGTCGCTTTCTTCGGCTGGGCATTTATCACCAGTCTCAACGCACCGCGAGCGTGGATGCGCATCATGCAGATTGTTCTGCTGGGTGCGGCGCTGGTTGCCGCCCGCCCGCTTCAGGATTGGGTTTTCGGCACCACCATCACCACCAGCCAGCCGCATCTCAGTTTCACCCGCATTGCCAGCGTCAACGATCTCAACCAGGCGCTGGCTCAGGCGCGCGGTAAGCCTGTCATGTTAGATCTGTATGCTGACTGGTGCGTAGCCTGTAAAGAATTTGAAAAATATACGTTCAGCGACCCACAGATTCAGCAGGCCTTAAATCATAGCGTGCTGCTCCAGGCTGACGTCACCGCCAACAGCGCCGAAGACATCGCGCTGTTAAAGCGACTTAACGTCCTGGGATTACCGACAATTTTATTTTTCGATACCGCCGGGCAGGAACAGCCCGACGCCAGAGTGACAGGCTTTATGGATGCGCCCGCTTTTCAGTCACATTTGCAGAATCTGCCCCGATAAACGACACTTCAGGGGATAAAATGGAGGAGAATATCGTGCAACGTGAAGACGTCCTGGGAGAAGCCCTTAAATTACTCGAAATAAGAGGGATAGCCAGCACCACGCTCGAGATGGTTGCCGAGCGCCTTGATTATCCGCCGGAAGAACTCCAGCGATTCTGGCCCGACCGCGAAGCGCTGCTGTACGACGTACTGCGCTACCTCAGCCAACAGGTTGAGGCCTGGCGCAGGCAACTGCTGCACAATGACGAGCTTACCACCGAGCAAAAACTGCTGGCACGTTACGGCGCACTGACCGAGTGCGTAAGCAACAACCGTTATCCCGGCTGCCTGTTTATTGCGGCCTGCACGTTTTATCCCGATCCGGCGCACCCGATCCATCAACTGGCCGATCAGCAAAAGCAGGCCGCACACGACTTCAGCCATGAGCTACTGACCCAGCTTGAAGTTGACGATCCGGCCATGGTCGCAAAACAGATGGAACTGATTCTGGAAGGCTGCCTCAGTCGGATGCTGGTCAACCGCAGCCAGACCGATGTCGACACCGCCCATCGGCTGGCAGAGGACGTGCTACGTTTTGCCCAGTGCCGTCAGGGCGGTGCGCTGACGTAAAGGACATTTTGCCGCAAACTTAAGCAAACAAACGGGATTTCGCGAAATTTTATTGACGTTAATGTGGGATTACGGTTTAATGCGCCCCGTTGCCCGGATAGCTCAGTCGGTAGAGCAGGGGATTGAAAATCCCCGTGTCCTTGGTTCGATTCCGAGTCCGGGCACCACTTATTTAGAAAAACCAGCCTGCGGGCTGGTTTTTTGCTTTATAGCACTGCAATCCTGTCGCCGTAGTTGAAAAACTCACGAAAAACGGACCTGTTCGCATAGTCAGTTTTTTATGCGTGATATTTACAGATCTTCTTTCCCCTGGCAAATTATGTCAGCGCCATATTCATCAGGCTGCACCTTAAATCTGTTTCCAGTCTATCCCGCAAATTCTCAACACTTTCATCGCCATATTTCAGTGTGGATGTAATGCTGACAGGGCTCAGCAGCTTCTTCAGGGCATACGGATTACATTCCAGAGATTTCATCGTGTGGGGTGCCACCGTGTGCCGAAACCAGTACGGAGTGATCGTGAATTTACATGCCCGGGACAAACGCCGGAAGAACGCCCGCAGCGGTTACATCGCATCCATCTGTGCCTGCGTCAGCACCTTTTCTTTTTCGTACCGGGACGAACACCCGCGCCGTTGAGAGGATTCTCGGCTTGTGGCAGTAATCCCTGTTTGATCCCCAAATTAAACAGCGCCCGCATGTTCCGCGTAGCCCGCTTCTGGTCATTCAGTACCGTATGCCGCCACTTCAGATAACCTTCTGAAAATGCCCCTCTCTTTGCTCATTCTGGTACCAATGGCAGGTGTACATCGTGCTGTTATCCTGCCGGTGGTGGCCCAGCCGCTCAAATGCCCTTTGAAAGCTGACCTTGTCCTCTCCGGATGCATTTGTCTCCGTCAGAAACTGGTGAAAATACCCAGCCTTACATTTTTAACAACCCTTAAAACGATAAATTTTCCTGTACTCAACGTCTCTTAAAAAATCGATTAATAATTCTCTGTTCATCTTAATAAATTCTTTTATACCCGAGTCATTTTAAGAAATTAATTTTTCTGAATAAGAAAATACACTCTCTTTTTCGCGCCCGATTTACTACTCTGCCCCTGAACGCGTTATGTTCATGACCGTTCAGCATGTAAATAACCCGAACCAAGAAACAACAAATGAAATCATCTAAAATCGCCATTTTATTTCTGACTATGGGCGCGACATGTATAGCCTGTGCTGGTAATAATATCATAGGAAAGGGAGATAAAATCGAAAATGACGATATCGCAAACGTTTATGGCAATAATAACACCGACAGCAACTACAATGAAAAAATTAATATGTCATTACTCCGGGTTAACGTGACGGGTAATAAACGCGAATAATGACATGCGAATTTATACAGATAACTCGTCAGCAAAAAATTCGTTAATGCTAACGCTTATACTGCCAATAAAATTATCGATACAAAAAACGGACTAGCTGCAAATATTAACGTTGCAACAAATGAAGCGATTACCACATCTAATAATCATATGGATAATAAATATCAGCAGAGCATCACGTATGCACAGGATATTGCTGACTATGAAAAATTTAACGCTAATACTTATACACACTACCGGTTTAATCAATTTTGTGAATCAGTAAATAGACAATTTTAACCACCTAACGACAGGATTAGCGAGGCTGAAGACAAACTAAATGCGGGTATTGCTGGCGTTACAGCAATAGCATCCATTCTGTATATAGCTGAAGATACTTTCTCTTACGGTATAGGGCTGGGCAACTATGAAAACGGGAATGCAATAGCAGCAGGCGTTCAGTATAAAACAACCCTGAACACAAACGTAACGGGACTCTTCCCATAACGCCACTCTCGATGTTGGTTTTGCGGTTGGCTGGTAAGCTATAAAGTAAAGCCTGGCACCGCCAGACTTTACTTTATCAGGTGATTCTACTTTAGCTCTTCTTACCTAATCGCATTGCAATTTTCATGAACGGTTTTTCAATAAACTGATACGTAAGAGATGAGAAAAGCAACATGGCAATGAATGTGGCTGCTGATATTATCATATAAGCTGTTGTGCTGATGCCACCCCCGAAGTGTTTAATAAAATAATTCATGCAAAACCAAAATATACCATGCAGAAGATATATACTATAGCTTATTTCCCCTAGTCTTACCATTGCCCTGCATGACAGCAACCCAAAGACATCCCCACCACTGACAATAAAGATAAATAATAATGCAAGAACAGGGAGAGCATAGATACTATATGGCGATTCGTAGAACAAAAATAAGATCCCGACACAACTCAGCACACCAATGTCACATTTTAACTTACTATATCTTTTATCAAAAACCCAGGCCCGGGCCAGAAAACCACATGAGAAACATGCCAAAAATATACTATACTCTGGTTTCATGACACGAAAAACGTAAACGGAAAGAAACAAGCAGATCAAAGAAAAAGTTAAAGGCTTCGCCTTGTCTCTTAGCAATAAAACCAGTGGCAAGCTAAAATAAAGCCCCCACTCCCAGAACAATGTCCATGTAACGCTTGCGTTAATAAACATGGAATCCGGCATACCCAGCAAACTGCTTTTCTCGCCGGTAATTCCGGCATCAAACCATAGTAAAAAACTATATCTAAAATCAGTATAATCAAGTTCATGACGTCTGATAAAAGCAGCAACAGCAATACAAATCAAAGATGAAAAAAAGAATACAGGCGCGATACGCAGGAATCTTTTGAAATAAAAAACATCCCATTTATCAGTTTTTAAACCATAAAATAAAAACCCTGAAAGAATAAAAAATATCATTACCGCAACAGAACCTGCTCTCATGTTGAAAGCATAATCGCTGAGATTTTCAAGTGCCCATCCTTTTCCTTCAAAATAATAATAGCAGAGGACATAGTGGTGGAATGCAACTAATGCAGACAGAAAAAAACGCAAACCGTCAACGTTTTTCCTTCTGGAATCATCACTCACAGAATCAATAAAAAAGAATATTTTCATACTAAAAATGCAATAAGAAAAGAACACAACAATAAGCATCCACAACAACAAAAACTTATGCTCAACCATCTATATGGCTTCCTCACCAGAATATTAATTAGTCAAAATCCAACCTAACTAAAAACTTCTTATAAAGCATGATCATATGTATTCCTTTTAAAAAAAACCTATCTATTAGTGCTTTTTGAAAAGGTGTTAATATACTATTCAATGTTATAAAAATGTTTATAAATAATATGCACTGGTGAAAAGAGCGAGGATGATCGGCTCAAAAATTTTGCAAACGCTCTGCCAAGTTCAGCAGGTTTAAATAGATAACACTTCGAATTGGGGATTTCCATTAGGACGTTCTCCAGGAGAGGGAGAAGTACTTTTAGTCCCCCCTTGCCGCTTATAAGAAGTACAATCTGGCTCCGACATATACTTTGTGGCTGCGTCAGAACGATACGGAACATGCTGCGTTTATGGCGTCCATCATAGAACGTAATCATGCAATGATGGATCAGGTCGCAATCATCCGCGCCCGAGGAAAAGCCATATTGGTACCACTAATAAAAGTGCTTACGCATTTCAAAATTGATTTCAGTCTGGTGCATGACGCCGATTCACCGCAAAAATCGAACGGTACCAAAAATGGTACGTGGACAGAAAACGAAAAAATCAAAAAAGCTATCCGAGAGGCCCGAAGTGAAGGGCTTACGGTTCGCCACCGCGTCAGTGTTCCTGACTTTGAACGTTTTCTGGGCGGAGACGAAGCATCGAAAGATAAGCCGCTAAATGCTTATCTGCAAATCACTCAGGACGAAGGCCTGGCTACTGGCGTTCAGGATTGACTGACCGCACTCCTGTCCTCCGGGCAGCATTCTCCTTTCGAAACCATCAGGGATACCGGTGATTACATGCAGCAATTGCTGGATCAGGTTATTGGTTGGGCAAATCAGCACGGAAAACAAGACGACCCCAGATTCAGACGCAATGCTGAACCACTAAACGCGGAGGCCTGATACAGAAATCGACAGGGTCACGTCCCATAGTGGCCCGCCATTAAATATATCAATGATTGATATATTTCTGCTGACATAAATACTCTTGTATACCTTGATAGATATGGTTTAAAATAAAAACACATCAAAATAAAGCGTCAGTTTAGGAGAATAAATGTCTGTTGCCGCTCTGGCCCGCCAGCGGGTTCACCGCATGAAGCGTGGCATCCCCTTTTCCATCAGCGGATTTTATGCGCTGGGAAGCCGCGCGTCGGTGCAACAGGCAATGAGCCGTCTGGTCAAAGAAGGTCTGCTGGTCCGGGTTGAACGCGGTTTTTACTCCCGGCCAAAGCCGTTGAAAAACATCCCCTCTGTTAACGTTGTCGCCAGCGCCAATGCCGTTGCCGCAGTATGGGCAAGAGAGCGCGGTTACAAAATCACCCTTCAGGGACTGGAAGCCGCTTACCGGTTAGGGCTGCAAATGCAGGCGCCGGTTAAACGCATCTACTGGTCAAATGGCCCTACGCGAGAGTTCCGCGTCGGCAATGAGTTGGTCCGGATCCAGCATAAATCAGCAAGTCGGCTACGTTGGCTGAACCGGCCTGAAGGTGAGTTGATGCGCGGTTTGCTAAGTCTGGAGCAGGAACATACCCCGCCGGAAACGCTGAAGAATGCTTTTCATCGACTGAGCATCCCGTCTGCGAAAGCGCGACAGATTGCCGGAAAGTTAATGAATGAACCCGCGCTTCATGCATGGCGCTCGCAGCTTATGACATTGCAAAAGGCGCTTTGATGAACATTTTCGATTACTACCAGAGCGCATCGCAACGCCGTGATCTTCAGGCAATCCTCTCTTACGCGGCGCAGCAGCATCCCTCCGGACTGGGAGCCAGTTTTCTGGAAAAGGATCTCTGGGTAACGGAAATCCTCCGGTTACTTTTTAATGAGGAGTTGTTGGGAGAATTATCTGTCGCGTTTAAAGGTGGAACGGCATTAAGTAAATGCTGGAACGTGATTGAACGTTTTTCTGAAGATATCGATCTCTCTGTTCACTGGGCCGATCTGGCAGGTCATTCAGAAGAGGAAGAACAGCAGGCGTGGGAGCAAAGCACGCAAAATAATAGCCAGAATCGCCGGTTCAGAGATCAGCAGCAAGAGCGCTTAACAAAATGGACAAGTACTCTGGTAGAACGGCTAAACCAACGCTTTCAGATTTATGAAATCCCGGGACTTGAAGCAAAAATGGAACCCGACAGCGGTGGCGAAAAAATAGACATCAATTTCCCGCGGGTGAAAGAAGACAATATGGCCTATCAACGCGATCATATTCTGCTGGAATTTGGCGGACGAAATCGTGGCAAGCCAACCGCTCTGATGCCTGTTGTGAGCTATCTGTCCGGGATTGCAGGAATGGATGCACTTCAGTTACCTGCCGCGACCGTAAACGCTTATGACACCGGTTATATTCTTTGGGAAAAACTGACGGCGCTGCACCAGTTCTGCACACAAACCAAAGCGCCAAATCCGGCCCGGCTGGCACGCCACTGGTATGATGTGGATTGTCTGCTGCGTAATAATTTCGCCAGTCCCTATGAAACACAGGAGGCCATGCGGAATGTGGTTGAGATGAAGCAACGCCGCTGGTCTGTGCCGGGAGTTGATTTTACTCAGGTGATTGTCGGATACTTGCAACTGTTGCCTGACGATGCTGAACGATTCGCCGCGATCGCCGGGGATCATCAAACGGCAGTGGAAGGGGGAATGTTCTTTCGTGAGCCTGACGGATTTGCTGACATTGCCGATCGTCTTCGTCATGCACAAGATGAAATCAATCGTTTTATGCGCGACTCACAGGTATAACCTGGTCCTGCAAATTGATCCCCCAGCCATATGGCATAAGCCTTTTGAATAATATGGTTTTTATGCTTGTACTCCAGCCAATTCGCGGTATCATTTT
Source organism: Superficieibacter sp. (assembly GCF_032071645.1). Classification (NCBI taxonomy): domain Bacteria; kingdom Pseudomonadati; phylum Pseudomonadota; class Gammaproteobacteria; order Enterobacterales; family Enterobacteriaceae; genus Superficieibacter; species Superficieibacter sp. The sequence goes on from NZ_DAMAPU010000008.1 coordinate 34,004, forward strand.
ATGATCTCTCTTCCAGTTTTATGCTTACCGCCTTTGCCGATCGTAGAACAATGACGGGAAGCGTTATCAGCGATTAAGGGCACAGAATGGGCTTCTAGGTATTTGTTATTATGCTGGTGGTTATCTGGCTTCTGTTTTCCAAAAAGAAAAAATCGCTGCCCCCCAATATAAGCAGCAAAATCATCACCAAAATAAATCATTCATCCCGACAAGAATCTCTCAATAAGCCAGACAGCAGCGTGAGAAATATGCATTCTCAGTCCTACGATGATGACGAACTGGCAACCTTTACTTTCGTTAATGGGCAGACGGTTGAATACAGCACCAGCCGCCAACCATCGCGAGAAAGCGCCGCCCGTAGCAATACCACGCCAGCGCGATGGGTCAAACCAGGAGAAAGCATCACAATCCAAAACGTCGTCATTAATCACGGTCATTTTTATTTCGGCGGGTGGTTAAAAACACATTCATCAGGAGAATATGGCTATCTTTATAACGATGGTTCCGACGCTTCGCTGGTTAACGACACTTTTCCCATCGAGCCCATTTCACGACATTATTATGATGAATCGCTGGGATACTGGCCCACCTTTGCCACCCTCTCCCCTCGCTGCCGTGGTGCCTACACCCGATTTATTTGCCCCTCCCCCACCTCTCACTATATTTTTTTGTCACCGCCTCCCGATAACAGCAACATAATCCTGACGGAGCACAAACAGAGCCAGCGTCTTCTTTTGTATTCCATGACAACATGCAATCTCTTTCCAGTGCGGCACCGCTGGGCCGAACATAATTTTAGGATAGGGTTGTTATTCAATGGCGAGCTATTTTTTTCCATTCCTGACGTCTACTTTGGCGAAGATGCTATCAGTACTCTGCGGCGTCTGAATCATAAAAAAGTGGGCATTGTCACTGATAATTTTATGGCGACGTCCGGTAAAACACGCTACCTGATTAATGAGATGCCCCAGGCTTCCGTTTCTATTTTTAGCGCAGTCACGCCCGATCCCAGCATTGATATTTTGCAGGCGGGTGCATCCCAGTTTAAAACCTTTAAACCGGACGTTATTATTGCGCTGGGCGGCGGCTCATCGCTGGATGCCGCAAAAGGTATTAAGGTCACGCTCGAAGAATATTTCCCCGACCATGCGATTGAGCTTATTGCGATCCCCACTACCAGTGGGTCTGGCTCGGAAGTGACGTCATACGCCATTATTTCCGACCCGGAAAATGGGCGTAAATATCCGCTTATCGACGATAAACTGGTGCCGGACTGCGCCATTCTCGATCCGCATCTGGTGTTGTCGGTCCCGCGTCAGGTCGCGGTTGATACCGGTATGGACGTGCTGACTCATGCAATTGAGGCCCTGGTGTCCAGTCGCGCTAACGACTTTAGCGATGCGCTGGCGGAAAAAGCCATCGCCCTGGTCTGGCACTTTCTGCCCATCGTATTTAACGATGAAAAAAATCTTGATGCGCGCACTCATATGCACAATGCGTCGTGTATGGCAGGCATGGCTTTTAATTCTGCCGGACTGGGTCTGGTACATGGGATGGCCCATGCCATTGGCGGCATGTTGCATATCCCACATGGCAAAATTAACGCCATGCTGTTGCCGTTAATTATCGAATTTAACGCTGAGCGTTCATCTTATGCCCGCGAACGCTACCTGAAGTGCGCCACCATGATGGATATTCAGGCGGCTACGCCGCAGCAAACAATACGTGAACTGATTACGCATTTACAAAATATGAACCGTCATTTTGGTATTCCCGCCACGCTGAGAGCGCTGTCTGTCGATATAACGGCATTCGAGACATTACGCCAGCCACTCATTACCGCCGCGCTGGCGGATGGCTGCATCGCAACGAATCCTTGCGCCCCTCTTTCAGCGGATATTGACCGGTTATTAACACGGATTGCTGGCTAAATCTGGACTGTTTTGCCCTTTATTTTCCGGGCGCTAAAAAAGTCCTGTGTGACGGCAACAAGTAAGACACAGAAACGCCTGGTCTCAGGCTCGCTTATTACACACTTTCAGGTCGTTGACGTTATGAATTACAACCAGCAACAAGCCGAATGGATCACCCAACAAATTCTTCAGGAACTGGCCGCGCATAAAGATCACCCGGATAAACACGCCTCGCCAGAACTGAATATTCCCGTGGGCATCTCCAATCGTCACGTACATTTAAGCCGCCAGGATATGGATGCCCTGTTTGGCTATGGCTCAACCCTGACGCGGATGAAAGCTGTAAAGCAGCCAGGTCAATATGCCGCCGAGGAAACCGTGACGTTGCGCGGTCCTAAAGGGGAACTGCATAAAGTTCGGGTGCTGGGGCCTTTGCGCAGTGCCACCCAAATTGAAATTTCGGTTTCTGACGGTTTTGTGCTTGGCGTAAAAGCGCCGGTACGCATGTCAGGCGATCTGGAGGATTCGCCAGGCATTGAGATCGTCGGTCCCTACGGGCGGGTGATGAAAACAGGCGGGGCGATTGTCGCATGGCGGCATATCCATATTTCTCCCGCAGAAGCAGAACGCTTTGCTCTGCGCGACGGGATGGAAATCGATGTCCGTATTGATGGTCACCGGGGCGGCATTCTGAGTCATGTCGTGGTCCGTGTCAGCGCCGATGCCGTACTGGAAATGCATATTGACGTTGAAGAAGCCAATGGCTTCGGCTTGCGGAACGGAGATTGTGTGACGCGGGTGGTCACATCAGGCGTGCAGGATTGTTAAGGAAAGAAAACCATGGATCAGCATAACCTGTCGCGACTGCTGGATACCATTATTGACGAACTGCTGACGCGTCGAAAAGCGCTGTTACAGGGCAGAAATAAGGTCATGCGCGTGGTCATCAGCGGTGACGATCTGACGACGCTACCCGCCACCCTGGATTGTCTGACGGCCTTAACTCACCACGGCTATTTTTTACTGCTGACGTTTTCCTGTAGCGCCTCACGATCGGCGCTGCAAACGGCCTGTCTGGAATCACTGACGCAGCGGGGCATTGAAGCGCTTTGCGATAACCGCGCCCCCGACGATAGCGATGAAAATGACTGGGGACTGTATCTGCCAGCACTGTCCACCAATAGTCTGAGCAAAATTGCTCTCGGCATTAGCGATAACCTCGTATGCCGCTGGACGTTCTATGCCCTCGCCCGGAACAAGCAGGTCACTGTCACCCTCAACGCCGAATGCCGCCATGACTCGACCGCCCGCTATACCCCTGCCCTGCGGGCCAGGCTGGCAAATTATGCGGCCATGCTCGCGGAATATGGCTGCACGGTTATCGGTCAACATGCGCCCGTCAGCAAAGATAAACGCCTGGTGACGCTAAGCGATGTGCGACAGCATCCCTCCTGCGACGCCATCCATATTGGCCGTAAAACGCTCGTTACTCCCGCCGCTCGCGATGAAATCCGGGCCAGGGGCATGTCCATCATTCAGCGCACTGAGGAGTAAATATGTATCTGGCAAAGGTTACCGGAGCGCTCGTCTCAACAACTAAACATGCCTCACTCAACGGGGCAAAACTCCTGATTGTGGCCCGGCTGGATGAACGCTATCAGCCGACCGGCACCGCGCAGGTTGCAGTCGATTTTGTGGGTGCGGGCAACGGTGAAATCGTTATTGTCACCACCGGCAGTTCGGCCCGAATGAGCAACAGTAAAGAGCACTCGGTCATTGATGCGTCCATTGTAGGCATCGTTGATTCTGTCGATCTGAGTGACCAGTAAATTTCAGGTGGAGAAAAACATCATGCACCCCGCGTCTGATGCCGAGCTTGACCGCCGTATTCGTGATGCCATCACCCGTCAACTTCCGCCCCGTCAGCTTTCCCTCAGTCTGGCGGATACCGCCTCGCTGGCGAAATACGCGCAGGAAGCGGCAGAGGCTTGCGATGTGCCTGTGGTGTTCAGTTTTGTGGATGCCTGTGGTCACCAGCGCTATTTCTTCAGCATGGACAATGCGTTACTGATCGGCCACACGCTTGCCGGTCAAAAAGCATGGACCGCAGTGGCCCTTAAAATGCCGACCCATCAACTGGCAAAAAACGTACAGCCTGGCTCCAGTCTGTACGGGCTACAGCATGAAGCGGGCATTTGCTGTTTGGGGGGCGGGCTGCCCTGCTGGTCTGACGGCATTCTGTTAGGCGGCATCGGCATCAGCGGTGGCAGCGTAGAAGAAGATATCGCCATTGCCAGCGCCGCGTTACAGCGCTTCAGCCAGCAACATTTTCCACTCACCTCTTTCCACCAATAATGCTTATTACGAGCAGGGGTCGTTATGTCGTTAGCTTCACTGGTTCTGGTTATTAACTGCGGTTCATCTTCCCTCAAGTTTTCTGTGATCCCGCTTGATGAAGATACGCCTCTCCTTTCCGGCCTCGCCGAGAAGCTGGGGCTGGCGGACGCGAGCATTACGTTTAAGGATCGCGCGGGTCATAAAACGATGCATATGCTCGCCGGGTCCAGTCATCATCACGCGCTCAGTCAGCTATTCGCCAGACTTGAAAATATGGCGCTACTGCCACGCCTTTGCGCCATTGGTCATCGGGTCGCCCACGGCGGTAGCGATTTTCAACAGTCGGTACTTATTGATGCGCAGGTGATTGCCCGCATCCGCGAACTCTCCGCGCTGGCTCCGCTGCACAATCCGGCTAACCTGACCGGCATTGATGCGGCCATGGCGCTACTTCCTCATCTGCCGCAGGTGGCAGTTTTTGATACCGCGTTTCATCAGACCCTGCCGCCTGCCGCCTACACCTATGCGATCCCGCTGGAATATCAGCAACGCCATCAGGTCAGACGCTACGGGTTTCACGGAACATCGCATCGGTTTATCGCGGCGGAAGCGGTGAAACGTCTCGATCTCGATCCGCACAATCACGGCATTCTTATTGCCCATCTTGGCAACGGTTCATCCGTCTGTGCGGTAAAGAATGGCGTGAGCGTGGATACCTCTATGGGCATGACGCCGCTCGAAGGCCTGGTCATGGGAACGCGCTGCGGCGATCTGGATTTTGGGGCGGCGGCCTATATTGCCCGCTGTAGCGGACAGTCTATGGAAGCCATTTACAAAATGGTGAATAACGACTCCGGCCTGCTTGGGATCTCCGGGCTTTCCAGCGATTGCCGCACATTGCAGGAAGCACGCAGCCAGGGAGATGCACGCGCTACGCTGGCGATTGATGTGATGGTTCATCGCCTCGCCCGACACTTAGGCGCGCACCTCGCGTCGCTGCATCGCTTTGATGCTCTGATTTTCACCGGCGGGATCGGCGAAAACTCTGCGCTGGTGCGCGAATTAACCGCACAAAAACTGGCCGTCTTCGGCGTGAAGCTGGACCCGCAAAAAAATGCGTATTTGTACGCAGGCCGTGATGGCGTGATTTCTCTTCCCGGCTCTCCGCTTGTCGCGGTGATCCCAACCAATGAAGAGAAGATGATCGCCATGGATGCGGCGGTTATTGCATCCGCCCTGGCGGGTGCGGTGAGTTAATTGTGTGACAGACAGGATTTTATTGTTCGCCATGCCAGGGGAAAACAAGAAAGTCTCTCTGACGGGCAAAACATTTTGCTCCCGGGGCAATATTATCATAGTGCATAAATTAATGATGTTGATGAACTAACCCTTCAGCGGTTATTTCATTACTTGCCTTTACTCTTACCTGGAAATATTGAGGTTGATATGCAACAAGAAGCATTAGGTATGGTTGAAACAAAAGGTCTGGTTTCCGCGATTGAAGCCGCTGATACCATGGTGAAATCCGCCAATGTAATGCTGGTCGGCTACGAGAAAATCGGTTCCGGGCTGGTCACCGTCATGGTTCGCGGTGACGTCGGGGCAGTAAAAGCCGCGACTGATGCAGGCTCTGCGGCGGCGACGAAAGTGGGTGAACTGGTCTCCGTACACGTTATTCCACGGCCACATATCGAAGTGGAAAAAATCCTGCCGAAAGCTGTCAGTTAATAAAGACTGAGGATACTGACCATGAGAGATAATCTTGTTGAACAGATTATATCTGAAGTAATGAATAAACAGACCGGCAGCACCACAAATAATAAAACCGCCGCCAGCTTTACCGGTTGCGGTTTAACAGAATTTGTCGGCACAGCCCTTGGTCATACTATTGGGCTGGTTATTGCCAATGTCGATCATCAATTACATGAAGTGATGAATATCGACAAGAAATATCGCTCAATCGGTATTCTTGGTGCCCGCACGGGCGCTGGCCCGCATATTTTTGCCGCAGACGAAGCCATTAAAGCCACCAACAGTGAAATCCTCGCTATTGAACTGGCCCGCGACACCGAAGGCGGCGGCGGCCACGGATGCCTGATCGTTTTCGGTGCTGCTGATGTCTCCGATGTCCGCCGCGCGATTGAAGTGGCCCTCGCAGAAATTGAACGGACGATGGGCGACGTCTACGGCTCCCCGGCAGGTCATCTGGAGTTTCAGTACACCGCCCGCGCCAGTTACGCGCTCAATAAAGCCTTCGATGCCCCTTTAGGCAAAGCATTCGGTATGACCTGCGCGTGCCCGGCCGCGATCGGCATCGTGGTCGCTGATGCGGCAGCGAAAGCCGCCGTGGTCGATCCGGTCGGCTATGCCAGCCCCGGCAAAGGCACCAGCTTCAGTAACGAAGTGATCTTTACCTTCGCAGGCGATTCCGGCGCGGTTCGCCAGGCCGTTATTGCGGCAAGAGATGTTGGGCTGCAATTGCTCTCCACCTTAGATCCCACGCCGATTAAATCGACGACCACGCCGTATATTTAAGACGCGATGTGAAGTAAGGAATAAATAGCATGAACGACATTGAAATTACTCAGGCCGTCTCTCGCGTGCTGAGTAAATACACCAAAACCTCGCCAGAGCCAGCTACCGGCAGCGCGCCGCTGGCTGCCGCCCAGCCCGATCGTGACAGCATTGAAGCCATTGTTGCCAGCGTGCTGGCAAACCATCAACGCAGCGATGCTGGCGTGGCTGCGGAAGCGGACGAAGGCGCATTTGCCACCATGGAAGAAGCGATTGCCGCCGCTAAGCAAGCGCAAATCCAGTACCGCCACTGCACCATGCAGGATCGGGCCAGCTTCATTGACGGCATCCGCAAACTTTTCCTCCAGGAAGACGTTTTACAGACCATCTCGCGCATGGCGGTAGACGAAACCGGGATGGGGAATTACGCCGATAAGCTGGTGAAAAACCGGGTCGCCGCGCAAAAAACGCCCGGTATTGAAGATTTAGTCACCTGCGCGCAGAGTGGGGATAATGGCCTGACGTTAACGGAATACTCTGCCTTTGGGGTCATTGGCTCTATTACGCCCACCACCAATCCGACGGAAACGATTATCAACAACTCCATCGGTATGCTGGCAGCAGGCAACACGGTGATTTTCAGTCCCCATCCGCGTTCACGCAACGTCTCTCTGCACTGCGTGGCGCTGATCAACCAACGGCTGGCGCAGCTCGGTGCCCCTGCCAATCTGGTCGTTACCGTCACTCACCCCTCAATTGAAAACACCAATGCGTTAATTAACGATCCGCGCATTAATATGCTGGTCGCCACCGGCGGTCCGTCAATTGTGAAGACCGTGATGTCATCCGGGAAAAAAGCAGTAGGTGCCGGTGCCGGTAATCCTCCTGCGGTTGTTGACGAAACAGCGAATATTGAGAAGGCGGCCAGGGACATCATCAACGGCTGTAGTTTTGACAACAACCTGCCGTGCGTAGCCGAAAAAGAGGTCATCGTTGTCAACGATGTGGCGGATTATCTTATCCACTGCATGAAAAAATGCGGCGCGCTGCTGCTGTGCGACAAGCAGCATATCCAGCAGTTGCAGTCGCTGGTGCTGAATGAAAAAGGCACCGGGCCGAATACGGCTTTTGTCGGCAAGGATGCGCGTTACATCCTGCAAAAAATCGGTATTGATGCCCCGCAAGAGGTAAAAGTGATCCTGATTGAGACGGAACGCGATCATCCTTTTGTGGTGCATGAACTGATGATGCCTGTGCTGCCGGTGGTTCGGGTTGAAAACGTCGATGAAGCCATCGATCTCGCGGTCAAAGTGGAACACGGCAATCGTCACACGGCCATCATGCACTCGACTAACGTCGAAAAACTGACCCGTATGGCTCGCCTGATCCAGACCACGATTTTTGTGAAGAACGGCCCCTCCTACGCCGGAATTGGCGTCGGCGGCGAAGGTCATGCCACGTTCACTATCGCCGGTCCGACCGGTGAAGGGCTTACCTCGGCACGGACGTTCGCCAGACATCGCCGGTGCGTCATGGTTGAAGCGCTGAATATTCGCTGACGAAAGCGGAACGGGTAACCCAAAGATGAAAACTCGCATTATTAACGCACCAACGCCGGAAACGCTGGCCATGCTTAAGCGACGTATGCCATCGGAATCGCGCAACCGACTGGACAGCATCCGCATCGATGCCATCGGGTTGATTATGCTGCCCATCCCGGACCTTTACTTTTTCGCCGATCGGGCCAGTAAAAGTGCGAACGTAGCGGTTTCGGAGATCTTTGGCAGTTGCCCGCAGCATATCACCACCCTGGCAATATTCGGCGAAGTCGCCGCCGTCAATGAAGCGATACGTATTATTGAGGATGACAGCAGTACATTCTAAGAGCGCATTATTAATAAGATCGTCTCCGTAATTAATAACAGAGCGCCGTACGGTCTCATTATTTAACAGTATCCCGGCACTGCCGTCAGGTTAAAAAATTCCGGCGTGATAAACGCATCACGCCAATATCATTTCGGGAGTTATTTTATGTTAGAGAAAGGCTTTAATAATCCGACAGAACGTGTGGTAAGACTCAAAAACATGATCCTGAATGCTAAGCCCTATGTTGAATCTGAACGTGCGGTGCTGGCGACTGAGGCTTATAAAGAAAACGAACACCTTCCTGCTATTATGCGTCGGGCAAAAGTTGTTGAGAAAATCTTCAATGAATTGCCGGTAACGATTCGCCCTGATGAATTAATTGTCGGCGCAGTGACGATTAACCCGCGCTCTACCGAAATTTGCCCGGAATTCTCTTATGATTGGGTAGAAAAAGAATTTGATACGATGGAACACCGTATCGCTGACCCTTTCATCATTCCGAAAAAAACGGCAGAAGATCTGCATCAGGCATTTAAGTACTGGCCGGGAAAAACCACCAGCTCACTGGCCGCTTCCTATATGTCCGAGGCTACCAAAGAAAGTATGGGCAATGGCGTATTTACCGTCGGCAACTATTTCTACGGCGGTGTGGGCCACGTTAGCGTCGATTACGGAAAAATACTGAAAATAGGTTTTCGCGGGATTATTGATGAAGTCACTCGCGCCCTCGACAATCTGGACCGCAGCGCCCCGGACTATATTAAAAAAGAACAATTTTATCATGCGGTGATCCTAAGCTATCAGGCGGCTATCAACTTCGCGCATCGCTATGCGCAGGAAGCGACACGTCTGGCCCGCGAAGAGCGCGATCCCACTCGTCAGCGCGAGCTGGAACACATCGCGCAAAACTGTACCCGTGTACCGGAACAGGGCGCGACGAACTTTTGGGAAGCGTGCCAGACCTTCTGGTTCATCCAGAGCATGTTGCAAATTGAATCAAGCGGCCATTCTATTTCTCCCGGACGCTTTGACCAGTATATGTATCCTTATCTGGCAGCCGATAAAACCATCGATCGGGATTTTGCTCAGGAACTGGTGGACTGCTGCTGGATCAAGCTCAACGATATCAACAAAACGCGGGATGAAGTGTCTGCCCAGGCCTTCGCCGGATATGCCGTGTTCCAGAACCTGTGCGTTGGCGGGCAAACGGAAGACGGTCGTGACGCCACCAATCCGCTGACTTATATGTGTATGGAGGCCACCGCGCACGTTCGCCTGCCGCAGCCGTCCTTCTCTATTCGTGTCTGGCAGGGCACGCCGGATGAGTTTCTGTTCCGCGCCTGCGAACTGGTGCGCCTCGGACTCGGCGTACCGGCGATGTATAACGATGAAGTGATTATTCCGGCGCTACAAAACCGCGGCGTCTCGCTGCGTGATGCGCGTGACTATTGCATCATCGGCTGCGTAGAGCCACAGGCTCCGCATCGTACTGAAGGCTGGCATGACGCAGCGTTCTTTAACGTGGCAAAAGTGCTGGAAATCACGCTCAACAATGGCCGTTCCGGGAATAAACAGCTCGGCCTGATGACCGGGGAATTAACCCAATATACCGGCCTTGATGACTTCTACAGCGCCTTTAAAAAACAGATGGCGCACTTTGTTCACCAGTTGGTTGAAGCCTGTAACAGCGTGGATATCGCCCACGGCGAACGCTGCCCGCTGCCGTTCCTGTCTGCGATGGTGGATGACTGCATCGGTCGCGGAAAATCGCTTCAGGAAGGGGGCGCAATCTATAACTTTACCGGGCCGCAGGCATTTGGTATTGCCGACACCGGTGACTCCGTTTACGCCATTCAAAAACAGATTTTTGAAGACCGCAAGCTGACGTTGCAGGAGCTTAAGAGCGCCCTGGACGCCAATTTTGGCTATCCGGTAGGCGGCAACGCGCACGGCGCGCCCGCGAAGTCTTCGCTCGGCGAGCAGGAAATTTATGCCATCGTGAAACGCATCATTGAGCGCGATGGCTCGCTGGATCCGGCGGCGATTAAAAATGAAGTTTATCGTCAGCTATCCGACACCCGCCCGGCACAGTCAGGCAATGCCTCCCGCTTCGAAGAGATCCGCCATATTCTGGAGAATACGCCGTGCTTCGGTAACGATATTGATGAAGTGGATCTCGTCGCCCGCCAGTGTGCCCTGATTTACTGTCAGGAAGTGGAAAAATACACTAACCCACGCGGCGGACGTTTCCAGGCAGGAATTTATCCTGTTTCCGCTAACGTCCTGTTTGGTAAAGACGTTAGCGCCCTGCCGGATGGCCGTCTGGCAAAAGAACCGCTGGCCGACGGCGTCTCTCCTCGTCAGGGCAAGGATACCCTTGGTCCAACAGCCGCCGCCAACTCAGTCGCCAAACTGGATCACTTTATTGCCTCCAACGGCACGTTATATAACCAGAAATTCCTGCCTTCTTCGCTGGCGGGGGAAAAAGGATTGCATCACTTCGGCGGCCTGGTGCGTAACTATTTCGACAAGAAAGGGATGCACGTCCAGTTCAACGTTATCGACCGGAACACGCTGCTGGAAGCGCAGAAAAATCCGCAGCAGCATCAGGATCTGGTGGTTCGCGTGGCTGGTTACAGCGCGCAGTTCGTGGTGCTGGCGAAAGAAGTCCAGGACGATATTATCAGCCGTACTGAACAACAATTCTGATTTATCCAGCCTGCCAGGCCATGGTTTTCCATGGCCTTTTTTAAAGCCGATTTCGGCGGCTGACTCGATTTTGGTACGCCGCCTTTATAACGAGTAATGTTATGAATAGAGTCGAATACGATACGGAAGGCGTTTTATTCAATATTCAACGCTATTCCCTGCACGACGGGCCTGGGATCCGCACGATTCCTTTTTTTAAGGGCTGCCCACTGGCCTGTAAATGGTGCAGTAATCCCGAATCACAGCGCCCGCAGCCAGAATTAATTTATAAAAAGAATGATTGTATCCGCTGTGGAAAATGTATTGAGGTATGCCCACAGAACGCGCTCTCTCCGTCAAATCCGTCTTTTGTCGATCGCAGTCGTTGTGTGCAATGCGGCGAGTGTACAAAAGTCTGCCCGACGCAGGCGCTGGAAATGAAAGGCAAACGGATGACGGTAAATGACGTTATTCGTGAATTACAAAAAGAAGAAAACCTGTTTCGTCGATCCGGCGGCGGCGTGACGTTATCGGGAGGCGAGCCGCTGGCACAGCCGGAGTTCGCCCGCGAGCTGCTGAAAGCCTGTAAAGCAAAAGGCTGGCATACCGCGATTGAAACCACCGGATTTACCACGAAGGAAGTGATAGAAGATGTTTTTCCGTGGATCGATCTGGCGTTAACCGACATTAAAGCTATTAACCCTTCGGTTCATGAACAGAACACCGGCGTTAATAACAGTCGCATTCTGGAAAATCTGCTGCGAATTTCATTTATTACCAAAGTCATTGTACGTATTCCGCTGGTGCCGGGCGTAAATGATAATGAGGAGGAGATCCGCAGCATCGCTGAGTTCGCCAAATTGATGTCGGGTGTCGATACGATTCACTTACTGCCCTACCATACGTTCGGTGAAAATAAATATAACCTGCTCGGCAGGATTTATCCGATGGGGAATACGCCATCATTAGCAGAAAATAAAATCGAAAATCTGAAAAAAATGATTGAATCGATGGGTTTTCATTGTCATATCGGCGGCTAATCCTTTCCCGGAATACAATCATTCCGGGATGCCATTAAAAAAATAATACGCAATCCATCTGCAATAACATTTTACTGCATCTTACTTATACCCTATATTACCGAGGTTATTATATATGACTGGATTAGATATACTCATCGCCTTTGGCGGCGGTATTTTTGGTGCGTCTATAGGCGCACTGGCAGCCTTCGAATTTGTCGGATTGCTGGTGATTGCCATGACGGTGGCACAAATTACCACTGGCAGCGCCTCTCATTTTATTGAATTCCCTTTTGGCATGTTTGGCCCCCACACCGGAGGCTTCGCTGCGGGCGTCGCCGCGACCGCCTGGGCCGCGAAACGAGGAAAACTGGCTTCCGGGCGTGATATCACGGCGGGTCTTAGCGGGCTGGGAGCCAGTGATGTCCTGCTGGTCGGCGGAGTCTTTGGCGCGCTGGGTTATATTATTGCCTGGGGACTGAATCAATTTGCCCTTCCTTCAGGTGCGGCCTGGACGGATACCGTGGCATTAACGGTGGTTATCTCCGGGATCATTACCCGTTTTGCGTTCGGCAAAACCGGCCTGCTGGGAAAACCCGACGCAGGCATTCGTCGCTGCTATCCCCCGCAGGATAAATGCTGGATGCCCTACCACAGCCGCATTCCCCAGTTGTCCGTGCTCGGTCTGGGAATCGGATTACTGGCGGGCTATCTGGGTATCACATTCGGAGCCAATGGCGCGCTGCTGGCCTTCGGGATCTCAGCCGCCTCGCTGATTTTTCTTCATTTTAATACGCAGGTTCCGGTCTCTCACCATATCGCGCTCCCTGCGGCGCTTGCGGCCATTGCCTCCCACAGTCTGCTATGGGCAGCACTGACAGGCATTATCTGTGCCCTGATCGGCGAACTGGTTTCGCGCCTGTTTCTGATCCATGGCGATACCCATATCGATCCCCCGGCAATGACCATCGCCCTGATGACCAGCCTCATAAATATCCTCGCGATGATCGGTTTCTTCGCCATGGTGCCGCTGTTCTGAGAGCAACGCCAGCGAGCTATCGCTGGCGTGCCTGATTGATTGACAAAAAAACCGCCTGATGAAGCGAGGCGGCATAATAAAAAGAAGAGGTTTATCGGCGGGTATTTTTCGCACGCGGGCGGGTTGTTTTGTTTTCGCCTGGCTCGCTATCAGCGCTTTTTTCTTCCGCCAGCGCCAGGGATAACGCTTCAGGCGCGTCGGAAGGACGTTCTTCCGCCAGCGTCAGGCAAGAGGACGTTTCCACGTCGGGTTCCAGATTCCGTACCGAGATCAGGCTCTCGTTATCCTCTGGGACAACGTCTGGCTCCTGCTTTTCGGGGCCATGATTTTCTTCTGATTTCAGCATGTTATCGATACCGGATGCCGTGCGCGCAATCACTTTCCAGGCAAAGACCTCACCAATTTTGCTGGCTGATGCCACTCCTGCCGCCACGGCAGCATTAATTGCGCCCACTTCTCCGGTCAACTTCACGGTGACTAACCCGCCGCCTTTACTCAGTTCGTATCCTGTTAATTCGACATTAGCGGATTTCAGGGCGGCATCCGCCGCTTCTACCGCTACCGCCAGGCCGACGGTTTCAATCAAGCCCAAACTCTGCCCGGACATATATTTCTCCTGTTGTGCATTTAAAAGTGATTCGTATGATGATCAACATGACGGTAGCCCGCCGCGTCCTGCAACAGAGCCGCCTTATCGGTGTTTTCCCAGGGGAAAATATCGCGACCAAAATGACCGTAACACGCCGTCTGACGATAGCGTGGTGCGAGCAGATCGAGCTGTTTAATAATGCCGTAAACGCGTAAATCAAAATGGCGGGACACCAGCGCTACCAGTTGCTGCTGATCGAGCCTGCCGGTGCCAAAGGTATTGATGCGAAGCGATACCGGTTCAGGAACGCCAATAGCCCAGGCAAGCTGGACTTCACAGCGTGTCGCCAGCCCGGCGGCCACGATATTTTTGGCCACATAGCGCGCTGCGTAAGCGGCAGAACGATCGACTTTAGTGGGATCTTTTCCCGAGAACGCACCGCCGCCGTGACAGGCTGCGCCGCCGTAAGTATCGACAATAATTTTTCGCCCGGTCAGGCCACAATCTGCCGCAGGCCCGCCGTGAATAAACGGGCCAGCCGGATTAATCAAAAAGCGTGTTGCCCCGGTCAGCCATCGCGCGGGAAGGACAGGTTTGATAATCTCTTCGATCACGGCTTCGCGTAAGTGCGCCAGCGATACATCGGGGTAATGCTGCGTGGACAGCACCACGGTATCTGCGTTAAGGATCTGGCCTTCCCGATAATGCAATGTGACCTGACTTTTGGCATCCGGCAGCAGCCAGCTGAGGCGCTCCGTTTTACGCAACAGCGCCTGGCGCTCCATCAGCCGGTGGGCATACAGCAGCGCGGCAGGCATCAGTTGGGGCGTTTCATTACAGGCATAGCCAAAAGTGATCCCCTGATCGCCAGCACCGATCAGCGCCGGGTCTGCGGCGCGTATGCCGTTTGCGATATCAGGCGACTGTTTGCCAACCATGCTGATCACCGCACAGGTAGCGGCATCAAAGCCTTTCAGAGAATGGTCATAGCCGATGGATTTAATCGTGGTCCGTACCACATGCTCAATATCAATATTCGCGTCAGAGGTAATTTCTCCGGCCACGACAACCGCGCCCGTTTTCAGTAAACATTCACAGGCCACTTTGGCAGCGGGATCTTTTAATAAATAAGCATCCAGAATCGCGTCAGAAATCTGATCGGCCATTTTATCAGGATGCCCTTCGGCAACGGATTCAGAGGTAAAAAGATAGTCTTCCACGGCTGGGCCACTTTATTAAGAGAGTATTTCATCTTAACGGCCCGGCACCGATGGAAGAGTACATAATCTTGCGGGTATAGCGCACTTTCTTGCGCTGACGAGAATGGCAGTGCAAAAAATTTTCTTCCGGTTCAGCAGCTTTCCCCGGAGACAATTCGACGATAATCGGACGGCGCGATCCCCGTCTCTTTCTTGAAAATGCGACAAAAATAGTTGGCATCCTGCCAGGAAAGTTCCAGCGCTATCGTATTCACTTTTAAGTCGCTGAATTGCAGTAATGATTTGGCAAGCGTGATTTTTCGGGTCGTAATATAGTTAGAAAAACCGGCTCCGGTACTCTTTTTAAAAGCGCGGCTTAAATAACACGGACTGACAAACGCTTTGCCCGCAATGTCATCCAGCGTAATATTCCTGAGGATATTGTTCTCGATATGAAACTGCGCCCTGGCAACAAAATCCATATTATTATTAACGCTTTTCACGATTAACTCAAAAATAGCCTGACTGACGTCGAGCAGTTGATTCATCAGTCGCCAATAATTATGGGGAGTCACACCCTGCTGATGGATCGTCTGAACGATAGCGGCGATATTATTGCGGCAGGGCACAAATTTTTCACCAAGGCTTGCCAGATGCTGCTGGGTTAATTCAAGAACATCAATTATTGCTGTTGGACGCTCATCACTGCACGCGTGTCCTGAGCAGGTCGCATCCAGCACGCTGAATAAAAAGGTATGCCAGCCCGGATAATCGCAGCGGTTAATCAGGGCGCTAATGTTTTGCCTTAACTCGCGCGTCTCGCTGGCTTTACCTTCATCCACCTGAAGCGTTTTAAGGATCGTTTCCGTTAGTGTGCTTTGTTTGACCGGTTTCAACAGATAATCATCAACCCTGAGACTGAGCATTTGCCGCACGATATTAAAATCATCATTGGCTGTGGTTACGATGACCTTAGTGTCGGTGTTTTTCTGTTTGAGATATTCAATAACCTGATTGCCGTTCGGCAATGGAATGTTAATATCTACAAACATCATGTCTATTTTGGCTATATTATCAATAAGTTGAATCGCCCTGTTGCCGGTTGGCGCTTCATGAATCACGGCATTTTCAACGCAGCGGGAAACAATCCGTTTTAACGACTCCAGCTCAATCGACTCATCTTCTACAATAACAATATTATACATTCTTATACTCCGGTATCTGGCGGTAACAGAGGAAATCGCATTTTTATCGTTGTGCCGAGCATCGGCTTATGAGGACTGGAAATTTGTAAACCATAATTTTCACCAAAAAGAAGCTGAAGGCGATTTTTAATATTATGGATACCTATCCCTCCCTTCTGACGGTTCTGGCTTCCTGACAGGATATGCTCTATTCCTTCAGCAGAAATGCCATCACCGTTATCGGTAATTTCTATAATCACATCCTTACCGTCATCCGTGGCACGCATGAAAATATGGCTTTTGGTTTCTCTTGGTTCTACAACATAGTTAAAAAAATTCTCCACCAGCGGCTGGAGAATCAAAAAAGGGCAGACGACGTTATTGTATTTCTCTGGTATATGACAAACATAATCAAAGCGGTCATTCATTCTGACTTTCTGAATAGCCATATAGCAATTGACATAATTTAATTCCTGTCCAAGGGTAATTAAGCCATTATTATTTTTGCGCAGCAGATATCGCATCATGTCTGAGAAATCATGCACCATGGTTTCAGTTCGGCTGGCATCTTCAAGAAATGCCAGGCGGCCAATGGTATTCAGAACGTTAAACAGGAAATGGGGACTAATCTGGTAAGAAAGCGCTTTGAATTCCGCCTCGTGCAATGAGCGCTCAATCTCAACGCGTTTACGCAATTCATTGGTTAATTCAAGATCTTTTTGCCGTAATTCACGCTGAATATTGTTAGCGTAAGCCTGTTCAACAAGATAAGAGGCTACATGAAGCAAGGTATTAGCGGTGGATTCAAATCGTTCATAAGGCATACGCTGCGACGAGTGATGCAACTCTGTAAGCCACGGATTTTCCTGCCAAAGCTGGTTATTGTCGAGGATATAGGGAATACATTGCTCTTTTTCTTCTTCAACTTTCACCTGCCCGGAGATAAAAGCACCGAGGTAATGATCGTTAATCATGATGGGAACGGCAAATTCAACAAACCCGCAGTAGCAGCGATACACTACCGGTTTTCCGGCCCGCATTGCCGCCTCACCGCCCGCGCTATCACTTTCGTAACAGTGCCGGGCCAGTGACGCATTCATTCTGGAACGGGCGCAAAAATCTGAAAAACCGCTCGGGCGGGTGATGGGGACTCCTTCCTGATCCACCACCACCAGCGCAATCATCATTGACTGGCTAAAATTGTCCTGTAACGTTTGCAGACGATCGACATCAAGGAATTCATGCAATTTATATTTTGTATTCATGATGTCCGCCTGTTTACCTTGTTAAGGAGAAAATCATACCCGACCTATAATCTTAAAGTTATGAAACCGCTCACAAAGCCAAATTTAATTGTTATCATCTTGTAAAGATAAATGATTATATGTTTTATATTTGTTTTAGAAAAACAGCACCGTGATAATGACCGTAAAATCACCTACAGCTATTATTTAGAATAATATTATGTGTCAGGCTAAAGATTATTTACTGCCTTAGCGTCAGAAATGCTGGCACGTCATTCAGAAACTATCTGGCGAAAATAGCGATGTTCCGCTTTATGCTCCGCCAGAACATTCAGATGAGAGATCGCTGTTAATATAAAAAGGCGGGTTTTGGCATTTCTGCCATGTTCTGCTCTTACCCCTCATCCAGTTGAACAGCGACATACAGCAAAAACCGGTCGTCATAATTTGCGAGGTTAAGATCGGTCAGTTGCGCGATGCGGTGCAGCCGATAATCCAGCGTGTTTTTATGGATAAAAAGCGCCTTCGCGGTGGGAGTGGGCTGCTGATTATGCCGAAACCAGGCGTGGAGGGTTTTAAGTAATACGCCGTTGCTGTCCAACGATCGCAGGCGTTGAATGGGGCGGAGCAGTTCGGCGGCCTGCCATCCTCCGCGCAGGCCATCGAGCAGAACGGGCAGTTTGATATCCTGCCAGTAGTAGCAATGTTCTTCGGGCATCCGCTGCTTGCCGACTTTCATTGTGGTTTGTGCAGTACAATAAGAGCGGGCTTCGCTGCCCTCACCGGGAAAATAATTACCCAGCGCAAATCTGACCTTTAAAGGGCAGTTTTGCCGTAAATGCTGGTAGAGCTGTTCCATCGCCCGCTTATGGCTTTCAGGCTCCCAGTCGCCCGCCTGCACGCTCACTTCCCGCAGGACAACCATCTGCGTCAGGGAGACAATGGCCAGAAGATCGTCTTTTCCGGTCTCCGTCAGCAGCGTCTGAAGACGCTGTAACTCAGCCATCGCCGTGTGAATGCCGAGCTGCCCGCTGTCGATTTCGACGATCATCGCAACCCGTGGCTGGGCAAGGTTGATCCCCAGACGCTGCGCCCACTCCTGAAGCGAGTCGGGACCGGTTTGATGGCGGATCAGGTTCAGCACCAGTTCTTCACGCAGGCGGCTTTGCTGTACCAGGAGCTGGGATAACCAGGCCTGCTCCAGCATCATCTCCGCCGTCATGCGCACCAGCTCGCCGAACTGGGCCAGTCGCGCAGGCTCTCCGGTCAGACCGATAGCGCCAACGATATGATTATTCATTCTCAGCGGAAGATTTATCCCTGGTTTGACGCTGCGCAAAGAATGCGTTGAGGCTTTATCAATTGTGACCACCCGTTCCTGGGTTAGCGCCAGCAACGCACCTTCATGAATATCACCAATACGTTCAGGCTCACCGCTACCAATAATGATCCCCCGCGCGTCCATTACGTTGACATTACAATCAATAATACTCATTGTTCGACTAACAATAGAGCGGGCAAGAGTAGTATCAAAATTATAGGTTGCCATAATAATCCCTGAGCGCGAGCACTTAACTATCGCAAAATAACGTAATAAAGAGAGTAATCTGGAATATTATATCGCAACCAGTAAAATAATATTCTGCATAAAATGCGGAAGTTTTTATTAGCAAAGATATTATCCGTAATGCTCTGACGGATAATATCTTGTAGAAGATTCACCTGAAAAAAGATTACCGTGATGAATGAATCAGCCGCGCAATATTCTCACAGGTTCGCTGCATATTTAACGGGCCGTTACTGAGAAGTTCCTCAATGCCGCTGGCCTGCGGAATAATGCCAAAGATGGCATGAATGCCTTCCTGATAAAGAATGTCGATCCCGTCGCCAATGGAGCCTGCCACCGCAATCACCGGGACGTGATTTTCCAGCGCGGTACGGGCCACGCCCTGGGGGATTTTGCCAAACTGAGTCTGCGAATCAATCCGGCCTTCGCCGGTAAAGCAATACTGAGCGCCAGCCAGCTTTTCCCGCAAGCAACTGTATTCAATCACAATATCGACCCCCTTACGCAACTGGCAGGCCGTAAATGCCAGCAGGCCAGCGCCCAGTCCGCCTGCGGCACCCGCGCCGGGAATGTGGCCGACATCTTTATCGAGGGTACGGCGGATTTCGGCGGCGTAGTGTGCAAGCGCGGCATCCAGCCGATCGACCATCGCCGGGGTTGCCCCCTTCTGCGGACCAAAAACGGCGGATGCCCCCTGGGGACCACATAAAGGATTGGTGACGTCGCAGGCGACCTGAATGTCAATCTTCGCCAGTCGGCTGTCGAGGCCGGAGACATCTATACGCTGTAGCTGCGCCAGCGCGCCGCCGCCCCTGGGAAGCGCCTCCCCTGTGGCGTCATAAAAACGAACGCCCAGCGCTTCCGCCATTCCCGCTCCGCCATCATTGGTCGCGCTGCCGCCAATACCAAGAATGAGCTTTTTAATATTTTTATCCAGACAGGCGCGAATAAGCTCCCCGGTTCCATAGGTAGTGGTGATAAGCGGATTACGGTCTTCGCGGCGGATATGCTGAATACCGCTCGCAGAAGCCATTTCAATGACCGCCGTTTCTCCATCGCCCATAATGCCGTAGCAGGCGTCAACCGGCTCTCCCAGCGGGCCGGTCACCGTCAGAGAAAATAATTCTCCACCGCTGGCGTCAATCAGCGACTGCGTGGTGCCTTCGCCGCCGTCCGCCATCGGGACATGAATATAACGCGCGTCAGGAAAGACTTTTTTAAGTCCCTTTTCCATAGCCACGCAAACTTCTTTCGCGGTCATACTTTCTTTGAAAGAGTCAGGTGCAAGGACAAACGTCTGAATAGTCATTATTGCCAATTTCCTTTTTATAAAATAGCGCCCTGAATTAACGTGGCAACAAGGATGTTGCGTTTTTTAATAACCCATACAATAGTGATAAATATGCCAACTGTTTAATCACGCCTGACATAATGGTCATGACGAGAAGATCATTATATTAAGAAGAAATACGCTAACCTATGTGTCGCAACCCAAAGCGCTGGGTAATTATCCAGGCGTTTTTGTGTTGCCGTACAAGGTAGTGAGAGTTAAATCACAGGTCTGGGGGACGTCCCTTTTAATAATCACTTCATACCGTTAAAGCAAATGTTACACTTTTGTTTCAAACGAGATCGCAGTCACAGCCCTTTTCAGGCATATATCGTATAATTTTCATGCGTATAAACGCCCATAAAAGGTGAGGATTGACCATGAAAAAAGCACTATTGTCATTATGCATTACTTTATTATCATTCAATGCCTTTGCAGCGGATCCCCAGGGTAATGACGTTACGACGAAACCTGACCTGTATTATCTGAAAAACGATCAGGCTATTAATAGCCTCGATTTATTACCGCCGCCGCCGGAAGTGGGCAGCATTCTGTTTATGAACGATCAGGCGATGTATGAGAAAGGCCGTATGCTGCGCAATACTGAACGCGGCAAGCAGGCTGCGGCGGATGCCGATCTTGCCGCCGGTGGCGTGGCAAATGCCTTTTCTGAAGCCTTCGGTCATCCGATTACACAGAAAGACTCTCCCGAAATTTATAAGCTGTTAACCAATATGATTGAAGATGCGGGCGATCTGGCGACCCGAGGCGCGAAAGAAAAATATATGCGAATCAGACCGTTCGCTTTTTATGGCGTCCCGACCTGTAACACGAAAGAGCAGGATAAGCTGTCCACCAATGGCTCTTATCCTTCAGGGCATACTTCCATTGGCTGGGCAACCGCGCTGGTGCTGACGGAAATCAATCCTACCGATCAGGATAAAATCCTGAAGCGTGGTTTTGAATTGGGTCAGAGCCGGGTAATTTGCGGCTACCACTGGCAGAGCGATGTCGATGCCGCGCGAATTGTGGGTTCGGCAATTGTCGCCACGCTCCATTCCAACCCGCAGTTCCAGCAGCAGCTACAGAAAGCAAAAGATGAGTTTGTGAATCTGGAAAAGGAATAACGCCGTATTGATAAATCCGGCATTAATGCGGGTCAGGAACGGAAAGCCGGGGTGAGGGGCTTCGGGGACATCCTCTCTCCCTCTCCCTGACCCTCTCCCCAGGGAGAGGGAACTGTCCGGCGTTATTATTGAATTGGTGAATCTCACGCAGGCCGGGAACCGGGCTGATTCTGCGCCACAATCCAGTCAACCAGTTGATGAATATTCGCGCTGTGCGATCCCTTCATTAATAGCCGATCGCCGGAACGTAGCTGGCTTAATAATTCTGCCTTCAGCGCGTCAATGCTGTCAAAATAACGTCCCTTTTTATTATCATTTAACGCCTGCCAGCAGGCGCGATAACTTTCTCCAACCATATATACCCGATCGATATTGCTGTCATTTATGACTGGCGCCAGCGCGGTGTGATAATTCACCGCCTCAGAGCCTAAATCGGCCATTTCGCCTAAAATGGCGAGCCGCCGCCCCGCCGGGCGCGCATCGCTTAAGCTCGCCAGCGCCGCGTTCATCGAACCGGGATTCGCATTATAGGCATCATCAATCAGCGTAAAGGCGCAACCGTTAATCTCCACCGCGATCTCCCTGCCCCGCCCGGCCAGCGGCATGAAAGATGTCAGCATCTCAATTGCCGGGGTCAGCGGATAGTGCAAAACGGATACCGCCGTCAGCACCGCCAGGCTATTAATCGCCATATGTTCGCCCGCCGCCGCCAGTGTATAATTTAGCGTTTGCCCGCCGATCTGCGCCTGCACCTGATGCCCGTCGGCGTCATAGTGCAGCAGACGACTGTCGCTTTCAGGATGACAACCATAAGTCATAATGATGAGTTTGCGGCGCAGCGCTTCGTCGCGCACCGTTTCAAACTCTGCCATATCGCGGTTGAGGATCGCCGTAGCGCCCGCCGCCATTCCCCAAAAAATCGCGCTTTTCGTTACCGCAATATCGCGCAGGGTATGTTTTTCGCCGAGGTGCGCGGGCTGAATATTGGTAAAAACCGCTACCTGCGGACGCGCCATCCGTGCGCTGACGCCCATACGACCAATCGCCATCTCAATCACCACGTTTGGCGTATCCCACGCGATGGACGCCAGATTCCACGCCACGCCGCGCGGTAGATTGGCATTATGCGCACTTTGCCCGACGGCTCCCCACGCGGAAAGCGCCCTGGCCAGCATTGCCACACAGGTGGTTTTCCCCGCGCTACCGGTCACGCCAATGACGTTGCCGCGCAGGCGATCGCGCGCATAGCGCCCCATTGCCAGCAGCGCCTCTGTACCGTCGGCGACCTGAAAGACAGGAATATCCGGCTGCTTAATTTGCTGCGGATCGGTAGTGATAATACAGGCAGGCGGCACGGCCATTCTGGCCACCACGCTCGCCAGCATACCGCAATTGTCGGTAGCCGAGCGCACGAGAGCCATATTGCCGGGCTGCATGGCAGGCGCAAAAATAGACAGCCCGGTGGCCGCCCATCCCGGTGACGGTGGACGAAACCAGCTACCAGCGGTTGCCTGTTCAACATCCTTTGCGGTCCAGAAAGCGGGAAGTTCCTCTGCCGCCTGCGTCATTTGCTCGCCCACGCTGTCTCCTTTTTGTCCACGCTATTAATTAGTCACATGAATCATATACTTTCCACCCTGAGGATAGCCAACCGACGCGGCGGCATATTTCAATAATATTAATCTGTGCTATAAAACCCGCCTGTGCCGCTGAACCTCGCAAAGGATGCAGGAGTAACCATGTCACTTAGTCATTTACTGGCGCGCCTGCGCCCCGCCGCCGAACAGCTCGCTATCCCGCCGCTCCCTGAAACGCATCCGGGGCAGGTGATTTTTTTCAGTCTCTGCGACGGTAAAACGCGTGCCTGGACGCACATTGCGCACGGCGCGACGTTCGATTTAGCGTGGCAAGCCGGAGCGCAGGCACTCCAGCGCTGGCAAAAAAAACAGCCGCGTGAACCTGTCTGGCTGCGGGTAGACAGGGTAAATCAGGTCGAAGCGCTGCGCTGGGATGTCCTGCAAAGCAAGCTTGGCAAAACCAAACGTAACTATTTCCGTTTTGGGCTGAGTTTTGACCCGTCGTTTACCCACGCCATTCTTGAACAGGAAATTGCCGCCGGGGCGCTGATGTATATCGGCACGGAAGGCGTCGCCACGCCCAATGCGGTTAATCTGACGTCCTTTTCCCGGCGGCGTTTTAACCATGAACTGGCCTGGCCGCAGAACGCGGACCAGCTTATCTGGCGCTTCACCACCCGTGCGGTTTTTACCGAAGGTGAAGACGCGTTACTGATTGAATCGACAGGCAAAAATTCCGGCTACCGGCAGCTTACCCGCTGGCAGGATCAGGCGCTGGAAAAGATGATCCACAGCAGCACCGATTATCTGGCGCGTCAGGTGAAAAAATCGGGTCGCTATGATTACGGCTGGTTCCCCTGTTTTGACCGCGCCATTCCGACCTACAACGCCCTGCGTCATGCCAGCTCGACCTACGCACTGCTGGAAGGGTGGGAAGAAACCGGCGATCCGGCGCATTTTGCCGCGATCGTCCGGGCGCTGGACGATCTCTCCACCCACTTGATTAAGTCTTACGATCTGCC
This sequence comes from Superficieibacter sp., assembly GCF_032071645.1. Classification (NCBI taxonomy): domain Bacteria; kingdom Pseudomonadati; phylum Pseudomonadota; class Gammaproteobacteria; order Enterobacterales; family Enterobacteriaceae; genus Superficieibacter; species Superficieibacter sp. The sequence goes on from NZ_DAMAPU010000008.1 coordinate 58,219, forward strand.
GGACGGCAGTAAAGCCGATTTTCTGGTGGATACCGGTGACGAAATCAAACTCGGCGGCAACGCGGTCGCCATCCTGGCAATGACGCAATACACCGCCCTGACCGGAGATCACCGTTTTCTGGCGCAAATGGAGCGCCTCGCCCACGGCATCCACTTTATGCAGAACCCGGAGACTGGCGGCTTTGTCCACGTCTTACATGCCGCCGATCTGTCTCTTAAAGCGGAACAGCGGATTATTTATTACGACGGTGAAGCCGCTTTCGCCTTAATGCGGCTGTACGGCTTAACCCGACAATCACGCTGGCTGGAGATGGTTGAACGGGCGGTGGAATATTTTATTGCGCAAAAACACTGGCAGGCACACGACCACTGGTTAAGTTATTGCATTAACGAGCTCACGCTTTATCGCCCGCTGGAGCGTTATTATCAGTTCGGGCTGGATAACGTCCGCGACCATCTTGATTTTGTGCGCAACCGTATTACCACTTACCCCACATTGCTGGAATTAATGATGGCGGCCTCACGAATGCTTACCCGTCTGGCTGATTCAGAACATAAGCACTTACTTAAAGACTTTCCGCTTAAGGACTTTTATGAGGCGCTGGAAATCCGCGCGCGCTATCTGGCAAATGGCTTTTTTTGGCCGGAGCTGGCGATGTTTTTTAAAAATCCGCCGCGCATTGTCGGCAGTTTTTTTATTCGTCATCACAGTTATCGCGTCAGGATCGACGATATTGAGCATTATCTTTCCGGCTATGTGGCTTATCACAAATACCGCCGAAACGGTTCGCCGTCATTGAACGATGCGGCAGGGCCAGATTATACTCGCTAGCTCGCCTGCCCAGAATATGATCGATGAGCCGATGCCTTTTTGGTATTAACACCGCCCCCAACCGGCAACGATGGTTATCGTTCTGGCTGCTGGCGCTGCTTGTCATATCGCCGGGGCTGGGCGCAGGCTGGGACTTTAATGCCATTCAGCAGCGCACCCGACAGCTATATGGCCCGGCGTCTCCCGCCGCCCAGCAGCGCATTGATGAATGGGCGGCGTTACTGAATAATGCCCGCTCCGCCAGCGTGCAGGAGAAATTAGCGCTGGCAAATCAGTTCTTTAATACGCGTATGGACTTTCGCGATGATAGTGTAGTCTGGCAACAACAGGATTATTGGGCCACCCCGATTGAGTTTTTACGCAAAGGTGCAGGAGATTGCGAGGATTACGCCATCGCAAAATATTTCACGCTCCGTGAAATTGGGGTTCCTGCTAACCAGCTACGTATTACTTATGTTAAGGCGTTACAGCTGAATCAGGCGCATATGGTCGTCACCTGGTATTCCACGCCGGAGGCGATCCCCCTTGTTCTTGATAACCTGAAAACGGCTATTTTACCCGCCACGCAGCGCACCGATCTGCTCCCCGTCTATGCATTTAACGGTGAGGGATTATGGCTACCGCAGGCGGGAGGAAATAAGCGTGTGGGTGACAGCAAACGGCTTTCCCGCTGGCAGGATCTTCTCACCAGAATGCGTGCAGAAGGATTTGAACTTAATGAATAGGAAGTAGCCATGTCCCTTTATAAACAGCTACTGATCGGCATATGTCTGTTTACGTTTTTTCTTTTCTGCGGCAACTTTGTGGTGACGCTGGAGAGTTCACGCGAGCAGTATCGTAATCAGCTGAGCGCGCACGCCCAGGATGCCGCGACCGCGCTGGGTTTGTCGCTGACCACGCATATCGACGATCCGACCATGACCGAACTGATGGTCAATTCTATTTTCGACAGCGGCTATTTTTACAGCATCCGGGTGGTCGACATTAAAACCGGCAAGCCGCTGATTGAGCGCCGTGACACCCCGCAGAACGCCAGCGTTCCGCAGTGGTTTGCCGACGTCGTGGCGCTCAATCCGGGCATGGGCGACGCTATCGTCATGCGCGGCTGGACCCAGGCCGCGCGCGTCGAAGTGGTCAGCCATCCGATGTTTGCCCTCGCGCGCCTGTGGGACAGCACCATCGCCAGCTTCCTGTGGCTGGTCGGCTGTAGCGCGCTGTGCGTGCTCGGTGCCACCCTGCTGCTGCGTCGTCGCCTGCGTCCGCTGAACTACATCGTCGAACAGGCCATGGCCATCAGCCGCCGCGAGTTTCTGAACCTGCCCGCGTTGCCAAAAACGCCCGAACTGCGTCGGGTGGTCGAAGCCACCAACATGATGGTCACCCAGCTTAAAGCGCTGTTCAGCGAGCAGGCACAGCGCACCGAGGCATTGCGTCAGGAGGCCTATCACGACCCGCTCACCGGCGTAAGCAACCGCCGCGCCTTTGATATTCATTTGCAGTCCCGCCTGAGCGATGAAGAGAAAGCGTCCGGGCATCTTATTTTGCTGCGAGTTCAGGATTTGATGGGCCTGAACCAGCGTATGGGCGGTGCAAAAACCGACCAGCTCTTAAAAGCGATTTCCCGGCTGCTGACGGAGATCCAGGCGCGCTTTTATCATACCGACAGCCTGCTGGCCCGCGTGCGCGGCGGCGAATTCGCCCTGATCGTTCCCGGCATACTGCCACAGGAGATGGATACGCTGGTCAACATGCTCAGCACCCAGCTCAAAGCGCTGCATGAGACTGGCTTAAGCGACGTCTCCCCCGTCGCCCATTTTGCGCAGGTGCCCTATCATTTCGGCGACACGCCGCAGGCCGTACTTGCCCAGGCGGATCAGGCGCTGGCGATGGCGGAAACCGAAATGCGCTATTTTGCCACTCACAGCGGCGAGCCGCTGGCCGGTGCCGAAGCGGAAGCCGAAGACGATCACCATGTCTGGCATAACCGGTTGACGGCGGTATTACAAAACGAGTCTTTCGCGCTGTTTTCGCAGCCGGTTTTTGAATGTAATCAGCAGCATGTACCCCTGCACCACAAAATTCTCGCGCGTATCAAGCTGCCGGACGGCGAAATCATCGCGGCAGGCCGCTTTATGCCGTGGATCCACCGGCTCGCGCTGGGCCGCCGGATGGATCTGGTGATGCTGCGCCAGACCCTGCGCGCCATGGAACACAACGACGATCGCCTCGCGCTTAGCATCAGCGGAGAAAGCGTCGCGGACGACGAGAGCCTGAACGCGCTGCTGCATCCTCTGAAGCAGGTCCCGCACCTCGCCGCCCGCCTGACGCTGGAGCTTGATGAAAACGAACTGCCGGACACTGAACGCGTCAATACGCTGGTGAAAAAGCTGCGTGAGACCGGCTGCCGCCTCGGCATCCAGCACTTTGGCGGACGTTTTCACCTCATCGGCAACCTGCCGCAGTGGGGGCTGGCGTGGATCAAAGTCGATGGCGGCTACATTCGTCATATTGATACTGAAAATGACAAAAAGCTGTTTATCGAAGCGATCTACTGGGCGACCAGGCAGATCAACCTTCCCCTCATCGCCGAACGGGTGGAGACGGAAGGCGAACTCGGCGTCCTCGAAAAAATCGGTCTTTACGGCGCGATGGGACGCTATTTTGGCGATGCCACCCGGCTGATTCAACAAGGAGATTGACCATGTACTATATCGAGCGAGATGCCGGAGGACGGATTGTCCGGCTTGAGGATCAGCCGTTTAACGCAATGACGGAACAGAGCGCCGATCTGACGCCCGAACTAAGCGAATGGTATAAAAATGCGACGTTAACACAGTTGCGGCAAAGCGATCTGGAGATGGTTCGCGTGCTGGAGGACCTGATCGAAGTGCTGATGAGTAAAGGCGTGATCAGCATTACCGACCTGCCGCCCGCCGCACAAATGAAGCTGATCAACCGTGCGCAGGCGCGCCGGACGCTCAGCGGTCTGGAAGGATTAATCGCCGATGAAGACGAAGGTTTAATTTAGCCACGCTACACACTCACCCACTAAAGCAGGCAGAAATCGTTTACAAATACCTGACCCATTTCTTAGCCTGCTATCATTAGTTAACAATCCATTCATATCATCTCTCATATTTTCCTCTAATTTAGTAATCACTTAACCAAAATCATACCTGAATCAAAAAAATCACGTTGCGTAAGTGTTACTTTTATTTACTAAGATTGGATTTTAGCAATGCTTAAATAGCGCACTTTTGGTATTCTGTGCTCAAAAATCAGGCGGAATGAACGGATGGGCGCAGGCCTTCGAGGAAAATGACATGAGCGGCGTGGGTGGGATCGTTAAAACCGTCATCGGACAGGTATACGCAGTAGCTCCTGACGGGAGCAGGCGTTTGCTGCTCGAAGGCGATCGGCTTGTTAACGGTGAACAGATACAAACCGGCGTATCGGGCGCGATCAGCATTTCACTGGACGACGGCAAAACTCTCGCACTTGGCCGCGACACCACCTGGGATGGCAACGCCATTTCAACCCACTCCACCACCACCCAGCAGGATGACGTCGCCGCTTTACAGCAGGCCATCGCTGACGGTCAGGACCCGACGCAAACCCTCGAAGCTCCTGCCGCGGGCCCACAGGCTGACGCCGACGGCCCCGTCACTGGCGGCAGCGGTGGCGGATCGCACACCCACGTTGTGCTCGACCTCACCGCCGAGATCCTTAACCCAACCGCAGGCTACCCCACCATCGGCCTCGACTTCCCCGACGGCACCCCGCCAGATGAACTCACGCGTTTGAATGATGGGGATGCGGATGCGGATGCTGATGCGGACGCTGATTCTGACGCAGATGCCGACGCGGATGCGGATGCAGATGCCGATTCTGACGCGGATGCAGATTCCGACGCAGACGCGGACGCCGATTCTGATGCAGACGCCGATGCTGATGCCGATTCTGACGCAGACGCAGATGCGGACTCTGATGCAGATTCCGACGCGGATGCTGATGCAGATGCCGACGCTGATGCGGATTCAGATGCCGATTCTGACGCAGACGCAGATGCGGACTCTGATGCAGATTCCGACGCGGACGCGGACGCGGACGCAGATTCTGATGCAGACGCCGATGCTGATGCCGATTCTGACGCAGACTCCGACGCGGATGCCGATGCCGATGCGGACGCAGATGCCGATGCAGATTCCGACGCCGATGCGGATTCAGATGCAGACGCGGATGCTGATGCCGACTCTGACGCAGATGCCGACTCCGATGCGGATTCAGATGCAGACGCGGATTCTGACGCAGACGCAGATGCCGATGCGGACTCTGATGCAGATTCCGACGCGGATGCCGATGCGGACGCGGACGCGGATTCTGACGCAGACGCAGACGCTGACGCCGATGCGGATGCTGATTCCGACGCGGATGCGGATGCGGACGCAGACTCTGATGCAGATTCTGATGCCGATGCGGATTCGGATGCAGATGCGGATTCTGACGCTGACGCGGATGCGGACGCAGACGCGGACGCCGATTCTGACTCAGATGCCGATGCTGACGCGGACTCTGATGCCGATGCGGACGCTGATGCTGACTCCGATGCGGATGCAGATGCGGACTCTGACGCTGATGCCGACGCGGATTCTGATGCTGACGCCGATGCCGATTCCGACGCTGATGCAGATGCAGATGCGGACTCTGATGCGGACGCTGACGCCGATGCGGATGCGGATGCGGACGCTGATGCAGATTCTGATGCCGACTCCGACGCGGATGCCGATTCCGACGCCGATGCGGATTCTGACGCAGATGCTGACGCGGACTCCGATGCGGACTCCGATGCGGACGCAGATGCGGATTCAGATGCCGATTCTGACGCCGATGCGGATTCCGACGCCGATGCAGACGCGGATGCGGATTCAGATGCCGATTCTGACGCCGATGCGGACGCAGATGCCGATGCCGATGCAGATTCCGACGCAGACGCGGACGCGGACGCAGATTCTGATGCAGACGCCGATGCTGATGCCGATTCTGACGCAGACTCCGACGCGGATGCCGATGCCGATGCCGATGCGGACGCAGATGCCGATGCGGACTCAGATGCGGATGCGGATGCAGACGCCGATTCCGATGCTGACGCGGACTCAGATGCGGATTCCGACGCCGATGCGGATTCTGACGCAGATGCTGACGCGGACTCCGATGCGGACTCCGATGCGGACGCAGATGCGGATTCAGATGCCGATTCTGACGCCGATGCGGATTCCGACGCCGATGCAGACGCGGATGCGGATTCAGATGCCGATTCTGACGCCGATGCGGACGCAGATGCGGATTCAGATGCAGACGCAGATGCCGATGCGGATTCTGACGCCGATGCGGACTCTGACGCAGATGCGGATGCGGATGCGGATTCTGATGCAGACGCCGATGCTGATGCCGATTCTGACGCAGACTCCGACGCAGACTCCGACGCGGATGCCGATGCCGATGCGGACTCAGATGCGGATGCGGATGCTGATGCTGACTCCGATGCTGACGCGGATGCGGACGCAGACGCCGATGCAGACGCGGACGCGGACGCGGATGCTGATGCGGACGCAGATGCCGATGCTGACGCGGACTCCGATGCTGACGCGGACGCGGATTCTGACTCAGATGCCGACTCTGATGCCGATGCGGACTCCGACGCGGATGCAGATGCAGATGCCGATGCGGACTCAGATGCGGATGCGGATGCTGACTCCGATGCTGACGCGGATGCGGACGCAGACGCCGATGCAGACGCGGACGCGGACGCGGATGCTGATGCGGACTCCGATGCAGATGCTGACGCCGATGCAGATGCCGATGCTGATGCTGATGCCGATTCTGACGCAGACTCCGACGCGGATGCCGATGCCGATGCCGATGCCGATGCTGATGCAGATGCAGACGCAGATTCTGATGCCGACTCCGATGCCGATGCAGACTCTGATGCGGATTCTGACGCAGATTCTGATGCGGATGCCGACTCTGACGCAGATGCCGACTCCGATGCGGATTCAGATGCAGACGCGGACGCAGATGCCGACTCCGATGCAGATGCTGACGCGGACGCAGATGCCGATTCTGACGCAGACGCCGACTCTGATGCCGATGCCGATACGGACGCGGACGCAGATGCCGATGCGGACTCCGACGCGGATGCCGATGCAGATGCAGATTCTGACGCAGAAGCTGACGCCGATGCAGACTCTGACGCAGATGCTGATGCTGATGCAGATGCCGATTCTGATGCGGATGCGGATGCTGACGCCGATGCGGATGCCGACTCCGATGCGGATGCAGACGCGGACGCCGATTCTGACGCCGATGCGGATGCTGATTCCGACGCTGATGCAGACGCGGATGCGGATTCTGATGCGGATGCCGATGCTGACTCTGACGCAGATGCGGATGCGGATTCTGACGCAGACGCCGATGCGGATGCTGATTCCGACGCGGATGCAGACGCGGATTCAGATGCAGATGCCGATTCGGACGCCGATGCGGATTCCGACGCCGATGCGGATGCTGATGCTGACTCCGACGCAGATGCAGATGCGGACTCTGATGCAGATTCCGACGCAGACGCGGATGCTGATGCAGACTCCGACGCGGATGCGGATGCAGACTCCGACGCGGATGCGGATGCGGATGCAGACTCCGACGCGGATGCGGATGCGGATGCAGATGCGGACTCTGATGCAGATTCCGACGCGGATGCGGATGCAGATGCGGACTCGGATGCAGATTCCGACGCGGACTCCGACGCCGACGCCGACTCTGACTCTGATTCCGACACTGATGCGGACTCTGATGCAGATTCCGACGCAGACGCTGACGCCGATGCGGACGCTGATGCGGATTCCGACGCCGATGCAGACTCAGACGCCGATGCCGACGCAGATGCGGACTCTGATGCTGACGCCGATGCCGACTCCGATGCGGATGCTGATTCTGACGCGGACTCCGACGCCGATGCCGACTCCGACTCTGATTCCGACGCCGATTCCGACACCGATCTCCACGTCCATGTTGATGTCTCACAAACTGCCGTGCAGACCGGTAGTGAGGTCATCCATATTAACGGTGGGAGCAAGGACCCTAACGGGTTTGATATTCAGGATGGCAAGATTGTTGCCATTGGCTCCAATGTGCGGGTCTGGCTGACGCCGACCAGCCCGGATGGCAAGATCGCCGGGGATAGCGTTCCCGATCATGACAGCGCGTCGCAGATTAAATATTACGATCAGTCCAGTAATGCCAATACGGATAATTCAGCGAAGGGTTATACCGATATTTTTGTCGTCGGCAGTCATACCGGCGGCTATTACCAGCAGGGTGACTGGCAGCCCAGCCAGGCGCAGTTCAGGGATCTGAAAGGGATTACCGGTAACGGCGGCGTGCAGCAGGGCGATGTCGGCAAGGACTATATTTTTGTCAGCGGTAATAGCGAGAATTATAACGTCAGCTATAGCTCGAATAATAATGCCGCCACGCAGAATAATACCTATGACGGCCTGAAGATCGTCGATAAAACGACCGGTAAAGGGCTGTATGAAAACGCTAACCATATTGAAGGCGTGATTTTTGGTAATGGCACGACGTCTTCGTCGGGCAGTACTACCACGACGGTCACGACCACTACGGTGAACCATATTACCGTCGATATCCATCTGGCGTTAACCAGCGATGTCGCCGATGCCCATTTAACGCAGATCACGCTGTCCGGTATCCCTGAAGGCGCGACCTTTACCGGCAATCATATTACCGCCACCTGGGATCACGGGGTCTATACGCTGACGCTTAATGGCTCAACCTTCGATGGGCAACTGTCGGTGGATCTGCCGGAAGGCCAGAGCAAACTGGGCGAGATTACGCTGGGCGTCGACTCTACCGTGGCCGATCAGCATCAGACAGAATTCACCATTAGCGGTGAGAACGGCACGCACTTTGATAGCAGTGAACATGCCCTTAGCGCGGATGAGCAGCATGCGGAGATGACCACCCATACGTTGATGGTGTCGCACGAAGACAGCAGCGATACCTCGCACGCGCGGGCTGATACACAGGATCAGCAGGCTGAAGATCACAGCCAGCAGGCCGATAACCAAAGCGAGCCTGCCGATGACCACAGCCAGCAGGCCAATACGCACAGCGAGCCTGCCGATGACCACAGCCAGCAGGCCGATACGCACAGCGAGCCTGCCGACGACCACAGCCAGCAGGCCAATACGCACAGCGAGCCTGCCGACGACCACAACCAGCAAGCGAACGCTCACGACAGCGATGCGCAGCAAACTGCCGGGCTGATTGATGATAGCGAACTGCCGCTAAGCGCCGATAAAAACAGCGTTACCGCGCCGGAAAAGCACGCGGCGGGGTCGCAGGAAACGTCGCTGAGTAATCTGTTGGGCGAGGATCACCCTGACGAAACGGATAACGCGCAGACCTCTGCCGATCATCATGGATCGGATGAGCACGCGGCCCAGGCGATCCTGACGCCGGAAGATCCGATCCAGCTTAGCGATGTGATGAGCGATGCCGACACCAGCCACGATATCAGCAGCCTGCTCCACACCATCGCGCCGGACGCACCGGTTGAGCATGATGCGCCCGCTGCGCCTGAAGCCGACAGTTATCATGCCGTTGACGAGTCGCTGGTTGAAAATCTGATCGCCAAACCGGAAGAGCTGCACAGCTAAAAATGGCCCGTCGCCGTTGCTCCTCTTCCCGAAGAGAAACGGCGGCGATGAACTGTCTCAACGCAGACAGGTTGGGCTCGGGGCGGGAACCCCCGATACAGTCTGACCAGGAAATTAAACGTTAATTATCTGAAGACATCATCTCTGATGGGCAGCAAGCCAACAATCAGGGAAATGATCGCAGGAAAAGGACGACAATATGAAATATCGCAGCCAATTACTGTTAGGGATCTCGCTCCCGCTGCTGACGCTCGGGGCGGCGCATGCCACCACGCTGGAAAAAGCGATTAAAGATACGCTGGCATGGCACCCGGAGGTGAGTTCGTCCTCCAACAGCCGCTACTCGGCGGATCAGGATCTGCGTTCTGCGCAGGGCGGCTATCTGCCGTCGCTGGATCTCCAGGCGGGCACCGGCTGGGAGCAGACCGATAACTCCACCACCCGCGCGGAAGGCGATCATCTGCGTGATTTACACCGCAGCGAGTCGAGCATTAACCTGACGCAAAATCTGTTTAACGGTTTTGCGACCACCAGCGAGGTCGCGCGGCAGAAAGCGACGGTGAACTCGCGCGCGTGGACGGTGCTCAATACCAGCGAAGGCACCGCGCTGACCACCGTGCAGACCTATATCGGCGTGCTGATGCGCCAGAAAATGGTGGCGCTGGCGGAAGAGAATCTGAAGAACCACGAGCGCGTGTTCGATCAGATTAAGCTGCGCACCGAGCAGGGCGTCGGACGTCAGGCGGACTACGAACAGGCGGAAGCGCGTCTGGCGCAGGCGCGTAATAACCTGCTGACCGAACAGACCAATCTGGAAGACGCTAAAGCCAATTATCAAAGCGTGACCGGCAGTGAACCGGTCGATCTCGCGATGCCGATGAAGTTCCCGGTGCCCGACTCGCTTGAACAGGCCAAACGCGACATGCTGGAAAACAGCCCGCTGTTAAAACAGGCCGCCGCTGACGTCGAGGCAACGCGCCAGCAGTATGAAGCGCAGAAGTCCCGTTTTTACCCGAACGTGAATATGGAGCTGGGCCGGACGATGGATAACAACATCGACGGCACGCGCGGTCATAGCCAGGAGTGGCAGGCGATGGTACGGATGCGCTACAACCTGTATAACGGCGGCAGCGATAAGGCCACGTTAACGTCTTACGCCTATAAGATGAAAGAGGCGGAAGACGTCAGAAATAACGCTCTGCGCCAGCTTAATGAAGAGCTGCGGCTGTCGTGGAACGCCCTGCAAAACGCGGAAAAACAGGTGCCTGTCGCCAAAGAGTATGCGGAGCGCAGTATGACCGTGCGCACCGCCTATCAGGAACAGTTCAGCCTCGGCGACCGTACCCTGCTGGATATGCTGGACAGCGAAAACGAAGTGTTCACCGCCCAGCGGCGCTACGTTGAAATGCAGTTTACCGAGATGTTCAGCACCTATCGCATCAGCGCCCGTACCGGCATGTTGCTGAAAACGCTGAATATCCAGCCGCCGTCCGCTGCCCAGCCGCTGGATGAGATGCAGACGTCAAAAACTGAGTTACCCGATCTTAAATAGCGTACTATTTTAGGATCTCTGATGGGTTATTCCTGATGGAATAACCCGTTTTTTATGGCACCTAAGGTCAGGTTATGGCTGATTACACCGAGCTTCCCGACATCCCCGTCGATAACACATTAAAAAACGATCCGCGTCAGCGTCATGATGATCCGCTGGTGGACTGTTTAATGGTGATCTGCCGCCTGCACGGCGTGACGACCACCCGCACCCAGCTCACTGCCGGGCTGCCGCTGGCGGCGCACTCGCTGACGTTAAGTGCCTTTCCCCGCGCGGCGCAGCGTGCCGGGCTGAAAGCCAGAGCCCTCCAGCGTCCGCTGGAAAAAATTACCGCCCTGTCGCTTCCGGCTATCGTTCTGCTAAGTCAGCAACGTGCCGCCGTGCTGATTGGCTGGGATGACGCAGGCCAGGCGCGCCTGCTTCCCAGCGAAACAGAGGGAGGTGAGGTCACGGTATCGCGCGCGGCGCTGGAAGAGGATTACGCCGGGACGGCGATTTTTATCCAGCCAGAGCACGATTATGTTAATCAACCCACCGCCACCATTCCGCGCACCAAAGCCTGGTTCCGGGACACGCTGAAGCTCTCGCGCTTCCTGTATGTGGATGCGGTCGTCGCCAGCTTCATCATCAATATTATCGCTCTCTCGACGCCGCTGTTCGTGATGAACGTGTATGACCGCGTGGTGCCCAATCAGGCCACCGCCACGCTGTGGGTGCTGGCGATCGGCATCACCATCGCGTTCGTATTTGATTTTGTCCTGAAGATATTACGCAGTATCTGCCTCGATCTGGCGGGAAAAAAGACCGATCTCATCGTCTCGGCGGCACTGTTTGAACGGCTGCTGGGGATGAAAATGAAAACCCGACCCCGGCGGGTTGGCAGCTTTGCGCAGAACTTTCAGGAGTTCCAGTCGCTGCGGGATTTTTTATCATCGCTCACTCTGACCGCGCTGATCGACCTGCCCTTTACGCTGCTGATCCTGCTGGTGATCGGCATTATCGGCGGTCCGCTGGTGTTTATCCCGCTGCTGGCCTATCCCATCGCGCTGCTGGTGAACTGGGCTATCCAGCGTCCGCTGCTGTCGACCATTGAAAAAACGTACAAGCTGGCCAACGAGCGCCAGGCGATGCTGATTGAGACGCTGGGCGGGCTGGACGCCATCAAGATTAACAATGCGCAGAGCGACCGCCAGTATCAGTGGGAGCAGATTATCGGTCAGCTCAGTAAGCTGGAAATGCGGGTGAAATCGCTCTCTTACGTGGCGGTCAATTTTACTACCTGGCTCCAGCAGGCGTGCGGCGTGACGATTATCGTCGCCGGGGTCTATATCATCATCAGCGGCAATCTCAGTATGGGCGGGCTGATTGCCTGCTATTTACTGACCCGCCGCGCGATGATCCCGGTGGGGCATCTGTGCAGCCTGGTGACGCGCTATCAGCGGGCCAGCATGACGAAAGTGACCATCGACCGCATGATGGCGCTGGAGCAGGAAAGCGAACAGGTCGAGGTGCCGTTGAAACGCGAAACGCTGTCCGGGGCGATTGAGTTACGCGACGTGACGTTCAGCTACCCTGATAATCAGTATGCGGCGCTGACCAATGTGTCGCTGACGATCGCGCCCGGCGAAAAGGTCGGCATTATCGGGCGCAGCGGCTCCGGCAAAAGCTCGCTGGCGAAGCTGCTACTCGGCTTTTATCAGCCTGACGCGGGCAGCGTGCTGATTGACGGCATTGATGCCCGGCAACTCGACGTTCACGATCTGCGGCACAACATCGGCTATGCGCCGCAGGATGTGTACTTGTTCAGCGGTACGCTGCGCGACAACCTGGTCTCTGGTGCCAGCTACGTTGACGAAGAGACCCTGCTGCGCGCGGCGCAACTTAGCGGCGTGCATGAGTTCGCCCGCCGTCACCCGTCCGGCTACAGTATGCAGGTAGGCGAGCGCGGCATGAACCTCTCCGGCGGTCAGCGCCAGGCGGTGACGCTGGCGCGGGCGCTGCTGCTCGACCCGCCGGTGCTGTTAATGGATGAGCCTACCAGCTCAATGGATAACACCAGCGAAGACCTGATTAAAAAAGCGCTGGCTCCGGTCATCAGCCAGAAGACGCTGCTGCTGGTGACCCATCGCGCCTCGCTGCTGTCGCTGGTGGATCGCCTGATTATTCTCGATAACGGTAAAATCATTGCCGACGGACCGAAAGAGAGCGTGATGAGCGCGCTGAAAAAAGGACAGATCCATGCGAACCGCTAATCCGCTTAGCCGCCTGCTGAACTGGCTGTTCAGCGATAAAAAAGCGCACGCCTTCTCAACCAGCGAAGTGAATAAAGCGCTGCTGGAGGATTCTCCGCGCGTCGTTCGGATCACTCTGTGGGCGATTTTCGCATTTTTTATGGCGCTGATCGCCTGGGCCTCCCTCGCCAGCATTGATGAAGTGACGCGCGGCGAAGGGAAGGCAATTCCTTCCTCCCGTCTGCAAAAAGTGCAGAATCTGGAAGGCGGTATTGTCGCCCAGGTGTTCGTGCATGAAGGCGAAGTGGTGCATGCAGGCGCGCCGCTGCTGCGTCTGGACGATACCCGCTTTAAGTCCAACGCGGGTGAGAGCGAAGCGGATCGGTTGTCGCTGCAGGCGCGTATTCAGCGTCTGAACGCCCAGCTTGGCGATCGGCCAACGCTGGTCCTCGACCCGGCTATCGTGAAAGAGGCTCCCGATATCGCCCAGGGGGAAATCGAGCTGTTTAACAGCATAAATAAACGTATTCAGGACGAAATCGCGGGCCTGAACGAACAACTGATCCAGAAAAAGCAGGAACTGCTCGACTATCAGTCTAAGCTGGCGCAGTACCGTAACAGCCTGCGCCTGCTTCAGCAGGAAATCTCAATGTCCGAACCGCTGGTCGCCAAAGGTGCCATCTCAAAAGTCGAAGTGCTGCGGCTGCGGCGCTCGGAGGTAGAGACGCGCGGGCAACTGGACTCCGTGACGCTCTCCATTCCCGGCGCGGAAGCGGCGATTAAAGAGATCCAAAGCAAAATTGGCGAAACCAAAGGCCGCTATCGCAGCGATGCCCTGTCGCAACTGAACGAGGCGCGCACCGATCTGAGTAAGATTGAAGCGTCAGGAAAAGCCATTGAAGACCGCGTTAACCGCACGCTGGTAACGTCGCCGGTGAAGGGCATCGTGCAGCAGCTTATGGTGAATACTATCGGCGGCGTGATCCAGCCGGGCAATGACCTGGTGGAGATCGTCCCCCTCGACGATACGCTGCTGATTGAGACCAAAATCCGCCCGCAGGATATTGCGTTTCTGCATCCCGGTCAGCGGGCGATAGTGAAATTTACCGCCTACGACTACACCATTTACGGCGGGCTGGAGGGCAAGCTTGAGCAAATCAGCCCGGATACGGTGACCGATAAAGACGGTAAAAGCTATTACGTGATCCGCCTGCGCACCGATAAAAACCACCTCGGCAGCGACAGCAAGCCGCTGCTGATTATTCCTGGCATGGTGGCCTCGGTGGATATTATTACCGGCAAGAAAACGATTCTGGCATATCTGATGAAGCCGATCCTGCGTGCCAGAGCGGAAGCGTTTCGCGAGCGGTAAGGCCGCGCGGGAAAAATAAATCCGGCATGGTGGTCAGTTGCGGGCTGCGCCCTCTCCCCAGAGAAAGGGCGGATGGCGGGTACAAAGCCACCCTCTCCCTAAGGGAGAGGGAACTGACCGAGTGCGGGGTAACGTCCAGTGTCAGTTTTCTCCCTTTACCTAAGGGAGAGGGAACTGACCGAGTGCGGGGTAACGTCCGGTGTCGGTTTTCTCACTCTCCCCCGGGGAGAGGGCCGGGGTGAGGGGAATTGCCGGTACGGTGTCCCTTCCCTCTCCCTAACCCTCTCCCTTAGGGAGAGGGAACTGACCGAGTGCGGGATGACGTCCGTTGCCGGTTTTCTCACTCTCCCCTGGGGAGAGGGCCGGGGTGAGGGGAATTGCTGGTACGGTGTCCCTTCCCTCTCCCTAACCCTCTCCCTAAGGGAGAGGGAACTGACCGAGTGCGGAGTAACGTCCGGTGCCGGTTTTCTCCCTCTCCCTTAGGGAGAGGGAACTGACCGAGTGCGGGGTAACGTCCGGTGCCGGTTTTCTCCCTCTCCCCCGGGGAGAGGGCCGGGGTGAGGGGGAGCGCATCGAGCGGGAACGTTAGTCGTTAATCACCGGGTGCTGCTGCACCAGACGCGACCGTTTTTCCTGAAGATCGGCAATTTCTTTGTCGATATCTTCGATTTTCTGCTCAATGTTATCGTGATGTTCCTGAAGGATCTCTTTCGCTTCCTGGATATCCGACGCGGCGGGCGTCGCCCCTTTCAGCGGCAGATTCGCCGTTTCCTTCATAGTCAGACCGGTAATCAAACCAATCACCGCCACGACCATCAGGTAATAAGCAGGCATCATCAGATCCTGCGAGGTCTCCACCAGCCAGGCTGCCAGCGTCGGGGTCAGACCCGCCACCAGTACCGAGATGTTGAAGGCGCTGGCGAGCGCGCTGTAGCGAATGTGCGTCGGGAACATCGCTGGCAGCGACGAGGCCATCACCCCGGTAAAGCAGTTAAGGATCACCGCCAGCATCAGCAGGCCCGCAAAAATCAGACCGAGCACGTTACTGTTAATCAGAATGAACGCCGGGATCGCCAGTACCAGCAGCGCCACGCTGCCCATCAGCACGAACGGGCGGCGGCCGAATCGGTCGCTGAGCAGCCCCATCACTGGCTGTACAAACAGCATACCGATCATAATGGCGATGATAATCAGCACGCCATGATCTTCAGAGTAATGCAGGTTGTGCGACAGGTAGCTCGGCATATAGGTGAGCAGCATGTAGTAGGTCACGTTGGTCGCGATGACCAGACCGACACAGGCCAGCAGGCTACGCCAGTGTTTGGTGGCGATCTCTTTAAAGGAGACTTTCGGCCCTTCCTGAAGACCCTGACGATCGCCCTGCTCCAGCTTATCAACGTGCTGCTGGAAGGCCGGTGTCTCTTCCAGTGCGTGACGCAGATAGAGACCAATCAGGCCCAGCGGCAGTGCCAGGAAGAACGGAATACGCCAGCCCCAGTCGAGGAAGTTCTGCTCGCCGACCACCGTCGAAAGCAGCACGACCACGCCCGCACCCAGCACAAATCCGGCAATCGAGCCGAAATCCAGCCAGCTTCCCATAAAGCCGCGTTTGCGGTCAGGCGAGTATTCCGCCACAAAGATGGACGCGCCGGTGTATTCGCCGCCGACCGAGAAGCCCTGCGCCATCTTACACAGCAACAGCAGGATGGGTGCCCAGATGCCAATCGATTCATAAGAGGGTATCAGGCCGATACAGAAGGTACTGACGGACATAATAATGATGGTGATCGACAATATTTTTTGTCGCCCATACTTATCGCCCAGCATACCGAAGAACAATCCGCCAAGCGGACGGATCAGGAAGGGAACGGAGAATGTCCCGAGCGCGGCGATCATCTGCACGCTGGGATCGGCATCCGGGAAGAAGACCTTACCCAATGCATAAGCAACAAAGCCATAAACACCGAAATCAAACCACTCCATCGCATTACCGAGCGATGCGGCGGTGATTGCTTTACGCAGTTTGGCATCATCAATGATGGTGACATCGCGCAGGGTGATAGGTTTTACTTTTTTCCTTTTAAGCATAGTTATCCTCATTAACTTTCGCCCTGAACGACCAACGCAAACACATCGTCAGCCGTTGACGACGGCGGTTGCCCGCGAGCGGAGCTGCATGCTTAGCAGCCGACATTTCAAGCGTAGCAGGTTTACCTCTACTGACTGGCTAAAGCCTGCGCAGGTAAACACATTCACAACATGAATTATTTGCCTACATTACCAGCGTTTAAAAATGTGATCAACTTCACGAAATTATTCCGGCTTCGTCAGCTGCGGTCATTAATTGCAAGGATGCTTATGGTTAGCAGTAAAAGTTTTTCAGGATTTGTGGCCCGCGTGTCATTATTTCTCACGGCGGTTGCAAACAAATAACCCTGCTGATTATTCCACCATTTGCCCATCCCACGCCCCAAAAATTCACAATACATTTACATTACTTTTAGCAATCAATCGCGGCGAAAACTTTTACGCAAAATATGTGACGAAGATAACTAAAACACCGTTTTATTTTCATTGAATCGATATTCCAATGAATGCATCATAATGCCCAGATTAACGCATAAGGGGTAGTTAAAGGCGGTTAAAGGCTCATTACCCGGACATGTTTTACTGACACATCCATAGTCGCATTAATATTTAACGACATGAATTTAATGCATTTTTATCCCTTTCATCCTCTCGTGGGATGCAAAGTGAGGACGCAAAATGAAAATCAAAGCCACGATTGAACGTATCCCCGGCGGGATGATGTTGATTCCTCTGTTACTGGGCGCGGTGCTTAATACATTCGCGCCGGATACCGGGGCTTATTTTGGATCTTTTACCAAAGGGATGATTAGCGGAACGGTTCCCATTCTGGCCGTCTGGTTTTTTTGTATTGGCGCATCAATAGATTTGCGGGCAACCGGAACGGTATTACGCAAATCCGGTACGCTGGTGTTAACCAAAATTGCCGTGGCCTGGGCGGTGGCAATGATCGCTGCGTCATTTATTCCTGATACCGGTATTCAGACCGGTTTCTTCGCCGGATTGTCGGTACTGGCCATCGTGTCCGCGATGGACATGACCAACGGCGGATTATACGCCAGCCTGATGAATCAATACGGCACGAAAGAAGAGTCCGGCGCGTTTGTGCTGATGTCCCTGGAATCCGGGCCGTTGATGACCATGGTGATCCTCGGCACGGCGGGCCTCGCCTCTTTCGAACCGCATCATTTCGTGGGCGCTGTGCTGCCGTTCCTGATTGGCTTTGCGCTGGGTAATCTGGATCACGATTTACGCGCGTTTTTCAGCAAGGCAACGCCGGTGCTGATCCCATTCTTCGGCTTTGCGCTGGGGAATACCATCAACCTGGCGGTGATTATGCACACCGGCCTGCTGGGCGTGGTGCTGGGCGTAGGGGTGATTATCATTACCGGTATTCCGCTGATTATCGCTGACCGGGTGATTGGCGGCGGTAACGGGACTGCGGGGGTGGCAGCGTCTTCAGCCGCAGGCGCGGCGGTGGCGAATCCGGTGATTATTGCCCAGATCAACCCGGCCTTTGAACCGGTTGCCGCCTCCGCCACGGCGCTGGTTGCTGCCAGCGTAATCGTGACGGCGATTCTGGTGCCGATTATTACCGCCCTGTACGCCCGCCGCTTTGGTGAGCCGAAGGCCGCGGTGGCAGAAGCCGAAGCGGTGGATGTAACCACGCAAACGCAGAATCATTAAGCAGTCGCACCCTTTCCCCGGCGCGGGGAAAGGGTGTCCTGTCATATCGGAAGAACGCTCTCCTCCCCGACAAAAATCTCGTCCACCATCGCGGTTGCCAGCCGCATCGCCGAACATAACCTCGGCATTCCCAGCGCCACCGTTTGCCAGGATTGCGTCACCGACCAGCTCACCGGCTGACGTTCTGCATCGCAGTCGCTGCCGAGCCAGCACAGCATCTCTTTATGATCCATCAGCGCGGGCGCGGTGGGCGTGCTTAGCCACTGGTGATAAAAATGACGGGTGGCGGCGGAGGCGTTAATGCTTTGCGCCAGATACTGCGTCGCCATCGCGCGCAGGTTATCCATTAACAGCGCCCGCGCCTCTTCCGTCACCAGCCGACAGGCATCGCCAAACGCCCCCCAGCGCAGCTCTTCCAGCGCGACAAAACAGCGCCCCGCCAGCGACCAGCCGCGGTAATTTCCTGCCTGCCAGCGGGTAAAAATCTGATCGCTGTGTTCTCCGGCCTGCACCATCAGTCCCCGCTGCGACAACGCGCGCTGCTTATGTGCCGCCCGACGCAGGAAACGCTCCCCGACCTCGCCATAAAGTTGCAGGACACCGGGAGTTTCATTGCCCTTTTGTTGGAGGATGAGCAGATGGTGCCCCATTTTGCTGAGCGCCAGATGTCCCGGATCGAGCGACCCTGCCAGTTTATCAGCCAGCCCGACGCGCATCGCCGCGTTTTCACTAAGCGCACCTACCATACTCCAGGATCTCAGCTGCGCCTGGGCCATGATTTCATTCATTAGCCGCTCGCGAAAAAGCTGTTGCTGGGGAGCTATCGGCGTCTGGCGCGGGTTGTCGATTCCCAGCACCAGATCGACAATAAATTTCGGATGCACGGATTCAAGCGATCGCGCAGGCCCATCCAGCAAGTGAGTATTCATGAATTTTCAGCCGCAAAAAGGGTTTGAATATCATCGCGCAGCAGGCGCGCATCCTCCTGGATCCACTGCACGGCCGTCAGACTCTGCTGAAGCTGCTGGCTTAACGCTTTCACCGCTGATTCGCGCTGCTGGCGTAGGGTCAGGCTTTCCTGTAAACGTTTTTGCAGCCCGCTAAGGGTATGTGAAAATTCGTCAAAGCAGGCGGACAAACCTGATGTCACGGAAACGTCCACGTAAGATGCCACCACGTTAAGCAACTGCGCATAAAACTCATCGACGTGCTGGATAAGCCGTTGTTCCAGCGCGGTGAGATCGATGACATAGCGCGTTTTAGACATGACGTAATCGTCCCAGCCCCAGTTGGGATTATTAAGCCAGCGCGAGACGGTTTCCCGCATACTTGCCCCGCGCGGCAGCGGCCCGCTTTCCCCCTCTTCCGAGGAAATGGCGTCGTTAAAGAGCTGGGGAGCATTGAAATTCACCCCTGCCGGTTGAAATGCAGGCAGCGCGATGCGCACGCCAAAACCGGCTTCGCTCAGCTCCTGCTTCACCCGCTGTTCGATAGGGCGCAGCGTATCGTTCAGCGCACGGGTTAACGTCGCTTCAAGATGGTTAAAACGCAGCGTCAGTTGCCGCACCGAGGTTTCATGCGCCGCCATCAGGATGGTTTCGCAGGCGATACGGATTTTACTCAGGACGATCTGCGCCTGCCCTTCATTATTCAGCACCAGCTGTTTATGTCCGCTGTCGTTATCCTGACGAAAATCCGCATCGCTCAGAGGCATCAGGCCCAACAGATTTACCGGCTGGAAGTTATCTTCAATGGCGCGGAGCGTTTCGCGTCGCTGGCGGGCGATAAACTGTTCCGCCATTGCCAGCAGTTGCTCAACCTCGTGGTCGATTTCATCCCGCACGCCCGCCTGCCGCTGGCGCAGCAGCGCCATATCCTCTTCCAGACGAACAATATTGTGCTGCAGTTTTTCGAACGTCACCGTCAGCCCCTGATGGCGAAACTCCAGATATTCTCTGGCGCTTTGCGCATAGTTCAGCAGCTTATGTGAGGCAGAACGCAGAGCATATAAAGAAGCGTTCGCGTGCGCGGCGTGAAGGAGACTCATGATCGGCTGTTCGAAAAGCGAATCCTCCCACAGCAGATCGGCGGCGTGACGGATATGTTCGATGTCATCCAGATCGGCAGTGCGCCAGCGACGGCCGAGCGCCGCCTCGGCAAAATCCTGCACCCAGCGCTGCTCATCGGGGTCAGGCAGCCTGCCGTGCGTTGCCAGTTCATAGCGCGCGCGATTGGCGAGGTAGCCCCACATAGAAGAGACCGGGAAAATCTGGCCCGGCGCGATCAGCCCCTTCATCAGCGTGCCGGAGATCAACGCGCGGACCTGCTCTTCATCATCGCTGTTGCGATCTTTTTGATCGAACTTATTCACCAGCGCGTAAAGCGGCACCGATTTACCGACGGCGGAAATCGCCTGACGGACTTCCTGATCGGAAATCGATTTAAGCTGGGTGTAATCCATCACCGCCAGCACCGCCGACGCGCGCGCCAACTGCTCATTAAGCATTTTTTGCAGGTGCGGCTGTCCGGCTTCATTCGGCCCCGGCGTGTCGAGCAGCGTTAGCTGACCCGGATTGCTGTCCATCCCGGATAAGTGAATAAATTCGACTTCAATAACCGGAATATGCTCAATCGCCGCGTAGTCCGAGAAAGGAAAGTCCACATTCAGCGCCCGTGAAAGGCGGACTAAATCATTCAGACTTTTCAAACAGTGAAAAATAGGCTGGGCACCCAGATAATGCTTTTCAAAGGCCACACCGTGAATAATGCTTTCCAGCAGCGAAGACATATCTTTGTCAATTTCAAGACGCTGTGCCAGCGTCGCCCGTTCAACTTCCTGAAGGCTACGCTGAAGCTCATGCATCAATTTTTCAATTGGCGCAACGTGCGAGAAATGCAGAATAGGTTCTTTCTGACCGGAAGTATGACGAATGAGCGTGGGTAACGCCGTCATCGGTCGATTGCGATTCGGTAAAACCTCCGTGCCGACAATCGCATTAATAGTGGTAGATTTACCTGCTTTCATTGTGCCAACAATCGCCAGCACCATTTCGAGGCGGGTAATTTTGCGTAGTTCGCTATTTAATGTGGCATGCTGCGCCTCAACATCTTGCGCACTAAAATGGTGCCGGGACTGGCTACCATTATTAGTAGGCTCGCTCTCCAGCACCTGCGGAAGCGATGATTTCATCGCCGCCAAATGATGCTGGGCCAGCTGTAACAGGCGTTCAGCTTCCTGACTTAATTCATAAATTGTCTGTGTGTACATGGTTAAAGTCTTCCCTAAACGCAAATTTTATTGATTTTATTTGTCAGACTTTTTTATTACCAATTGTAGGTCTTTATAATTTCTTATAGAAAATAGTTTTAACGCCATAATACTCGCTGGCTTCAGCTAATATATTTTTTTGCTGCTGCATGAGCAATACATAGCTTACTCTCTGTAAAGCAGGAAAGTGTTCAGCGTAGCGCATTTTTAATAATCACCCAGGATATATCTTCGTATATCTACCCACTCAACGTGGAGGGTTTACCCCGCCGAGATGCGGTGGTGGTTGGCAAGAAAACGCACTGTTATTAACCAAAATGCGTAGCTTCACCATATCCGAAATAGTCACAGGTGGCAATTTCCGGCCACAAAAATTCTCTTCCTTAATGTACGGCTTTTTGACTGCTCGCCATCCAGGATAAAGAATCAACAATAGCAGCAACAAAGGTGGGGAATTTAGGGTATAATCGCCGCCTTTTTCGGCAACCTGCCGGGTTTTTCTGGCTAATGACCAGTTTTGCAAGCACTTATGAGGATCTCATTATGCAACTTCCCCACTGCCCACAATGCAATTCCGAATACACTTATGAAGATAACGGTATGTTTATCTGCCCGGAATGCGCTCACGAATGGAACGACGCAGAGCCTGCCCAGGATCATGATCAGCTGATCGTGAAAGATGCCAACGGCAACCTGCTGGCGGACGGCGATAGTGTTACGGTCGTCAAAGATCTGAAAGTTAAAGGCAGTTCTTCAATGCTTAAGATCGGCACCAAAGTGAAAAATATCCGCCTGGTGGAAGGCGATCACAATATTGATTGTAAAATTGATGGTTTTGGCCCGATGAAGCTGAAATCCGAGTTTGTGAAAAAGAACTAATTTTTCTGGCGGACACGCTGTGGTCCGCCATTCTTCATCTTGCTGTCATTTCCGCGTAACGCCAGCGTCATAAAAATCCGCCACGATAATTTCTTATCAGAACGTTATCTTCATATGATGATAACGCGTCTCCGTGCCGAAAATATCGCCAGCCCGCCGGATTGACGTTTTATTCCTGGCTGGCTGAGATAACGCATGACCCTGAACTCTGCTTTCGATTTTAGCCTGCCCCATCCCCCGTCAGGTTCCCACCGCCTGCATAAAGCGGTGAACGAGCCGGGCGCAATTGTCTCGCTGCACTCTCCGCTCGATCTGGCGACCGTGAACAGGCTAATGGCGCTGACCGGTAGCGATACGCCGGTATGGTTGCCGCGTTCTGCCGGTAATGAGATCGTGCGCCAGCATCTGCATTTTGGCCGCAATGCGATGCTGATTTTAGCTGTCTCCAGCCTGAGCGGCGGGCGTATGCTGCGTCTGACCGGAACGGGGATTGCCGAGGAACGGATGATCGCCCCACGGCTGCCCGAATGTCTGGTGGATGAACTGGCTAACCGACCGCTGCCGGTGGCGCTGGGCCTGGATCTGATCCTCACCTGCGGCGAGCGGCTGATGGCGATCCCATGCGCCACCTGCGTCGAAATGTGCGGCGGAAAATAAACGCCGCTTAACGTCGCTGCCGTTCGATCTCTGCAATCGCCTGAACGCGTGCCTGGTGTCGGCCCCCTTCAAACTCCGCCCCAAGCCAGGCATCGACGATCATTTTAGCCAGCTCCAGCCCGATTACCCGCGAGCCAAAGGCCAGCACGTTGGTATCGTTGTGCTGGCGCGAAAGCTGCGCCGAATACGGCTCGCTGCAAACCACCGCGCGAATACCTGGAAATTTATTGGCGGTAATAGAAATGCCAACGCCCGTTCCACAAATCAGCAGCCCGCCATCCACCTCACCGCCGATCACCGCTTCCGCCACCGCGCTGGCGAAACGTGGGTAGTCGGTGCGCTCTTCAGACCATGTCCCCTTGTCGATTACCTCAATGCCTTTACGCTGCAAATGCGCCACAAGATCCTGTTTAAGGATGAAACCGACGTGATCGCAGCCTAATGCTAACTTTTTCATCGTGTGCCTCGTCATAAGCCAGACTTTACTGACCCGGTGCAGTTTGTGATTTAAGACCGGTTAATGCTCTTTTTAAGCCCCAAAAGCACCGGGTCTGACGCCTGTTCTACACGGCAAAATTTCACAAATCAATCTCATTTTGCGGATTTTGTTAGCTTTGACGAATGATGGCAAACAGATGAAGTAGACTTAATTAGTTGTTTTATATGAGTTAAACATGAAAATCAAAAATGGAAAGAAAGCCATAACTTCACAAAATCACAAACTTTATGAATTTAATAATTTTGTGAAGTCATCGACATATTTATTGTTTCGCCTGTGGTGATATAGTGGCGTCTTCATTTCAAGGACACACAGAGCAATGAGTCAGACAGAATTTGATCAAAGACTTCCTGATGGCATCGGCCTGGCACCCTGGCTGCGGATGAAGCAGGAAGGAATGACTGAAAACGAAAGCCGCATCGTTGACTGGCTGCTGTCGCCGGGCAATCTTAGCGACGCGCCAGCCATAAAAGACGTGGCCGAAGCATTGATGGTCTCGGAAGCGATGATTGTAAAAGTATCGAAGCTGCTGGGCTTTAGTGGTTTTCGCAATCTGCGCAGCGCGCTGGTGAGCTATTTTTCCCAGTCTGAACAGGTTTTGCCTGCTGAACTCGCGTTTGATGAAGCGCCCCAGGATGTGGTGAATAAAGTGTTCAACATCACCTTGCGCACCATTATGGAAGGACAGTCGATCGTTAACGTGGACGAGATCCACCGCGCGGCACGCTTTTTTTATCAGGCGAAGCAGCGCGATCTGTATGGCGTGGGCGGTTCTAACGCCATTTGCGCCGATATTCACCACAAGCTGTTACGTATCGGCGTGCGCTGCCAGTCTTACCAGGACGCGCACATTATGATGATGTCGGCGTCGCTGCTGAAAGAAGGCGATGTAGTATTGGTCGTCTCCCACTCCGGGCGCACCAGCGATCTGAAAGCGGCGACGGAACTGGCAAAGAAAAATGGGGCGAAAATTATATGTATCACTCACAGCTACCATTCGCCGATCGCTAAAATGGCTGATTTTATTATTTGCTCGCCAGCACCAGAGACGCCTTTATTAGGACGGAATGCTTCCGCACGCATTTTACAACTCACATTATTAGATGCGTTTTTTGTCTCAGTCGCCCAACAAAATATCGAACAGGCTACGTTAAATATGCAAAAAACTGGCGCAATCGTTGATTATTTCTCACCGGGCGCGTTGAAATAAAAAAGAGCCTCCTGCCTGTCAGGAGGTTTTATCTCTACCCTACAATTGAGAACATGATTATGAATAAATATCTGAAATTATTCAGCGGTGTTGCTGTGGGCCTGATGTTATCCACCAGCGCGTTTGCGGCGGCTGAATATGCCGTGGTTCTGAAAACGTTATCAAATCCATTCTGGGTGGATATGAAAAAAGGCATTGAAGACGAAGCCAAAACACTTGGCGTCAGCGTAGATATTTTTGCCTCACCGTCAGAAGGTGATTTTCAGTCACAGTTACAGTTATTCGAAGATTTGAGCAACAAGAATTATAAAGGCATCGCCTTTGCTCCGCTCTCTTCGGTTAACCTGGTCATGCCGGTGGCGCGCGCGTGGAAAAAAGGAATTTATCTGGTCAATCTCGATGAAAAAATTGATATGGATAACCTGAAAAAAGCGGGCGGCAATGTCGAAGGTTTCGTCACTACCGATAACGTTGCCGTCGGTGCAAAAGGTGCAGAGTTTATTATCGAAAAACTGGCCGCAGAGGGCGGCGAAGTGGCGATTATCGAAGGGAAAGCGGGCAATGCCTCCGGTGAAGCACGCCGCAACGGGGCTACCGCCGCTTTCAAAAAAGCCAGCCAGATCAAACTGGTTGCCAGCCAGCCCGCCGACTGGGATCGCATCAAAGCGCTTGATGTGGCCACCAACGTCCTGCAACGCAACCCGAATCTGAAGGCGTTCTACTGCGCCAACGACACGATGGCAATGGGCGTGGCGCAGGCCGTCGCTAACGCTGGCAAAGTCGGTAAAGTGCTGGTGGTCGGCACCGACGGCATCCCGGAAGCGCGCAAAATGGTGGATGCAGGCCAGATGACCGCGACCATCGCCCAGAATCCGGCCAATATTGGTGCAACCGGGCTGAAGCTGATGGTGGATGCTGCGAAAACCGGTAAGGTGATCCCGCTGGAAAAAGCGCCAGAATTCAAGCTGGTGGATTCCATTCTGGTAACGAAGTAAGCACTCACTCCGCCCTTCTTTCGCAGGCTGAAGGGCAAATATAATGAGGTTACTATGGTCACGCCATATATTTCGATGGCGGGGATCGGCAAATCCTTTGGTCCGGTTCACGCATTAAAATCGGTTGATTTATCGATCTATACCCATGAGATCCACGCGTTATTAGGTGAAAACGGGGCCGGTAAATCCACGCTAATGAAAGTGTTGTCGGGAATACACGATCCGACCAAAGGCACGATTACGATTAATAATGTCAGTTACGATAAGCTCGATCATAAACTGGCAGCCAGACTCGGCATCGGTATTATTTATCAGGAACTCAGCGTCATTGATGAATTGACGGTGCTGGAGAATCTTTATATTGGCCGCCACCTGACCAAAAAAATCTGTGGCGTCAGCGTTATTGACTGGAAAGAAATGCGCCTGCGGGCTGCCATGATGTTATTGCGCGTCGGGCTGAAAGTCGATCTTGATGAAAAGGTGGCGAATTTATCTATCAGCCATAAGCAAATGCTGGAAATTGCCAAAACGTTAATGCTCGACGCTAAAGTCATCATTATGGACGAACCCACCTCTTCCCTGACAAATAAAGAAGTGGATTACCTTTTTTTGATTATGAATCAGCTGCGCAAAGAGGGAACGGCAATTGTGTATATTTCGCATAAGCTCGCGGAAATACGCCGCATCTGCGATCGCTATACGGTAATGAAAGACGGCAGCAGCGTATGCAGCGGTAACGTCAGCGACGTCAGCAATGATGACATCGTGCGCCTGATGGTGGGCCGCGAACTGCAAAACCGTTTTAACGTGATGAAAGAGAATACCGGCAACATCGAGCGCGATACGGTCTTTGAAGTCAAAAACGTCACCAGCCGGGATAAGAAGAAAGTGCGCGACATTTCCTTCAGCGTTAACCGGGGCGAGATCCTCGGTTTTGCCGGGCTGGTCGGCTCCGGGCGCACCGAACTGATGGACTGCCTGTTTGGCGTCGACAAGCGCAGCAGCGGTGAAATTCGTCTTAACGGCAGGGTGATTTCCCCCCGCTCGCCGCTCGACGCGCTGAAAAAAGGCATGGGCTACATCACCGAAAGCCGCCGCGATAATGGCTTTTTCCCCAATTTTTCCATTGCCCAGAATATGGCCATTGGCCGCAGCCTGAAAAGCGGCGGCTATAAAGGCGCAATGGGTCTGTTCCGCGAATCTGACGAACGTAAAACCGCCGAGGCGCAGCGCGCGCTGCTGGCGCTGAAATGCCATTCCGTCGATCAAAATATTACCGAGCTTTCCGGCGGCAATCAGCAAAAAGTGCTGATTTCCAAATGGTTAAGCTGCAACCCAGAGGTGCTGATTTTTGATGAACCCACGCGCGGCATAGATGTGGGCGCAAAAGCGGAGATTTACAAAGTGATGCGCCAGCTGGCTGACGAGGGAAAAGTCATTCTGATGGTGTCATCGGAGCTTCCTGAAATTATCGCCGTCTGCGACCGCATCGCGGTGTTCTGTGAAGGGCGACTGACGCAAATCCTGACCAATCGCGACGACATGAGCGAAGAGGAGATTATGGCATGGGCATTACCACACGAGTAAAAGGCGACGCGGACGCCAAAAAGCCGTTTAATTTTGCGCAGTTCTGGGATAAATACGGCACTTTTTTATCCTCGCGATCATCGTGGCGATTTTTGGCACGCTGTCGTCAGAATACTTCCTGACCACCAATAACATTACGCAGATCTTTGTGCAAAGCTCGGTCACGGTGCTGATCGGCATGGGCGAGTTCTTTGCCATTCTGGTGGCGGGTATCGACCTCTCAGTAGGTGCGATTCTGGCGCTGTCCGGCATGGTCACCGCCAAACTGATGCTGGCGGACGTCGATCCTTTTCTCGCGGCGCTGATTGGCGGCGTGCTGGTCGGCGGCGCGCTGGGTGCCATCAATGGCTGTCTGGTCAACTGGACCGGGCTACATCCTTTTATTATCACCCTCGGCACCAACGCGATTTTTCGCGGCATCACGCTGGTGATCTCCGACGCCAACTCGGTTTACGGCTTCTCGTTCGATTTTGTGAATTTCTTTGCCGCCAGCGTGCTGGGCATTCCGGTGCCGGTCATCTTCTCGCTCATCGTGGCAGTGATGCTGTGGTTTCTGACGACCCGAATGCGGCTGGGACGCAATATTTATGCCCTCGGCGGTAATAAAAACTCGGCGTTCTATTCTGGCATCGACGTGAAGTTTCACATTCTGGTGGTGTTTATTATCTCCGGCGTCTGCGCAGGGCTGGCGGGCGTGGTGTCCACCGCGCGGCTGGGTGCCGCAGAGCCGCTGGCCGGGATGGGGTTTGAAACCTATGCCATCGCCAGCGCCATCATCGGCGGTACCAGTTTCTTCGGCGGTAAAGGACGGATCTTCTCGGTAGTGATCGGCGGCCTGATTATCGGCACCATCAACAACGGGCTGAATATTTTGCAGGTACAAACTTATTACCAGCTGGTGGTGATGGGCGGGCTGATCATCGCCGCTGTCGCTCTTGACCGGCTTATCAGCAAGTAAGGAATGATGATGAAAATTTCTCCCTCCCTGATGTGTATGGATCTGCTGAAGTTCAAGGAGCAGATCGAATTTATCGACCAGCACGCGGACTACTTTCATATTGATATTATGGACGGTCATTTTGTCCCGAATCTGACGCTGTCACCGTTTTTTGTCAGCCAGGTGAAAAAGCTGGCCAGCAAGCCGCTGGATTGTCATCTGATGGTGACGCGCCCGCAGGATTATATCGGCCAATTGGCGCGCGCCGGGGCGGACTTTATTACGCTGCACCCGGAAACGATCAACGGTCAGGCTTTTCGCTTGATCGAAGAGATCCGCCATCACGGTATGAAAGTGGGGCTGATCCTCAACCCGGAAACGCCGGTGGAAGCCATGAAGTATTACATTCACAAGGCCGATAAGATCACCGTGATGACCGTCGATCCCGGCTTTGCCGGTCAGCCGTTCATCCCGGAGATGCTGGCGAAAATTAGCGAACTGAAAGCGTGGCGCGAACGTGAAGGGCTAAGCTATGAGATTGAGATCGATGGTTCCTGCAACCAGGGCACTTATCAGCAGTTGATGGCGGCGGGCGCGGATGTCTTTATCGTTGGCACCTCTGGCCTGTTTAATCACGCCGAACAGATTGATGATGCCTGGTCTGTGATGGCGGAGCATATTCTGGCCGCGAAAAACGAGGTATTGCCTCATGCGAGACGCGCTTAACGTTGTCGCGGGCGTGGATATGGGGGCAACGCATATCCGCTTTTGCCTGCAAGCCGCTGACGGTACGGTGCTGCACTGCGAAAAACGCCGCACGGCGGAGGTCATTGCGGATGGCGTGCAGCAGGGGATCGCGGCGCTCATCCAGCGCCAGTTGCAGGCTTTTTCCGCCCGCTGTCGCGGTCTGGTGATGGGTTTCCCGGCGCTGGTCGGCAAAGATAAGCGCACCATTATCTCCACGCCCAATCTGCCGCTAAAACATGACGAACTGGCATCGCTTGCCGACCGGCTTGAGCGTCATCTGGCCTGCCCGGTGGAGTTCGCCCGCGACGTAAACCTCCAGCTCTCTTTCGACGTGCAGGAAAATGGTTTGCAGGAGCAGCAGGTGCTGGCGGCCTATCTGGGCACCGGAATGGGGTTTGCGATCTGGCTGAACGGCGCGCCGTGGACCGGTGCGCACGGCGTGGCGGGCGAGCTGGGACATATTCCCGTGGGTGATATGTCGCTGCGCTGCGGCTGCGGTAATGCGGGCTGTCTGGAAACAGTGTGTTCCGGCGTGGCGCTGCAACGCTGGTATGCCCGACAGCCACGCGACTGGGCGCTGGGCGATCTGTTTCTCCATGCCGGCGACGCACCTTTTGTCCGCCAGTTGCTCGACCATGCGGCGCGCGCGGTCGCCACCAGCGTCAATCTGTTCGATCCCGATGCGGTGATCCTCGGCGGCGGTGTGATGGACATGCCCGCCTTCCCGCGCGAAGCGCTGATTGCGCAAATTCGACAGCACCTGCGCCGCCCGTTGCCTTACGAGGCCGTGCGGTTTGTGCCAGCGTCATCCTCATCATTCAACGGTGCGCAGGGAGCCGCGATGCTCGCCCGCAGTCGGTTTCTTCCGGTTGCCGTCTTATCTGATTAAAACCGCCCCTGTCTGGATCTTCGGGCAGACGATTTTCTCCTGACGCGTGATGGGGTGTTCCCGTCACGCGGTTTCCTCTTCGACACGACAAAACTGACGAGATGCTGCTTTTCGTCAGTATTTTGACCAAATTTCCCCCGTAAGATCGGTGAATACCCCTGATAAAAACATGGCATAAAAGATGCATAATGGGGCCGACAAGCGCAAATGCGCACTTTGATTAACTGGAGCGAGACCGATGAAAAAAGTCGTTACGGTTTGCCCCTATTGCGCATCGGGTTGCAAAATTAACCTGGTGGTCGATAACGGCAAAATCGTTCGGGCTGAGGCAGCGCAGGGCAAAACCAACCAGGGCACTCTGTGCCTGAAAGGTTATTACGGCTGGGATTTTATCAACGATACCCAGATCCTGACTCCGCGCCTGAAAACCCCAATGATCCGTCGCCAGCGTGGCGGCAAACTGGAATCCGTTTCCTGGGATGAAGCGCTGAACTACGTGGCTGAAAAGCTTAGCGCTGTCAAAGCCAAATATGGTCCGGATGCCATTCAGACGACCGGGTCATCTCGCGGCACCGGCAATGAAACCAACTATGTGATGCAAAAATTCGCGCGCGCCGTTATTGGTACGAATAACGTCGACTGCTGCGCGCGCGTCTGACACGGCCCATCGGTTGCAGGTCTGCACCAGTCGGTCGGTAATGGCGCAATGAGTAATGCCATCACGGAAATTGATAACACCGATTTAGTGTTCGTTTTTGGGTATAACCCGGCGGACTCTCACCCTATCGTGGCGAATCACGTCATTAACGCCAAACGTAACGGGGCAAAAATCATCGTCTGCGATCCGCGCAAAATCGAAACCGCGCGCATTGCTGATATGCACCTGGCATTGAAAAACGGCTCAAACATCGCGCTGCTGAATGCTATCGGGCACGTCATTATTGAAGAGAAGCTCTACGACCAGGCGTTTATCGCCAATCGTACCGAGGGCTTTGAAGAGTACCGGAAAATCGTCGAAGGCTACACGCCAGAGTCCGTCGAAGAAATCACCGGCGTCAGCGCTGATGAAATCCGCAAATGCGCGCGGATGTACGCAGGCGCAAAATCTGCCGCCATCCTGTGGGGCATGGGCGTCACCCAGTTCTATCAGGGCGTGGAAACCGTGCGCTCCCTGACCAGCCTTGCGATGCTGACCGGCAACCTCGGCAAGCCAAGTGTCGGCGTCAACCCGGTCCGTGGCCAGAATAACGTTCAGGGCGCGTGCGATATGGGCGCGCTGCCGGACACCTATCCTGGCTACCAGTACGTGAAAGATCCGGCGAACCGCGAGAAATTCGCCAAAGCCTGGGGCGTGGAAAGCCTGCCTGCGCATACCGGCTATCGCATCAGCGAACTGCCGCACCGTGCGGCGCATGGCGAAGTGCGGGTGGCGTACATTATGGGTGAAGATCCGCTGCAAACCGATGCGGAACTTTCTGCCGTGCGTAAAGGCTTTGAGGATCTGGAACTGGTCATCGTGCAGGATATCTTTATGACCAAAACCGCGGCGGCGGCGGATGTTATTTTACCGTCTACGTCGTGGGGCGAGCATGAAGGGGTCTTTACCGCCGCCGACCGTGGCTTCCAGCGCTTCTTTAAAGCGGTTGAACCGAAGTGGGATCTGAAAACGGACTGGCAAATCATCAGTGAGATCGCCACCCGGATGGGCTATCCGATGCACTACAACAACACCCAGGAGATCTGGGATGAGTTGCGTCATCTGTGCCCGGATTTCTACGGGGCGACCTACGAGAAAATGGGCGAACTGGGCTACATCCAGTGGCCTTGCCGTGACACGTCGGATGCGGACCAGGGGACGTCCTGGCTCTTTGCCGAGAAGTTCGATACCCCTAACGGCCTGGCACAGTTCTTCACCTGCGACTGGGTAGCGCCCATCGACAAGCTTACCGAACAGTACCCCATGGTGCTGTCTACGGTACGTGAAGTCGGCCACTACTCCTGCCGCTCAATGACCGGTAACTGTGCGGCACTGGCCGCGCTGGCGGATGAACCCGGCTATGCGCAAATCAACACTGCCGACGCTGCCCGGCTGGGCATTGAAGATGAAGCGCTGGTCTGGGTTAACTCACGCAAAGGGAGAATCATCACCCGCGCGCAGGTCAGCGATCGCCCGAATAAAGGGGCGGTATACATGACTTACCAGTGGTGGATCGGTGCCTGTAACGAGCTGGTGACGGAGAACTTAAGCCCGATTACCAAAACGCCAGAGTACAAGTACTGTGCCGTCAACATTGAGCCAATCGCTGACCAGCGAGCCGCCGAGCAGTACGTGATTGACGAGTACAACAAGCTGAAAACCAGCCTGCGCGAAACAGCGCTGGGTTAAGCGAATCGGTTAAAACAGCGATTAATAAAAGCGGTGACAATGTTCACCGCTTTTTTATTTCTGCTATTTATATATCACGCTTTTTTGCGATCTTCATTCCAGAAACAATGTAATTACCTGCCAGAATTACATGCCATTTTTTCTTTAATTTCCAGCCAGAACGAATATGATATCCGGCGGGTGCTTAAGGCTTTCTGTCTTGAGCAT
>NZ_DAMAPU010000008.1:91078-170407 GCF_032071645.1 Superficieibacter sp.
AGGCGGGGAAACCCGCCTGGCTTGTGAGGAGCAGAGGTCTTAATGCGCCCTTAAACTTTTCACGCTATTATTATTGACTGCATTTATATATAAACCAGCCATGTGATCTTCATTCCAGAAATAATGCAATTACCTGCCAGAATTACATGCCGTTTTCTCTTTAATTTTCAGCCAGAACGAATATGATATCCGGCGGGTGCTTAAGGCTTTCTGTCTTGAGCATAATAAGTGAGGGATAGAAAGCAGAAAGCCCCGGGCAATGTTTCCATTAACCCGAGGCTATCCCTCAACTCCACACAAGTTGAGATTAGCCTCTTACCCTTTTTTTTGCAAGGAGTAAAAGGCATGACGCCATTGAAATATGTGTTAGCGGTCTTATTAGTGGTTTGTCTAACAATAGTGATTTTTACCTTTATTAATCGCGGAAGACTCTGCGAGCTGTCAATAAAGAGTGAGCATCAGGAGGTGGCGGCGAAGCTGGCCTGTAAAGCCGGTTAAACTCACCAGGCGGGGAAACCCGCCTGGCTTGTGAGGAGCAGAGGTCTTAATGCGCCCTTAAATTATTGATTCGCGGTCTTATCAAATTTGCCCAGCATTTCACGCTCATAGGCCAGAGCCTTTTTGCGGTCAAATTTGTGTTCCCACTTGGCGATCACCAGTACCGCCAGCGCGTTACCGACCACGTTAAGCGCGGTACGTGCCATATCGAGGATACGGTCGACGCCTGCAATAAACGCCAGCCCTTCCAGCGGAATACCTACGCTGCCCAGCGTCGCCAACAGCACCACAAAGGAAACGCCCGGCACGCCCGCAATCCCTTTTGACGTCACCATCAGCGTCAGCACCAGGATGATCTCCTGACCCAGCGAGAGATCGATCCCGTAGAGCTGGGCGATAAAGATGGCCGCGATGCTCTGGTACAGCGTGGAGCCGTCGAGGTTAAAGGAATAACCGGTGGGGACCACAAAGCTGGTAATTGACGCCGGTGCGCCGTAGGCTTCCATTTTCTCGATAATGCGCGGCAGCACGCTCTCGGAACTGGCGGTTGAGTAGGCGAGGATCAGTTCGTCTTTCAGAATGCGGATCAGCGTCCAGATGCTGAGTTTACACAGCCGCGCGACGCAGCCCAGCACCACCAGCGCAAAGAAGACAATCGCGAAATGCACCAGCAGAACCAGTTTCGCCAGCGGCCACAGCGAAGCAAAACCAAAATTCGCCACCGTCACCGAAATCAGCGCAAAGACGCCGACCGGCGCGTAGCGCATCACCATATGCGTGACTTTAAACATGGTCTCCGAGATGGAGCGGAACACCGTCACCAGCGGCTCACGGTGGGTGGCAGGCAGTGAGGAAAGCCCAAGGCCAAAGAGCACGGAGAAGAAGATAATCGCCAGCATATCGCCCTTCGCCATTGACGCAACGATGTTCGTCGGCACCAGCGACAGAATAGTCCCCATCAAACCGTGCGCATGGCTTTGCACTTCCGCCGTCGTACTCTGGTATTTCGAAATATCCACCGTCGCCAGTTGCGCCATATCAATCCCGGCTCCCGGCTGGAAGACGTTTGCCAGCGTGATCCCCAGAATAATGGCGACCGTAGTGATCACTTCGAAATAGAGAATGGTTTTCGCGCCAATACGGCCAAGCTGTTTTGCATCGCCGACACCCGCGATCCCCACAATCAACGTGGAAATAACGATAGGGACGACTATCATTTTTATAAGGTGGATAAAGATATCCCCTGCCGGAGAGAGCAGGTTCGCAATCAGCCATTCACGATTATCCGCGTGGTAATGGAGGTAACTGCCCAGCAGAATGCCCAGCACAAGGGCCAGCAAAATCTGCCATGCCAGGCTGAGTTTTATGTTTTTCATAACAACGGACTTCCTTAACGAACTGCGTCATCCACAAATGTGAATGATGCCTGGTGAAAGGTATGAAATTGTGTCGCGTCCTTTTTTAGGATTTTTTGTCGCGCATAATCAGTACCATTTGCCGGGTATCCTGCGCAACCCTTTCACAACGGCGTTGTTGATGAAAAATGCAGGTGGTAAACAGAGTTATAGGCAGTTACGTTCTATAACCTTTTGTTATAAATAAATAATATTGCACGATAATTATAATAATCATCATTTCAAACTATTACGCTTCAAAGATTCGTTTGCTGGTTTTTCAAACAGTACATTTAATGCGTGATCTGCCGCCCAAAAAATAAACAAAGCTTCCCGCCCTCCTGTAATTAACGTTTATGTGACATATCATTAACATCTTACAAGGAGAAAAAAAGCCATGAGCCAAATACACAAACATGCCATTCCCGCAAATATTGCGGAAAACTGCCTGATCAACCCGGAGCAGTACGAAGAAAAATATCAACAGTCCATTACCGATCCCGACACCTTCTGGGGCGAGCAGGGCAAAATCCTTGACTGGATCCAGCCTTATCAGAAGGTGAAAAACACCTCCTTCGCTCCCGGCAATATTTCTATTAAATGGTATGAAGACGGAACGCTGAATCTGGCGGCCAACTGTCTCGATCGCCATTTGCAGGCGCGCGGTGACCAGACCGCAATTATCTGGGAAGGCGACGATGCCAGCCAAAGCAAGCATATTTCTTACCGGGAACTGCATCGCGATGTCTGCCGCTTTGCCAATACCTTGCAGGATCTGGGGATCAAAAAAGGCGACGTGGTGGCAATTTATATGCCGATGGTGCCGGAAGCGGCGGTGGCAATGCTGGCCTGCGCGCGTATTGGCGCGGTGCATTCGGTGATCTTCGGCGGATTCTCCCCGGAAGCGGTGGCCGGGCGTATCATCGACTCCAGTTCGCGGCTGGTGATCACGGCGGATGAAGGCATCCGCGCCGGGCGCAGCATCCCCCTGAAGAAAAATGTCGATGACGCGCTGAAAAATCCGAACGTTAACAGCGTGGAGCACGTTGTGGTGCTGAAGCGGACCGGCGGTAAGGTTGACTGGCATGAGGGACGCGACCTGTGGTGGAGCGATCTGATTGAGCAGGCCAGCGCCGAACACCCGCCGGAAGAGATGAATGCAGAAGATCCGCTGTTTATCCTTTATACCTCCGGCTCCACCGGCAAGCCTAAAGGCGTACTGCATTCGACCGGCGGTTATCTGGTTTATGCCGCAACCACCTTTAAATACGTCTTCGATTACCATCCCGGTGAAATTTACTGGTGTACCGCCGACGTGGGCTGGGTCACCGGGCATAGCTATCTGCTGTACGGTCCGCTGGCCTGCGGGGCGACAACGCTGATGTTTGAAGGCGTGCCAAACTGGCCGACCCCGGCGCGTATGGCGCAGGTGGTGGACAAGCATAAGGTCAATATTCTCTACACCGCGCCGACGGCTATTCGCGCGCTGATGGCGGAAGGCGATAAAGCGACCGAAGGCACTGACCGTAGCTCGCTGCGCATTCTTGGTTCGGTGGGCGAGCCGATTAACCCGGAAGCGTGGGAGTGGTACTGGAAAAAAATCGGCAATGAAAAATGCCCGGTCATGGATACCTGGTGGCAGACCGAAACCGGCGGCTTTATGATCACCCCGCTGCCCGGCGCAATTGAACTCAAAGCCGGTTCCGCCACCCGCCCGTTCTTTGGCGTGCAGCCTGCGCTGGTCGATAATGAAGGCAATCCGCAGGAAGGCGCGACCGAAGGCAATCTGGTGATTACTGATTCCTGGCCCGGTCAGGCACGCACGCTGTTTGGCGATCACGATCGCTTTGAGCAAACCTATTTCTCGACCTTTAAAAACCAGTATTTCAGCGGTGACGGCGCGCGCCGTGATGAAGACGGCTACTACTGGATCACCGGACGCGTGGATGACGTTCTTAACGTTTCCGGTCACCGACTGGGCACGGCCGAAATTGAATCCGCGCTGGTTGCGCATCCGAAAATCGCCGAAGCGGCGGTGGTCGGCATTCCGCACAACATCAAAGGTCAGGCCATTTATGCTTATGTGACCCTCAACCACGGTGAAGAACCTTCGGCGGAGCTGTATTCCGAAGTGCGCAACTGGGTACGTAAAGAGATCGGCCCGCTGGCGACGCCAGATATTTTGCACTGGACCGACTCGCTGCCGAAAACGCGCTCCGGCAAAATCATGCGCCGTATTCTGCGCAAAATCGCCGCCGGAGACACCAGCAACCTGGGCGATACCTCTACGCTTGCCGATCCTGGCGTGGTGGAAAAACTGCTCGAAGAAAAGCAGGCGCTGGCGATGCCTTCATAATCCCTCACCCCTACCCTCTCCCGTCAGGGAGAGGGAAAAACAACAATAACCCTCTGGAGACTCTGTGATGAATGACACCATTTATCAGCGGATAGAACATAGTGCGCATTTCAGGGAGCTGGTTCATAAACGGCAGCGTTTCGCCGTGATCCTCTCGCTGATCATGCTGGTCATTTACGTCGGCTTTATTTTGTTGATTGCCTTCGCACCTGGCTGGCTGGGCACGCCTCTGCACGCAGGCACCAGCGTCACGCGCGGCATTCCGATTGGGATCGGCGTGATTGTGATTTCTTTTGTCCTGACCGGCGTTTACGTCTGGCGGGCCAACAGTGAATTTGATCGCCTGAACAATGCCGTTATCCGCGAGGTAAATGCACCATGAAAAGAGTCCTGACGGCGCTTGCCGCCACGCTGCCTTTTAGCGTCCATGCTGCCGATGCCATTACCGGCGCGGTCGAACGCCAGCCGACCAACTGGCAGGCGATCATCATGTTCCTGATTTTCGTGGCGCTGACCCTTTACATCACGTACTGGGCCTCCAAACGGGTACGTTCGCGCAGCGATTACTATACGGCAGGCGGCAACATTACGGGTTTTCAGAACGGGCTGGCGATTGCCGGTGACTTTATGTCTGCCGCCTCGTTTCTCGGCATTTCGGCGCTGGTTTATACCTCCGGCTACGATGGCCTGATTTATTCGCTCGGTTTCCTGGTTGGCTGGCCGATTATTCTGTTTCTCATCGCCGAGCGTCTGCGTAACCTTGGACGCTTCACCTTTGCCGATGTCGCCTCCTACCGCCTGAAACAGGGGCCGATTCGTATCCTCTCCGCCTGCGGCTCGCTGGTGGTGGTGGCGCTGTACCTGATCGCGCAGATGGTCGGCGCGGGTAAGCTCATCGAACTGTTGTTCGGTCTGAATTACCATATCGCGGTTGTACTGGTGGGCGTGCTGATGGTGATGTACGTACTCTTTGGCGGTATGCTCGCCACCACCTGGGTGCAAATTATTAAGGCCGTGCTGCTGCTGTTCGGCGCGAGTTTTATGGCCTTTATGGTCATGAAGCATGTCGGTTTCAGCTTTAATAACCTGTTCAACGAGGCGATGGCGGTGCATCCGAAAGGGGCGGCGATTATGAGCCCCGGCGGACTGGTGAAAGATCCGATCTCCGCGCTGTCGCTGGGGCTGGGTCTGATGTTTGGTACTGCCGGTCTGCCGCACATTTTGATGCGTTTCTTCACCGTGAGCGATGCCCGCGAAGCCCGTAAAAGCGTCTTCTACGCCACCGGCTTTATGGGCTACTTCTACATCCTGACCTTTATTATTGGTTTCGGGGCTATCATGCTGGTCGGAGCCAATCCGGTGTTTAAAGATGCCGCAGGCGCGCTGATTGGCGGCAATAATATGGCGGCGGTACATCTGGCGGATGCGGTCGGCGGCAACCTGTTCCTCGGCTTTATTTCAGCGGTGGCCTTTGCCACTATTCTGGCGGTGGTCGCCGGATTAACGCTGGCGGGAGCGTCAGCGGTTTCGCACGATCTTTACGCCAACGTGTTCCGCAAAGGCGCATCGGAGCGTGATGAACTGAAGGTGTCGAAAATCACCGTGCTGGTGCTGGGCGTGGTGGCGATCCTGCTGGGGATCCTGTTTGAAAACCAGAACATCGCTTTCATGGTCGGCCTGGCGTTCTCAATCGCCGCGAGCTGTAACTTCCCGATTATTCTGCTGTCGATGTACTGGTCGAAGCTGACGACGCGAGGCGCGATGATTGGCGGCTGGCTGGGCTTATTAACGGCGGTGATCCTGATGATCCTCGGCCCGACGATTTGGGTGCAGATCCTCGGTCACACCTCAGCTATCTTCCCGTATGAGTACCCGGCGCTGTTCTCCATCGCCGTAGCGTTTATCGGCATCTGGATCTTCTCCGCCACCGATAACACGCCGGAAGGCAAGCTGGAGCGCGAACAGTTCCGCGCCCAGTTTATCCGCTCGCAAACCGGCATCGGCATCGAGCAGGGCCGCGCGCATTAATCTCACCGTTTTCCCCGGTCAACTGACCGGGGATGAATCAGCTAAAAGACATCCTGGCGGCGTAAGGTCAGGAATTGTCTTTCCCGCTCCTGCCGCTGGATCGCTTTCCGGGCCACCACGAAGTGACTAAAGTCACATTCGGCGCGCGGTAAAAAATGACCTCCGTCACACTCTTTTTTTTCACTTCGTGACGCGGGTAGCACTTCTCCTCCCTTCCCCTGCCTTCTCCCTTCTGCCGCGACGGTAAATGGCGACTTTTATGCCCCGGCTTTTTATTCTTATCTCATTCGGATTTAGCGAGACTACAGGCAAACCCTCTTAGCCGCTGCGGACTGATCAACAAGGGTAAAAACGGCGGTGCTGTCGAGGGCTCCAGCCAGCGGTCGAGGGTGTCGGCATAGCGTAAAAGCCGCTCCTGATGCTGACGCAGCGTATCAGCGGGCAGCGAGGCGTCGCCATAATGGTCGCACCACAACTCGTCGGCAATGGCATCGGCGACCTGGGCAAACATCTGACTATATATTTCCGCGCTTCGCCAGGCATTGAGCAGTCGCTCCAGGGTATCGTTCGGGCAGGCAATGCGGGGAAGAAGTTCGCGCAAGGACTGGACCGCGCGGGCGGCAAGAAAACAGGCATTCTCTTTCTCCAGCCGGATTAGCTGCCGCTGCTCAAGACCGAGGGCCATGTCATCTACCGGCATTAACGGCTGCCACGCCTGAAGCCAGTTGGCGCTGCGCGTGTCCATATGCAGCAGTTGCTGCGCCTGGGCGATGCTTGCCGGGATCTGGCTCTGATAATGCAAACGACGACCAAGCATATTGGGCGTTTTGCACAGCCAGTCATAACTGGCCTGAAGCACCTCCGCCAGACGCTGCCTGTCCTGTGAGGTGCGAAAACGCAGCTGATGCTGTTCCGACCACAGTTCGAACACCGAATCGGGCGTGCGCTGGTTGGCGACCCTAAGCCCTGGCAGGTTGATGTCGTTGACGGAGTCCATCACCCGGCTGTCAGGAAGCCACTGCCAGCTAATACGGGAAGTGATGGCTTCGATATCGTCACCGGCAACGCTGATTGCCCAGCTTAAACGACCGCGAATGTCGTCGGCCAGATAGCAAGGGAGAAGCGTCCAGCCGTAGCCGATCCCGAAGAGATCGTATTCGATCCATTTTTTATGTCCGGTAAGCGTGGCGATAGCGGGATGATTCGCAAAACCGGGGTGGTAGTCGAGTTCCGTCGCTTTAATCGAGGCGCGGACATCGGCAGGCAGCGCAGAAAGTACGCCGGTCAGTTGCTGACGCGGCCAGCTTTCATCAATGAAATCGCGCAGCACCAGCTTTTTGCCATGCCTGCGCAGCAGGCTCCAGGCATGATGCAGTGCCTGCTGCCAGCTCTCTGCCTGAAACGTTGGCGTCGTCAGACTGAGGATCACTCCGCTAAGGTGCGGCAAAGCCGTCAGTAGCGGCGTAAAAATCGTGGCATAAAAATGCGACCAAAAATCCGGGGTGCTGTTTTCATCGAAAGCAAACTCCGGGAATTTACGCCGGATAATATCATCGGTGGGCGCGGCTTCGCCCTGTAACCAAAAGGATAAATTATTTTCCTGTAAATAACGATCGACCCGTTTTAAATAATGCAACGCGTAATGCTGTTGATGAATAAGATTTTCAACATTTACCCGCTGACTTAATGGCGAAGGCGTTGCCAGAATAGAAAAAAGTTCCTGTTGGTGCAGGATGATCCCGGTGAAACCATGCTGTTTCGCACATTCCACGCCCTGAATAAACCAGGGCCAGTGCCAGATAAACGTGCTGTTTAATTCGATTAACTGGTGCGGGATGCGTTTCATCGTTTCGTCCTGATAACGTTAATGGCTTTATCATAATCGAGGATGCTATGAAAAAATATGCGCTGGTTGGCACGGGCGGACGTGCAGGTTTATATATTTCAGCCATCGGCGGCAAATGGCGGGATAACACTCAGTTAGTCGCATTTTGCGACACCAACCAAACGCGAATGGATTACGCCAACCAGCGGCTACAAGAGGCAGGCGCAGAGCCAGTGCCGACGTGGAAAGCGCCGCAGTTTGAGGAGATGATCCGCACAACCCGGCCGGATATTATTATCGTCACCACGATGGATCGCACCCATGATGACTATATTGTCCGCGGCCTGCGCGCGGGCTGCGACATCATCACTGAAAAGCCGATGACCATTGATGAACAACGCGCGCTGCGTATTCTTGATGCGATTGAAGAAACCGGGCACACCGTGCGCGTCGCCTTTAATTATCGCTACGCGCCGCACCATAGCAAAATACGTGAACTGCTAATGGAAGACGTTATTGGTCACATCCATTCCGTGCATTTTGAATGGCTGCTGAATACCGAACATGGCGCAGATTATTTCCGGCGCTGGCACCGGGAAAAACGGAATAGCGGCGGCCTGCTGGTTCATAAATCGACTCACCATTTCGATCTGATGAACTTCTGGCTGAACAGTTATCCAGAACGTGTTTATGCCGAAGGCGGGCTGCGCTTTTACGGTAAAGAAAATGCGGAAAAGAGAGGCATAACGGATTTTTATCCGCGCACTCACGGTTATCGCCAGGCGCAGAACGATCCGTTTGCGCTGCATATGGAAGATAACGCCCAGCTCAAAGCGCTGTATCTCGATGCGGAACATGAAGATGGTTATTTTCGCGACCAGAACGTGTTCAGCGATGGCATTACCATCGAAGACACTCTGTCGGTGCTGGTGAAATATCAGAATCAGGTGCAGCTGACCTACTCGCTGAATGCTTATCTGCCGTGGGAAGGACTGAACGTGGTTTTCAACGGCAGCGAAGGTCGCCTGGAGATGAAAATCGTTGAGAAATCTTATGTTAACGCCGGAGGGAAGCGCGAAAATGAAGGCAGTCTGGAACACTGCGATATCACCGTATTCCCGATGTTCGCCGCACCGTGGAAAGTGGAATTCACGTCAGGTGAAGGCGGTCACGGCGGCGGCGATAACGCGATGCTGGCCGATCTGTTCGGCGAGCCGGAACATGACCCGCTCCAGCGCGCAGCCGATCATCAGGCAGGGGCGATGTCGATCCTGACCGGAATTGCCAGCAATATCTCCATCCAGCAGCAGCGTCCGGTGAATTTCCGTGAATTTACGCTGGTTGCCCGACTGAAAATATAGCCCGTGCCCTTTAACGACGCGGCAAGACGCCGCGTCGTCTCCTGGTGAGTATTTTGCCGTTACTCACCGGCGTATGTCTGTCCAGGAGAAGCACAATGAAAACCAGAATTGCCGTTGCCTTTTCAGCATTATTATTACTTTGCCCGCCCGTTTTTGCCGCCCAGCCTGTTGAATTACGCATGTCCTGGTGGGGCGGGAATAGCCGTCATCAGGCCACTTTAAAAGCGCTTGCGGCCTTTGAAAAGAAATATCCCGATATCAAAGTGAAAGCCGAATATACCGGCTGGGAAGGACATCAGTCCCGCCTCAGCACGCAAATAGCCAGCGGTACGGAACCGGATATCATGCAAACTAACTGGCCGTGGCTACCGATATTTTCGAAGGACGGCAACGGCTATTATGATATTTATCAGCTAAAGGAATGGGTCGATCTCACGCAATTCGACGCGCGGGATCTGCTTCCTGTAACCCTCAATGACAAACTGAACGGCTTGCCCATTTCCGTTAATGCGCCAGTGTTTTATTACAATACAGAAACGTGGAAACAGGCGGGTATCGCTTACCCTGAAACCTGGGAGGCACTTTTCGCTGCCGGAAAAACGTTTAAAGAAAAACTGGGCAATGATTATTACCCGTTAGTGATGGTGAATCAGGATGTGCTCCTGATGATCAACAGCTACATGATGCAAAAATATAACCTGCCGATGTTCGATGCGCAGAAAAAGATCATGCCCTGGAGCGACGAGCAGTGGCTGGATGCCTTTCGCTTTCTCCAGCGCCTGAAGGACGATCACGTCATTCCTGGCCCCCGCACGCTGGCTTCTTACGGCAAGGGCTACGACTATGAAATGAAACCGTGGATCAATAATAAATGGGGCGGAGCCTATACATGGAATGTGTCTGTCCGAATGTATATAAATAATCTTGCCCCGCCCGCAACGCTGGTCACCGGGAAATATCCGGTATTACCGCAGGCTAAAGATGCCGGTATCTATTTTAAAGTCGCCCAGATGTTTTCGGTGGCGAAATCGACAAAACACCCGCGCGAAGCGGCAATGCTGCTGAATTTCCTGCTAAACGATAAAGACGCGGCGCTGGCGTTGGGTCTGGAGCGCGGCATTCCGCTGGGCAAAACGGCGGTAGAGACGCTCACCCGTCATGAGGTGATTAAGAAAAACGATCCTATGGTCGCGGGGCTGAATCTGGTGCAGGCATTGCCCAGTAATATGGTTGCCACACCGTGGATTGAAGATAATCAAATCGTGGACCAGTTCACCACGGCCTGGGAAAATATGGATTACGGCAGGCAAACCACCGGGCAGGCGGCGGCGACGTTTAAACAGCAGGCCGAACGCATTCTGCGTAAGCTGACGCGGGCCAGAGATCGGTAAAATCGCGGTTCTCCCCGGCCAGGCGACCGGGGAGCTTTCAGAACATCACCCACGCCACCAGCGGCGCGATAAGCACCATCAGAATGCCGGAAAGCATCATCACCAGACTGGCAATCACCCCTTCCTGTGGGCCTAATTCCCACGATCGCGCCGTTCCCGCGCCGTGCGAGGCTGCGCCAAAACCCGCGCCTTTCGCCATTCCCGCCTGAATGGAGAGGCGCAAAAACAGCATATCGCCCACTGCCATGCCGAATACGCCAGTAACCACCACAAATAGCGCCACCAGATCGGGCTGGCCTCCCAGCGGCTGCGCCGCC
Source organism: Superficieibacter sp. (assembly GCF_032071645.1). Lineage (NCBI taxonomy): Bacteria > Pseudomonadati > Pseudomonadota > Gammaproteobacteria > Enterobacterales > Enterobacteriaceae > Superficieibacter > Superficieibacter sp. The sequence continues at coordinate 102,249 of NZ_DAMAPU010000008.1, forward strand.
GCCAGCGCAAACGGCGTGGTCACAGAACGCACCGCCAGGCTGCGCTGGATTTCATCGGGCAGCATAAACAGCCGCGCCAGCCAGACTGAGCTGGTGACGGCAACCACCGTCGCGGTGATGACGCCCGCTGAAAGCGACATCCAGTGGCGACGGATGATTTTCAGATTGTCATAGACCGGCACGGCAAACGCCACCGTCGCCGGACCCAGCAGCCACAGCAGCCAGTGCGTCTCACCAAGATAATTTTGATAAGAGATATGGCCGAAGACCAGCATCAGCACCAGTAAAACCGGCGTGAGCACCAGCGGCATCAAGGGCAGTCGGCGAAAGCGTCGGTAGAGCCGCTTATTGGCATAGTAAAGCGCCAGGGTGATTGCCAGGCACAGCAGGCTAAGCGCAAACTGACTCATCGTTTTTCTCGGGTTAATTCATAGCGGTAGACTTTGTCGACAACCCAGGCGGTTGCGCCCAGCACCATCAGCGTACTCAATGCGATCACCGCGAAGATGCGCCAGCCTTCTACCCTCAGCAACTGGCTATAATTGACTACCGCCACCACCGCAGGCACAAAAAACAGCAGCATCTCGGCCAGCAGCCAGCGCGATCCGGCGCGGACCCACGGCAACGGGACCGCCCGGCAAACAATTAATGCCAGCAGCATCAGCATTCCAACCAGATTGGCGGGCAGCGGTAAATGTAACCATGCGACGAGGTACTCAGCGATCACGAATAACCCGGCGTAAAGTAATACCTGTACCGGGATCTGAAGATAGCGCACCACGGCAGGCATCACGCGCCCGGAGGCCACAGCCATTTGAATAATTCCTGGGAAAATGAAACAGAAGCGGCATTATAGTGAGCGCCTGACGGCGACTGAAATGAATTAAAATCATCGCTCCCATAGTCTGAAGGAATAACGATGGATCTAAGAACGCTGCGCTATTTTGTTGAAGTGGTTCGCCAGCAGAGTTTCACGCGGGCGGCGGAGCGGCTTTTCGTCACCCAGCCAACCATCAGCAAAATGCTAAAAAATCTGGAAGATGAGCTGAACTGTACCCTGCTCATTCGCGACGGGCGCAGGCTGCTGCTCACCGATACCGGGCGCGTCGTTTTTGAACGGGGGCTGGCGATCCTCGGCGAGTTTAACCAGCTTGAAGCTGAGTTAAGCGATATCAACCACCTCAATAAAGGGCTGTTACGGCTGGGCATTCCGCCGATGGTGGGCGTGTTAATGGCAGGCCCGATTAGCCTGTTTCGCCAGCGCTATCCGGGCGTGGAGCTAAAGATTTCTGAATTCGGCGGCCTGACCGTGCAGCAGGCGGTCATGAACGGTGAGCTGGACGTGGCGATGACCGCGCTGCCGGTGGAGGAAGAAAGCGGCCTGACCACCCAGCCGTTGTTCAGCCATCCGCTTTGCGTGCTGGTGCCGCGATCCGGCGACTGGCTAAGCTGCGAAACCATTTCTCCTCGCCAGCTCGCCGCGCATCCGCTGCTGATTTATAACGAGGATTTTGCCCTCAGCCGCCAGTTAATGCAGCTTTTTAGCCAGCATAACGTCAAGCCGCGTATTGCGGTGCGGAGCGGGCAATGGGATTTTCTGGCGGCGATGGTGCAGGCGGGCGTAGGGCTGGCCGTTCTCCCGGAACCGATATGTCAGCGGCTGGATAAAGCCACGGTACGCTGGCTACCGCTGCAAAGCGATTTACGCTGGCAGTTAGGGATGATCTGGCGGGAAGGCGTGTATTTGTCGCACAGCGCCAGAGCGTGGCTGACGTGCTGTGAAGGGTTCTGGCTACCGGAGAAATAGCCGCCCTTCTTCCATAAAGAAGAAGGGCTGACCGTTATTTATGCTCAACCAGTAAGGCTTCCAGCAAATCTAAATCGTGCAGCAGCTTTTGCAGCGTTTCATTGCTGATTTGCCGGGTGGCACGCAGATGATAAAGCTCGGCACGTTCAGATCGCAGCGCGGCAAGGCGGAAGCGGCGCTCCAGATTTTCCTCCTGGAATGAGTTTTCCACATCGTTACGCCCGTCAGCGCGACGGCGCAGGTTGCCAATCACCCGCGAACTGACTTCACGCAGCAGCTGATTGTCGATGTTTTCCTCGGCGTTAGTCGCCAGACGCTCTTCCATTTTTTCAATCGCGACGATAGCGACGTCTGCCGTTGCCGCCCGCGCCAGCCGTTCCTCTTTTAACTGCTGCGAATGATCGCGCACGTCAATTTGCTGAAGCAGCATTGGCAGCACAATCACGCCAACAAACAGCGAGAAGAGGATTACCCCGGCGGCGAGAAAGACCAGCTCATAACGCGCCGGGAAACCGTTGCCGTCCGGCAGTAACAGCGGAATAGAGAGCACACCGGCCAGAGTAATGGCACCACGCACCCCGGCGACGGAGGCGATTAGCAGCTCGCGCGTACTCCATGACCCAAACTCCATCGGCTTGTTTTTCAGGAAGCGCAGGCTGAACTTTTTCATCGTCCACAGCCAGCCGAAGCGTACCAGCATCAGCGCGGCGTAGATCAGCACGATGTCGGTGAAGAGCATCCAGGTTTCAACGTTAGGATCGATTTCGGCCGCCGCCAGCGAGGACTCCAGAATGCCCGGCAGTTGCAGACCCAACAGTAGGAATACCATGCCGTTAAACACAAATTCCAGCATCGCCCAGGTGCTGTTTGCACGCAGGCGCATCGCCAGCGGCGCGGAGCGCATCACGCCAGAACGGGTGATGGTCATCCCTGCCGCCACCGCCGCCAGAATGCCGGAGACGCCAACATGTTCGGCAATCAGATAGGAGGCAAACGGCAGCAGGAACAGCAGAACAATTTGCGTGGCCGGTTCATCGCCACCCCAGCGGCTAAGAAAGCGCAAGGAACGGCCGTACAGCCAGCTGACGATAAAGCCCGCCAGCAGGCCGCCGATGGCGACTTTCATAAACTCAACGGTCGCGCCGCCGACGGTAAAGACCATCGTGCCCATCGCCACCGCGACGGCAAACTTCAGTGACACCAGGCCGGAGGCGTCATTCATCAACGCTTCGCCCTGAAGAATACCCATAATTTTCTTCGGGATCCGCCCCTCGCCCACAATCCCGGAGAGCGCTACCGCATCGGTCGGCGACAGCACGGCCGCCAGCGCGAACGCCGGAATTAACGGAATACCTGGCACCATCCAGTAGATGAGGAATCCTATCCCCGCTACCGTCACCAGTACCAGCGCCAGCGCGAGGCCGAAAATTTCCCGCCCGTGCTCCAGAAACTCGCGGGTCGGCGTTTTCCAGCCGTCAGCAAACAGAAGCGGCGGGATAAACAGGACCAGAAAGAGTTCTGGATCAAACTCAACATGCAGACCAAAGGTCGGCCAGGCCAGCAGCGCCCCGATGGCGATCTGCATCAACGGTAAAGGGATTTGAAAAGGTAGAACGCGTGTTACCACGCCAGAAAGTGAGACCACGAGGGTCATAATCAGTATTGTGAAGAATATTTCCATGCTGTCCCTGTTTGCTTTGTGTGAAATCAAGCGCACTGCGCATCTCTCATAGTAGAACACTGAGATGAACGGAAGGGAAACAGGATGTGGCTTAAAAACAAAAACGGGTGGCTAAAGCCACCCGTTTATGCTGCACGCAGACTTAAATGGCCCAGCCGCCCGCGTAAAAAATTACCAGCGCCAGCGCGATAATTACGGTGCCGAGGTTCAGCTTACGCCATTCGCCGGACACGATGCGCCCAATCACCAGCGCCGCAAAACCGATCATAATGCCCGTCACGATATTACAGGTCAGCACGATGAATACGGCGGTGATCAGCCCGCACATGGCATCGACAAAATCGGCAAAATCGATTTTCGCCACGTTGCTTAGCATCAGCAGGCCGACGTACATCAGCGCCGGAGCGGTGGCATAGGCCGGAACGAGATAAGAGAGCGGAGAGAGGAACAGGATCAGCAGGAACAGCACGCCAACGGTGATCGCCGTCAGGCCGGTCTTGCCGCCTGCCGCCGTTCCTGCCGCAGACTCGATATACACCGCTGCGGGTGCCGCGCCGACCAGGCCGGAGAACACGCTGCTCAGGGAGTCGGTGGTCAGCGCTTTGCCGCCGTTGATGATCTGCCCGTCTTTATCCAGCAGGTTGGCCTGGCCTGCGACCGCGCGAATGGTGCCGGTGGCATCAAATACGGCGGTCATCACCAGCGCCAGCACGCTCGGCAGCACCAGCGGATTCAGCGCGCCCATAATATCCAGGCTGCCAATCAGCGAATTACCGTTTGCGTCGCTTAACGACGGCATGGCAAAAATGCCGGAAAAATGGACGTTAGGATCGAAAAGCAGGCCGACCACTGAAATGCTGATAATGGTCAGCAGGATGCCGCCCGGCACTTTCAGTTTCTCCAGACCGATAATCATCGCCAGACCAATCAGCGACATAATCACCGGGAAGCTGTCGAAGTGGCCCAGCGTGACCGGTAAACCGTCAAGCGGGTTTTTGATCACCAGACCCACGCCGTTAGCGGCAATCAGCAGCAGGAACAGGCCAATACCAATCCCGGTACCGTGCGCGATGCCCTGCGGCAGGTTGCGCAAAATCCAGCTACGAATGCCGGTTGCGGAGATGACGGTGAACAGCACACCCATCAGGAATACCGCGCCAAGCGCAACCGGAATACTGATGTGCTGACCCAGTACCAGGCTAAATGCGGTAAAGGCGGTCAGCGAGATGGCGCAGCCAATCGCCAGCGGCAGGTTAGCCCACAGCCCCATCACGATGGAGCCAACGCCTGCGACCAGGCAGGTCGCCACAAACACCGCTGCGGGTGGAAAACCCGCTTTGCCGAGCATCCCCGGCACCACAATCACGGAGTAGACCATCGCCAGAAAGGTGGTCAGACCGGCGACAATCTCCTGACGAACGGAGCTGCCGCGAGCAGAAATTTTAAACCAGGCGTCAAGTGAACCGCCGGTACGCGCTGAAGGCGTAGACATAGAAAACATCCCCTGAGAATTTTTATCTTTCGTTGGTAAGCGTGGTGGACCATCCACTGCCAGCTAAACGTCATCTCCCTGTGCTGGATCACGGTAAAGAGGCACCGTAAAAAGCAAACGTTTAACTCCGCGCAAACAAAACGGCTTTAAAAGTTATCCGCTCATGCGAATAAGGACGAAAAAACCGCCTTAACCGCGCCCGCAGATAAAAGGCAAACGATTATCCAGCGTTTAACCCGCCTTTTTCAACTGAACTTTGCAACGATTGACGAAAATTCACCGGGGGTGATGAAGAAATCACCAGCAGATGCGCAAACGTTATCGTTTATGCGCAATCTGGCAACGTTTTAACTGCGAATTATTTGCAACCGCGCGGGTTTTATTCGCCCGGCAGCGTGAACGGGCCGCCTTTCTCAATTGCCGTCTGCCAGGCCGGGCGCATTTCCACGCGCGTTTTCCACGCCTTCAGATTAGGGAGATTATCGATACCGCCGCGTGAGAGCAGGGCAAAAACCGGGAAGCTCATCTGGACATCGGCCATGCTCAGATTTTCTCCGGCAAACCACGGGGTATGCGCAAGCTCAGCCTCAATAAAACGCGCGTGGGTTTCGATCTGCTTATTGAGATAGGCTTTCTGTACGCCCTGCCCCAGCGCGTTACCCAGCGTACGCAGGCCAAACGGCACTGGTGGCTTGCCGAGACGCCCGAAAATCAGCTTCATTAGTAGCAGCGGCATCAGCGATCCTTCGGCGTAGTGCAGCCAGAAGCGGTACTTCAGCTTTTGCTCTTTATCCTGCGGCTGAAGCTGGTGGGTGGGATCGTAATACTCTTCCAGATACTCAAGGATCGCACCGGATTCGGCGATAATCAGCCCGTTATCCTCCAGCACCGGCGATTTGCCCAGCGGATGCACTTTCTTCAGCGCGTCCGGGGCAAGCATGGTTTTCTCGCGCTGATAATGCACGATTTCATACGGCAGCTTCAGTTCCTCAAGCGCCCAGAGCACGCGCTGCGAGCGCGACTGGTTAAGATGATGCACCTTCAGCATACATTTCTCCTGTAGTTTGACCTGATTAACTATAGGAGAGGTTCCGCCTTTCTACTCCTCTTCCAGCAGACGCGCGCCGGTACCCTCTTCCCCCAGTTTGTCGCCGGGATTACGCAGCGGGCAGTCGCGCCGCGAAAGACAGCCGCAGCCGATACAGCCGTCAAGCTGATCGCGCAGTGCAACCAGCGTATGAATGCGCCGATCCAGCTCCTCGCGCCACTGGGAGGAAAGATGCTGCCATTCTTTGGCGCTCAGGTTATGCCCTTCCGGCAGGACGCCGAACGATTCGCCAATCGTCGCCAGCGGAATGCCGATGCGCTGGGCAATCTTAATGATCGCCACATAGCGCAACACGTCGCGCGAGTAGCGCCGCTGATTGCCGCTGTTACGAATACTCTTAATTAAGCCCTTACTCTCGTAAAAATGCAGGGCCGATACCGCCACGCCGCTACGCCTGGCGACTTCACCCGGCGTCAGCAGCGCTTTTATACGTGGGGATCTCTTTTCCATAAAGCACTTTACCTCAAGTTAACTTGAGGAATTATACTCGCCCGCAGAGAAATGACGAATCTTAGATGAGAAGAGGCCGCTGTATGTCGCATCGCGAAATTATTCAAACGCTGATTGAATGGATTGATGAACATATCGATCAACCGCTTAACATTGATATGGTCGCCAGAAAATCAGGATATTCGAAGTGGTATTTACAGCGGATGTTCCGCGCGGTGATGCACCAGACTCTGGGCGATTACATCCGTCAGCGTCGGTTGCTGCTGGCGGCGGAAGCGTTACGCACCACCCAGCGTCCTATTTTTGATATCGCCATGGATCTGGGTTACGTCTCGCAGCAAACCTTTTCCCGCGTTTTCCGCCGCGAATTCGATCGCACGCCAACGGATTATCGTCATCAGATTTCAGCGTGATGCTTGCGCGGCTTCAACAGCCTGATGGGCTGCTGGAGCCAGTTGATAAACTCCTGCGGCGGCATGGCTTTGGCGAAGTGCCAGCCCTGGCAATACTGTACCCCACGCTTGAGCAGCCATGACACCTGCTCCGCCGTCTCTACCCCTTCTGCAATGGTTTTCAGCCGCAGGCTTTGCGCCATCTCAACAATATGCTCGGCGATCAGGTTATTGGTACTCAGGGTATCGATAAATGATTTATCAATTTTTAAAATATCGACATTCAGGGAATAGAGATTGTGCAGGTTGGAATAACCGGTGCCGAAATCGTCTATCGCCACTTCATAGCCCGCCTGGCGAAATGCCTGAATAACCGGGGTCGTTTTGGGTACATCAATAAACCCGCGTTCGGTGACTTCAATTTTGATTTGCTGCGCCAGCACGGAGTGTTTTTGTGCTTTATCCGAGATGAGAGCAATTAAGCGCGAAGAGTGAAAATCGGACGCCGATAAGTTAATGGAAATATAGAGCTCTGGATGTCCAGCAAGGAAATGGCCTAAATCAGAAAAAACTTCATCAACCACATAATCCGTGACATGTTCAATCAACCCTTCTTTTTCTGCCAGCGGAATAAATTCTCCCGGCCCCATAACCTGACCTTCAAATCCTGGCCAACGCAATAGCGCTTCAGCACCGACGCACTGGTTATTTTTAATATCGATAATGGGTTGATAATGCAGGCGAAGCTGGCGTTTTTGCAGCGCACGCTGGAGCAGACGGCGCGGGGAGTTGTACTCCCGGTGCGTTCGCGACCAGACCAGCAGGATCAAAATGCTGCAAATTATCCCCAGCGGCAGGGTTAAGGAAGCCTGATGGTAGAAATTATCGTGAAAGCGTGAAGCGGTGGTGGAGACAATAATGGCGATAGGCCGTCGTTCGGAGCGGGCAATGGTATAAAACCGTCCGTCATGCTGGAAGGTATAATCTTTATTAAGTAAAAGCTTTTTCAATATCGTCGGATTGGCCTGCTCGCTGACCGAGAAAAATTCATTGGTCACCGTATCATAAACACCATACGCCAGAGACTGGTCTTCAGAAATAACTTCACTGTAGGAAAGCGGATTGATCACGGCGACATAATTACCGCGTCGCATATAGTTCATTTTATAGCCAGGATAAAACGGCGTATCGCGATAATAATAAATATGCACATCGGGTTTACGCGAGTAATTTTCTTTCGGCATCAAGTAGGCTTGAGCGGGACGCGTAGTGGTTGAACAAATAAATTGATTGCCTGTGGCGTAGATTAAATCATCAACATACAGACGGCCATGAACAATATTAAGCATTCGCTGCTGATGCTGTGGACTACAAATGTCGCCGCGATATTGTTCCGCCGCATCGCGCGCGATGTCAGCCTGCCGAATTACTTTCTCCGTTTTATTGAGCGCAAGTTGCGCAAATGAACGGAGCTGATCGCGGGTTTCTGAAACGGCTCTTAAATGAGCAAACCATAGCGCAAGCATCACCGGCAGAAGAACTACCATGATGATCCCAAGAACTCTCAGCACCTTGCGTTGCGCGCTATGATTCATTTCAGCCTAATGTCCCTGCATTTTATGTGCCTGCGCTCCAGAGCGGATACTTTAGATAAACAGGTGATTACGTTGCATGAATCATACGACATTAGCAACCGACTTTTTATCGTAAAAACCTAATATTTGGTTATGAAGATAATATTTTTCCGTAAGCCAAACTTAAAGTGAACGTCACGTTTTTATTAAGGAGAGGAGAAAATGCGCATAATGCCGTAAAAAGAGAGAGTCGCCGGGGAAGTTACAATAGTGCGCTGTATATTTATGCAGCAACTGGTTGATGAGTTGTGTCATGAAAACAGTATATGCTGAATTCCATATACCACTTTTGGCAAAATGAGCGGAAGATTAACCGCGTGATAATTAAGTACTCGTTAAATTCAAAAAAAACGAGAGGGGATTGCACACTGCAATAAATCTGTACAAAAAAAATGACAAAAGAATTAAATGACCAGGCAAAATGGTGGGTTCAAAAGTTAATCATACGTACATTTAACTGTCCACTCGCTTTTTTTCAGAAACAGTTATACAGCGGTACATTTTAACGTAGCTTAAATCTTAATCATAATTTAACCATGAGGATGAACCCGCTACTTGCCGTTAAAAAAGTCAGTAAACAATATAGCTGAGTTTGTCCCGCGTGAAGGATGAAAATTTTTCATGGCCGCAATCGGGCAAAAATCCCGCTGCTGACTGGTGAATAAAAGAACAAATGTGATATAGTTCACACATCCTGTGAAACAGGAACGCCGTTTCATTACACTACTCGCCTGCTCCATGACCGCCCACGTTTTTACGAATCGGCTGTCAGGCCGAAGGCATGTCATTTTTTGATTGAGGATGAAGTTTCATGGCTACCATTACTACCAGCGTTGTTTTGCTGCGCTGGCCGCTGGTAAGCGCCGGGCTGATGTTTATCGCCAGTACGCTAAACGTTCAGTTCCGCAAAGCAGATTACATTGGTCTGGCGGTGATCAGTACCCTGCTTGGGCTTGTTGCAGCCTGCTGGTTTGCCACCGGGCTACTGGGCATTACGCTGGGTGATATGTCGGCGATTATGAATAATGTTAAAGAGGTGATGGTCGAAACCATGAGTAAGATGCCGCCAGACTGGCCAGTAGTCATTACCTGATCGACGCGGGGCGAAAGCACCAGCCCCGGTGAAGGAGCTGGTCGATGATAGTGTTCTTAGAACGGGATATCGTCGTCAAAGTCCATCGGCGGCTCGTTAGACGGTGCCGGTGCGGACTGCTGCTGCGGACGAGACTGCGCGCCGCCGCTGAACTGGTTGCCGCCGCCCTGAGGCTGCTGCTGTGGCTGCTGAGGCTGACCCCAACCGCCCTGCTGACCACCGCCTGCCGGAGCGCCGCCCTGCGGACGACCACCCAGCATTTGCATCACGCCGCCAATTTGCGGGACGTTGATCTCGGTGGTATAGCGTTCCTGACCACTCTGATCGGTCCATTTACGGGTACGCAGCTGGCCTTCGATATACACCTGAGAACCTTTACGCAGATACTCACCAGCAACTTCTGCCAGTTTGCCAAACATCACCACGCGGTGCCATTCGGTCTGCTCTTTTGTCTCACCGGTCTGCTTATCACGCCAGGATTCGGAAGTAGCCAGCGTGAAGTTGGCAACTGCACCACCACTCGGCATGTAGCGTACTTCCGGGTCCTGCCCCAGATTACCGACGAGAATCACCTTATTTACGCCTCTGCTGGCCATAATCGTGTCTCCTGAAAACGTTCTTAATGAGTGTAAACGCGCGATTGTAACATTACCAGACCGCGTTTTGATACCTTGTGAAGTTGATTCCGGGAAACAACTTGCTGGCGACATTTTTGCACATCCACGCGGAAGTTGCATTCCTATACTGTATATTCATTCAGGTTAATTTGTGTCATAATTAGCCGTTTCAGTTGCAAAAACGCCGTTTGTCCTTCAAACAAATCAGGCTACCGGGAAAGGTGAATGGATAAGATAGAAGTTCGGGGCGCACGTACCCACAATCTCAAAAACATCAACCTCGTTATCCCTCGCGACAAACTGATTGTCGTCACCGGGCTTTCGGGTTCTGGCAAATCTTCTCTGGCTTTTGACACGTTATATGCTGAAGGGCAACGTCGTTACGTCGAATCCCTCTCCGCCTATGCGCGGCAGTTCCTGTCGCTGATGGAAAAGCCGGACGTTGACCATATTGAAGGGCTGTCGCCTGCGATTTCTATCGAGCAGAAATCAACGTCGCACAACCCGCGTTCTACCGTCGGTACGATCACGGAAATCCACGATTACCTGCGTCTGCTGTTTGCTCGCGTGGGCGAGCCGCGCTGCCCGGATCACGACGTGCCGCTGGCGGCGCAGACCGTCAGCCAGATGGTAGACAACGTGCTTTCGCAGCCGGAAAGCAAGCGGCTGATGCTGCTGGCTCCGATCATCAAAGAGCGTAAAGGCGAGCACACCAAAACGCTGGAAAACCTGGCGAGCCAGGGCTATATCCGCGCGAGGATCGACGGCGAAGTCTGCGATCTCTCCGATCCGCCGTCGCTGGAACTGCAAAAGAAACATACCATTGAAGTGGTGATTGACCGTTTCAAAGTGCGTGAAGATCTGGCGCAGCGTCTGGCAGAATCGTTTGAAACCGCGCTGGATCTCTCCGGCGGGACGGCGATTGTCGCGGATATGGACGATCCAAAAGCCGAAGAGCTGCTTTTCTCCGCAAACTTCGCCTGCCCGATTTGCGGCTACAGTATGCGCGAGCTTGAACCGCGCCTGTTCTCATTCAACAACCCGGCGGGTGCCTGTCCAACCTGCGACGGCCTCGGCGTACAGCAATATTTCGACCCGGATCGCGTCCTGCAAAACCCGGAACTGTCTCTGGCCGGTGGCGCCATTCGCGGCTGGGATCGGCGTAACTTTTATTATTTCCAGATGCTGCGCTCGCTGGCGGATCACTACAAATTCGATGTTGACGCCCCATGGGGTAGCCTGAACGCCAACGTACAGAAAGTGGTGCTCTTCGGCTCCGGTAAAGAATCAATTGAATTCAAATACGTGAACGACCGGGGCGATACCTCCGTGCGCCGCCACCCCTTTGAGGGCGTGCTGCACAATATGGAGCGCCGCTATAAAGAGACCGAATCCAGCGCGGTGCGTGAAGAGCTGGCGAAGTACATCAGCAACCGCCCTTGCGCCACCTGCGAAGGCACCCGTCTGCGCCGCGAAGCGCGCCACGTATTTGTGGAAAATACCGCCCTGCCGACCATCTCCGATATGAGCATCGGACACGCGATGGACTTCTTCACTAACCTGAAGCTGTCCGGTCAGCGGGCTAAAATTGCCGAAAAAGTGCTCAAAGAGATTGGCGATCGTCTGAAATTTCTCGTCAACGTCGGCCTGAATTACCTGACGCTTTCCCGCTCGGCGGAAACGCTCTCCGGCGGTGAAGCCCAGCGTATTCGCCTGGCAAGCCAGATTGGCGCAGGTCTGGTCGGCGTGATGTACGTGCTGGATGAGCCATCTATCGGTCTGCATCAGCGCGATAACGAGCGTCTGCTCGGCACGCTGGTTCACCTGCGCGATCTGGGTAATACCGTGATTGTGGTTGAGCATGATGAAGACGCCATCCGCGCGGCGGACCATGTGATTGATATTGGTCCCGGCGCTGGCGTTCACGGCGGCCAGGTGGTCGCGGAAGGTCCGCTGTCAGCGATCATGGCGGTGCCGGAATCATTAACCGGTCAGTTCATGAGCGGCAAACGCAAAATTGAAGTGCCGAAAACGCGGGTCAAAGCCGATCCTGAAAAAGTGCTGAAGCTCACCGGCGCACGCGGTAATAACCTGAAGGACGTCACGCTGACGCTGCCGGTCGGGCTGTTTACCTGCGTTACCGGCGTCTCTGGCTCTGGTAAGTCGACGCTGATCAACGATACGCTGTTTCCGATTGCCCAGCGTCAGCTAAACGGCGCAACCATTGCCGAACCCGCGCCGTATCGCGACGTGCAGGGGCTGGAGCATTTCGATAAGGTCATCGACATCGACCAAAGCCCCATCGGACGCACCCCGCGCTCTAACCCGGCGACCTATACCGGCGTATTTACGCCGGTGCGTGAACTGTTCGCTGGCGTGCCGGAATCGCGTTCGCGTGGCTACACGCCGGGCCGCTTCAGCTTTAACGTGCGTGGCGGGCGTTGCGAAGCCTGTCAGGGCGACGGCGTTATCAAGGTAGAAATGCACTTCCTGCCGGATATCTACGTGCCGTGCGATCAGTGCAAGGGCAAGCGCTATAACCGTGAAACGCTGGAAGTGAAGTACAAAGGCAAGAGCATTCACGAAGTGCTGGATATGACCATCGAAGAAGCTCGCGAGTTCTTTGACGCCGTGCCCGCGCTGGCGCGTAAGCTGCAAACGCTGATCGACGTGGGTCTGTCGTATATCCGCCTTGGTCAGTCGGCAACCACGCTTTCCGGCGGTGAGGCGCAGCGCGTGAAGCTGGCGCGCGAACTGTCGAAACGCGGCACCGGTCAAACGCTTTATATTCTTGATGAGCCGACCACCGGCCTGCACTTCGCGGATATTCAGCAGTTGCTGGAAGTGCTGCACCAGTTGCGCGATCAGGGGAATACCATCGTGGTGATTGAGCACAATCTGGACGTCATCAAAACGGCCGACTGGATTGTCGATCTCGGTCCTGAAGGTGGCAGCGGCGGCGGGGAAATCCTCGTCTCCGGCACCCCGGAAACGGTGGCGGAGTGCGAAGCATCGCACACTGCCCGCTTCCTCAAACCTATGCTGTAAACAGCGCTCTGCCGCCTTCCGGTTCAGCCGGAGGCGGCTTTTCCTTCCTCATTTTCCCTCATCTTTCCTGCGTGAGCATTTGTGATTTGTCTCATCCCTGAAGCTGTTATCAGATAGCGGCAACTGCTTCTCCCAGGAAAACATCAGGATGATAAAACGTTGCCTTATGCTGTTAGGGATTATTGTGCTTTCCGCCTGCACCCTGACCGACAATTACAACGCCCAGGCGCATGAACAGTTTATCGCGCTGGAAAAGGCGTATATGCATTTTCTCGCCGATGCCGCCACCACGCCGCTGAACGAAATTGATATTGCCAGGGACGACCGCGAGCTCCGCCAGCGTTTCAGCGAGGCTATTGAGCTGGCAAACCACGTTAACGACTCGCTGCGGGTAGAGAATCTGACGCTCCTGGAAGCCGGCTATTTTCGTATTCATGCCCGGCTGATGGAGCAAAACCGCGCCTTTTCTCCCGTTCAGTTACGACTGTATCAAAAGCAGGCGCAGCAGGCTTATCAGCTGGCGATCGCCGGTGAATGCCTGCGCGCTTATTCAAACTGTCATGCAGAGAGGTAGACGATGGCACTTCTGGAGGATTTGAATACCCTGCTGGCGAAATCCGACACTCAGCAACAGATGAAAACGCCGGTCGCCGCTGAATTTATGACGCTGATGAGTCTCGCGTTGCGGGATGAAGACGACGGCATTCGCAGCACCGGATCGCTGGTTGCCGAGGCGCTGCGCGAAAAAGCACGCGGCTGGCTGGCGCAGGAAGATATCGTGATCCTGCTGGAAGGCCAGCGCGATATTGCGCGCATACGGGCCAATAACGCGCAGATTGCCCTGCGCAACCGCATTCAGTCGATCGTCATCCGCATGATTGACCTCGCGCTGATTTCGCTGCTCGGCATACTTTGATTCAGAGCGGCAACTGCCTGCGTTTGTCTTCCGGCAGTGTGCCTAATACCTGCTGATACGAGGCATCAACCAGGTAGTAAATCTGCGAATCCGGCAGCGTGCCGTCGAGATAAACCGTGCTCCAGTGAGCCTTGTTAAGGTGGTTGCTGGGCCGCACGTCTTTATGTTTTTCCCGCAGCAGATCCGCCAGTTCGGGGCTGGTTTTCAGGGAGACCGCCGGACGGTCTTCCACAATTTTGACCATCGCAAAGAGAACATCTGCGACTTTAATCTGCGTGGCTTTCCAGTCGCTATGCACGCTCTGCTCCGCGCCAGGCTTGGCCATACAGTATTGTAAAAGTTCCGAATCGGTCATGGTTATTCTCCTTGCAGGGTCGCAATAATTTTACGTGAACCGCCGTGGATGCGATGCTCGCCCAGCCAGATCCCTTGCCAGGTGCCTAACTGCACGCGCCCGTTTTGTACCGGCAACAGCAGGGAAACACCGAGCGTGGAGGATTTGACATGCGACGGCATATCATCCGGGCCTTCATCATCGTGTTCCCAGCGTGCGTCATCAGGGATGGTGCTGAGAAAATGACGCTCCATATCGCGGCGCACGCTCGGATCGCAGTTCTCGTTAAGGGTCAGGGAGGCGGAGGTGTGCTGAAGCAAAAGGTGCAGCAAACCGATGTTGACGCGTGAAAGCTCGCGGATTTGCCCCAGCACTTCATCCGTTATCAGATGAAATCCGCGCGGTTGCGCCCTTAACGTCAGGGTTTGCTGATGCCACATAAACTGCTCCGTCGTGAGAGAGGAATCTCTCTAAGTGTGCAGCAAGACGCCAAAAGGTAAACCTTTTAACGTCTTTTTGGATAAAAAATCAGCAATTCCCCGGCAGGGATCAATATTCGGAGTTGGCAATCACTTCTTCACCGAACGCCCCCGCCTGCGGCAGCGGTTTATAGGTGGAATTAGAGGCGCGCAGTACACGGATGGCCCGCGCGCCCGTTTCCTGCGCGGCGGTAATATCGTTGTCAGAATCACCGTAGAACAGTTTGATTTGCTTATCCTGCAACCACTGCGTTTTGGTATTTTGCCCGGCTTTATCCCCGGCAAAAATCACCGGATTCATGTTCGCCGCCGGAATAGAAAAATCGTCCTGAAGCGTTTTTGATACCGTTTCCGTCCGCGTCTGGCTGCGCCCGGTGATGAAATAAATACGGTCGCCGCGTTTTACGTGCATGGCGATCAGCGCGCGTGCCACCTCTTTCGGAATGCTGAATTCATCCCAGCCGTTATTCATCTTTTCCCAGAACGCCGGATTGTGCAGATACTCTTCGCTGCCTGGAGAGAACACGTCTTTGCCGCGCCAGAAACCCGGGCTGGAAAAAAGTACGGTATCGTCGATATCAAAACCGACGGCCATCGGCGGGCGACCCGTCAGGCTGTTTTCAATGAGTGCCACGGAAACCCAGTGAATGGGAGCCTGTTCAGCCAGTTTTGCGACGTTAGTGCCGGTATAGAGCGGAGAAGGTGTGGAGGCACGAGCAACGACGGAGCCATTTAGTGCGAACACCAGGCAGGCGGCACCGAATGCCACTGCGATCTTACGCATATTATTCCCTAAATTATCAGTTCGTTATCGTTTTATGGTGAGTAAAAGGTCAATACCGTTTCGACCTTAACCCTGACGGCAAAGGAAGAAAAGGTTTTTATGCG
This sequence comes from Superficieibacter sp., assembly GCF_032071645.1. Taxonomy (NCBI): domain Bacteria; kingdom Pseudomonadati; phylum Pseudomonadota; class Gammaproteobacteria; order Enterobacterales; family Enterobacteriaceae; genus Superficieibacter; species Superficieibacter sp. The sequence goes on from NZ_DAMAPU010000008.1 coordinate 118,188, forward strand.
GTTTTATCAGACAGGATCAGGATGACTACGCCCGGCGGCCTGATGCCACCGGGCGAGGGAAAAGTAAGTGAGCACTTACATTACAGTGGCAAAAGCCTGCGCTACACGCTGTACGTTGCGGGTATTCAGCCCGGCCACGCACATGCGACCGCTGGCGATTAAATACACGCCAAACTCATCGCGCAGGCGATCGACCTGCCGCGGGCTAAGCCCGGTATAGCTGAACATGCCCTGCTGTTGCAGGAAGTAATCAAAGTTTCGCCCCGGAATGGCCTCTTTCAGCACCGTCACCAGCGTCTGGCGCATTTCCAGAATGCGTACCCGCATCGCTTCGACTTCCGCCAGCCATACCGCTTTTAACGCCGGATCGCCCAGAACCGTGGCGACGACCTGCGCACCGAAATTAGGCGGGCTGGAGTAGTTACGGCGCACCGTGGCTTTTAGCTGTCCCAGCACCCGTGCCGCTGATTCTGCATCTTCGCACACCACGGACAGGCCGCCGACGCGCTCGCCGTAGAGAGAGAAAATCTTGGAGAAGGAGTTGCTGACCAGCGCGGGCAGACCCGCGCTGGCGATGGCACGAATAGCATACGCGTCTTCTTCCATGCCTGCGCCAAAGCCCTGATAGGCGATATCCAGAAACGGAATGAGATCGCGCGCTTTCAGCACTTCAATTACTGCATCCCACTGGGCAGGAGTGAGATCGGAGCCGGTGGGATTATGGCAGCATGGATGCAGCAGCACGATGCTCTGCACGGGCAGCGTATGCAACGTTTCCAGCAATGCCTCAACGCGCACGCCTTTGGTGATATCGTCAAACCACGGGTAAGTGCTTACTTCGAATCCGGCTCCTTCAAAAATGGCGACGTGGTTATCCCAGGTCGGGTCGCTCACCCAGACGGCCGAATCCGGGAAATAACGCCGGAGGAAGTCCGCGCCTACTTTCAGTGCGCCTGAGCCGCCAAGGGTTTGAATAGTGGCAAGGCGATTTTGCTGAAGTACCGGGTGATCCGCGCCGAACAATAGCGGAGCAATGGTATGACGATACGTGCTCAGACCTTCCATCGGCAGATAAATTGACGCGCCGTGCGGCTGGGCGTTAAGCCGCGCCTCGGCATCGGCCACCGCCTGGAGCTGCGGAATAATCCCGTCCTCGTTGTAATAAAGACCAATACTCAGATTGATCTTGTCGCTGCGCGGGTCTTCTTTAAAGCGCTCCATTAAGGAGAGGATGGGGTCGCCAGCATAGGCGTCAACTTTCTGAAACACGCGGTGGGTCTCCAGGTTTACGGTCAGAGGGATCTACACAATAAACTGGAAGCGAACAGAGATCGAGGGAAGATTACGGCGGTGAATTCACCGCCGTAAGGTGCGCCATCATTTGCGCGACGCGCTTGCGGCGCGCGGTCAGCCAGACGGAGATGGCGTAGCTCAGGCATACCGCCATTTCTGGTACGGACAGAGTTTCCTCCCTGAAAATGGCTGATTAGTCGATGTAATGCATTGCCACCCGCGACGTCAGGCGCGTAATAAGTTCGTAAGCACTTACTTTTGTTATCTCTGCGATACGCTCGACCGGCAATCCTTCGCCCCACATGATCACGGTATCGCCTGCGCGGTCAGAGGCTTCCGGCCCCAGGTCAACGCAGATCATATCCATCGCCACGCGCCCGACAATCGGCACTTCGCGCCCGTTCACTAATACCGGCGTACCCGACGGCGCGGCGCGCGGATAGCCGTCGCCGTAGCCCATCGCCACCACGCCCAGCCGGGTATCACGCTCGCTGACCCAGGTGCCGCCGTAGCCGACCGGCTCGCCCGCTTTATGCTCGCGCACGGCGATCAGGCTGGAGGTCAGCGACATTACCGGCTGAAAGCCAAAATCCGGCCCCCAGGGTTTTTGATCCAGTGGCGAAACGCCGTAGAGAATAATTCCCGGACGCGCCCAGTCAAAATGCGACTGCGGCCATAGCAGGATGCCGCCGGAAGCAGCAATTGAGCGCTGGCCCGGTTTGCCTTCGCAAAAACTGTTGAAGATATCGAGCTGCCGTTCGGTGGCCCCGCATTCCGGCTCGTCCGCGCGGGCAAAATGGCTGACGATGTTTACCGGCTGGCGCACGTTTTTGCAGCGGCTCAGGCGTTGATAAAACGCATCAGCTTCTTCCGGGCGCACGCCGAGACGGTGCATCCCGGTGTCGAGCTTCATCCATACGGTAACCGGTTCGCTCAGCTGTGCGTTTTCCAGCGCTTCGAGCTGTTCAGGATTATGCACGGCGGTATGCAGATGCTGCGCCGAAATAGTGGGCAGATCGGCGGCGTTGAAAAAGCCTTCGAGCAACAGAATAGGCTGGCTAATGCCGCCCGCCCGTAGCCGCATCGCCTCTTCAAGACGGGCGACACCGAAAGCGTCAGCGTCGGGGAGCGTTCGCGCGGTTTCAAGAAGACCGTGTCCGTAGGCGTTCGCTTTCACCACCGCAACCAGTTTGCTGGCAGGAGCCAGTTCGCGCAGGCGTTGCAGGTTGTGTCGCAGAGCGCGGCGGTTAATAACAACAGTTGCCGCTTGCATGTGTGTTCCTTGATAAGTGTGTGCTTTAACTACCTGAATTATTCGTCATCGTACTGCGGCCCGGCATAGTTATCAAAGCGCGACCACTGTCCGTTAAAGGTGAGACGTACCGTGCCGATGGGGCCGTTACGCTGTTTACCGATGATGATTTCCGCGATGCCTTTGAGATCGCTGTTTTCGTGATACACCTCATCACGATAAATAAACATGATTAAGTCGGCGTCCTGCTCGATGGAGCCGGACTCACGCAGGTCGGAGTTAACCGGGCGTTTATCGGCGCGCTGCTCCAGCGAGCGGTTAAGCTGCGACAGCGCCACCACCGGCACCTGAAGCTCTTTCGCCAGCGCCTTCAGCGAGCGGGAGATTTCGGCAATTTCCAGAGTACGGTTGTCGGAAAGCGACGGCACGCGCATCAACTGGAGATAGTCGATCATAATCAGGCTTAAGCCGTCGTGCTCGCGGAAAATACGCCGCGCGCGGGAGCGGACTTCGGTGGGCGTCAGGCCGGAGGAGTCGTCGATATACATATTGCGCTTCTCCAGCAGAATTCCCATAGTGCCGGAGATCCGCGCCCAGTCTTCGTCGTCAAGCTGACCGGTACGGATGCGAGTCTGATCCACGCGCGACAGCGACGCCAGCATACGCATCATGATTTGCTCGCCGGGCATCTCAAGACTGAAGATAAGCACCGGTTTTTCCTGCAACATCGCCGCGTTTTCACAGAGGTTCATCGCAAAAGTGGTTTTCCCCATCGACGGACGGGCAGCGACGATGATCAGGTCGGAGCGCTGTAAACCGGCGGTTTTTTTATTCAGGTCCTGATAGCCGGTATCAACCCCGGTAACGCCGTCATGCGGCTGCTGGAACAGCGTTTCTATACGCGCGACGGTGGCGTCGAGGATCTGATCGATACTCTTCGGCCCTTCGTCTTTATTGGCACGGTTTTCGGCGATCTGGAAGACGCGGGATTCGGCGAGATCCAGCAGTTCATCACTGCTGCGTCCCTGCGGATCGAAGCCCGCGTCGGCGATCTCATTGGCGACGGAGATCATGTCGCGCACGACTGCGCGTTCTCGCACGATGTCGGCGTAAGCGCTAATGTTCGCCGCACTTGGCGTATTTTTGGATAACTCTGCCAGATAGGCGAAGCCACCGACGCTGTCGAGCTGGCCCTGAAGTTCCAGCGACTCGGCGAGGGTAATCAGGTCGATGGGTTTGCCCATCTCCTGCAAACGGCCCATTTCGGTAAAGATATGCCGGTGCGGACGGGTGTAGAAATCGTCCGCCACAACGCGTTCGGCGACGTCATCCCAGCGTTCGTTGTCCAGCATTAAACCGCCCAACACCGACTGTTCCGCTTCAATCGAGTGCGGGGGCATTTTTAACCCGGCAACCTGTGGGTCGCGAGGTTCAGTCTGTTTGTTGAAGGGTTTATTTCCTGCCATAGTGAATGGAGTTACCGAGATGATGAATGGGTCGAAAGATTATCACATTGTTCAGGAGGAAGCATGGCTACACGCATCGAATTTCACAAGCCCGGCGGGCCGGAAGTGCTTCAGGCGGTGGAGTTTACGCCGACCGATCCGGCAGAAAATGAGGTCCAGGTTGAAAACAAGGCTATAGGGATCAATTACATCGATACCTACGTGCGTAGCGGGCTGTATCCGCCGCCGTCGTTCCCCAGCGGTTTAGGCACTGAAGCGGCGGGCGTGGTGAGCAAAGTCGGCAGCGGCGTGGAGCACATCAAACCGGGTGACCGCGTGGTCTATGCCACCTCCGCGCTGGGTGCCTACAGTTCAGTACATAACGTTCCCGCCGATAAAGTCGCCATTCTGCCGAATGCGATCTCTTTTGAGCAGGCTGCGGCCTCATTTTTGAAAGGGCTGACGGTCTTTTATCTGCTGCGCAAAACCTATGAGATCAAACCGGATGAAGTGTTTTTATTCCACGCGGCAGCCGGGGGCGTGGGGCTGATCGCCTGCCAGTGGGCAAAAGCGCTGGGAGCAAAACTGATTGGCACCGTCGGCTCGGCGGAAAAAGCGCAGCGCGCGAAACAGGCGGGCGCATGGCAGGTGATTAACTACCGCGAAGAAAATCTGGTCGAGCGAGTGAAGGAAATCACCGGCGGTAAAAAAGTGCGCGTGGTGTACGATTCGGTGGGTAAAGATACCTGGGAATCGTCGCTGGATTGTCTGCAACGTCACGGGCTGATCGTCAGCTTTGGCAATGCCTCCGGCCCGGTGACTGGCGTCAATCTGGGGATCCTTAATCAGAAAGGGTCCCTCTTTGCCACCCGCCCCTCGCTTCAGGGTTACATCACAAATCGCGAAGAGTTAACGGAAGCCAGCAATGAGCTGTTTTCGCTGATCGCCAGCGGAGTGATTAAGGTGGATGTGGCAGACGCACAGAAATTTGCCCTGAAGGATGCGCAGAAGGCACATGAGGCGCTGGAAAGCCGGGCAACGCAGGGTTCAAGCCTGCTGATCCCCTGAAAAAGCTCAGGGCTTCCACGAGGGAAGCCCTTACTTTTTTTTAGTTCGGCCGTATGTAGGGTACAGCTCGATGAATGCGTTAACCGGGCAATAGTGACAGATTTGCTAAGCAAAGCCTATTCGATTCTAAGCAAAAGTGTCGGGGTTGTGATCCCCTGCACACTCCTTAGAAACGATGACGCTTATTGCGCTGATATTGCGGGACTTCTGGCGCTTTTATCGCCCGGATCACCCATACCACCGCAACGGCCAGCACCAGCCAGGGCAGCAGTTTGATAACTATCGCAAACAGCCCGCCAACGAACATCAGCGCGGTAGCGACGACCAGCGCAACGATAATGCCCAGCAGCGACACGCCGGTCATCAACAGCATGACAAAAAATCCGATCACAAATAATAGTTCCAGCATGACTCTCTCCCCAAAATGCCTGAATGACATTTACTATCCAAGAATCGTGCCAGAATTAACCTGTTGATTAGAAAGCAAAATACCCCGCCGAAACCGGCGAGGCATGGTGAATTTGACGATTTTTTAGCGAAAGATTAACGCTTATCGGCTACCAGCTTTAGTGCGTGCTCCAGCACTGCAATGTCGGCACCGGGTTTATGAGCATTTTCGCTCAGATAACGCCGCCACTGGCGCGCGCCGGGGATGCCCTGAAACAGGCCCAGCATATGGCGAGAGATATGGCCTAAATAGGTGCCCAAAGCCAGCTCCCGCTCAATGTAAGGATACATTGCCCGCACCACCGCGACCGGATCGGCATCCGCGCCTTCAATGCCAAATATCTCGCGATCCACCGCTGCCATAATGCCCGGATTCTGGTACGCCTCGCGCCCAACCATGACGCCATCCAGATGCTGAAGATGCGTTTTAGCCTCTTCCAGCGTCTTAATACCGCCGTTGATCGCCATCGTCAGGTGCGGAAAATCACGCTTAAGCTGATACACGCGCGGGTAGTCCAGCGGGGGTATTTCACGGTTTTCTTTCGGACTCAGGCCGGAAAGCCAGGCTTTGCGGGCATGGATGATAAACATCTCGCACTCGCCCTGCCCGGAAACGGTGTCGATAAACTGGCACAGGAACTCGTAGCTGTCCTGGTCATCAATGCCGATGCGGGTTTTCACCGTTACCGGAATGGATACCACGTCACGCATGGCTTTTACGCAATCCGCGACCAGCGCGGCGTTACCCATTAAACACGCACCAAACATGCCGTTCTGTACGCGGTCAGACGGGCAGCCGACGTTAAGGTTAATCTCATCATAACCGCGCGCTTCCGCCAGCTTTGCGCAGTGCGCCAGCGCAGCCGGATCGCTGCCGCCAAGCTGTAACGCCACCGGATGCTCTTCCTCGCTGTAGGCCAGATAATCACCTTTACCGTGAATAATCGCCCCGGTCGTCACCATTTCCGTATACAGCAAGGTCTGGCGGGAAAGCTGGCGCAAAAAATAGCGGCAGTGGCGATCCGTCCAGTCGAGCATCGGCGCGACGGAAAAACGGTGGGCGGGGAAAGCGGAATCGTTGGCTTTTTTCGGGTCTGAATTCAGGTGCATGTTTTAAACGTCGTTGGCGAAAATGAGACCCCGGTACGCGGAAGTGCCCGGACAGAGGGGGTAATGGGGGTACTATAGCACAGGGACGTGCGGTTACGGGTATCCTGCGCGTCCCCTTAATTTGTACCTACAGGAAGGGCGTTTTTTCATCTCAGAAAAGATGACGTTTGATGAGACTGCGACAGGACGTGTCACTGCGCTAAATAGCTTTAAGCTGATTAATAATAAATGGATTACTTTCGAGTAACAGAAGCAGCTTTCTTGGTGCTCCCGTGGGCTGACGCCGTTTTGTTTCCCAGCTTTTTACGAGGTCATAGCTGACGCCAACGGCTACCGCAAAGTCCTGCTGCTTTAACCCGGTAGCTTCGCGGATAGCTTTAACATCAATCTCGCTAAAGGTATGAACATGTTCAGGTGCTGGCGTTTGTTCACCCTTTTCAATTCTTACCATTTCTTCTGCACTCGCCAGCAGATCGGCAAACAATTCGTCTTTCATCTAATTCCCCTCTCTCACCTCATCAATAGCGCACAGGATTTACTGCTTACCGCTGGAATGTAAAACCTGCTGTTATATCAGTATGTCAGAAAGCTGTTTCAGCGCTTTCTTTTACTCTTCGGTTAAATCATCCAGCTCGTTTTTTGGATACACCAGCGCCAGATAGATGCGCCCTTTGCTCGTCACGTTGTAATAAATTACCCGAACACCACCGCGCTTTCCCATTCCCGGACGGCCCCAGCGGATCTTACGAAATCCCCCTGTTCCCGCAATGGTGTCTCCAGCCTCAGGGTTTTCAATGAGTACCTCCTGGAAGGTCCGACACTCGTCATCTGGCAAAAATGCCTGCCGCCGTTTACTGAACCCCTGTAGCTCAATAAAAGTTAACGTCTCACATCCCTGATGCCTGGTAATTTTTAGCTTATTTTACGTGTACACAGTACACTCCTCAAGCTATTTATGTACCCAGTACATTTTAACGCTGCCTGACCAGGCTTTTTCACTGTATGCGCCCTTACAAGGCATTCAGGTTTACACATTGCAGAAATCCGCTACCGCCATCATTTCTGACTTTCCGCAGAACATGATAAAATGCGATGTTACCCCCCACTACCCGAGGACGCTATGGACAAGACCACTTCGCAGGAGATGTTAGCGCATGCTGAAAAGCTGTGCGTGCAACGCAACGTGCGCCTGACTCCGCAGCGCCTTGAAGTGCTGCGTTTGATGAGCCTGCAACAGGGTGCCATCAGCGCTTACGATTTGCTCGACCTGTTGCGCGACAAAGAGCCGCAGGCCAAACCGCCTACGGTCTACCGGGCGCTGGAATTTTTACTGGAGCAGGGTTTCGTGCATAAGGTGGAATCCACCAACAGCTATGTGCTGTGCCACTTGTTCGATCAGCCAACCCATACCTCGGCGATGTTTATCTGCGATCGTTGCGGCGTGGTGAAAGAACAGGGTGCGGACGGCGTGGAAGATATTATGCACGCGCTGGCGGCAAAAATGGGCTTTGCCTTACGTCATAACGTGATTGAAGCGCATGGGCTTTGCTCAGAGTGTGCAGAAGTAGAAGCGTGCCGTCATCCTGGTGAATGCCACCACGATCACAGCGTTCAGGTAAAGAAAAAGCCGCGCTGATCGCAGCACGGCCTCTTCAGGGGTGGTACTTCCTTGTACCATCGGGTAGGCATTTCAGGGGTTAACTGAAGTCATCACTACCAACGGTAATCATGACGGGTTTCCCAGTCACCGACTTCTTTCTCGGCTTGATCTTTCTGGTAGCCGTAGCGCTCCTGGATTTTACCCACCAGCTGGTCGCGCTTACCTTCGATGACAGTCATATCATCATCGGTCAGCTTACCCCATTGTTCTTTCGCTTTACCTTTGAACTGTTTCCAGTTACCGCCGACTTCGTCTTTATTCATAATTATGTCCTCATTGTTGGGGTACAAATCATTCGAATTCTGTCGTCCAGAAAAGCTGTCTTTTGTGCTGAACGTATGAATAAGTGTAGATGAGTATCCTGCACCCTGCGGAGAATTAAGAGTTTTTAACCCTCAGAGGAAAAACGGTCGGGGAATCATTTTGCGGGAACAGAAGACTGCGGCACAAAGCGCACCGCAGAAAGAATAGTCTTTTTTACAGCCACTCGCCATTGCGGATCACGCCTACGGCCAGCCCTTCAATAGAGAAGCTTTGCTTGCGTAAATCGACAACAATCGGTGAGAACTCGCTGTTTTCCGGCAGCAGTTCAACCACGTTGCCCTGCTTCTTCAAACGCTTAACAGTCACTTCTTCGTCGATACGTGCAACGACAACCTGACCGTTACGCACGTCCTGAGTTTTATGCACCGCCAGCAAATCGCCATCCATAATGCCGATGTCTTTCATCGACATACCGCTAACGCGCAGCAGGAAGTCAGCGTTGGGTTTGAACAACGACGGATCAACCTGATAGTGGCTTTCAATATGCTGCTGTGCCAGCAGCGGCTCACCGGCAGCGACGCGACCGATAAGCGGAATACCTTCTTCTTCCTGCACCAGCAGGCGAATACCGCGCGATGCGCCGGTGACAATCTCGATCACCCCTTTACGCGCCAGTGCTTTAAGGTGTTCTTCAGCCGCGTTTGGAGAACGGAACCCCAAACGTTGCGCAATTTCGGCACGCGTTGGTGGCATACCTGTCTGGCTGATGTGATCCCGAATGAGATCAAACACCTCTTGCTGCCTGGCCGTTAACGCTTTCATTCCGCCCCCTGGGTGTATATACAGTTATGCTGTGAGTATATACAGTCAAAGGCGATTTTGGAACCGTAAATCGCACAAAAAACAGGAGGCTTTATCCATCTTTAGCGAAAATGTGACCACAATAGCGTCACCCAGGTGAGAAGCGCGACGCCAATCGCCAACAGCACCGCTGCCGATCCCATATCTTTGGCGCGCCCGGAAAGCTCATGATGCTCCGGGCCGATGCGGTCCACCACCGCTTCAATCGCGCTGTTGAGGATCTCCACAATCATGACCAGCAGCACCGATCCAATAAGCAAAACGCGGGTAATCGGATCGACATCCAGCCAGCAGGCGATGATGATAGCCACCACGGTGGCGACGCCTTCCTGACGAAAAGCGGCTTCGTTGCGCCATGCTGCGCGAAATCCTTTCCAGGAATAACCGGCGGCGTTGATGATCCGGGTTAATCCGGTGGTATTATTGGCCATTAAAAGAACCTTTTTCCATTATTAGCGTCAATGATATAACGCGCTTCCTGTGTTACCTCAGAAAATCTGTGTACTTTCTGATATCCTTGCAGCGCATTTGCATTATTAACCAGAGGCTTCACATCGTTTATGTCCGGCTGGCCACGAATTTACTACAAATTACTGAATTTACCATTAAGCGTATTGGTAAAGAGCAAGTCTATTCCGGCGGAACCCGCTCTGGAATTGGGTCTGGATACCTCCCGCCCGATTATGTACGTTTTGCCGTACAACTCGAAAGCGGACCTGCTGACGCTACGCGAGCAGTGTCTGGCGCACGATCTCCCTGACCCACTGGAGCCGCTGGAGGTCGACGGCACCCTGCTGCCGCGTTACGTATTCATTCACGGTGGCCCGCGTGTATTTACGTATTACACGCCAAAAGAAGAATCAATCAAACTTTTTCATGACTATCTGGATCTGCATCGCAGCAATCCCGCGCTGGACGTGCAAATGGTCCCGGTTTCGGTCATGTTTGGCCGCTCGCCGGGGCGTGAAAAAGGGGAAGTCAATCCGCCGCTGCGGATGCTGAACGGCGTGCAGAAGTTTTTTGCCGTCTCCTGGCTGGGGCGCGACAGCTTTGTCCGCTTCTCGCCGTCGGTTTCTCTGCGCCGGATGGCGGATGAGCACGGCACCGACAAAATTATCGCCCAAAAGCTGGCGCGGGTAGCACGAATGCATTTTGCCCGCCAGCGTCTGGCAGCCGTAGGCCCGCGCCTGCCCGCTCGTCAGGATCTGTTTAATAAGCTGCTGGCATCGAAAGCCATTGCCCGCGCGGTAGAAGATGAAGCGCGCAGCAAAAAAATCTCCCATGAAAAAGCGCAGCAAAACGCGATTGCGCTGATGGAAGAGATTGCCGCCAACTTTTCCTATGAAATGATCCGCCTGACCGACCGCATACTGGGTTTCACCTGGAACCGTCTCTATCAGGGGATCAATGTCCATAACGCCGAGCGCGTGCGCCAACTGGCGCATGACGGGCACGAGATTGTTTACGTGCCCTGCCATCGTAGCCACATGGACTACATGCTGCTGTCCTATGTGCTTTACCATCAGGGGCTGGTTCCGCCGCACATTGCTGCCGGTATCAACCTGAATTTCTGGCCCGCAGGCCCAATCTTCCGCCGCCTCGGCGCGTTCTTTATCCGCCGCACCTTTAAGGGCAATAAACTCTACTCCACGGTGTTCCGCGAATACCTGGGCGAGTTGTTCAGCCGGGGTTATTCGGTGGAGTATTTTGTCGAGGGTGGACGCTCACGTACTGGCCGCCTGCTGGACCCGAAAACCGGCACGCTGTCCATGACCATTCAGGCGATGCTGCGCGGCGGTACTCGCCCTATCACGCTGGTGCCGATTTACATCGGCTATGAGCACGTTATGGAAGTGGGCACCTATGCCAAAGAGCTGCGCGGCGCGACGAAAGAGAAAGAAAACCTGCTGCAAATGATGCGCGGTCTGAGCAAGCTGCGAAATCTTGGTCAGGGCTACGTGAACTTTGGCGAGCCGATGCCGCTGATGACTTACCTGAATCATCACGTTCCTGAATGGCGCGAGTCTATCGATCCTATCGAGGCCGTGCGTCCCGCGTGGCTGACGCCGACGGTAAACCGCATCGCCGCCGATTTAATGGTGCGCATCAACAATGCAGGCGCGGCGAATGCCATGAACCTGTGCTGTACCGCGCTGCTGGCGTCCCGTCAGCGCTCGCTGACCCGCGAGCAGCTTACGCAACAGCTGGATTGCTATCTGGATCTGCTGCGCAACGTGCCTTACGCACCGGATTCCACCGCGCCGTCTGCCACCGCGAACGAACTTATCGAACATGCGCTACAGATGAATAAGTTCGAGGTTGAGAAAGACACCATCGGCGATATCATCATCCTGCCGCGCGAGCAGGCGGTGCTGATGACCTACTATCGCAATAACATTGCGCATATGCTGATGCTGCCTTCTTTGATCGCGGCGATTATTACCCAGCAACGGCAGATCTCGCGTGCAGCGCTGCTGGATCACATCGAACTGCTTTACCCGATGCTCAAGGCCGAACTGTTCCTGCGCTGGGACAGCACGGAAATCGCAGGCGTTATTGATGCGCTGGCCGCAGAAATGACGCGTCAGGGGCTGATTAGCCTTAATGAAACCGAGTACCGCATTAATCCGGCACGCGCACACACGCTGCAACTGCTGGCCGCAGGCGCGCGCGAAACGCTGCAACGCTATGCCATCACTTTCTGGCTGCTTAGCGCGAATCCGTCGATTAACCGTGGCACGCTGGAGAAAGAAAGCCGTACCGTGGCGCAACGTCTCTCCGTGCTGCACGGTATTAACGCCCCGGAATTCTTCGATAAAGCGGTATTCAGTTCGCTGGTGCTGACCCTGCGCGATGAAGGCTATATCAGCGATACCGGCGATGCCGAACCAGAGCAAACGATGAAGGTTTATCAGATGCTGGCAGAGCTGATTACGTCGGATGTGCGCCTGACTATCGAGAGCGCGGCGCAGGGCGAATAAATATCTTCCGGCATCGCCGGAGGTTTTTATAGAAAAAAAAGCGGGTCACCTATATGGCCCGCTTTTTTTTATCAGATTATGGCTAACTGATCTCCAGGATAACATTATTAATGACTGGGTTTCAGATGAGAATTAAAAGAACGGATTTAGCAGGATAGTTAACTCGCAAGCCGTTATTACAGAAAGAAAAAAGCCAAAGCTTCTTCATCGCTTTGGCTTTTTCTCGGGAGGCTTAAATGGCATAAACCACCACAGATGCCCGAGCAAATAATTAAAGATACCAGTAACTTACCGCCAGACCGACAAAAAGCGCCAGACCGACATAATTATTATTCATAAAAGCCTTAAAACAGGCATCGCGCTCACGGTGAATAATCAGTTTTTGCTGCCAGACAAATAGCACGCCTGCCACCGCCACTGCCGCGTAAAATGCGCCGCCGAGTCCATTCAGCCAGCCAATAAGCGTCATCAGCGCGAGTACCGCTATTTGTAAGATCCCGATAATTAACCGATCGTATTGTCCGAATAAAATTGCCGTGGATTTCACGCCGATTTTCAGATCGTCGTCGCGATCGACCATTGCATACTGAGTGTCGTAGGCCACCGCCCACAGAATGTTGCACAGAAACATCAGCCAGCAGCTTAGCGGCAGCGTTTCACTGACGGCGGCAAATGCCATCGGGATTGACCAGCCAAACGCCGCGCCCAGCACCACCTGCGGCAAATGGGTATAACGCTTCATAAATGGATAGACCCACGCCAGCAGCAGCGCCGCAACCGAAAGGAAAATCGTCATTTTATTAAGGGTCAGCACCAGCAGGAACGAACACAGCACCAGCAGCACAAACAGTATGCGCGCTTCTTTACCGCTGACGGCACCACTGGGCAGCGGGCGATTAGCCGTGCGTTTCACATGGCCGTCAATTTTGCGGTCAGCATAATCGTTAATCACGCAGCCCGCCGCGCGCATCAGCCAGACTCCGGCGATAAAAACCGCGAGGATCCACGGCGGCGGCAGCCCTGGCGTCGCGACCCATAGCGCCCACAGCGTCGGCCACAGCAGCAGCAGTGCGCCAATGGGTTTGTCGGTACGCATCAGGCGATGGTACGCCAACAGCTTATTCTGCGTCAGACTCCACTCCATTTCTTCTTTCCTTCTGGTATATCGGTGAGGCAGGTAAAAACAGTTCGGTTAGCAGCAGGGGTTTTCCATTCAGCCGCAGCCGCGAGCGGCGTCCCCACAGTTGGGCCTGACGCCCGACCTCAATAAAGTCGCGCGTCAGCGTCGATGAAGTAAACAGATAGCGTCCCAGCGGCGTGTTACCCAGCGTTTGCAGCGCCAGCTCAGGGCCGCTTAAGGTGGATTCAGGCACAACGGTGCGCCCGGCAAGCCAGGGTTCGCCATCCGCACAGAGGATAATTTCCCGCAGCCAGTAGCGCGACTCGTCCGGCAACAGCGCCAGCTCTTCCGCTATCTCCTCCCGCCCGACAAATGCCTCGCGCACCAGCGTGATGCTGACCTTTTTGTCCTGCTGTTCAAACCGTTTGGTCATCGAATCTTCCAGCAACAGCCATTCCAGCAGTGCAGGCTCCAGCGGGGGGATAGCACTAAGATAGCGCAGCGCACGCAGTTGCGTTAGCGCAGGATGTGACATGCCTGTTTCTCCGGGACATAACCTGAAGGTATTGTAACGCAGAAACGAGGAGATGAGGGCGGGTTAGCGTCCAAAAACGCAACAGATATGCAACACAGAGGCGGCACCGGAAAAAAGAGTGCGCCCGTGGGGGCGCACCGAAAGGCTAAGCCTAAGCATCAGCATTGTGGGGCAACAATCACCCCTTGCCTTTTACACTGCTGATAAAGGTGGAACGCGCTGAAGTTGACCCCAGACGCTCTGCTTCGTTAAGAAGTTTTAACGCTTTATCGACATCGCCTTTCGCCACGGCCTGTTTAATGGCCTGATTAAAGTACGCTTCCGTGTCATTCAGTACCGGCTCGCTTTTCGCAGCGGGTGCCGGTGCGGCGGTTGTGGTAGCTGTGGCGGGCGCGCTGTAAACCGGCGCAGCGGTATTGCCGACCGTCACCGTAGACGGGCTGGATGAACCAAACAGCGGGCCAACCAGCACGCTGGAGCTGTTATTGGTTTTAACTTTCAGCTTCAGGAGGCCATCGGTGGTATGACGGGCAACGGGATCGGGAATATCCGGCACCGCGTTACCAATCCCTTTGGCGTAGGCTTTCGCCGGGTCCAGCAGGGTGGTGGTTTGTTGCAGATCTTTCTCGGTGGTAAAGACCAGCACGTAGATTTTTTGCTGCCCCAGCGCAGGCGTCAGACGCATCACCCCTTCCAGACGGTCGGCGCTCATCACGCCCGGCTCCTGATAGGTAAAGTAGCTGCTGGGGAAAAAGGCGGACGGCGTCAGGTTCTGATCGAGGATCAGCACGTTTGGCGCATAAACGCTGGTTTGTTTATTCACTTCACTGGTCAGCGTCAGGGTCAGCTCACCGATGTTGGCCGGGACGCTATAAGCGACAACCGGACCGGTAATGCCCGCCACGTCCAGGCGCTGCCCGGCGGTCGCGAGCGACGTCTTTTGCTCTTTCGATGGATCGACCGGCGTCCAGGTCAACTGCTGCAATGCGCCAGCAGGAATAGACGGCGCGGCGCTGGTGTTCTGCGGTACGTAGTTTACTTCAGCAAGCGTTATGGCCGGAGCCGCTGCCAGCAGGCCCGCTGTCAGGCAGAGGGCGACAAAACTTTTCGTCATTTTCATTGTTATCACCTCAAATTGCATAGGTTCAGCGGTAGCCAGGCAATAGCGCGCCAACCTTTAAGAAGTAGAGGGGCTTGCGCCCCTCTTTGTGTCAGATTACTGCGTGATTACCACCAGATTTCCATCTGTGCACCGAAGGTGATTTCATCGTCATCACCACGGCTGTTGGAGAACTGACCGTTGCCGGTTGAGTCGCTGATGGCAGAGCGGCCAATTGCGCCGTCGCTGTTTTTGGCATAGCCCCAGCTTTCATCCCATTTCGCATAGGTCGCGAATACGCGGATAGCCGGACGTGACCAGATGCTGTCGCCAGCCTGCCACTGTTGTGCCAGGGTGATTTTGTACTGGTTGTTACGATCGCCGGTTTCCTGCGATTTCACGTTGTCGTAGCCCACTTCCAGCAGGGTGCTCATGATCGGTGTCCATTTGTACATCGGACGCACGCCCACGGTGTACCAGTCAGTACCACGGTTATCATCACGATCGACTTTCTGGTACATACCGACGTACATCAGGTCCCATTTGTCAGCCAGAGTGATGGCACCGTGGTCGATAACGCGCCACAGTGAACCGTCGTTGTTGACCTGGCGGTCGGTGGCGAAGTCGTCACCCGTCCAGGAACCCTGCGGAATACCTTTACCCTGCGCGGTCATCGCGTCAGTGCCGTATTGCAGAACAAATTTGTTAAAGCCTTTCAACATGCTCTGGGTATGTTCAGCGGTGAACATCCAGCCATCTTTGGACGCATCGTCGGCCAGGCGGTAATCATCGGTAGTATTGGCACGACCGTAATCGACACCGAATTCCAGCATCCCGTCCGGGTTGGTTTCCAGACCGGCTAAACGCACGTCATAGACATCGTTAGCGGTGTCTTTGGTTGCGTCATAAATATGGTTGTTGCTAAAGGAGGTAGAACCACCGGATTCCTGAGAACGCGTTGCGGCAACAGACAGTTTACCGAAGCCGAGATCGATGTTTTCGATACCCGCACCAGGACCGGAGATATCCCAGTAGTAGAAGTCGATCATGTGGACGTCATGACGCTGATAGAAGCGTTTACCGGCCCAGATGGTTGAACCCGGCAGTGCATCGATCAGGTTTTTACCCTGCACGTTGGCTTCACGGAAGGCCGGATCGGTTGCTTCCCAGTCATTCTGTTGTGCGACGGAGTAAGCGACGTTAGTGTCGAAGTAGAAGCTCTTATCGCCCTCTTTCCACACTTCCTGGCCCAGTTTAATTTCCGCGTAGGTTTCACATTCGTTACCGAGACGGTATTTACTTTGAGCACCAGTCGCCTGGAAACACTGTTGTTCGCCGCCGCTTCCCGTCCAGCCGATACCGGAACGAGCATAACCTTTGAAATCGACAGCACCGGCGTGAGCAGAAAGAATGCCCGCAGTGATGGCGATTGCCAGTGGAAGTTTGCGCAGAGTAGTCATTATTCTATCTCCTGAGATCATTGCTTTTCTTTTTTTACGCCTCGCCTTTTCCGGCTCCGCGTATTTAATGGGAATGCTTAAACGCCCGGCTCCTGATGCAGCCGACGACACGCGGAGCCATCCTCACGGAACAGATGGCAGCGCTCTGGCGGCAGGCCGATAGCGAATGTGGCACCCTCTTCTACCAACACCACGTCATTCTGGCGGTAAACCAGGTTCTGACGGATGGCGGGGATCTGAATATGAATTTGTGTTTCGTGGCCCAGCTGTTCGACGACCTGAACGTCGCCTTCCAGGGTGACATCCGCGATATCGCTCGGCAGCAGATGTTCCGGGCGAATGCCGAGTGACATATTGGCCCCCACCTGAACATTGGCGCTGTCCACCGGCAGCCAGACGTGCTGGCGATTAGGCAGCTCAACCTGCACCTGATCGATCGCGGTGGCGGTCACTTTCACCGGCAGGAAGTTCATTTTCGGCGAGCCGATAAAGCCCGCAACGAAACGGTCAGCCGGGTAGTGATACAGCTCAAGCGGTTTACCCACCTGCGCCACGCGACCGGCATCCAGCACCACGATTTTGTCGGCCAGCGTCATCGCTTCGACCTGATCGTGGGTCACGTAAATCATCGTGCGGCCCAGACGCTTGTGCAGGCGCGAGATTTCGATGCGCATCTGCACGCGCAGCGCGGCGTCGAGGTTGGAAAGCGGTTCATCAAGCAGGAAAACGCGCGGTTCCGCCACCAGCGTGCGGCCAATCGCCACACGTTGACGCTGCCCGCCAGAGAGTGCCTTTGGCTTGCGCTCCAGCAGATGCGCCAGTTGCAGCACTTCTGCCACCTGATTCACGCGCTGATTCATGACCTCTTTTTTCGCGCCCGCCAGCTTCAGGCCGAACGACATATTTTCAGCAACGGAAAGGTGCGGATAGAGCGCATAAGACTGAAAGACCATGCCCACACCGCGTTCGGCGGGCGGGATGTCGTTCATGCGGGTTTCGCCAATGAACAACTCTCCGCTGGTAATAGTTTCCAGCCCGGCAATCATGCGCAGCAGGGTTGATTTCCCACAGCCTGACGGTCCGACAAAGACCACGAATTCCCCTTCATGAATGTCGAGGTTGATATCTTTCGATACCACCACGTCACCCCAGGCTTTCGTTACATTCCGTAGCTGTACGCTCGCCATGCCCACTCCCTTCGTTACAACCTGTCATCAACAGAAACATTCAAGATGGGCTGACTATGTGCCAATCGCGGAAGCGATAAATCCTCCACCCCCTGCCTTTTTTATGGGGGAGGAGTCAGGAGGATGAGGAGGAGACCGCTGAGACGGGCGGCACGGCCCGCAGGCTATTTTCGTGATGCGAGCGACAAAATTCGTCGCGATTTTGTGTGCGCCAGAACCCATAACGCAGATTTATGCAACGCGGATCACATAACGCAGCGGTGGGGCGTAGAGGTGGGGAGGATGGAAAGGGCTTGTCAAACCCGGAGACTGAGCATCGTCAAGCCACCTGAGCGTATTCACACGTAATGACCATAAGGACGGGATATATGAATATCAAAACTGGCGCACGCATTCTGGCGCTGTCCGCACTGACAACAATGATGTTTTCCGCCTCGGCTCTCGCCAAAATCGAAGAAGGTAAGCTGGTAATCTGGATCAACGGCGACAAAGGCTATAACGGCCTGGCGGAAGTCGGTAAGAAATTCGAGAAAGACACCGGCATTAAAGTCACCGTTGAGCACCCGGATAAACTGGAAGAGAAATTCCCGCAGGTTGCTGCGACCGGTGATGGCCCGGACATCATCTTCTGGGCGCATGACCGTTTTGGCGGCTACGCCCAGTCTGGCCTGCTGGCAGAAATCTCCCCGGACAAAGCCTTCCAGGACAAACTGTATCCCTTTACCTGGGACGCAGTGCGCTATAACGGCAAGCTGATCGCCTATCCGATTGCGGTAGAAGCGCTGTCGCTGATCTATAACAAAGACCTCGTACCGAATCCGCCAAAAACCTGGGAAGAGATCCCGGCGCTGGATAAGACGCTGAAAGCGAAAGGTAAGAGCGCGCTGATGTTTAACCTCCAGGAACCGTACTTCACCTGGCCGTTAATCGCTGCTGACGGTGGCTACGCGTTCAAATTTGCCAACGGCAAGTACGACGTGAAAGATGTCGGCGTGGACAGCGCGGGCGCGAAAGCAGGCCTGAACTTCCTGGTCGATCTGATCAAAAACAAACACATGAATGCCGATACCGATTACTCCATCGCCGAAGCGGCCTTTAACAAAGGCGAAACCGCGATGACCATCAACGGTCCGTGGGCATGGTCGAACATCGACAAGAGCAAAATCAATTACGGCGTCGCGCTGCTGCCAACGTTTAAAGGCAAAGCGTCGAAACCGTTCGTTGGGGTACTGAGCGCGGGTATTAACGCCGCCAGCCCGAACAAAGAACTGGCAAAAGAGTTCCTCGAAAACTACCTGCTGACCGATCAGGGTCTGGATGAAGTGAACAAGGACAAACCGCTGGGCGCGGTCGCGCTGAAATCCTTCCAGGATCAGTTAGCGAAAGACCCGCGTATTGCCGCCACGATGGATAACGCACAGAAAGGCGAAATCATGCCGAACGTGCCGCAGATGGCTGCCTTCTGGTACGCAGTACGCACGGCGGTGATCAACGCTGCCAGCGGTCGTCAGACGGTCGATGCCGCACTGAAAGATGCGCAGGGCCGCATTACCAAGTAAGACGTGTTGTAACCCCCTCATCCCGGCCTTCTCCCTTAAGGGAGAAGGAGAAACCGCCCCTCTCCCTTGAGGAGAGGGCTGGGGTGAGGGTTGTTTAATCGTTGTAGAGGACAATCCCCATGGATGCCGTTAAAAAGAAACACGGGTGGCAAAGCGACACGCTGAAATGGTCAGCGATAGGGTTGCTGGGGCTGCTGGTGGGTTACCTTGTTGTTTTAATGTACGCCCAGGGGGAGTACCTGTTTGCCATCATGACGCTGATTTTAAGCTCGGCTGGCCTGTATATTTTCGCTAATCGCAAAGCCTACGCGTGGCGCTATGTCTACCCTGGCATGGCCGGGATGGGGCTGTTTGTCCTTTTCCCGCTGGTCTGCACCATCGCCATCGCCTTTACCAACTACAGCAGCACCAACCAGCTCACCCAGGAGCGCGCGCAGCAGGTGCTGATGGACCGCTCATATCAGGCGGGTAAAACCTATAACTTCGGACTCTATCCGGCGGAGAATCAATGGCAACTGGCGCTGACCGACGGCGAAACCGGCAAAAATTATCTCTCCGACGCCTTCACTTTTGGCGGCGAGCAGAAAGTCGCGCTGAAAGAGATCGCCTCTCTGCCGACCCGCGAGCGCGCTAACTTACGCATCATCACCCAGAATCGTCAGGCGCTGACCCAACTGACGGCGGTGCTGCCCGACGAAAGTAAAGTGATCATGAGTTCGCTGCGTCAGTTCTCCGGCACGCGCCCTCTGTACTCGCTGGCGGATGACAGCACGCTGACCAACAACCAGAGCGGCGTGAAATACCGCCCTAATAACGACGCAGGCTTCTGGCAGGCGATCAATGCGGACGGCGCCTGGGGCGATGAAAAATTAAGCCCTGGCTACACCGTGACCATCGGCTGGGACAACTTTATGCGCGTCTTTACCGACGAAGGCATTCAGAAGCCGTTCTTCGCGATTTTCGTCTGGACGGTGATCTTCTCCATACTTACCGTCATTTTAACCGTCGCGGTAGGCATGGTGCTGGCCTGTGTGGTGCAGTGGGAATCGCTGAAAGGCAAAGCGATTTACCGCGTGCTGCTGATCCTGCCCTACGCCGTGCCGTCGTTTATCTCGATTCTGATTTTCAAAGGGCTGTTTAACCAGAGCTTTGGGGAAATCAACATGCTGCTGGGCACGCTGTTCGGTGTGAAACCGGCATGGTTCAGCGACCCGACCACCGCGCGTTCGATGATTGTGATCGTTAACACCTGGCTGGGCTACCCGTACATGATGATCCTGTGCATGGGACTGCTGAAAGCGATTCCTGACGATCTGTACGAAGCCTCGGCAATGGATGGCGCGGGACCGTTCCAGAACTTCTTTAAGATCACGCTGCCGCTGCTGATCAAACCGCTGACGCCGCTGATGATCGCCAGCTTTGCGTTTAACTTTAATAACTTCGTGCTGATCCAGTTGCTGACCAACGGCGGCCCGGATCGCCTTGGTACGACCACGCCGGCCGGGTATACCGACCTGCTGGTGAGCTACACCTACCGCATCGCCTTTGAAGGCGGCGGCGGTCAGGACTTTGGCCTGGCGGCCGCCATCGCCACGCTGATTTTCCTGCTGGTCGGCGCACTGGCCATTGTGAATCTGAAAGCCACGCGCATGAAGTTTGATTAAGGGAGAAATAACAATGGCTATGGTTCAACCCAAATCACAAAAGCTGCGGCTGCTGACGACGCACCTGCTACTGCTGGCGTTTATCGCCGCAATTATGTTCCCGCTGCTGATGGTGATCGCCATCTCCCTGCGCGAGGGCAACTTCGCCACCGGCAGTCTGATCCCGGAACAGATTTCCTGGGAGCACTGGCGGCTGGCGCTCGGTTTTAGCGTGGAACATGCGGATGGTCGCGTCACGCCGCCGCCTTTCCCGGTGCTGCTGTGGCTGTGGAACTCGGTAAAAATTGCCGGGATCACGGCGGTCGGTATTGTGGCGCTCTCCACCACCTGCGCCTATGCCTTTGCGCGGATGCGCTTTTCCGGCAAGGCGACGCTGCTGAAAGGGATGCTGATTTTCCAGATGTTCCCGGCGGTGCTGTCGCTGGTCGCGCTGTACGCGTTGTTTGACCGCCTCGGTCAGTACATTCCGTTTATCGGCCTGAATACCCACGGCGGGGTGATCTTCGCCTATCTGGGCGGGATCGCGCTGCACGTCTGGACGATTAAAGGCTATTTCGAAACCATTGACAGCTCGCTGGAAGAAGCCGCCGCGCTGGATGGGGCAACGCCGTGGCAGGCGTTCCGTCTGGTACTGCTGCCGCTGTCGGTGCCGATTCTGGCAGTGGTCTTTATTCTGTCGTTTATCGCCGCGATTACTGAAGTGCCGGTCGCCTCGCTGCTGTTGCGCGACGTGAACAGCTACACCCTGGCGGTCGGAATGCAGCAATATCTCAACCCGCAAAACTATCTGTGGGGCGACTTTGCCGCTGCGGCGGTGCTCTCCGCCATCCCTATCACTGCTGTGTTCCTGCTGGCCCAGCGCTGGCTGGTCAACGGTCTGACGGCAGGCGGGGTAAAAGGTTAAGTTTCATCGTTCGAAGCCGCTGTAACCCTCAACTTATCATTGATCTTGTGACCTTTGTTTGGCGCTCTTCGGAGCGCCCTTTTTTTATTCGCGCTTCAGCCGTTTCGAGTTACACAGCCAGAGGGTCACGACCAGAATCAGGATCGCCCCGGAGTAGATCAGCACATCCGATGGCGAGGTGTGATCGACAATGATCAGCCGCACAATGGCAGTGATCCCGATGTACAAAAAGTAGCGCAGCGGGAAATGAAAACCGGACTGAAAATATTTCACAATCAGCGCGATAAACTCGAAGTAAAGAAAATACACCACCAGCCCTTCGACCAGCTCGTATTTACTCGTTTGTTCAGGTGCGAAAAGCACATCCGCCAGATGTAATGTCTCTTTGCCGAGAAACACGACCAGGATTAGCCCCAGGCTGAGCAAGCCCAGATTGAGCACGGTCTGAAGAATGGTGGAGATAAACTCAACGCGCGGGCGGGGTAGCGATGTCATAGCAGCACCTTTTGCTAAAGAGACGTGGCTCTTGTATAGCGCAAAAGTGTGATCCAGATCTACATTTTTTATCCTGGTTTACGTCAGCGAAGGTAAAGCGCCCGGCTGCATTGCGCAAACCGGGCGTGGCAGGGTTAGCGGAAATTGATGTTCCGGTCGCTGGTCATGCCGTAAAGCTCGTATTTGCGGCCCAGCATTTGTCCGCCGTCGCGCGTCAGCGGCGTCCAGCCGATCGCGGCGCGGCTGCGTGTCGGGCCGGAAGAGAAGATATCCAGCGGCACAGAAACGTACACGCCTTTGGTGAAGTCCCCTTCCCCGTATTCATCCGCCGAAACGTTGGTGATAGTGGCGTACCCGCCGACCACCACGCCGCTGTCGAAGCGTTTGGCGATATCCAGCGTGCCGCCTTTATCCCCGGCCAGATACTGACCGACGCTGGCTTTCACCAGCACGTCCTGGGCAAACGGCGGCGTCCAGTAAGCGGTCAGATGCCCGGTTTTCACGTTGTAATCAGTGAATTTCATCATGTCCTGCGCGCTGCGCCAGTCACGCTGCTTCACATAGTTGGCATCCAGACCCACCGCCCAGTTGCTGTCTACCGGACGATAAAGCACTTCCGCACCCGCGCCGCCATACATCGTCTCCAGATAACCGCCGTAGACCTGACCATAGAAGTTATTGCCGAGGTACTGGAAGTAGTTGGCCTGGAGGTTGTTAACGTAGACATCGTTTTGCACGTATTCACGCACGCGGGTACGCACGCGCGGCAGCGTCGAATCGTTCGGCGGATTGGTGTAGTTAAACTTGTCGTAGTTATTGGCGAGGTTGGCAAACACGCTACCGGTAGTTAACAGGTGATCCGTCAGCCACAGATCGGCGGTACCCATCACCCCAAGCTGGTACATGTAGAAACTTTCCGGCCCGCCAAAGGACTGGTTGAGCACCGGATCGAGGTGGAAATCAAAGCGCGATTTGTCGAAATACCAGCCCTGCTCGGTATTTTCCGGCACGATCGGCGCAGTGCGTTTTTGTACCAGCGCCGTTTCCTGACCCAGCGGCTCGCCTTCCAGATGCCGTTTCAGGCTGGCAACGTCGGTTTCGGTAGTGACCTGCGGCATATTCAGCCGGTTTTCGGTCACGCGGATCGTGCGAATACCGTCCGGCAGATCGTTCATGATGATGCGGTTGGCCCGCTCGATACCTTCACGCGAATCGCGGTATTTAACCTGCTCGCCGGTCACGTACAGCGTATCGCCCTTGACCTGAATTTGCGGATCGGTCAGGCCCGCGTTGTATTTCAAAAGCGTGAGCTGATTCGATACCACCGAGTGTTGCAGGATCGCATCCTGCGGCTGCGGCTGGTATTGCGGACGCGCATTGTCGTTGTAGTTCGGGCGCAGGTCGTTGAAGTTGGTGCGTAAGGTCACGCCAAACATCAGCGTGTTGCCGCGCTCGTAGCTGACGTTGACGTCGGCCCAGTCGGTGGCGCGATAAATGGCCCCGACGTTAAATTTGCTTTTCTGATCCAGTCTGCCCGCAAAATCCTGCTGATAGTTATTGCCTTCGTACTCCAGCTTAAGGCGCAGCGGCTGCCACGGCGTCTGGTACTCCACGCCGCCAAACAGGGATGCCGGACCCCGGAACATTTCGCCGGTATCCATCGATCCCGCCTGCTTGTAGCTGTTGTCGCGATGGCAGTATTTATCGCTATACGAGCAGAACGGATTGCTGACGTTGCCGCTGGTGCCGAGGTAGCCCCAGCCCAGACCGAGCGAGAAATCAAACGGTCCCCAGGCTTTATTCGCCACCAGATATTCGGCATCAAACAGCCCGGTCCCGCCGATATCGCGCGCGCCCGCCGAAACCTGCGGCAGCCAGTAGCTCTCTTCCCACAGGCGCAGCTTGACGTCAAAGGCTTTATCTTTGTAGGTCTGATCGCCGGAGAACGCATCAACGGAGCTGTACTGTTTTGTCCGCACGTCGGTGTAACGCAGCGTGGTTTCCAGCCATGGGAACAGCTGTACCGATGCAGAATAGTAGCGGTACTGATCGTTATCACGGTAGTTAAGGCTCAGCTCGCCTTCACGCGCCATGCGGGCAGTTGGCGTTTGCAGCAGCCCCACGCCACCAAAGTCACCCTGCGACGGGCCGATGGGAGCCGGATAAGTTTCTGCGTGGCAGGCCGCGCTCACACCCAGCGCCAGCAGGCTATAAAGATAAGTTTTTTTCATTATTCGGGTATCCGCTGCGTCAGGGAGTGAACAACATCCGCATTGAGTTCATCCGGGGTGCGACGCCATAACGATCCGTCTAAACCGACAAAAATCGTGCTGCCCGGCATCGGTTCAACGTGGCGATGATTCCAGTACGCCACCGGGACTTTCTGCGCGCGCCCGTCCGGGTAAATCACCCACGCATAGCTGCGATCCGCTCCGCTTAACAGGCTGTTGCCTTCGAGATAGCTGGCGACATCGCGGCCCGGCGTAAACGCTTTTTTCCCCGGCTGGCTGACCAGCCCCATCACCGTTACCGTGGAGGGGCGCGGCCCGGCCCACAGGCTGTATTCGCCCTGCAATGGCGGATTGCCGCTGCTGCTCACCCGCACGCGATCCGGGTCGAGGTTGATAAGCTGCCTGCCGGTGACGCTGAGGTTTTGTAGCTGCTGGCGCAGGGCATTAATCGCCGCGCCGTCGTCACCGCCTTCTTCACTGGCCGCAACGGCCAGACGCGCCAGCAATGCCTGATGCTGTTGCTGCGCGACCGCCGTAGCCTGCCGCTCGCTGATGACCGCGCCCGGCCACCAGCTATTTGCCAGCGCGGGCTGGCCCACAAGATCAATCAGATGTTCAGCCCCGGTCAGCGTTTTCGGCTGCGCGCCGGGCGGCGAATAAACCTGCACCGTTCCCGCTGCCGTCGCCAGAGAGGACGTCAGCGCCAGCATCAGCGCGGCGATGAGCTGTTTTTTCATGATTTCGCCGCCTTGATTAACGTGGTTTTGACCGGGAAGTAATCGCCGCCGAGATACTGTATCGACTGGCGAATTTGCCCTTCGCTATCGATCCAGTAGCGGTTATGCCAGCGGGCCTGGTCGGTTTCGACTTCTTCATCAAGAACGCGGACTGGGGTGGTTTCACCGCCCAGCGTCACGCTGTCGGTCCCGTTCCAGTGGAAGACGGAGCGGGCGGTGGCGTAGCGCACCTGGCGGTATTCGGTCCAGCCCATCGTGCGCGTCCACTGCGCGCCGTCAATAATTTGGTCAAGCTTCGCCAGAGGATCGGCGGCCAGATTATTCACTTCCAGCAGGTTGTCCCCGCCAAGCAGGGTTTTCACCAGACGCCCGTGCTGCGTCACCAGGGTTGCCTGATCCTGCGTCACCCATTTTTGCTGCCCGTTTTCGGCGAAGGCCAGCACCACAAACAGCTGCGGTCCCTCGTTAAGCTGAACATACTGGCTGGCATAGGGCATGTTTTGAATATCATCGTCAGTGAGGTGAACACCAGGGGTACCAAACACGCTGTCCCACAATGAGTCTCCTAACCCTTTTGTGGTTGACGAACAGGCCTGGAGCAGCAGGCAAATCATAATGAGTGCAGGTCGCTTCACGACTCTTCTCTCCGAAGGGGCAAAATAACCACACCGAAGTGTGGTTATGGTTAAAATACCCGCTGTTACTGGGTACTGGTGGTCGTGGTAGTTGTGGTCCCGGTATTGGAACCATCACCACCACCCGTAGCCGCCAGAGCGACACCCACGGCCGAGCTTACGGGGCTAACGCTACTTGCAGTGGAGCTTCCCACTGAAACAGACGTCGCCGCCGAACCTGCGGCCTCACCGACCTGAACCGGTGCTGCATACGCGGACGTTGCCGCGCATGCGGTAATGGCAAAAATGCCATACAGGATTTTACGCATATCAATTTCCCTTCATTGAATGAATGGAGGTGCCTGAAATATCCAGGCGCGTTCGAGTATACACAACCCCGATACAAGGAATATCGTGAGGAAATATAAAATGGATTTAACTAAATTTAATAATGCACGGATATTTAAAATAAAATATCGATAAAATTCAATGAGTAAAAGAAAATCTAATATACGTATTTTCTTAAAATTTGGATTTGGGACGCTCGTAGCGTAATTCTTTTTCAGATTATGCTCACAAATACCGATAGCGAATATTAGGTCACAAGAAGAATTATCTGATAAAAAAATACCGGCAATTTGCCGGTATTTTTTATGGCTATTATCTTAGCCGCGCCACGCTTTATAACGGTTAATTAAACCGTTGGTGGAGCTGTCATGGCTGTCGATAGCGTCGTCTTCTTTCAGTTCCGGCAGAATGCGGTTAGCCAGCTGTTTGCCCAGCTCAACGCCCCACTGGTCGAAGGTGAAGATGTTCAGGATGATGCCCTGGGTGAAGATTTTATGTTCGTACAGGGCGATCAGCGCCCCCAGGCTGAACGGAGTGATTTCGCGCAGCAGAATGGAGTTAGTCGGACGGTTGCCTTCAAACACTTTAAACGGCACCACGTGCTCCAGGGTTTTAGGATCTTTACCCTGATCGGCATATTCCTGCTCAACCACATCACGGGATTTACCAAACGCCAGCGCTTCGGTCTGGGCGAAGAAGTTAGACAGCAGCTTCGGATGGTGATCGGAGAGCGGGTTGTGGGTGATCGCCGGGGCGATGAAATCGCACGGAACCATTTTGGTGCCCTGGTGGATCAGCTGATAAAACGCGTGCTGGCCGTTGGTGCCCGGCTCACCCCAGATGATAGGGCCAGTCTGGTAATCCACGGCGTTACCGTTACGGTCAACGTACTTACCGTTGGATTCCATATTGCCCTGCTGGAAGTAGGCCGCGAAACGGTGCATGTACTGGTCATACGGCAGGATCGCTTCGGTTTCTGCGCCGAAGAAATTGTTGTACCAGATGCCAATCAGCGCCAGCAGTACCGGCAGGTTCTGTTCAGGGGCGGTGGTGGAGAAATGTTTATCCATCGCGTGCGCGCCGGACAGCAGTTCCACAAAATTGTCGTAGCCCACGGACAGGATGATTGACAGGCCAATCGCCGACCACAGGGAGTAACGACCGCCCACCCAGTCCCAGAATTCGAACATGTTGGCGGTATCAATACCAAACTCGCCGACGGCTTTCGCATTGGTGGACAGCGCGGCAAAGTGTTTCGCTACGTGTTTTTCATCACCGGCGGTTTTCAGGAACCAGTCGCGCGCGCTGTGGGCGTTGGTCATGGTTTCCTGAGTGGTGAAGGTTTTAGACGCCACGAGGAACAGGGTGCTTTCCGGGCTGACTTTTTTCAGCACTTCGGCGATGTGGGTGCCATCGACGTTAGACACAAAGTGCATATTCAGATGGTTTTTGTACGGACGCAGCGCTTCGGTCACCATGAACGGGCCGAGGTCGGAGCCGCCAATACCGATGTTCACGACGTCGGTGATCGGCTTGCCGGTGTAGCCTTTCCATTCGCCGGAG
Organism: Superficieibacter sp.; assembly: GCF_032071645.1. Taxonomy (NCBI): domain Bacteria; kingdom Pseudomonadati; phylum Pseudomonadota; class Gammaproteobacteria; order Enterobacterales; family Enterobacteriaceae; genus Superficieibacter; species Superficieibacter sp. The sequence continues at coordinate 146,085 of NZ_DAMAPU010000008.1, forward strand.
ATAATCGCTTCGGAGAAAGATTTCATCTTCTCCAGCACCGCGTTCACTTCCGGCATCACGTCTTTGCCGTCGACGATAATCGGCGTATTACTGCGGTTACGCAGCGCGACGTGCAGCACGGCGCGGTCTTCAGTGCGGTTAATTTTTTCGCCGGAGAACATGGACGCGATCGCGCCAGCCAGATCGGTCTCTTTCGCCAGATCCTGAAGTTTTGCCAACGTCTCTTCGGTGATGCGGTTTTTGGAGAAGTCCACCAGCATGGAATCATTGAACGTGGCGGAGAATTTGCTGAAACGATCGCTGTCTTTCGCGAACAGGTCCGCGATCGTCACGTCTTTCATTTCATCATAGTGTTTCTGTAATGCCTGCCAGGCAGAAGTCTGCGTCGGATTAATGTTTTTCATGAGCAATACTCTTCAGATATGAGAACTATAACTGCGGTCGATTGTAGCGCCAGTAACGCAAAATTGTGATGGTTTTTATGCCATTGCCCTGGTGGAGCGACAATAACGGTCAAAAGAACAGGGAAAGTATAGCGTTTATGCCCTGGATCATTCGAGTGACAGGCGAAGGAGACGGCGATCGGGCAACCTGAAGCATGACGAGGATATAAGTGTTTTTTCTGATGGGCTGCGCTGCATGAAAAATCCGCATAACCCCAGCGTTGACATCATCCGGCTCACCTTTTATTTATGAATATACCCTGAATAATTCGAGTTGCATCAACGCGGCAGCGAGGGAAGCCCCGGGAACTTACGCCAGTAAGTGGCTGGGGTGAGTGAGCGCAGCCAGCACACAGGCAACGTGAAATATTACGGGTATAAGGTGCTTGCACATGGACCGGTCAACGTTCTGCCCTTGTGCCGGGGTCGCTATTTTCATTCTCAGACACGAGGTTGCTATGACTACTGCCGTTTCCCCGCTTGTTGTCGCCAAATTTGGCGGCACCAGCGTGGCCAATTTTGATGCCATGAACCGCAGCGCGGACGTGGTGCTTTCCGATCCCAGCGTACATCTGGTGGTGCTTTCCGCGTCGGCGGGAGTGACCAATTTGCTGGTGGCGCTGGCCGAAGGGCTGGAGGCGAGCGAACGCTTCGTCAAACTGGATGCGATCCGCAAAATTCAGTTCGATATCCTCGAACGTCTGACGCAGCCAAATATCATCCGTGAAGAAATTGATCGCCTGCTGGAAAATATTACCACTCTGGCAGAGGCGGCGTCGCTGGCGACCTCTGCCGCCCTCACCGATGAATTGGTGAGCCACGGCGAGCTGATGTCTACCCTGTTGTTCGTCGAGATCCTGCGTGAGCGCAAGGTGCAGGCACAGTGGTTTGACGTGCGTAAAGTCATGCGCACCAGCGACCGTTTCGGCCGTGCCGAGCCGGACGTGGCGGCGCTCGCGGAACTGACCAACCAGTTGCTCTCTCCGCGCCTGCACGAAGGTCTGGTGATCACCCAGGGATTTATCGGCAGCGAAGGCAAAGGCCGTACCACCACGCTGGGACGCGGCGGCAGCGACTATACTGCCGCCCTGCTGGGAGAAGCGCTGCACGCGACCCGCGTGGATATCTGGACCGATGTGCCGGGCATTTACACCACCGACCCGCGCGTAGTGCCTGCGGCAAAACGTATTGATGAAATCGCCTTTGAAGAGGCGGCGGAAATGGCAACGTTCGGCGCAAAAGTCCTGCACCCGGCGACGCTGCTGCCCGCCGTGCGCAGCGATATCCCGGTGTTTGTCGGCTCCAGCAAAGATCCAAAAGCGGGCGGCACGCTGGTCTGCAATGAGACGCAAAACCCGCCGCTGTTCCGCGCGCTGGCACTGCGCCGGAAACAAACGCTGCTAACCTTGCACAGCCTGAATATGCTGCATTCGCGCGGCTTCCTGGCGGAGCTGTTCGGCATTCTGGCACGCCATAACATTTCGGTCGATTTGATCACCACCTCTGAAGTCAGCGTGGCGTTAACCCTCGACACGACCGGATCGACCTCCACCGGCGATACGCTGCTCACCCAGTCTCTGCTGATGGAATTGTCGGCTCTGTGTCGGGTGGAAGTTGAAGAAAACCTGGCGCTGGTCGCGCTGATCGGCAACGACCTGTCGAAAGCCTGCGGCGTGGGCAAAGAGGTATTTGGCGTGCTGGAGCCGTTTAACATCCGCATGATTTGCTATGGCGCATCAAGCCATAACCTGTGCTTCCTTGTCCCCGGTGCCGAAGCCGAGCAGGTAGTCCAGAAGCTGCATTTCAATTTGTTTGAATAATAAAAATGCCCGGTAGCGTTGTGCCAGCCGGGCAAACTCATTTGTGGTGTGCTAAACATTCATCACCATGCTTAGCTACCGATAGCATACGCATAATTCAGGGCCGATTTATCTTACGGCTCTGAATTATGACTAAGCGGCGGAAATAATTTTCGGTGTTACCTGGCAAATATAGGTCGACTTATCTGGAATATCCCCCAGCACTAACGACATCGCGCCTATTTTCACATCATCACCAATGTTGACGTTGCCCAGAATACAGGCGCTTGCACCAATATTTACGTTATTACCAATATGCGCCGCCGATTCGTCATTATCATTACGCAGGCCGATAGTCACATTTTGATAGATGGTGGCATTTTCGCCGATGACCGATTTCCCTGAAATGACCACCCCGGTCAGGTGAACAAACTTAGGATTTATACCGATAGCGGCTTTTAAACTGATATCCGAGGCGTAGCGGCACTGCAAGGACCAGTGGATTTTTTTAGCCGCGCGTTTTTGCTGTTTATTACCCTTTATCGACATCTGGCTGGCGAGACGCCACCACATCAGGAAATGCCGGGTACGGCTGCGGTGAGCCATATAAAGACGAAAAGGATTGATCTTACCGCCAGAGGTTATTTCCGCTCGCCAGAACTGTTTTAATTCAGCACTTTTTTCAGATAACAGAAACAAAATAACAGGGATGATTTTCATGTTCTCGTTTTTCTTCAGCGACACATTCTGTGATATTGCGGGTTGTCCCGACCGGTTAAAACCCGATAACAATAGTCCATGTTGCCCCTTTCCGCCTGCCTGAATTCGTCGTGCTTTCCTCCCGCACAGAGGCCACATGAATCCTCTTCATCATAATTTGTTTGAATAAACAGCCCTCACACGATAAAAAATAGCTATGGTCTGGCTCGATCCCGGCCTGTTTATAACAAAACACAACGCATACATCCCTGAGGAAAAACACGATGCTTTCCATGCTGACCAGGCTGTTCCCGTTATGGGCGCTGCTGCTCTCCGTTATCGCTTATTACACGCCCACCACCTTTGTTCCCCTCGGCCCGTGGGTCAGTACGCTGCTGATGCTCATTATGTTTGGCATGGGTGTACATTTACGGCTCGCTGATTTTAAGCGCGTGCTGTCACGCCCGGCTCCGGTTGCCGCAGGGATTTTCCTGCACTATCTGGTCATGCCGCTGGCCGCCTGGCTGCTGGCGATACTGTTTAAAATGCCGCCGGATCTCTCCGCCGGTATGGTGCTGGTGGGAAGTGTCGCCAGCGGCACCGCGTCGAATGTGATGATTTATCTGGCAAAAGGCGACGTCGCACTTTCCGTCACCATCTCTTCCGTCTCTACTCTGGTGGGCGTGGTCGCCACGCCGTTGCTGACACGGTTGTATGTGGACGCTCACATTCAGGTGGATGTGATAGGGATGCTGCTGAGCATTCTGCAAATCGTGGTGATCCCGATTGCGCTTGGCCTGATTGTTCACCATCTGTTCCCGCGCGTGGTGAAGGCCGTGGAACCGTATCTGCCTGCGTTCTCAATGGTCTGCATTCTGGCGATTATCAGCGCAGTGGTCGCGGGCAGCGCCAGCCATATTGCTTCGGTCGGACTGGTAGTGATTATCGCGGTGATCCTGCATAACACCATCGGGCTGCTGGGTGGTTACTGGGGCGGCAAGTTATTCGGTTTTGATGAGTCAACCTGCCGCACGCTGGCGATTGAAGTCGGTATGCAGAACTCCGGCCTTGCCGCCGCGCTCGGCAAAATTTACTTTTCCCCACTGGCCGCCCTCCCCGGCGCGCTCTTTTCGGTATGGCATAACCTTTCCGGCTCGCTGCTGGCGGGATACTGGTCTGCGAAGCCGCTTGATGAGAAACATAAGACGCTGCGCCAGCAGTAATCCAGCGTGATGGGGGGTACGCCCTCCATCCTCACCGCATTTCTTTTGAACTCCGTCACAAAACCACAAATAACAACACAAAGCAATTTCTTAATATACTCTTTTACTTTCATATAAATACAACAAAAAACACGCTTAATCCTTCGCAAAAAACAGCGATCAAATGTTGATTTAATTTGTTTTTGTTGGAATTATTATATCATTACAACACAAATAACCCTCTTACCCTGTCCCTGAGGCTACGATGAAAAAAATTGCGATTATTGGAAGCAGTGGAGGCAATCTCTACAACCTGGGCGGCGCAGAGCCGGAAAAGTTGCTGCATGAGATTTACCAGCAGTGCGAAGCCGCAGGCGTGGAGGTCGCTGCCGTGCAGTTTATCGCGGCGGAGGCGTCTATGGATGCCGCCAAACCCGACACGCCAGCATCCGTTTTTGCCCTGACCGCAGAAAACCAACAAAAACCACAGCGTATCTTTCACGGTAAGCTGGCCGACGTGAATGCTTCGGTGGTAGAAAGCGATCGGCAGATCGCAGAAAGGATCCGCAGCGGCGAGATCGACGGGATCGTCGTCATGAGCGCCGATCCGCAGAAAACAAATCAGGCCGTTTTCGCCGCTGCCGTGGACATGAAAACGCCGATTGTCGGTACAGGTGGTACCTCAATGGCGCTGATCGCCGCCAAAGGCGCAAAAGTGGTCGCAACCTCCGGCACTACCGGCACCACCAGCCGTACTCGCGCGGTTTCTTTTGTGGCATCGCTGTGTAAACACTGGGGGATCAAATACAAGCCGCAGCTGGGCAGCGCCTCGCCTTCACAAAGCGGTTCAGGAAAAAGCCTGCTTAAGCGGTTTAACATCCGCAGCATTATGATCCCCGCCTTGCCCGGCTTTATTGCGATGGCGATTGTCCTCGCACTGAGCCACATTCCCGGGCTGGAAAAACTGAACGATATTTTTGAGATTCTGCTGAAAGGCCTGCCGGTGCTGGTCGCCGTTCTCGCCGCGAAGCAGATTTCTGAACTGGATGAAGTCTCGATCGTGGCAGGCGTGGTTGCCGGGGTGCTTTCAGTTGAAGGCGGGCTGATTGGCGGGATTATCGGCGGTCTGATGGCCGGTATCTTCGTTCGCTGGCTGTTTGAACTGTGTCTGAACTGGCGCTTTCCGATGACCACCGTCAACATTGTCGCCGGTGGGATATCCGGCCTCGCCGCCGGTTTGATCATGCACTATTTGCTAAGCCCGCTGGCGCTGGAAGCCGGTAACTATATCAAGCTGGCCATTGAAAGCACGCTGGCATTCAGTCCTGTCCTTGCCGGACTCCTGGCGGGGCTGGTCATCTGGCCTGCCATACTCGGCGGCGTATACCACGCGGTCATCCTGCCGCTGGTGCTGCTGGAGATGGAAAAATCCGGTGTCAGCTTCCTCGGCGCGGTAGATATGGTTGGCCTGGTCATGGTCGCTGCCGGTATCAACCTGGCTAACGTCATCGCCCCTCGTGAAAAAAGCGAAGCAGCGGTCGCCACCCCCGGTCTGCTCATCAACCTGGGCTTTGGGACCTTCGTGGAGTCTGCCTATCCGTTCATGTTCGCCAACAAAATCGTCTTTGGCTCCGCCATCGTCTGGGCGGGTCTGGGCGGCATGATGCTGGGCTTCTTTAACGTTAAGGGTGTGGCCTACGTTCCCGCATTCGCATCACCGTTCTTATCCAGTAACGCATTACAGATGGCCATTGTGATGATCACGGTAATGGTGCTGACCTGCATCAGCACCCTTATTGCTAACCGATTTAAGGCCGTCGTGCAGAAAGAATCTGCGCCGGTAACGCACTAATTAATGCACCAACACCAGAGGTACACCATGTTTAAAGGCGATATGAATAAAAAACGCGCAAAAGCGTTACAGAAAGTGAAAGATGCTATTGTGCTTCACGGCGGGCAAACCATTCTCAGCACCGGTATCACGGGCGATGATGCGCGTCTGGCGAAAGCGGTATGCGAAGCCGGGGTCAAACTGCTGGAGCCGAATCATCCCGCCCTGGCGCTGGCACGCGGTCACAAAGGCGTGAGTAATATGCACGCAGCGGAACAAATTCGCCATGAAATCACCAACGGCCAGATGGCAGAGGCGGTAAACGGCGTGCGTAATGTGGTGCCCGACGATATTTTCATTACCGTCGGCATTGCGGGCGGCTTTACCGAAACCCTGCCGGTTCCGCTTAGCGAAACCGAAATTCTTGAAATTGCCCGCGCTGGCGCTGACGGATTGCATACCCATAAATCCGACTGGGAGGATTTGCAGGATATTGTCGATCTTGCGCACCAGTATGGCCTGACCGTCGATGCTTATATTGGTCATCCTGATGATCTGCACACATTTGGCATCCCGGCACGCACACCGGAAGAAGTGGCGAGCGTCGCGAAGCGGATGCAGGACATTGGCGTCGATATGATCGGCCTGATGACCGGCATGAGCTATGAAGGCGTGGCGGCAGGCGATATTCCGCAGGCGATTAAAGACCGTCTGCGGGCGCTGGTCGGCGCGGTGGATGTCCCGACGCTGGCAGAAGGCGGTATCAACCTCGCCAACGCCAAAGCCTTTAAGGATACCGGCGTGAATATCCTGGTGGTCGGGACCGCAATCGACAATATGGTCTGCAATGCCGCCAAAGAAGCCGTGACGCCGTTTATTACTCATTAAAAAAGCCGGGAAAGTTATATGCTGCTGGTTACCGATCTGGACGGAACATTATTAACGTCGCGGAAGATAATAGGCCCACGCACCCGTCAGGCGCTGGCTGACTATCGCCAGCGCGGCGGCCAGTTGGCTGCCTGTTCCGCCAGACCGGTTTCTTCAATGATGCAGCTGCTGCAAGAGCAGGAAGTTGATACTCTGTTTAGCTGGTGCGCCGGATTCAACGGTGGGCAAATCCTTGCGATGGCGCAGCAACGAATTATCCATTCTGCCGGGTTATCCAGCCAGCAGCTACAGGACATCGATCGGCATAGTGTTCTTTCCCGCTATTCACACCATTTTTTTAGCGCCGGAGCTATTTATTGTCGCGACGATTACCCCGTCGCGCGCTGGACAAGGTATGAAGCACGACTTTTTGACCTTCCACTGATTGCCGCGCCCTTTGAAAATATCGTGAATCGCAACGACATTTATAAAATCACACTGGTAGCGGACTCGTCGAAAATTGATTCGCTGGATGCACAGTTGAATATAATACTGCCTGTTGATTATCGCGCCACGGTGACAGGAGCCCATTATATTGATATTCAGCGCGCAGAAATAAATAAAGGTTATGCGATAAAAACGTTAATTGAGCAAGCAGGGATCTGTGCGGCGCAGGTTATCGCCTTTGGCGACCAGCAAAACGATGTCAGCATGTTTACTGCCGCTGGCGTGGGGATCGCCATGGGCAACGCCCCGGCGTCGGTAAAAAAGCAGGCCGACTACGTTACGGCGTCTAACGATGATGAGGGTATTGCCGACGCGCTGAAGTGGTTGCGCTGACCTGCGCATCCAGTTACCATGCGCCAAAGCACGATTCTGGCGGACAATCATGAACCCGATAAAAAGAAGAAAACATATTCTTGATGAATTAGAAAAGTTCGGTGAAGTGACCGTGGTTAAATTATCGGAAACGCTAAAAGTCACTTCTGAAACCATTCGTCGGGATCTCTCTTCGCTGGAGTCTGAAGGGCAAATCACCAAAATCCACGGCGGCGCGGTGATAAAGCAGGTTGTTCAGGAAGATGCCTTTGGCGCACGCATTAATACCCATCGCGAAGAAAAAATGGCGATAGGCAAAGTGGCCGCCGCTATGGTCAGCGAACACGACACCTTATTTATTGATTCCTGTACCACCAACCTTATTCTGGCAGAACAATTACCCTCTTTCGCCTTCTCCGTTATTACCAACTCCGCATTAATTGCCGATAAAATTAAAGAACATAATCTGTTGGCGCGAGTTTATGTATTAGGCGGCGAATATGATTACCATTTCCGCGCTAATCTTGGCGTCTCCGTTTGCCAGCAAATTAATGCCATTCATGCCGATATTTGTTTCATCGGCGCGGGCGGCATTTCGCCCCAGCATGGGGTGCTGGTGAAAAGCTTTGACGAGGCGTATGTGGCGCAGGCCATGATCACTATGAGCAAAAAATCGGTGATCCTCGCCGATCACAGCAAATTTGGGCAGGATGGCGTGATGTGCATCGCAACCTTAAAAGAGGTCGATCACATTATTACCGATAGCGGATTCAAAACAACGGGTTATACCCAACCGGATTTCGCCGGGAAATTGCGGGTGGCAGAGTAGTCCTGCCCGGTTGCCGCATCGCCTGACTTTCTTGCTTCAGAGTTTGTCCACTGGGCGTAACGCTATGACCCGCACAGCCGAAGTAAATATGCGCGCTGCTTGCAGGACAGGTTCTATTTTGTCGTTAATGCCGTACACTGAACCATCTTCCTGCCAGAGGGCACTATCATGGCACTTCCCCGCATTACCCAAAAAGAGATGACCGAGCGCGAGCAGCGCGAACTGAAAACGCTGCTTGATCGTGCGCGGATTGCGCATGGTCGCCTGTTGACCAACGCGGAAAGCAACAACGTTAAAAAAGAGTACATCGATAAGCTAATGATTGAGCGTGAAGCAGAAGCGAAAAAAGCCCGCCAGTTGAAGAAAAAGCAGGCTTATAAACCGGATAAGGAAGCATCGTTTTCCTGGTCGGCAAATACGCCGACGCGCGGCAGGCGTTAACGTCCTTTTTTCTTTCGTCCCGGCGACGTAAAGCGTTTACCGTTGGATGCCGGGCGCGCTTTCTCGGCGGTTTTTTCGACCTTAACGACCGGGCGCTTGATGCCCGCCGTTTTAGGTTTGGCTTTCGCCTTCGGTTTAGCTTCGGAGGATGAATTCTCGATCAGTTTGAACAGCGTAATAAGCTCGTCATCCGTCAGATCGCGCCACTCACCGAGCGGAAGCCCCGACAAGCCCACATTCATGATGCGCGTGCGTTCCAGTTTAGTCACTTCATAGCCAAAATGTTCGCACATGCGGCGAATCTGACGATTCAGCCCCTGAATCAGCGTGATGCGAAACACGAACGGCGCTTCTTTTTTGACTTTGCACTTTTTCGTTACGGTCCCAAGGATCGGCACGCCCGCGCCCATACCGCGAATAAAGTCATCGGTAACGGGCTTATCGACCGTAACCAGATACTCTTTTTCGTGATCGTTACCGGCACGCAGGATTTTATTCACCAGGTCGCCGTGATTGGTGAGAAAAATCAGCCCCTGCGAGTCTTTATCCAGGCGGCCAATCGGGAAGACGCGTTTACTGTGATTGACGAAATCAACGATGTTATCACGCTCGCTGTCTTCGGTGGTGCTGACGATGCCCACCGGCTTGTTGAGCGCGATAAAGACCAAATCTTCTGCCTCACGCGGCTCAATCAACTGACCGTTAACCTTGACCACATCGCCTGCAGAGACCTGATCGCCGATGGTGGCACGCTTACCGTTGATAAAAACGTTGCCCTGTTCGATATAGCGATCTGCCTCGCGGCGCGAGCAAATTCCGCTTTCACTGATGTATTTGTTTAATCGGGTTGATGAGTCTGGCAGCATAAATTCTCCTGTAAAAGCGAAATATACCTTACCTGACGAATGAGAAAAATAATCGCGTTCGCAAATACCGGCGCTTAGCCAAAACTGACTTTTAATGTGCCGGGCACGTTGCTCTCTTTTCCTACAACGATTTCAACATCCCGACCTAATCTGACCAGACATTCCAGCATCTTTGCTTCGCTAATCCCTCTGAACTGGCCGCGCAATAAATTAGACAGTTTAGGCTGGGTCATTCCCAGCATCTGCGCCGCCAGCTGCTGGGTCAAATTTTTACGTTGCAGGATCTCACCGATAGCCAGCGCTAACTGCGCTTTGAGCTGCATTTGTTGCGCATCGTGAGAACCTAAATCGGCATAAACATTGCCGCTACTCGCTTCAACTTCATGTGTCATATTAACTCTCCTGCGCGTGGCGGTGAGCGGCTTTGAGCCGCTGCCAGATGAGATCGATATCCGGCTTTGGCGTGGCCTTCCCGGAGACAGATTTTTTCTGAAAGGCATGCAGCACATATACCGCACTTTTTAATTGAATGGTGTAGACAGCACGCCAGGTGTTGCCATGGAAGTCCTCAACGATTTCCAGCACGCCAGCGCCACCGAAACCTTTTAAGGGCTTTGTTTGCGGGTGCTGCTTCCCTTGCTGGGCGAGCCACAGCGCAAAACCAAACGTATCCTGAACCTGTTCGGGCATTGCCTGGAGATCCTTGCGGGCATGCCCTACCCAGTAAAGCGGTTTCGTCATCTCTTCCTCTGATTATATCCATATAGGTATAAAACACCACTATCAGGCAGAAGGATAAATCAACATTCCCGGCCGTTCAGGAATACGACGTGGTTTTGCGAGGCGCTTTCCAGTCTTCAGTATTCGTTGCGATCATCATCTTCATCGGGCTGTTCCAGCACGCCGTAGGCCACCGAACAGAAGAGTGAATTCAGGCGTTTCATGTCGCCGAGCAGCCCAAGATGCAGGGAGCTGGTTTCAATACTCTGCACGTTTTGCTGATGCAGGCGGTCAACGTGCGCGTGCGCGTAGCGCCGGTTGAGGATACGGAAGCGGTGTTTGCTACGCCGCAGGCGGCGGGCGCTGGTGACATCGCCGGAGAAGAAGACCGTCATCGCCAGCTTCAGGTTATTGAGCAATTGCTCATAGAGTGCGTCCAGTTCCTTGACCCCTTCCAGCGAGAAGGCCCGGCGGGCGGCCAGCGATTTGTCGGCGATTTCGCTGCCCATGCGCTCAATGATATCGGACGCCTGCTCAAGGTTAAGCGACATCTCAATGATTTCAGCCCAGCGGCGGGACTCTTCCTCCGCCAGTTCATCTTTCGGCATCCGCGCCAGATAGAGTTTGATGGCGGTATAGAGAACGTTGATGTCGTCAGCGAGCTTGCGCAGCTCTTTTTCCTGACGCGGTTCGCCGTGCATCACCTGCCGGAGGCCGTCCAGCATCTGCTCCATTGCATCGCCCATGCGCAGGGTTTCCCTCGCGGCATTCGCCAGTGCAAGCGTGGGCGTGTCCAGCGCGCTGGTATCAAGATGCTTCGGCTTCAGGCGCGCGTCAAGCTCTGGCTCGTCACGGATGATGCGCTCGCAAAACCGTGCCATCGCGCCGGCAAAAGGCACCATCGCCAGACAGCGGATCAGGTTGTAGAAGACGTGGAAATAAATTACCAGCTCTGATTCCGGCAGCGGCAGTGCATCCATCGCATTCGCCAGCATATGCACGAACGGCAGGATCAGCAGGCTACCCACCAGCTTAAATAACAAGCTGCCGAGCGCCACGCGACGGGCGGCGGCGTTGGCGGCGCTGTTGTTGAGCATCGCCAGCAGGCCGGAGCCAAGGTTAGCCCCGATCACCAGACACAGTGCGACCGGGAAGGAGATAATTCCCGCGGCGGTCAGCGTCGCCGTTAACAGCACGGCCGCGAGGCTGGAGTAACTGATAATGGCAAAAACGGCACCAATCAGCGCATCCAGCATGATGTCGCCGGTGAGCGAAGCGAAAATCACCTGCACGCCGTTAGCCTGGGTGATAGGCGTCACGGCCTGCACGATCAGTTCCAGCGCCTGTAAAATCAGCCCCAGACCAATCGCCACGCGCCCCAGTTGTCCGGCCCGCGTTTGTTTACGTCCGAGGAAAAATATCACCCCGACGAAGATCAGCAGCGGCGAGAGCCAGGAGAGATCGAAGGTGAGGATACGCGCCATTAGCGCGGTCCCGACGTCGGCCCCCAGCACAATCACCAGCGCAGGCGTCAGGGCGACAAGATCCTGGGCAACGAACGAGGTTACCAGCATGGTGGTCGCGTTGCTGCTTTGCACCAGCGCGGTCACGCCAATCCCAGCGCTGAAGGCGAGCGGTTTTTTCTCCACGCTACGGCTAAGTACGGTGCGTAATCTCGCGCCAAAAACGCGCATCACGCCGGTGCGCACGATGTGAGTCCCCCAGACCAGCAGGGCGACAGCAGAAAGCAGGTGTAACAGCGTTAACACGGAATGGTTGCCTCCTTAATTGTTATTGGTTTCCCTGGTACAAAAACGCCAGCTAAGGCCGCACAGAGGCAGCCCGACGTTTATACCCGTCATACTTCAGGCCGCAGGATAAAAATACGACAAGTTTTTTTCTGCGACTTGAATTATTCAGGCTCTGTATCAGTATAAGAGGTTAATTGTAATAAAGAGACAGGACGCTTAAAGAGCGTCCCGTTTGTTGTAAGCCGCTATTTCAGGCTCCAGCCGATGAGTGCGCGGCGCGTGTCGCTAGTCTGCGTCATATCCCAGATTAGGTGCCAGCCAGCGCTCGACCTCTGCGACCGTCATACCTTTACGCCGGGCATAATCTTCCACCTGATCGCGCTGGATCTGCGCCACGGCGTAATATTTGCTGTCGGGATGACTGAAGTACCAGCCGGAAACCGATGCGCCCGGCCACATGGCGAAGGACTCGGTGAGCTTCATGCCGGTGTGGGTTTCGACATCCAGCAACTGCCAGATGGTGCCTTTTTCGGTGTGTTCCGGGCAGGCCGGATACCCCGGCGCGGGACGTATGCCCTGATAGTTTTCGCGGATCAGCTCCTCGTTGCTGAGGTTCTCCGTGGGCGCATAGCCCCAGTAAACTTTGCGCACCCGCTCGTGCAGGTATTCAGCAAAGGCTTCGGCCAGACGGTCGGCAATGGCTTTCACCATGATTTTATTGTAATCATCGTGCTGCGCATCGTAAGCCTCCGCCAGCGCGTCTTCTTCCAGCCCGCCGGTAACGGCGAACGCGCCGATGTAGTCCGCTTTGCCGCTTAGTTTTGGCGCAACGAAATCGGCGAGGCAATAGTTGGCGAAGCCGGTTTTTTCCGTTTGCTGGCGCAGATGATGGCTGACGCTGAGCACGTGGGTGCGCGTTTCGTCGCGGTAGATTTCCACGTCATCACCCACGCGGTTGGCCGGGAACAGACCTACCACGCCGCGCGGGTTGAGCGTTTTCTGCGCGCTGAGCTGGTCGAGCAAAGCGTTGGCGTCGTGGAACAGCCGCTGCGCTTCTTCGCCCACCACCTCATCTTCCAGAATGCGTGGATATTTACCCGCCAGCGACCACGTCATAAAGAACGGCGTCCAGTCGATGTAATTACGCAGCGTCTCAATGCTCGCCGTCACTTCCTGCACGCCCAGCCGATGCGCTACCGGCGGAGTATAATTTTGCCAGTCGAAGGCCAGATCGTTTTCACGCGCAGCCTGCAATGTGACCGGCGGCGTGCGCGGTTTTTTACGTCCGTGCTGAATGCGCACGGTTTCGTATTCTTTGCGGGTGCGGGCGACAAACTCATCGCGCTGCGTTTCTGACAGCAGCGCCGACACCACGCCGACAGTGCGTGAGGCGTTCTGCACATAGACCGTCGGACCGCTGTAGTTCTGCTCTATTTTTACCGCCGTATGCGCTTTCGACGTGGTCGCGCCGCCGATCAGCAGCGGCAGCGTAAAGCCCTGCCGCTCCATCTCTTTCGCCACATTGACCATTTCATCCAGCGACGGGGTGATAAGCCCGGAAAGACCAATCAGGTCCGCATTCACTTCGCGCGCGGTTTTGAGGATTTTCTCCGTCGGCACCATCACGCCCAGATCGATGATTTCGTAGTTATTGCATTGCAGGACCACGCCAACGATATTTTTGCCGATATCATGAACGTCGCCCTTCACGGTGGCGATCACCATTTTGCCGTTGGTCTTGCCTTTCTCTTTGCTGGCTTCGATATAAGGTTCGAGATACGCCACCGCCTGTTTCATGACGCGGGCGGATTTTACCACCTGCGGCAGGAACATTTTGCCCTCGCCGAACAGATCGCCAACCACGTTCATGCCGTCCATCAGCGGGCCTTCGATCACTTCAATGGGGCGCGCAGCCTGCTGGCGGGCTTCTTCGGTATCCTGCTCAATAAATTCGGTGATGCCTTTCACCAGCGAATATTCGAGGCGCTTTTTCACGTCCCAACTGCGCCATTCGGCCTGCTGGGCGTTAGCGACCTCATCGGTTTTACTACCGCGATATTTTTCCGCCAGATCCAGCAAACGTTCGGTGCCGTCATCACGGCGGTTGAGAACCACATCTTCAACGGCATCGCGCAGTTCGGCGGGCAGATCGTCATAAATCGCCAGCTGTCCGGCGTTAACGATACCCATGTCCATGCCGTTACGGATGGCGTAATAGAGGAATACCGCGTGGATCGCCTCGCGCACCGGGTCGTTGCCACGAAACGAGAACGACACGTTGGAGACGCCGCCGGAGATCAGCGCGTGCGGCAGTTCGCGTTTGATATCTTCGCAGGCACCGATAAAGTCCTGGGCGTAATTATTGTGCTCTTCAATGCCGGTCGCCACGGCGAAAATATTCGGGTCAAAGATGATGTCTTCCGGCGGGAATCCCACTTCCTGGGTAAGAATGGTGTAAGCCCGACGACAAATTTCAATCTTGCGCTCGCGGGTGTCCGCCTGCCCGACTTCATCAAACGCCATGACCACGACCGCCGCACCGTAGCGCCGTACCTGCTTCGCGTGGTGAATAAAGGGTTCCACGCCCTCTTTCATCGAGATGGAGTTGACGATGCCTTTGCCCTGGATGCATTTCAGGCCTTTTTCGATAACGTCCCATTTTGAGGAGTCGATCATGATCGGCACGCGGGCGATATCCGGCTCACCGGCAATCAGGTTGAGGAAACGCACCATCGCCGCTTCGGCGTCAAGCATCCCCTCATCCATATTGATGTCGATGATTTGCGCGCCGCTCTCAACCTGCTGGCGGGCGACGTCCAGCGCTTCATTGTATTTTTCTTCTTTAATCAGGCGCTTGAATTTTGCGGAGCCGGTGACGTTGGTCCGTTCGCCAACGTTGACAAACAGGCTGTCATCACCAATGTTGAGCGGCTCCAGGCCCGCCAGGCGGCAGGCCACCGGGATCTCCGGCAGTTTGCGCGGCGGAACGCCTTCGACCGCGCGGCTCATGGCGGCAATATGTTCCGGCGTGGTGCCGCAGCAGCCGCCGACAATGTTAAGGAAGCCCGCCTGCGCCCATTCGCCGATCTGGGTAGCCATCGTGTCTGCGTCCAGATCGTACTCGCCAAACGCATTGGGTAGCCCGGCGTTGGGGTGCGCGGTGACGTAGCATTCAGCAATGCGCGACAGTTCCTGAACATACTGACGCAGCTCGTCCGGCCCCAGTGCGCAGTTCAGGCCGAAAGTGAGCGCATCGGCATGGCGCAGGGAGTTATAAAAGGCTTCGGTGGTCTGCCCGGAAAGCGTGCGCCCGGAGGCGTCGGTGATGGTGCCGGAAATCATAATCGGCAGTTCAACGCCCAGCGCCTCAAACTCTTCTTTAACCGCGTAAATAGCGGCTTTGGCGTTGAGGGTGTCGAAGACGGTTTCAATCAGGATCAGGTCGCTGCCGCCTTCCACCAGCGCTTTGGTCGATTCGCGATACGCGCTGACCAACTGATCAAAGGTGACGTTGCGGTATGCCGGATCGTTTACGTCCGGTGAAATCGAGGCGGTACGGTTGGTCGGGCCGAGGACGCCTGCCACGTAGCGCGGTTTTTCCGGCGTGCGGGCGGTCCATTCATCGGCGCAGGCGCGCGCCAGTTTCGCCGCCGCGACGTTGATTTCTGCCGACAGGGATTCCATCTGGTAATCCGCCATCGCGATGGTCGTGGAGTTGAAGGTGTTGGTTTCAATGATATCCGCGCCCGCCGCAAAGTAGGCGTTGTGGATCGCAGCGATAGTCTCTGGTTTACTCAGGACCAGCAGATCGTTATTGCCTTTCAGGTCACAGGGCCAGTCAGCGAAACGTTCGCCGCGAAAATCCTGCTCGTTCAGACGGTAGCCCTGGATCATGGTGCCCATGCCCCCATCCAGAACCAGAATGCGTTCATTTAACTGCGCACGCAGTTGCTCTACTTTGCTGCTCACACCGACTCCCGACAACGCTCAACGTAACGAAGCATAGTGGCATAAAGCAGGAAGGTGGAAAAGAGAACAACGGGGAACATGAGACAAGTTCACTTACACTCATCCGATCAGCATAGTTGTTGTTGCATTATACTGAGATAAAACGAAAATGATTTCCACGATACAGAAAAGGAGTGCGCTATGGTTGCCCCCGTCCCCGCTAAACGCGGCAGAAAACCCGCCCCCGCCGCCACCCAGCCTGCGACCGGTCAGGTGCAGTCGCTCACGCGCGGCCTGAAGCTGCTGGAGTGGATTGCTGAATCTAACGGCAGCGTGGCGCTTACCGAACTGGCGCAGCAGGCAGGTTTACCCAATTCCACCACCCATCGCCTGCTGACCACGATGCAGCAGCTTGGCTTTGTGCGGCAGGTCGGCGAGCTGGGACACTGGTCCGTCGGCGCGCACGCTTTTATGGTCGGCAGCAGCTTTTTGCAGAGCCGTAATCTGCTGGCGATTGTCCACCCGATCCTGCGCAAGCTGATGGATGATTCCGGCGAGACGGTGAATCTGGCCGTGCTTGATCAAAGCGACCACCAGGCGATTATCATCGATCAGGTGCAGTGTACCCAGTTGATGCGCATGTCCGCGCCCATTGGCGGCAAGCTACCGATGCACGCTTCCGGCGCGGGGAAAGCCTTCCTGTCTCAATTGAGCGAAGAGCAGGTCACCGGGTTGCTGCATCGCCAGGGGCTGCACGCTTATACCCACGCCACGCTGGTTTCCCCGCTGCATCTGAAAGAAGATCTCGCCCAGACCCGCAAGCGTGGCTATTCGTTTGATGATGAAGAGCACGCGCTCGGCCTGCGCTGCGTGGCGTCCTGCATTTATGACGAGCACCGCGAACCTTTTGCCGCCATTTCAATTTCCGGTCCGATTTCACGGATTACCGATGACCGCGTCACTGAGTTTGGGGCGATGGTCATTAAAGCCGCGAAAGAAGTGACGCTGGCATATGGCGGGGTGCGGTAAACGCGTTTTCATCCGGCGGTACACATCCCCGTTATTTTGCGCTGTGCCCGGGTGAGTCATCGGCCCCATAGCGGACGCTAAAGCGCTGGCGTCTGCGATAGGCGTACACGTCCTCAACATGCCCGTGACGGATGCGCGTTTGTAGCTCGCGCCAATAGTCGGCACGGAACAGATCGGCGTGCATTTCTTCAAACAGTGGCCCGATGCGCGGGTCGGCACACAGCCAGTGGCGAAACTCCTCCGGGAAAACGTCGCCCGGCGAGACGCTGTACCAGGGTTCTGCACTCATTTCATCTTCCGGGTAGCGCGCTTTCGGGATGTCGCGGAAATTCACTTCCGTCATGTAGCAGATTTCATCGTAGTCGTAGAACACCACGCGCCCGTGGCGGGTGACGCCGAAGTTTTTAAACAGCATGTCGCCGGGGAAAATATTGGCGGCGGCAAGCTGGCGGATGGCGTTGCCATACTCTTCAATGGCGTCGCGCAGTTGCTGGCCGTCCACCTGCTCCAGCCAGATATTCAACGGCACCATCCGACGCTCAATGTAAAGATGACGAATTGCGATTTGCTCGCCCAGATCGGTAATTTTTTCCGGCGCTTCCTGCATTAAAAGCGTCATCAGCGCGGGAGAAATTTGTCGCTTCTCCAGCACGAAATTCTCGAACTCCTGGGTGTCGGCCATGCGGCCGACGCGGTCATGCTCTTTCACCAGTTGGTAGCAGGCGCGAACATGCGCGGCGGACATCTCTTTTTGCGGTGCGAAGGTGTCTTTAATGATTTTGAATACCCTGTCGAAGCCCGGCAGGGTGAACACCAGCATCACCATTCCCCGCACGCCCGGCGCTTCAATAAATTGCTCGTCGGTGCCGGTGCTGTAATCCAGATATTCACGGTAGCTTTCCGTTTTTGCGTGTTTCTGGCAACCGATCGCCATGTAAAGTTCGGCGGTGGTTTTCCCCGGCAGGATCTCACGCAGCCACTCCACCAGCGCGGCGGGCAGCGGTGCATAGACCATAAAATAAGAGCGGGCAAAGCCAAAAACGATGCTGGCCTCGGCGATACTGGTCAGGCAGGCGTCGACCATCAGTTCGCCCGTATCGGTGCGATGGATGGGCAGCAGAAACGGCAGTGTTCCCACTGGCGTGACGAGTTTACCCACCAGCCACGCGGCTTTATTGCGGTAAAAAAGCTCGTTGGCAATATGCAGATGCGCCTGGCGTAACAGCTCTTCGCCAAAGGTTTCGCTCAGGTGCGCAATGATATAACGCACGTCGCGGGCGCTGTCCTGCCAGGGCAGGCGTAGCGGCAGATCGCTTAATAATTTGCTGAGCAGCGATTCCCAGCCGTGTTCCGGGTAAAAGGTTTTTGCCAGCGGGCGCGGGATGGTACGAAAACGGCGCTCCGGCTGGGAGCTAAATATAAAAAGCCGCTCAGGAGTTAATGAGCGGTGGTCAAATAACCGGCAATAGACGGAATTGAAAAAGCTTTCCGCTATCTCAAAGCGAGGGTAATCCGGTAACAGGCTGGTGTAGTGCTGTTTGACCCGCAGTAAAAAGTCCGCATCCGTACTTTTTCCGTCGGTGATACAGCGCAGTTGCTCCACCACCAGACCCACATGATGATCGTAGAGATGGATGCGGTTTTTCATCGCCAGCTGAACAGCGTGCCAGTCGGCCTGTTCAAAACGTTGCTGCGCGCCGGAAGTCACTTCCAGAAAGCGACCATACTGGGCGTCAAAGCCCTGTAAAATGGTTTGTGCAATCAGCAATTCCAGACCACGCGTCATCGCCGCTCCTTACATTGACCCTCTCCGGCTGGAGAGGGTCGGCCGTCATCAGAACTGTGATTCTTCCGTGGAACCGGTCAGCGCGGTCACGGACGAGGCTCCGCCCTGAATGATGGTCGTCACTTTGTCGAAGTAGCCGGTCCCGACTTCCTGTTGATGGGAAACAAATGTGTAGCCCTGCGGCGCAGAGGCAAATTCCGGCTGCTGTACTTTCTCGACGTAGTGCTTCATGCCTTCACCCTGGGCATAGGCGTGCGCCAGGTCAAACATGTTGAACCACATGCTGTGAATGCCCGCCAGGGTAATAAACTGGTACTTATAGCCCATATCGGAAAGCTGCTGCTGGAAGCTGGCAATGGTTTTATCGTCCAGGTTCTTCTGCCAGTTGAACGACGGTGAGCAGTTGTAGGCCAGCAGTTTGCCGGGAAATTTAGCGTGAATGGCATCGGCAAAGCGGCGGGCCAGTTCGAGGTCCGGGGTCGAGGTTTCACACCACACCAGGTCGGCATACGGGGCGTAGGCCAGACCCCGGCTGATCGCCTGTTCAATGCCCGCACGGGTACGGTAAAAGCCTTCGCTGGTTCGCTCGCCGGTGATGAATTCACTGTCGTAAGCATCGCAGTCGGAGGTAATCAGATCCGCGGCGTCTGCATCAGTACGCGCAATCAGCACCGTCGGCACGCCCATCACGTCCGCCGCCAGACGCGCGGCCACCAGTTTTTGAATGGCTTCCTGAGTGGGCACCAGTACCTTGCCGCCCATATGACCACACTTCTTCACCGACGCGAGCTGATCTTCAAAGTGTACCGCCGCTGCACCGGCAGTAATCATCGATTTCATCAGTTCAAACGCATTCAGTACGCCGCCGAATCCCGCCTCTGCATCGGCAACGATCGGCAGGAAGTAATCAACGTGACGCGGATCGTTCGGCTCAATGCCGGATGACCACTGGATCTGATCCGCGCGGCGGAAAGTATTGTTGATCCGATCCACCACCGCTGGCACCGAATTCGCCGGGTATAAGGATTGATCCGGGTACATGCTGGCGGCGAGGTTCGCATCCGCTGCCACCTGCCAGCCGGACAGGTAAATCGCCTCAATCCCCGCTTTCGCCTGCTGTAACGCCTGACCGCCGGTCAGCGCGCCGAGGCTATTGATATAGCCTTTTTTTGCTTCGCCGTGCAGCAAACGCCACATTTTCGCTGCGCCAAGTTGTGCCAGCGTGCATTCCGGGTTGACCGAGCCGCGCAATTTCACCACCTCTTCCGCGCTGTACGGACGACGGATGCCTTCCCAGCGCGCCTGGGTCCACTCTTTTTGTAATTCTTCTGTTTGTTGGGTACGAGTTTTCATGTGCAGATGCTCCATAGGTAAGCGGTGAATTAAGCCAGCAGCCGGTAGCCGGGCAGCGTTAAGAAATCGATCAAGTCGTCGGAGGTGGTGATTTGTTCCATCAGGCGCGCGGCGTCATCAAAGCGCCCGCTGCTGAAACGTTGCTCGCCCAGCTCTTCCTGGATCACCTGCATCTCTTCAGCCAGCATCTGGCGGAACAGGGATTTAGTGACCGGTTTGCCGTTGCTCAGCGTTTTTTGATGGTGGATCCACTGCCAGATTGAGGTGCGCGAGATTTCGGCGGTGGCAGCATCTTCCATCAGACCGTAAATCGGCACGCAGCCGTTACCGGAGATCCACGCTTCGATGTATTGCACCGCGACGCGAATATTGGCGCGCATTCCTGCTTCAGTACGTTCACCGTCGCAGGGGGCCAGTAACTGTTCTGCGGTGATGGGTGCGTCCTCTTCGCGGCTGACGGATAACTGATTTTTGTTATCGCCCAGCACTTCATTGAAGACATCCATCGCGGTATCGGCGAGGCCGGGGTGCGCGACCCAGGTGCCGTCGTGACCGTTATGGGCTTCCAGGGCTTTGTCCGCTTTCACTTTAGTCAGCACCTGATTGTTGCGCCCGGCGTCTTTGCTGGGGATAAATGCCGCCATGCCGCCCATCGCAAACGCGCCGCGCTTGTGGCAGGTTTTGATCAGCAAACGCGAGTAGGCGCTCAGGAAGGGTTTATCCATCGTGACCACCTGACGATCGGGCAGCACGCGATCGGGGTGGTTCTTCAACGTTTTGATGTAGCTGAAGATATAGTCCCAGCGTCCACAGTTCAGGCCAACGATGTGATCGCGCAGCGCGTGCAGGATCTCGTCCATCTGAAATACAGCGGGCAGGGTTTCGATCAGCAATGTCGCCTTAATGGTACCGCGCGGCAGATCAAAGCGATCTTCTGTGTAGCTGAAGACCTCGCTCCACCAGGCCGCTTCCTGCCACGCCTGAGTTTTCGGCAGATAGAAGTAGGGACCGCTACCCTTTTCCAACAGGGCTTTGTAGTTGTGGAAGAAATAAAGGGCAAAATCAAACAGGCTGCCGGGGATGGCTTCGCCGCGCCAGGTGACGTGTTTTTCCGGCAGATGCAGGCCACGCACGCGACAAATCAGCACCGCCGGATTGGGCTTAAGCTGATAAATTTTCCCCGTCTCGCTGGTATGGCTGATGGTGCCGTTGACGGCATCACGCAGGTTAATTTGCCCGTCGATGACTTTGTTCCAGTCCGGGGCCAGCGAGTCTTCAAAGTCAGCCATAAAGACTTTGACGTTAGCGTTCAGCGCGTTAATCACCATTTTGCGCTCAACGGGGCCAGTGATCTCTACCCGGCGATCCTGTAAATCATCAGGGATACCGCGAATCTTCCAGTCACTTTCACGAATGGAAGCAGTTTCCGAAATGAAATCTGGCAACCTGCCGTTATCAATATCCTGCTGCTGCTGGATGCGCGCGGCCAGTAGCCTGTTACGCTTCGGCGTAAAACGCGCCACCAGTTCGGTCAGGAATGCGACGGCTTCAGGAGTAAGAATGTGCTTTTCTTGCTCCCCGTACGGCTGCTTAAAGGCGAGTTCATCGGCGGTGGCTGCCTGTTGTGTCATTGCGCTGCTCCTCGTTAATGATCCGGGATCGTCTCCAGCGTGAACGAAGGATCGTTGTCGGATTTTCGTTCAGCACAAATAAGACTACTCAATTAAATTACAAAATCAAAAACTATTTCCATTTTTAATTTAATTATCATTTAACATATTGATAACTTTATGAATAAATTTTTTACAGCTCGTGAAGTGGTTTTCGGAAATGAAAAAGGCACCCGAAGGTGCCTGAAATGAGGTGCTGAAACGCTTTAGGCGCGTAGCTTATGGAGGATTAATCCAGCGTTGGATTCATATGACGCAGATCGTATGGCGTGATCTGGTAAACGTAATAGTTGAGCCAGTTGGTGAACAGCAAATTGCCGTGGCTTCGCCAGGTGGCACGCGGCGTGTTCTGCGGATCGTTTTTAGGGAAGTAGTTATACGGCACGTCCGGGTTAAGCCCGGCCTCAACGTCGCGGAAATACTCTCCGGCGAGGGTATTGGCATCGTATTCAGGATGTCCGGTGACGAACGCAATACGCTTATCCTTGCTGGCAAAGAGATAGGCGTCGCCCGCGTCCGTTTCAGCAAGGATTTCCAGGTCGGTATAGTCACGGATCAGCGCAGCCGGAAAGTCAGCAAAGCGTGAGTGCGGAGCCAGGAACGTATCGTCAAAACCGCGCGTCAGTAGCGCATGAGGGTGTAAAATATGATGTTCGTAGACGCCGGAAAGTTTGTGAGTGCGGGTTTGTTTGGGGATACCGTAGAGAATATTGAGCGCGGCCTGTACCGCCCAACAGACAAACAGCGTTGAGGTCACGTGATCTTTAGCCCACTCCAGCACTTGCTTGATCTGCGGCCAGTAAGCCACATCATTGAACTCTACCAGACCCAGCGGCGCACCGGTCACAATCAGGCCGTCAAAGTTTTCATCGTAGATTTCATCAAAGTTACAGTAGAAGTTATTCAGATGCTCGGCTGGCGTGTTACGGGATTCGCGCGCGTCAATACGCAACAGTTTGATATCCACCTGCAACGGTGAATTCGACAGCAAGCGGAGAAACTGGTTTTCCGTTTCGATTTTCTTGGGCATAAGGTTAAGAATGAGCACCTTTAGCGGACGAATTTCCTGGCCCGTAGCGCGCGAGGCCGTCATTACAAAGACGTTCTCTTCACGCAAGAAATTGACGGCTGGCAGCTCGTCCTGCACCCGAATCGGCATAACTTATATCCTCACTGCATACGTTTAAACGTTTAGACATCCAGACAGCTGACAATACCCAGGAATAACGGTAATGTCGAGTCTGGAGGCCGAAGGTGAGAAAGTTTCAAGGCAATGTCTACGTTAGAATATAAGCATCACAAAAAGGAGAGAATATGGTTATTAGCATCCGCCGATCGCGGCACGATGAGGCTGACAGGCTGGCGGAGATCTGGTGCCGTTCGGTCGACGCTACGCATGATTTTTTGACCATGGCTTATCGTCAGGAACTGGAAGAGCTGGTACGTGCTTTTTTACCGGAAGCTCCGCTGTGGGTCGCTACGACGGCACAGGATACGCCGGTAGCGTTTATGCTGCTGACGGGGGATCATATGGATGCGCTGTTTGTCGATCCTGATTTTCGTGGGAAGGGCGTGGGACGACTGCTGGTGGAACATGCGCTGACGCTTGCCCCTGAGCTGACCACAAATGTTAACGAGCAAAATTTGCAGGCGGTAGCGTTTTATAAACAGATGGGATTTACGGTAACGGGCCGTTCAGAGAAAGATGATTTGGGTCGGCCTTATCCTTTACTGAATTTGCGACATATTGCGAAGCAGGTATAACTTTATTGCTGATTCAGCATGGCCATTACGGCGCTATCGCTGAGTACCGCTGACTGCGCGTGTACCTGAAGTTTCCGGTACTTCATTGCTGTTGCGCCAGCAACAACTTCCTGAAGGACGCGCTCCTCGACCTGTGATAAGCCCCCTTCGTTCATTTCCAGGGCGCTGACCACGATGTTGTAGCGCTTTGCTGGTAGCCATGCGCTTAATCCTGAACGTGGATAAAGTTGCAGGATGAGATCGCGTAATATTTTTTCTGCCGTGAAGAAATTGGCAATCAGAAGGCGTTGATTACTGAAGGTTCCCTGACCGACAACTTCCTGCTGGCGGGTGATATCGCGAAGCGTTATCCGATCGCGACGGATTTGAATATAAAGCACCGTCATGAAAGCGCCTTCCATCATGTTGATACAATGCAAAAAGCCCGTCCTTGCGGACGGGCTTCTGCTTTATTTGATGCCTGGCAGTTCCCTACTCTCGCATGGGGAGACCCCACACTACCATCG
>NZ_DAMAPU010000009.1:0-132179 GCF_032071645.1 Superficieibacter sp.
TTGGTGGACCCCTTAGCCTGAGTAAAGATGACAAATCCAGTCACGACGCCGGACCATTCCCTCTCCCGGGGGAGAGGGCCAGGGAGAGGGCGGAAAACCGGCATCAGACTTTCAGCCCGTTTTATCTTCTTTGAGACCCGACTTATCAGGCCCGGTTTCCTTAACTGACCAGCATCAGATAAACGCATCCGGCTTTTTTTGTGACCCCGCGAGGCAAAAGGTGTCGGCAATGCCCGACATTGCGCTTAGGGAATGTCGCTAATCGGCGACATTTAAATTATTGATTTTATGGGATTATAAGATATTCATCTTTCGGTGTTGTTTTTTAACGACAGTCTGACTGAAAAGCATCCTGAACCGTTTGGTTTCATATCATCAATAAATACCCGCTAAAACATAAACATAACAAATAGTTTTTAAAACTGGCACGCATACTGCATAATACTTACCAGTGGCTCATTCACCTTCTTATGTCAGCCCCTTCGGGACGCGCTACATAAACTTCGAATGACGCACAACAAGGTGCCTGCCGTCCAACATCTGATATCAGCGTTGCTATATCAACCCCAGGGCGAAACGTCGAGTTAGGCACCGCCTAATTTAATAATAAAGCCGGGTTAATCCCCGGCTTTATTGTATCCATCTCTCGCCTCAGTTAGCATCGCGTTATTCAGGTTTGATGAGAGTAACATCTTGAAGCGCTGGTCCATTTTCCCCCGTTCGCTACGACAACTGGTTATGCTGGCGTTTCTGCTGATATTGCTGCCGCTGCTGGTGCTGGCGTGGCAGGCGTGGCAGAGCCTGAACGCGCTTAGCGCCCAGGCGGCGCAGACCAACCGTACCACGCTGATTGATGCCCGGCGCAGCGAGGCCATGACCAATGCGGCGCTGGAAATGGAACGTAGCTATCGCCAGTATTGCGTGCTGGACGACGCCACCCTCGCGCGGGTATATCAGAGCCAGCGCAAGCGCTATATTGATATGCTCGATGCCCATGCGGGCGTGTTGCCGGACGACAAACTCTATCAAACCCTGCGTCAGGATCTGAACAACCTTTCCCAGCTTCAGTGCCTCAACAGCGGGCCGACGCAGCAATCTGCTATTCAGCTCGAAGCCTTTGCCAGCGCTAATACCGAAATGGTGCAGGCCACCCGCGCGGTGGTTTTTTCCCGTGGTCAGCAGTTGCAACAGGAGATCGCCGAGCGCGGTCAGTTCTTTGGCTGGCAGGCGCTGATCCTGTTTCTGGTCAGTCTGGTGATGGTGCTGCTATTCACCCGGATGATTATTGGACCGGTGAAGGGCATTGAGCGGATGATCAACCGGCTGGGAGAAGGGCGCTCGCTGGGCAACACCGTGGTATTTCGCGGCCCGCGAGAACTGCGCTCCGTGGGCCAGCGCATTATCTGGCTGAGCGAACGGCTGGCCTGGCTGGAAGCGCAGCGTCACCAGTTCCTGCGCCATCTCTCTCATGAACTGAAAACGCCGCTTGCCAGTATGCGCGAAGGCACAGAGCTGCTGGCCGATCAGGTCGTCGGGCCGCTGACCGCTGAACAGGAAGAGGTGGTGAATATCCTCGATGCCAGCAGCCGCAATCTGCAAAAGCTGATTGAGCAACTGCTCGATTACAACCGTAAGCTGGTCGACAGCGCCATCGAACTGGAAAACGTGGAGATCGGCCCGCTGGTCGAGATGGTGGTTTCAGCCCACAGCCTCCCGGCGCGGGCTAAAATGATGCAGACCAGCGTCACGCTGAGCGCACCCGTGTGCCTGGCGGAGCCGATGTTATTGATGAGCGTTATGGATAATCTTTATTCGAATGCGGTGCACTATGGCGATGAATCCGGTAACATTTATATTCGTAGCCAACGGCATGATAACCGGGTACGCATTGAAGTGAGTAATACCGGCACGCCGATCCCCGATGCTGAAAAGTCGATGATTTTTGAGCCTTTCTATCAGGGTAGCCACCAGCGCAAAGGCGCAGTAAAAGGCAGCGGACTGGGGCTTAGCATTGCCCGCGACTGTATCCGCCGCATGCAGGGCGAACTTCACCTTGTCGATGAAAGCACGGGGAACGTCTGTTTTCGCATTGAGCTTCCCCTTCCGGGACCGGAATCAAACTAAAATGAATATAAATCTGGTGAATATGTCACACGTACTGGCTCGCTTTTATTCCGCTGCTTCTGCTCGCCGTTTCTGGTCATTGCCGCTCGCCAGTCTGCTGCTGGCGGGCTGCTCATCCCATTTGCCGCGTCTGACGCCGGATAAGCCCGAAGAGAAAATTCCGCAGCATCAAATGGCAGATTTTTTATCGACCGATTGTGCCAATATCTGGCTTTCGGGCGGAAATGAAAGTGATAAAAACCCGTTGTACTGGCTGCGCGGCATTGACTGCGCGGAACGGCTTTCGCCCCAGCAGGCGCGGACTGAAGCGCGTGCCTACGCCGATGATGTCTGGCAGGACGCCTTTAAGCGCGGCATCCTGCTGGCAAACGCCAAAATCACTCCCGTGGAACGACGCACCAGCGTCGCCCAACTGGATGCCCTCAGCCCACAAATACCGGCCCAGGTGCGTCCGCTGTATCAGCTCTGGCGCGATAGCCAGGCGTTACAGCTCCAGCTTTCGGAGGAGCGCTACCGCTACAGTAAGCTCCAGCAGTCCACCGATGGCGAACTCGACACCCTGCGCCAGCAGCAGCAATACCTGCAAAACCAGCTCGATCTCACTTCCCGCAAGCTGGAGAATCTGACCGATATCGAGCGCCAGCTTTCTTCCCGCAAGCCCGCAGGCTCGTTAAGCCCCGATGCGGGCCATCAGGGAGAAAAACCCGCCGCGCCAAAAGAGAGTGAGGATAAACCATGATAAGCCGTAAAACCGCGCATCTCTTATTGGTCGATGACGATCCCGGCCTGCTCAAGCTGTTGGGAATGCGCCTCACCAGCGAAGGCTACAGCGTGGTCACCGCCGAAAGCGGGCAGGAAGGGTTGCGCGTCCTTCGGCGTGAAAAGGTCGATCTGGTGATAAGCGATCTGCGAATGGACGAGATGGACGGGATGCAGTTGTTCAGCGAGATCCAGAAACTTCAGCCGGGGATGCCGGTCATCATTCTGACCGCGCACGGCTCGATCCCGGATGCCGTTTCCGCCACCCGCCAGGGGGTGTTCAGCTTTTTGACCAAACCGGTGGATAAAGACGCGCTGTATAAAGCCATTGACGACGCGCTCGAACACTCGGCTCCCACCACGGACGAGCGCTGGCGTGAATCGATCGTCACCCGCAGCCCGGTGATGCTGCGCCTGCTGGAGCAGGCGCGAATGGTAGCGCAGTCCGACGTCAGCGTGCTGATTAACGGCCAAAGCGGCACCGGGAAAGAGGTGTTCGCCCAGGCCATCCATAACGCCAGCCCGCGCAGCAGCAAACCCTTTATCGCCATTAACTGCGGGGCGTTGCCGGAACAATTGCTGGAGTCTGAACTCTTCGGCCACGCGCGCGGGGCATTTACCGGCGCGGTCAGCAACCGGGAAGGGCTGTTTCAGGCGGCGGAAGGCGGCACGCTGTTTCTGGATGAGATTGGCGACATGCCGATCCCGCTTCAGGTCAAGCTCCTGCGCGTCCTGCAGGAGCGAAAAGTGCGTCCTCTGGGCAGCAACCGCGATCTCGACATCAACGTGCGGATCGTTTCTGCGACCCACCGCGATCTGCCAAAAGCGATGGCGCGCGGCGAATTCCGTGAAGATCTGTTTTACCGTCTGAACGTGGTGAACCTGAAGATCCCGCCGCTGGCGGCGCGCACCGAAGATATTCCGCTGCTGGCGAATCATTTGCTGCGCCTCTCTGCCGACCGCCACAAACCCTTCGTGCGGGCATTTTCCACCGACGCCATGAAACGTCTGATGACCGCAAGCTGGCCGGGCAACGTGCGCCAGTTGGTAAACGTTATTGAACAGTGCGTGGCGCTGACCTCATCGCCGGTGATCAGCGATGCGCTGGTGGAGCAGGCGCTGGAGGGGGAAAACACCGCGCTGCCGACGTTTGCCGAGGCGCGAAACCAGTTTGAGCTGAACTACCTGCGCAAGCTGCTGCAAATCACCAAAGGCAACGTCACCCATGCCGCGCGAATGGCGGGGCGCAACCGCACGGAGTTTTATAAGCTACTCTCGCGCCATGAGCTGGATGCCAACGATTTCAAAGAGTAATTTCCGCTACTTTTGCGATAAGTTATGATACGGTGAGCAACCGTTTACGCGAATCAAACAGACCATGTTTCCAGGGAACACCATGAAAAAGATCGATGCGATAATCAAACCCTTCAAGCTCGACGACGTGCGTGAAGCGCTGGCCGAAGTCGGCATCACCGGCATGACCGTCACCGAAGTCAAAGGCTTTGGCCGTCAGAAAGGCCATACCGAGCTGTACCGTGGCGCGGAATATATGGTGGATTTTCTGCCGAAGGTAAAAATTGAAATCGTGGTGACGGACGACATCGTGGATACCTGCGTTGATACCATCATCCGCACCGCGCAGACCGGTAAAATCGGCGACGGTAAAATTTTCGTCTTTGACGTGGCGCGGGTTGTGCGTATTCGTACCGGCGAGGAAGACGACGCGGCAATCTGATCCTGCTGCCCGTCAACGGACGGGCAGCAATGTTGAATTACTCGCGCACCAGCGCCGCGCGGGTCCATGCTTCTCTGAGGCACACCAGCACTGCAATCAGCGCCACGCAGCTGAGCGTCCACTCTCCCATTTGCGAGAAAAAGCGCCCGTAGGCGGCAACCGCCGCGTCGCTGATTTGTGATTCGACAGTCTGCTGTGCCACCACGCCCGCCAGCCAGTTAGCGACCGCGCCGGTGGCGAGCATATAGATCCCGGTCAGTACGCCGGTCACGCCGGGCAGATTCAGCCGGGTAATTTGCGCCATCGCCACCGGATCGATAAACAGCTCAGCAAATCCCATCAGCGCCAGCCCGCCGATCATCATTCCCATCGACGCCTGCCCGTGCAGGTGCGCGCTGTGCGCATTCAGCGCCAGCAGCAGAAAACCGCCGCCCATCAGTACCAGCCCGACGGCAAATTTCAGCCAGACGCGCAGCGTGGAGCTTATCCCGCCTTGCGGACCAACCAGCCAGGCCAGCACCACGCCTGCGGTCATCACCGCCACCGCGTTGACCGACTGGAACAGCGCCGTTGGCACTTCGATATTCAGCCAGTGACGGTTGACGAAGCGATCGATAAACAGGCTGACAGAACTGCCGCCCTGCTGCGCCAGCACCCAGAACAGCGTCCCGGTCAGCATCAGCAAAACGATTTGCCACAGGGCGCGGCGGTGTTGCGGGAATGTCAGCATAACGCGCGCCACGATCCACGCCGCGATGACGCAGACCAGCGCCAGCAGGTAGCCAGCAGCGTTATATTTCAGCAGCAGCGTAAAGAATACCGGGGCCAGACAGAGCATCACCAGCAGCCAGCACCAGGTCGGGAGGGCAAATTTCACCGTCCGCAGCGCCGGTTTGTTCACGCTTTGCGTATGCTGAAAATAACGGTGGCCGCTTAAAAAAATCAGCAGGCCGAGAAACATGCCGATCCCCGCCAGTGCAAAACCCACGTGCCAGCCGTACCACTGGGCCGCCAGCCCGCAGGCGATGGGGGCGGCGATAGAGCCGATGTTACCCGCCGCGTAAAGCAGCGAAAAACCGCCGTCGCGTCGGCGATCGTCCGGCGCGTAAAGCTCGCCCAGCAGGCAACTGATATTCGATTTAAACAGGCCGTAGCCGCAGATAATAATCGCCAGCGCGAGATACAGACTTAGCGTTGAATCGGACTCCAGCCCCAGCACAATGTGGCCGAGGGTCATCAGCACCGCACCCGCGATCACCGCCGTGCGGTTGCCGAGCAGGCGGTCGGCAAGCCAGCCGCCGAGAATAGGGGTAACGTAAACCAGAGAAGCGTAGGCGCTGAAGAGATCGATAGCGTGGCCGTCATTAAAACCAAGCTGGTGAGTAAGATACAGAATGAGCAGGGCACGCATGCCGTAAAAGCTGAAGTATTCCCAGATTTGAATCGCCACGATGTAATAAATCGCGCGCGGTTGTGAGGGTGTTTTCATGTCGACTCCTTGCGGCGTGAAACAGGGAAGCGGCAGGCCGCTTCCCTTTGGGTATTTGACTTATTTTGTGTTCTCTTCTTTCAGCACTTTTACGGTGTAACGACCATCCGCCTGACGGTATGCGCCGTGAATATCGGTTTCGAAGCCCGGATAGTGAGCGCCGATTTCACACAGCATTTGCAGGAACTCCAGTACCGGACGGCTCTGCTCGGTGATCATCTCACCCGGCATCACCAGCGGCACTCCCGGAGGGTACGGCAGGATCATGTTGGCGTTAACGCGACCTACCATTTCTTCGAGGTAAACCTCTTCTGTTTCACCGTGCAGCTCTTTCTGGAAAGCGGCGTAGGGGGTCATTTCCATTGACGGCAGCACTTCAAACGCACGGTACATCAGGTCCGGCAGATCGTGATGCGCAATCAGTTTATGGATGTTCTGCGCCAGATCCTGGATGCGCATATTGTCGTAAAATTCCGGCGCTTCCTGGTACAGCGAAGGCAGGATGTTTTTCACCCTCAGGTTGAGATCAAACGCGCGTTTGAATTCGGTCAGCGCGCGCAACAGGCTCAGCGCTTTGGTTTTATCGATACCGATGCTGAACAGGAACAGCAGGTTATACGGACCGGTCTTCTCGACGATAATGCCGCGCTCGTCGAGGTACTTGGCGACCAGACTTGCCGGAATACCAAAGTCATCCATCGTGCCGTCTTTCTTCATACCCGGCATCAGAAGGGTCACTTTGATCGGGTCGAGATACATGTGCTCGTTATCGATGTTCTTGAAGCCGTGCCAGGCGCTGTCAGAGCGCAGCGGCCAGCATTCCGGGCCATCGATATGTTCCGGCTGCCACACGTCATAGAACCAGCCGTCGCATTCGTTTTTCAGACGTTTGATCTCTTTACGGAACTTGATCGCACGCTCAATCGACCCGTTGATGAGACGCTTACCGGCGTTGCCTTTCATCATCGCCGCAGCGGTTTCAGTGGAGGCCACGATACCGTAGTGCGGAGAGGTGGTGGTGTGCATCATGAACGCTTCGTTAAACGTCTCTTCGTTGATATCCCCTTTAACGTGGATCATCGATGCCTGTGAAAACGCCGCCAGCAGTTTGTGCGTGGACTGGGTTTCGTAGATCACTTTCCCTTCGACGCGACCACCGCTCATACCGCATTTACCGGCATAGATTGGCGAGAAGTTGGTGTAAGGCACCCACGCGGAGTCAAAGTGGATGGATTTCACATCCAGCGTCTTTTTGATGTAGTCGGTGTTGTACAGCAGACCGTCGTAAGTCGAGTTCGTGATCACCGCGTGGACCGGCCAGCTGGCGCGCGGGGTTTCTTTCACGCGCTGGGCGATGGTGTCGCGCTGGAATTCGCTCTGCGGAATACCGCCGAGAATGCCGTAGGCATTACGGGTCGGACGGAAATAAATCGGCGTAATGTCGCTCATCATCATCAGATGAGTCAGCGATTTGTGGCAGTTACGGTCAATCAGCACCGTGCTGCCCGCAGGCGCAGAGTACATGCCGACGATTTTGTTCGCCGTAGAGGTGCCGTTAGTCACCATGTAGCTACGCTCTGCGTTAAATACGCGGGCGATGTATTCTTCGGCTTCTTTATGCGGACCGGTGTGATCCAGCAGGGAGCCCAGTTCAGACACGGAGATCGACACGTCTGATTTCATGGTGTTCGGGCCGAAGAAGTCATAAAAAATGCTGCCGACCGGGCTTTTCTGGAACGCGGTGCCGCCCATATGACCCGGCGTACAGAAGGTATATTTACCTTCTCGAACATACTTGAACAGTGCTTTGGTCAGCGGCGGCAGAATGGTATCGATGTATTCGTCGGTGTTCTGACGGATTTTTGCCGCGATGTCGGCTGCCGCGCCCAGCGCGTATTCGAAGAAGCGAACCTGCATCCGCAGATCGTTCAGGCTCACGTCCAGCGTCGAGTAAGCGTTAGCAAACGCGTACAGCGGCATGTATTCATTCAGGCTGCTGATCTCTTCGCACAGCTCAAGGTTGTATTTGTCCCAGTCGAAAATTACCCCGCACAGGCGGGCATTATTTTCGATCAGTTTCAGCAGGTCTTCACGGTCGTTCGGGTAAACAATGCGGAAGTTCAGACCTTCCAGCGCGCGATGCAGCTCACGAATAGGCTCTTCTTTGAAGTAAACGCCCATGTGATTCATGATGGCAATAACATTCATAGACATAATCATATTCCAGATAAAGAAGGCCCCTCCCGTCACGGCATGACAGGTGCAGGAAGGAGCCTTTGGGATAGGGGAGAGGCGATTAAAGCGCTTCGGCAGTCTCGTTGTCGTTGTTCTGGCGCTGGTGCATTTTGCGGCCGTAGAACATCAGGATAATCAGGCTGACGATAAAGGTGCCGGACAGTTCGAAGGAGCTGGCGCCCATCAGCGCGATGAAGCAGAACGCACAGCCGAGAACGGAACAAATCAGGCTAACAAAGTTGCGCACGTTGATGCCTTCAAAGCGGATCAGGTCAACGCAGGAGTAGAAGTAAGGCAGCATGGTCAGCAGTACCGCGATACCGGTCAGTTCACCGAACAGATCAGAGGCTTTACCGCCGCTGGAGTTCATGATGGTGATGATGATCATCAGGCCGGTCATTTTCACCGCTGCCAGCAGCAGACCTTTCTTCGGAATGCCGTTTTTATCCAGCTCGCCATACACTTTCGGGAAGTTGCCGTCATCGGCAGCACGCACACCGGCCTGGCCTACCAGCATCATCCAGGAACCCAGCGAGGTCAGACATGCGAAGGCTGTAAATGCAGACACCAGCGGTGCCGCCCAGCCGCCCAGAATGGTCGACGCGCTAACTGCGAACGGCGCACCGGAAGCAGCCATTACGGAAGCCGGGTACATACCCGCAATAACCTGGGTGGCGGCAACATAAACGATCCCTGCCAGCGCCGTACCCAGCATGGTTGCCATCGGTACGGTACGTTTCGGGTTTTTTACCATCCCGGTACTGACAGCGGCGGATTCCACGCCGACGAACGCCCACAGGCACAGCAGGATGCTTTTGATCACCGCGTGAGGATCGGTGGTGGTCGAGGTGTTCCAGTTCGCATGGTAAGTGGCGATATCAAACCAGTGCCAGCCGACAACCGCAGTCAGCACAACCGGAATCAGCACCAGGAACAGGCCGATGGTGGTCAGACGGCTAACCCAGGTGCCACCCAGCATATTAATAAAGGTGAACGCCCAGACAATCGCGATACAGGCTATACCTGCCGGGATCGGGTTATTTAAAATCGGGAAATAGGTAGAAAGATAAGAAACGGCGGTAATGCCGATCGCGAGGTTACCAATCCAGTTGGCATGATAATAAAGTACGCCGGTCTGGAAACCAAATGCCGGAGATAATTCTCCCGCATAAGCAATAGGGCCGCCCTGCTGCGGGTTTTTGGTAGCCAGTCGGGCATAAACATAAGCCAGAGACATTGCACCAATAATAGAGATGACCCAGCCCCAAATGGCAATGCCACCGATGCTGGCGAGGTTCGCAGGTAATAAGGCAATCCCACTCCCCATCATATTACCGGCAACAACGCCGGTACAGGCAAATAGCCCGATC
The DNA here is from genome assembly GCF_032071645.1 of Superficieibacter sp. Classification (NCBI taxonomy): domain Bacteria; kingdom Pseudomonadati; phylum Pseudomonadota; class Gammaproteobacteria; order Enterobacterales; family Enterobacteriaceae; genus Superficieibacter; species Superficieibacter sp. Next base: position 9,713 of record NZ_DAMAPU010000009.1, read on the forward strand.
TTTTTGGCAGAACTCATGTTTACTTCTCCTGAACGGTATTTTTAAGAACCGGATCAGTGCGTCATAAATGTTCATTGACCCGTCCAACTGGCGACGAGATTACCGATCTGCCTCGGAAAAGTCCTAAAGGAAAAGTGAAATAAATACAAACATTGCATAAATAACAGGTGGACATTTTTCGAGTAACACAAAAATATCAGGGAAGATATCAGGAAACTATAAAGAGTGTTTAAATTCAGTTGGTTACGTCTGGCATAAAAGTCGGGTTTTATGTTGCCAAAAATAACATTAGCTATTTTTGGCAACATTGTTTTTACATTGAGTTGTGAGTTTATTAATGTTTTATTTAACTGGATTTAGCATATTAACGCCGGATTTTATTCCTCGGCGAGAAACCCATTAAGATAGGGCACGATTTTTTCCAGCGAGGTCTGGAAAATGCCATTTTCAATCCAGTACAACGTGTTTTCGCCAGGGCGTAAATTGAAGGCGGTAATGTAGGCATCGGCCGCCAGTCGATTCTCGCCCTTCATTTCGTAGACCTTACCCAGCAACACATAATTCAGCCATGACATTTCCAGCTCGATGCTTTTATTGATGGCCTCGTAAGCGCCACTGATATTGCCTTTACCCAACATATCAATGGTCTGGATCTTGTAATAAACGGAGGTCTGCTGAATTCCCGGAATGCGGGTTAATTTAACTAACTCTTCGTTTAAGGCGGTAGTTTGCTGTTGATCTAAGGATTGCTGGGACTGACGCAGGGCATCAACCAGAATTTTATCTTCATACGCATAGATAAAATCAGGCGATTCTTTCATGATTTTATCCAGAATGCCGCTGGCTTTACCGAGCGACTGAACATCACCGGAAAATATAAGCTGGCGGGCCTCGTAAAATTCGGTCAGTGACATGGTTTGTGGGATGCGAAACTGCGCAAGCTGGGCCTGCATCCGCTCCGGCCAGGGCTGCGTCAGCACCGCAGACAGGCTGCTGAACAGATCGTCCTGAATTGCGAGCTGATTGGTGTCGGTGATGAAATAGCGTTTATCCAGCATGGTGGAGCTGTCGGCATTATCGATGAGCAGCACCGACATAAAGCACTGCTGGGCGCGGTAGTGGCGCTGATTAACAAAACGAATGGTCAGCGTTTTACCGGAACTGCTGGGTTCATTCACGCTGTAGTTCGTTTTGTCGTGAACCATAAAGGTGGAAAAAGTGTTGAGCGAAGTGGTGATCAGCGCGCCAAGCCCAATCGCGTATGACTTTTTGGATATCCAGTTAGTGCAGGAATCATCGCCGTCAAAGCGAATATCAATGTCTCGCGGATTGAGCAGCAGTCGGCTTTTCGTCACCGTGGGCTGGTGGTGAATCAGGGTCATCACGATCAGCGCGACTAACAGGCTTAATGACAGCAAAAATCCCAGCCAGGTGCCGAAGCCGGATTTTGCCGGGGCAGAGTGCGACGTGCTGTCCGGCACGGTTTCTGCCACGGGCTGCGCAGGTGCAGAGGGCAACGCTGCGGGCGCGGCGATAACCGGGGCGGCGACGGTTGCGCTGGCGTCTGACTCAGAGTCTGACTCTGACTCCGCAGGCCAGACCACCGGCGCGGTGAGCTTATAGCCGCGTTTGGGCACGGTGACGATATATTCAGGATTACGCTCATCGCCGTCTCTTAACGATTTGCGCAGTTCAGAAATACTCTGGGTCACTACGTGGTTAGTGACAATGGTCCGCATCCATACGTGATCAATAATATTATCGCGGCTAAGCACTTCATTCGGGTGCTGCGCAAAATACATCAAAAGGTCAATCAAACGCGGCTCAAGGGTGATCTCACGCCCCTGACGACTGATTTGATTCACCGAAGGCGTCACCAGCCATTCCCCGACGCGGACAACAGAATGTTGCATAACATATGCTCTAACGAAGCAGTGGAAGCTCTAATAATAACACGGTTTACAGGCACATATTTCTTTCGAAAGTCTCGCATAGCGCACGTAAATCAATGCGTGAGGAATTAGTCCGGGGACGGATATCAGTATCGCCCTGATATCCGCTATTAAAGAAGAGAGAGTCGCGGTTACAGCACTTTATGCGGGCCAAAACATTCGTAGTGAATGCGGTCTTTAGCCACGCCAAATTCAATGAGTTGCCGGGCGGCAAACTGCATAAACGCCACCGGGCCACACAGATAATACTCGCTGGCGGCATCGCTTAGCGCGCCCTGCAACTGGCGTAAACTCATCAGCCCTTCGCTGTGAAAACGCCCCGCCTGCCGATCCGCTTCGGTTGGCAGGCGATACCAGATGTGGGCGTTAAAACGGGGAAGGGCATTGCCCAGCGCCATCACTTCATCGGTAAAGGCGTGAACGTCGCCGTTTTCCGCCGCGTGATACCAGTTAACGGTGGCAGGATGCTGCGCGTGGGCCAGTGTATCAAGCATCGCCAGCATTGGCGTCTGCCCGACGCCTGCCGAAATGAGCGTGACCGGCGTTTGCGGCGCAACCTGCATAAAGAAATCGCCCGCTGGCGCAGCCAGATACACTACGTCGCCGACGTTCGCAGTGTTGTGTAGCCATGTTGACACCTGACCGCCTGCTTCACGCTTAACCGCAATGCGATAGCGTTTGCCGTCAGCCTTGCGGGTCAGTGAATACTGGCGGATCTCCTGATACGGAAAATCCTTTGGCTTCAGCCAGACGCCGAGATACTGCCCCGGCTGGTAATCTGCTACCGGCCCGCCATCCAGCGGCTCAAATTCAAAGCTGGTCACCAGGCTGCTGCGCGGGGTTTTATCGACAATACGAAAGGCGCGGGTGCCTTCCCAGCCGCCGGTTTTACGGGCGTTCTCCTGATAAAGCTGCGCTTCACGATTGATGAAGACCCCCGCCAGCACGCCGTAGGCTTTGCCCCACGCGTCCAGTATCTCCTGACCGGGGCTGAGCATTTCATCCAGCGTCGCCAGCAGGTGGGTGCCAACAATATCGTACTGCTCCGGTTTGATTTGAAAGCTGGTGTGCTTCTGGGCGATTTTTTCCACTGCTGGCAGCAGGGCAGGCAGGTTGTCGATGTTGCTGGCGTAGGCAGCAATGGCGTTAAACAGCGCTTCACGCTGATCGCCGTTACGCTGGTTGCTCATATTGAAAATGTCTTTCAGCTCTGGATTGTGGTCAAACATGCGATCGTAAAAGTGCGCGGTCAATTTGGGGCCGGTTTCCAGCAGCAGGGGAATGGTGGCTTTCACCGTAGCAATGGTCTGAGCGTCGAGCATAGCGATTTCCTTTTTATAAGATGTATTTCAAATGCATCTTATAAAAATAACCTTATGCTGTAAATGGCGCTTTGCTACGTGAAAAATCCGCATCGTTAACCTGAAAAGAATTCCATTGAAATTTCCGGGGGATTTATCTTTAAAACCCTTGTATAGCGCCAAGCCAATCGTTTGCGTAAAATCACTTGTCAAGACCTGTTATCACGATGGCAATCGGTTATACTGGGGGCCGTTGCTTAAAATTTACTTGTTAGCTGAGTCAGGAGATGCGGATGTTAAAGCGTGAAATGAACATTGCCGATTATGATGCCGAGTTATGGCAGGCGATGGAGCAAGAAAAAGTACGTCAGGAAGAGCACATTGAACTGATCGCCTCCGAGAACTACACCAGCCCGCGCGTTATGCAGGCGCAGGGTTCTCAGCTGACCAACAAATATGCCGAAGGCTATCCGGGCAAACGCTACTACGGCGGCTGCGAATATGTGGATATCGTTGAACAACTGGCTATCGACCGCGCGAAAGAGCTGTTTGGCGCAGACTATGCGAACGTGCAGCCGCACTCCGGCTCGCAGGCGAATTTCGCGGTTTACACCTCGCTGCTGGAGCCGGGCGACACCGTGCTGGGTATGAACCTGGCGCACGGCGGTCACCTGACTCACGGCTCCCCGGTTAACTTCTCCGGCAAGCTGTACAACATCGTGCCTTACGGCATTGATGAGAGCGGTAAAATTGACTACGCCGATTTGGAAAAACAGGCGCAGACCCACAAGCCGAAAATGATTATCGGCGGCTTCTCTGCTTATTCCGGCGTGGTCGACTGGGCGAAAATGCGCGAAATCGCCGACAGCATCGGCGCGTACCTGTTCGTTGATATGGCTCACGTGGCCGGTCTGATTGCCGCAGGCGTCTACCCGAACCCGGTACAACATGCGCACGTTGTCACCACCACTACCCATAAAACCCTGGCAGGTCCGCGTGGCGGCCTGATCCTCGCGAAAGGCGGCAGCGAAGAGCTGTACAAAAAACTGAACTCTGCCGTATTCCCTGGCGGCCAGGGCGGTCCTCTGATGCACGTGATCGCCGGTAAAGCGGTGGCGCTGAAAGAAGCGATGGAGCCGGAGTTCAAAACCTATCAGCAGCAGGTGGCGAAGAACGCCAAAGCGATGGTTGAGGTGTTCCTGAACCGTGGTTATAAAGTGGTTTCTGGCGGCACGGAAAACCATCTGTTCCTGCTGGATCTGGTTGATAAAAACCTGACCGGTAAAGAAGCTGACGCCGCGCTGGGCCGCGCCAACATCACCGTCAACAAAAACAGCGTGCCGAACGATCCGAAAAGCCCGTTTGTCACTTCCGGTATCCGCGTGGGTACACCTGCGGTAACCCGTCGCGGCTTCAAAGAAGCCGAAGTGAAAGAACTGGCTGGCTGGATGTGTGACGTGCTGGACAGCATCAACGACGAAGCCGTTATTGAGCGCACCAAAGCGAAAGTGCTGGATATCTGCGCCCGTTTCCCGGTTTACGCATAAGCGTTATCGTCTCTCGTCGCTAAAGCCCACTTCGCGTGGGCTTTATTATTTTGAGTCCTACTGGTCGCGCATGATGGCGCTGCACTTTGTTGCGCTGGCGACAGAATCACCGCTTTGTTGCGCCTGCCTGCATTCGTCCATTGGCGACTGAGAGGGCGGAGGATTAGCCGTTTGGGCGGCGCATCCTGATAATAAAAACACGGTCAGGACTATCTTAAAACAGGGCATTTTTTCTCTCCATGGTTTACCTGCGCTGCCACAGAATGACGGAGTTTGCTGCGGCAGTCGGGATTATTTGTGCTTACCCGCGTGGAGACTAAAAAGCAGAAGAACGTCGGTATGTTAAATAAAAGTTAATTGATAGCGCGCTATGGACTTGCTTAATCATGACTTTCTCGCCAGACTATCGCCATCCAACGGGAGGGAATCATGGTCTTGCAGTCCACGCGCTGGCTGGCGCTCAGTTATTTCACCTACTTTTTTAGCTACGGTATTTTTCTTCCTTTCTGGAGCGTCTGGCTCAAAGGCAGTGGATTAACGCCGGAAACCATCGGCTTACTGCTTGGCGCAGGGCTGGTTGCCCGTTTTCTTGGCAGCCTGATCATTGCCCCGCGCGTCAGCGATCCGGGGCGTCTGATTATGGCCCTGCGAGTGCTGGCCTTGCTGACGCTGGTCTTCGCGCTGGCGTTCTGGTTCGGCACCCACGTTGCGTGGCTGATGGTGGTTATGGTGGGTTTCAACCTCTTTTTCTCGCCGCTGGTCCCGCTGACCGATGCGCTGGCGGGCACCTGGCAAAAACAAATCACCATGGATTATGGCCGGGTGCGGCTGTGGGGATCGATCGCCTTCGTGATTGGCTCCGCCCTGACCGGCAAGCTGGTCAGCCTGTATGATTACCGGGCGATCCTCGCGCTGCTCAGTCTTGGCGTGGCGTCAATGCTGCTGGGGATGCTGCTGCGTCCGTCGGTCATGCCGCAGGGCGCATCGCGTCAGCAGGAAGGCGCGGGCTGGGATGCCTGGCGCGCGTTGATCGTGCAGAACTGGCGCTTTCTGGCCTGCGTCTCTTTATTACAGGGCGCGCACGCGGCCTACTATGGTTTCAGCGCGATCTACTGGCAGGGCGCAGGCTACTCAGCCTCCGCCGTGGGCTATTTGTGGTCGCTGGGCGTGGTCGCGGAAGTGGTCACGTTTGCGCTAAGCAAAAAAGTGTTTCGCCGCTTCAGCGCCCGCGATCTGCTTCTGCTTTCGGCATTCTGCGGCCTGCTGCGCTGGGGCATCCTGGGCGCGTCCACGGCGCTGCCGTGGCTCATCGTTGCGCAGATCCTGCACTGCGGCACCTTTACCGTCTGCCATCTGGCGGCGATGCGCTACATTTCCGCGCGCCAGGGTGGGGATGTGATTCGTTTACAGGCGATGTATTCGGCGGTGGCGATGGGTGGCAGCATTGCGATCATGACGATGTTTGCAGGCTTCCTCTATCAGCACCTTCAGCACGGCGTGTTCTGGGTGATGGCGCTTCTGACGCTGCCTGCTATGCTGCTGCGCCCCGGCGTGGCGGCGCAGCGTTAAGATTCCAGCATCTGCTGAATATGTTCACGCTGATTCACGCTCAGCGGTTGCTCGGCGTGGATCAGCGGTGGCGAGAAGAGGGGCAGGGGCGTGACGTAAGGCGTCACCACCAGGGTCACTTCTTTTGGCGCGCCCTGTTTCTGGAACGCATGCAGCGTCAGGTATTTGATATTGAGCGGCAGAAGCGTCAGTTCGCGGAGTTGCTGCTCAAGCTCCTGCTCCAGTCCCGGATCGTCCCCGATCAACAACAGCACCTGTTTCTCATGCAGATCCTGCTCCTGCATCAGCCATGCACCGAAGATCACCGCAATTAATCCCAGTTCATTATCGGTAAAGCGGATAGCGTAGTCATCTTCCAGGCAATGCAGGGCTTCACGGGTGGTGCGCAGCAAACGTGGGTAAAGGTGGCTGACCTCTTCCGGCAGGCTGTTATCGATGCCGATGCCGAAAACGCTGCGATCCAGCGCCTGCGCCAGATGAATATAAAGCTGCCTGCTTAGCCCCTGTTCGTCGCTAAAACGGCGGCCAGCCAGCTGCTGAAAACGGACGATCAACTGCCCAACCACCAGCCGCAGGCGGATGTCCTGCTGATGGCTGTCGTGCGTCGGGTCCGGGGTGCGCAACACCATAAACAGCAGGCCGAGAAACAAATGTTCATTGACGTGGAGTGCCTGCCTGATCCGGCGCTGCCAGTGGCGAATAACATCGGCGGTGGCGTGATATTCCGCCCGCGCCTCGGTCCACATCTGCTGTGCCGCATCGAAGTCCGGCGACAGGCCAAGCTGATGCTGGAGCAGGCAGTACTGCAAATACAACCGCAGAAAGTGGCGATCGCGGCACTCGAACTGCCTTTTCAGACGCCGGGCGCAGAGGTTTATCAGCGCCTGCAAATTGGTTTCGTCATACAGCGTGCGGGCAATGCCCTGAAGCTTCAACTGGGATTTCAGCGTGGGAGTAAAATGCTGTTCGATAAACTGCGGACACAGACGCAGCGCCCGGCGAAGCCAGTGCAGCAGGCACAGGCGCTGGTCGAGAGTCGTGCCTTCAATCCGATAGCTACCGTCCGGCTGCGATATGATGGTGAGGCGATGATAACGCTGGATTTCATGGTTCGCCTCAGCTATATCTTGCCGGGCAATGGCACCGTCTACGTTATTCACTCTGCTTATGAATTCAGGGGTAATATTTTCCCCCGGCAGATACAACATCAAAAGCACCTGGCAGCGGCGCTGTGGACTGGAAAGCACAGATGGCGGATTACTGATAGTCATCATCTGCATAGTTCCAGACAGGGTTTTCGATAAGAATAGCCAAAGGAGCGCCATTCGAAAGCGCCAACAGACGTCTTTCCATAAGGAATGCTGGGGAATGTCACAGAATTTTTCACGTAAGAACGGCAAATACAGAGTTAAACCCTGCGCGTGGGGGCTGGTTTTCGCATTTTTATCGCAGACAGCGGCGGCGCATCCGCACAGCTTTATCAGTATGCGCAGCGATGTCATCACCGCCGACGGGCATTTTACGGCGCTGAAAATGCGCTGGACGATGGATGAAATTACCTCCGCCGATCTCCTGTACGATGCGGGTAACGCGAAGCCGGGCGATGAAGTCTGGAAGAGGCTGGCGGCCGAAGTGATGGCTAACGTGCTGGGCCAGCATTATTTTACCGAGGTCTGGCACAATCAGCAGAAGGTGAAATTTAAAAACCGGCCGACGGAATATGCGCTGGCGCGGGAGGGGCATAAGGCAGTATTGACCTTCGTCGTGCCGCTGGCAGAGCCGCAGCCGTTATCCGGGCAGACCTATACCGTCTCCACGTTTGATCCGACCTATTTTGTGGATATGCACTATGACCAGCAAAGCGATATTTCCGTCAGCGGTGCCGCGTCATGTAAGCTTGTGCTGCATACTCCAAAGCCGGATGACAAAATGACAGCCTATGCCCTGTCGCTGGATAAGGCCGACGCGCCGCCGGAGGATATGGATCTGGGCAAACAGTTCGCACAAAAGGTGGTTTTACAATGTCCCTCGTGATGAATTCCGCTCGCCGCAGCCGTCGCTGGACCGATCTGTGGCCGCTGGCGCTTTTTATTCTGCTGGCACTGGCGGGGGGCGTGTGGCTCTGGCAGGCCTGGCCGCAGGTGATGCTGAAAAGTATTAGCTGGCAGCGCGGGATGAATCAGCAGCTGAGCGGCCTGTTGCAGGCGGTGTCGCTTAATCCGTCACGCGCCGGGATGTCGCTGCTGCTGTTTAGCTTTATGTATGGCGTGCTGCACGCGCTGGGGCCGGGCCACGGCAAAATCGTTATTACCACATGGCTTGCGACTCATCCGTCAAAACTGCGCTCCAGTATCGGGCTGACGCTGGCGGCGTCGCTGCTTCAGGGGCTGGTTGCCATTATCCTGGTGGTCGTGGTGCTGACCCTGTTGCAACTCCCGGCCAGAATGTTGCACCTCAGCAGCTACTGGCTGGAGAAAGGCAGCTATGCGCTGGTGGGCGTGCTGGGCATTTTTCTGTGCTGGCGGGCGCTGAAAAAACTGCGGGCGTTGCTGCGTAAGCCGGTTTTTACCGCCTTTGCGCCGCACCATCACCATCATGCAAACTGTGGCTGTGGGCATCAGCATATGCCGACGCCGGGGCAACTGGAGAATACCGACGACTGGCGCGCCCGGCTGATGATTATCGCCTCAATGGGGATGCGCCCGTGCTCCGGGGCAATCATGGTGCTGTTATTCAGTAAGGTGGTGGGCGTGTTTAGCTGGGGCGTGATGTCGGCGCTGGCGATGGCGGCGGGCACCTCGATCACCATTTCCTCACTGGCACTGCTGGTTCACAGCTTCCGCTCGCTGGCGGTAAAACTTAGCGGCAACCGCGCACCGGTGCTGTGGCGGCAGGTGGGCTGGGTAACGCTGGCGCTGGCGGGCGGCGCGGTACTGATTGTCGCCGCGCTGATTATGTGGCTCAGCGCCCAGCCGCCGGGACGGTTTTTAGGATTTTAGGTTTTTAGAAAATATCGGGCCGGAAGCCACAGAAAGGAATAAAAGACGTGAAGGGTGACGCAGAGAATAATAATTACCGTTACAGAAGTTAAACGGCCCCCGCAAACCGGGGGCCGTCAGGGCGATTAACGCTTCAGCGCTTCGCTCAGTTCGTCACGCATATTCGCCAGCATGGCTTTTACGACGCGCGGATTACCCGCCACGATGTTACCCGTCGTCATGTAGTTATGACCGCCGGTGAAATCGCACACCAGCGCGCCCGCTTCACGCGCCAGCAGTTCACCCGCAGCGAAATCCCACGGCTTAAGGCCGATTTCAAAGAAGCCGTCTACGCGACCCGCGGCGACATAAGCCAGGTCCAGCGCGGCAGAGCCGGTGCGACGGAAGTCAGCACATTCAGTGTACAGTTTGCCGAGGATCTTCATATAAGCAGGCGCGTGCTGTTTGGCTTTGAACGGGAAGCCAGTCGCCAGAATGGTGCCGTCCAGATCGCGTGCGTTGCTGCCGCGCAGACGGTAGCCGTTTAGCTGTGCGCCCTGACCACGGGTGGAGGTGAACAGCTCGTTACGCATCGGATCGTAAACCACCGCCACTTCGGTACGGCCTTTAATGCGTACGGCGATGGAAACCGCGAAGTGCGGCAGACGTTTGATGAAGTTGGTAGTGCCATCCAGTGGATCAATAACCCATTGTACATCCTGATCTTCGCCTGCGTGCTCACCGCTTTCTTCGGTGATAATGGTGTGTTGCGGGTAAGATTTGCGAATGGTTTCGATAATCAGCGCTTCAGCGGCTTTATCGACGTTGGTTACGAAATCGTTACTGCCTTTCTGGCTGGTTTCCACAGAATCAGGCGTTTCGTAGTGCTTGGCAATCAGGTTACCCGCCTTGCGCGCTGCGCGCACGGCGATGTTCAGCATCGGATGCATCGGTTACTCTCACTGGATGTTAAAGAACGGGGAAAAACGGCGCATATGATAACAGTGAATTCGGATTATGTCTCCGCTTTATGTTAATATGCCTGAATATTCTTTAGCCTTAAGAAAACTATGCTGCAAAATATTCGAATTGTGCTGGTAGAGACCTCTCACACCGGCAATATGGGTTCTGTTGCCCGCGCCATGAAAACGATGGGCCTGACCAACCTGTGGCTGGTCAACCCGCTGGTAAAACCGGACTCGCAGGCCATCGCGCTGGCTGCCGGGGCCAGCGACGTCATCGGGCACGCCCACATTGTGGATACGCTGGATGAAGCGCTGGCAGGCTGCAGCCTGGTTGTCGGCACCAGCGCCCGTTCGCGCACGCTGCCGTGGCCGATGCTCGACCCGCGCGAGTGCGGTCTGAAAAGCGTGGCGGAAGCTGAACATGCGCCGGTCGCGCTGGTCTTTGGTCGTGAGCGCGTTGGGCTGACCAACGACGAGTTACAAAAGTGCCACTACCACGTCGCCATTGCAGCGAACCCGGAATACAGTTCGCTGAATCTGGCGATGGCGGTACAGGTCATCTCCTACGAAGTGCGGATGGCCTGGCTTGCCGCGCAGGAAAAGGGCGAAGTGACGGAGCCGGTGGAAACCCCGTATCCGCTGGTGGACGACCTGGAGCGTTTTTACGGTCATCTGGAGCAAACGCTGCTGACCACCGGGTTTATTCGCGAAAGTCATCCGGGGCAGGTGATGAACAAACTGCGCCGCCTGTTCACCCGTGCCCGCCCGGAAAGCCAGGAACTGAACATCCTGCGGGGCATTCTGGCGTCGATTGAGCAGAAGCAAAAAGAGCAATAAAGCCAAACGGCACGGAAGGTTAAATACCTGACTAAAACAGTCAAGTAAATAGTTGACCATTTTAGTCAGGAATGTCAGACTTGGCCCTGCTATGCAGTACACCCCCATTTTAATAAAAGCCCAGGCAGGGCCAGGTTTGAGGTTAAGTAAGATATGAGACTGACATCTAAAGGGCGTTATGCCGTGACCGCAATGCTGGACGTTGCGCTCAACTCCGAATCCGGCCCGGTGCCATTGGCTGATATTTCTGAACGTCAGGGGATCTCCCTTTCTTATCTGGAACAACTTTTCTCGCGTTTGCGCAAAAATGGGCTGGTTTCCAGCGTGCGCGGACCGGGCGGTGGCTATCTGCTGGGTAAAGATGCAAGCAGCATCGCGGTTGGCGCAGTGATCAGCGCCGTTGACGAATCCGTCGATGCCACGCGCTGCCAGGGTAAAGGCGGCTGCCAGGGCGGCGACAAGTGCCTGACCCACGCGCTGTGGCGCGATCTTAGCGACCGTCTGACCGGCTTCCTGAACAATATTACCCTCGGTGAACTGGTGAATAACCAGGAAATTCTGGATGTGTCTGACCGTCAGCACAGCCAGGAAACCACGCGCACCCCGCGTGCGCAGGACCAGATCAACGTTAAGTTACGCGCCTAATAAAATTCGCCTGCTGCGCCCTAAGCGGCAGAGCGATAAAAGTATTCTGGATCGGGCCGGGGTATATGTCCCTCGCGAATACGGTTGAACATCCGCCGATTGCCCGATCCTTTGCATTGATGAGCGATGTACGGAGTTTAAGAGCAATGAAATTACCGATTTATCTCGACTACTCCGCAACCACGCCGGTGGACCCGCGTGTTGCCGAGAAAATGATGCAGTGCCTGACCTTAGACGGAACTTTTGGTAACCCAGCCTCGCGTTCACACCGTTTTGGCTGGCAGGCGGAAGAGGCGGTTGATATCGCCCGTAATCAAATTGCCGAGCTGGTGGGTGCCGATCCGCGTGAAATTGTTTTCACCTCCGGCGCGACCGAATCCGATAACCTGGCGATCAAAGGTGCAGCCAACTTTTATCAGAAAAAAGGCAAGCACATCATCACCAGCAAAACCGAACACAAGGCCGTGCTGGACACCTGTCGCCAGCTTGAGCGCGAAGGGTTTGAGGTAACGTATCTCGCTCCGCAGCGCAACGGCATTATTGACCTCAACGAACTTGAAGCGGCGATGCGTGACGACACCATCCTCGTTTCCATCATGCACGTGAATAACGAAATCGGCGTGGTGCAGGATATCGCGACTATCGGCGAAATGTGCCGTGCGCGCGGGATCATCTACCACGTTGACGCCACCCAGAGCGTGGGCAAACTGCCTGTCGACTTAAGCCAGCTGAAAGTGGATCTGATGTCCTTCTCCGGCCATAAAATTTATGGTCCGAAAGGTATCGGCGCGCTGTACGTGCGTCGTAAACCGCGTATCCGCATCGAAGCACAGATGCACGGCGGCGGTCACGAACGCGGTATGCGTTCCGGTACGCTGCCTGTCCACCAGATCGTAGGCATGGGTGAAGCTTACCGCATTGCCAAAGAAGAAATGGAAACCGAGATGGCGCGTCTGCGCGGTCTGCGTAACCGTCTGTGGGACGGCGTGAAAGATATGGAAGAGGTCTACCTTAACGGCGATCTCGAGCAGGGCGCACCGAACATTCTTAACGTCAGCTTCAACTATGTTGAAGGTGAATCGCTGATTATGGCGCTGAAAGATCTGGCGGTTTCCTCCGGGTCTGCCTGCACCTCTGCAAGCCTTGAACCGTCCTACGTGCTGCGCGCGCTGGGCATGAATGATGAGCTGGCGCACAGCTCCATCCGTTTCTCTTTAGGTCGTTTTACTACCGAAGAAGAGATCGACTACACCATCGAACTGGTACGTAACTCCATTGGCCGTCTGCGCGACCTTTCTCCGCTGTGGGAAATGTTCAAACAGGGCGTGGATATCAACAGCATCGAATGGGCGCATCACTAATCGGTTCAGGACCAGAGGAAAACTATCATGGCATACAGCGAAAAAGTTATTGATCATTACGAGAACCCACGCAACGTCGGCTCTTTCGACAACAGCGACGAAAACGTTGGCAGCGGTATGGTCGGCGCACCGGCCTGCGGTGACGTAATGAAATTACAGATCAAAGTAAACAACGACGGTATCATTGAAGACGCGCGTTTCAAAACCTACGGCTGCGGTTCGGCGATTGCCTCCAGCTCGCTGGTGACTGAATGGGTGAAGGGGAAATCCCTTGACGAAGCGCAGGCGATCAAAAATACCGATATTGCCGACGAGCTTGAACTGCCGCCAGTGAAAATTCACTGTTCGATCCTGGCAGAAGACGCCATCAAAGCGGCAATTGCAGATTATAAAAGCAAACGTGAAGTGAAATAAGCAGAGGTCTCTATGTCGATTACCCTGAGCGACAGTGCTGCCGCGCGAGTAAATGCTTTTCTGACCAACCGTGGTAAAGGATTCGGCCTGCGTCTGGGGGTGAGAACCTCCGGCTGTTCTGGAATGGCCTATGTGCTGGAATTTGTTGACGAACCGGCGGCAGAAGACACCGTATTCGAAGATAAAGGCGTGAAAGTCGTGGTCGATGGCAAGAGCCTGCAATTTCTGGACGGCACGCAGCTGGATTTCGTCAAAGAGGGTTTGAACGAAGGGTTTAAATTCACCAACCCGAACGTTAAAGACGAGTGCGGCTGCGGCGAAAGCTTCCACGTTTAATCGTGCATCAATAATAAACCCCACCGCAATGCTTTGCGCGTGGGGTTTGTTTTAACCGGCCAACCCTAAGATTGTTATGGATTATTTCACTCTTTTTGGTTTACCTGCCCGCTATCCGCTGGATAAAGAGGCGCTGTCAGCGCGTTTTCAGGATCTGCAACGTCAGTTTCATCCCGACAAATTCGCCAGCGGTAGCCCGGCGGAACAACTGGCGGCGGTGCAAAAATCAGCCACCATTAATCAGGCATGGCAGACGCTGCGCCATCCGCTGAGCCGCGCCGAATATCTGCTCTCACTGCACGGCTTCGATCTCGCCAGCGAGCAGCACACCGTGCGCGACACCGCGTTTCTGATGGAACAGCTGGAACTGCGTGAAGAGCTGGAAGAGATCGGCCAGGCTAAAGACAGCGATCGGCTGGCGACGTTCATGACCCGCGTGGGAAAAATGTACGACGCGCGCCAGCAGCAAATGATTGAACAATTCGAAAACGAGGCGTGGGAAACGGCGGCGGATACCGTGCGTAAACTGCGTTTTCTCGATAAACTGCGCAGTTCAGCAGAACAACTCGAAGAAAAGCTGCTCGATTTTTAATTCTGGAAGCGAATATGGCCTTATTACAAATTAGTGAGCCGGGTCTGAGCGCCGCGCCGCACCAGCGTCGTCTGGCGGTGGGCATCGACCTTGGCACCACCAACTCGCTGGTCGCCACCGTGCGCAGCGGTCAGGCAGAAACGCTCCCTGACCATGAAGGACGCCACCTGCTGCCGTCCGTCGTGCATTATCAGTCGCAGAGCCATCGCGTGGGTTATGCCGCGCGTGAGCAGGCGGCGCGGGATCCGGCGAATACCGTCAGTTCCGTTAAACGCATGATGGGGCGCTCGCTGGCGGATATTCAGGCGCGCTATCCGCATTTGCCTTACCAGTTCCAGGCCAGCGAAAACGGCCTGCCGATGATCGCCACTCACGCGGGCGTACTCAACCCGATCCGCATTTCTGCCGATATCCTGAAAGCGCTGGCAGAGCGGGCAACCGAATCCCTTGAAGGCGAACTGGACGGCGTAGTCATCACCGTTCCGGCCTATTTCGACGATGCCCAGCGTCAGGGCACCAAAGACGCCGCGCGTCTGGCGGGCCTGCACGTCCTGCGCCTGCTGAATGAACCCACCGCCGCTGCGATTGCCTACGGGCTGGATTCCGGTCAGGAAGGGGTGATTGCCGTTTACGATCTGGGCGGCGGCACCTTTGATATTTCGATCCTGCGCTTAAGCCGTGGGGTGTTTGAAGTGCTGGCGACCGGCGGCGACTCCGCGCTCGGCGGCGATGATTTCGATCACCTGCTGGCGGATTTTCTGCGCGAGCAGGCAGGGATTGCCGATCGCAGCGACGACCGCGTGCAGCGTCAGCTGCTTGACGCCGCCATCGCCGCTAAAATCGCGCTCAGCGATGCGGACGTGACTACCGTCAACGTGGCGGGCTGGCAGGGCGAAGTTACCCGCGCGCAGTTCAATGAACTGATCGCCGCGCTGGTCAAACGCACGCTGCTTTCCTGCCGTCGCGCGCTGAAAGATGCGGGCGTTGAGGCGCAGGAAGTACGCGAAGTGGTGATGGTAGGCGGTTCGACCCGCGTGCCGCTGGTGCGCGAGCGCGTCGGCGAGTTCTTCGCACGCACCCCGCTGACCGCTATCGACCCGGATAAAGTCGTTGCCATCGGCGCGGCAATTCAGGCGGATATTCTGGTCGGCAACAAGCCGGATAGCGAAATGCTGCTGCTGGACGTGATCCCGCTGTCGCTGGGCCTTGAAACCATGGGCGGTCTGGTGGAGAAAGTCATTCCGCGTAATACCACCATTCCGGTGGCGCGCGCGCAGGAATTCACCACCTTTAAAGACGGCCAGACCGCGATGTCCATCCACGTGATGCAGGGTGAGCGCGAGCTGGTGCAGGACTGCCGTTCGCTGGCGCGTTTTGCGCTGCGCGGTATTCCGGCGTTACCCGCGGGCGGGGCGCATATTCGCGTCACCTTCCAGGTCGATGCCGACGGCCTGCTGAGCGTCACGGCGATGGAAAAATCGACCGGCGTCGAATCCTCTATTCAGGTCAAACCGTCCTACGGGCTGACGGATGGTGAGATCGCCACCATGATCCAGGACTCCATGAGCCATGCCGCGCAGGATGTTCAGGCGCGAATGCTGGCTGAGCAAAAAGTCGAAGCCGCGCGTGTGCTGGAGAGTCTGACCGGTGCGCTCGCTGCCGATGCCGCGCTGCTAAGCGCCGCAGAGCGTCAGAGCATTGAAGAGGCGGCCGCTCACCTGCGGATAACCGCCGAAGGCAATGATACCGACGCAATAGAACAAGCCATTAAAAATGTTGATAAGCAAACCCAGGAGTTCGCCGCTCGCCGCATGGACCAGTCGGTCCGTAGCGCGCTGAAAGGTCACTCCGTGGACGAGGTTTAATATGCCAAAGATTGTTTTTCTGCCTCATCAGGATCTCTGTCCCGATGGCGCAGTTCTGGAAGCTGAGACTGGCGAAACGATCCTCGACGTTGCCCTGCGCAACGGTATCGAGGTCGAACACGCCTGCGAAAAATCCTGTGCCTGCACCACCTGCCACTGCATCGTGCGTGAAGGTTTTGACTCCCTCGCAGAAAGCACCGAAGACGAAGACGACATGCTGGATAAAGCCTGGGGTCTGGAGCCGGAAAGCCGTTTAGGTTGCCAGGCGCGCGTCACCGATGAAGATCTGGTGGTCGAAATCCCGCGCTACACCATCAACCACGCGCGGGAGCATTGATCATGGGACTGAAATGGACCGACAGCCGCGAGATCGGCGAAGCGTTGTATGACAGCCGCCCGGATCTCGATCCGAAAACGGTGCGCTTCACCGATATGCATCAGTGGATTTGCGAACTGGACGAGTTTGATGACGATCCCAGCGCATCCAGTGAAAAAATTCTCGAGGCGATTCTGCTAGTCTGGTTAGATGAAGCAGAGTAAAAATTGACGGGCTGCCTTCGGGCGGCCCGTTTTCACGAATGCGCTATAAGGAATAAATATAATGACTGAAGCTATGAAAATCACGCTCAGCAACCAGCCTGCCGATGCGCGCTGGGGCGAAAAAGCGCCTTACAGTATTAATCATGACGGCATTTCCCTGCATCTGAACGGTAACGACGATTTAGGTCTGATCCAGCGTGCCGCACGTAAAATTGACGGCCTGGGCATCAAACACGTCGAGCTTGCAGGCGAAGGCTGGGATGCGGATCGTAGCTGGGCCTTCTGGCAGGGCTATAAAGGACCGAAGGGTAGCCGCAAAGTAGAATGGGCGGCGCTGGATGACGCCCAGCAGCAGGAGCTGGAGAACCGCCTGAAGATCATCGACTGGGTGCGCGATATTATCAACGCTCCGGCAGAAGAGTTAGGGCCGGAACAGCTTGCGCAGCGCGCGGTCGATTTGCTGTGCGGCGTGGCGGGCGAGCGGGCGAGCTATCGCATCACGAAAGGTGAAGATCTGCGCGAGCAGAACTATCTTGGCCTGCACACCGTGGGACGCGGCTCTGACCGTCAGCCGGTGCTGCTGGCGCTCGACTATAACCCGACGGGCGATAAAAACGCGCCGGTGTACGCTTGCCTGGTCGGTAAAGGTATTACCTTTGATTCCGGCGGCTACAGCATTAAGCAAAGCGCATTTATGGATTCAATGAAATCTGATATGGGCGGCGCGGCGCTGGTTTCTGGCGCGCTGGCATTTGCGATCCAGCGTGGGCTGAACAAGCGCGTGAAGCTGTTCCTGTGCTGCGCGGATAACATGATTAGCGGCAACGCTTTCAAACTGGGTGACATTATTCATTACCGCAACGGCAAAACGGTGGAAGTGATGAACACCGACGCCGAGGGGCGCCTGGTGCTGGCGGACGGTCTGATTGACGCCTCAGCGCAAAAGCCGGAGCTGATCATTGATGCCGCAACCCTGACCGGGGCGGCGAAAACGGCGCTGGGTAATGATTACCATGCGCTGTTCAGCTTTGACGACCAGCTTGCGAATCGTCTGCTGGCAAGCGCTAAGGCGGAGAACGAACCGTTCTGGCGTCTGCCGCTGGCGGAGTTCCACCGCAGCCAGCTGCCGTCTAACTTTGCCGAACTGAACAACACCGGCAGCGCGGCCTATCCGGCTGGCGCAAGTACCGCCGCTGGTTTCCTGTCGCACTTCGTCGAGAACTATCGTCAGGGCTGGCTGCATATTGACTGCTCGGCGACCTATCGCAAAGGTGCCGTTGAGCAGTGGTCGGCAGGCGCAACCGGCCTCGGTGTGCGTACCATTGCCAATCTGTTAACCGCTGAGTAATGTTGTTCCCTCCTCCTGTGGGGGAGGGGATGCCACCTGAGATCACTATGTCCGATACAAAAAATGA
This sequence comes from Superficieibacter sp., assembly GCF_032071645.1. NCBI lineage: Bacteria > Pseudomonadati > Pseudomonadota > Gammaproteobacteria > Enterobacterales > Enterobacteriaceae > Superficieibacter > Superficieibacter sp. Next base: position 28,030 of record NZ_DAMAPU010000009.1, read on the forward strand.
ATTAGAAACCCTGCTGGAGCAGGCGGCGACGGAACCGGCGCACCGTCCGGCTTTTTTCCGCACTTTGCTGGAGTCAACCGTCTGGGTGCCGGGCACCGCAGCCGAAGGCGAAGCGGTAGTTGCGGACAGCGCGCTGGATCTCCAGCACTGGGAAAAAGACGATGGAACCTCCGTGATCCCGTTTTTCACCTCCTTACAGGCGCTACAGCAGGCGGTGGCGGAGGAGCAAGAGCAGGCATTTGTCGTCATGCCGGTACGCACGCTGTTTGAAATGACTATCGGCGAGACGCTGTTCCTTAACGCTAAGCTCGCCACCGGCAAAGAGTTTACCCCGCGTGAAATCAGCCATCTGATCGGCGAAGAGGGCAACCCGCTCAGCACCCAGCAGGTGCTGGAAGGCGGCACTTCGCTGTTGTTATCAGAAGTGGCCGAGCCGCCCGCGCAGATGATTGACTCTCTGACCACGCTGTTTAAAACTCTGAAAACCGTGAAGCGCGCGTTTGTCTGCTCGATAAAAGAAAACGCCGACGAGCAGCCAAATCTGCTGATTGGCATCGAAGCGGAAGGGGATATCGAAGAGATTATTCACGCCGCAGGCAGCGTGGCGAGCGATACCTTACCCGGCGATGAGCCGGTTGATTTGTGCCAGGTCACGGAAGGCGAAAAGGGCATCAGCCACTTTATGCTGGCGCATATCACGCCGTTCTATGAAAAGCGCTGGGGCAGTTTCCTGCGCGACTTTAAGCAGAACCGAATTATTTAAAAGTTGCTTTGGCAACACAGACCGCTGGAAAAGCCGCGAAATGGGCCAGCATAAAAAATGCTTGTTTTATGAGTAATGCCGATTTTCCGCCCTCTCCCTGGCCCTCTCCCCCGGGAGAGGGAACAGTCTGGCGTCGTGACTGGTTTTGTCTCCGCCTTGCTCGTCAATTCTGTTGAGCAGAGAGGCAAACATTTTCTGCCGGTAGGGGATTTGGCGTTTTATTGAGGCTGGCCGTTTTAACGATGTCCATTAATTTATGTAGCGAATATTCTATTTTCGCCCTGCTTTTATAAAGCAAAAAAGACAATCTAAAAGGTTATAAATAAAATAAAGACGCTAAAAGCATAATTAAGAATATATTTAAATTGCGGCGTTAATTACCCCGTGGCCTCCAGCAGCAGTAAATCAATCAGCAGCACCAGATTTGATTCGAACGAGGTGATGCCTGCGGCTTCGGCGGCAAAATGCACCGCTTCGTCATACAGCGCGAAGTGAAGATCGGCCAGCCCGGCCAGGCTGTTGGCGGAGGCGCGGGTAAAGGCGACCACCGTCATGCCGACATTTTTGGCGATTCGCGCTTTGTCCAGCACCTGCTCCGTTTCGCCGCTGCGCGATACGGCAATAAATACCTGATAGCGCGCAGCGTTGCTCAGAAAAATATTGCGGCTGTCGCCGGGACCGGAAATAAACGCGGCTTTGCCCAGCACCTGTAATTTTTTAGTCAGATATTCGGCAAAGAGATAAGAAAATCCCGCGCCATATAAAAAGAAACTTTCTTTATCGCGCAGCAGGGAAGTGAAATGGCGGCGCTTTTCCGCACTGATCCAACGAAAGGTTTGCTGATAATTAGCGACAAAGCGCTCGAATAAAATGGGCAGATCGTCCTGGGCGCCGAACGGCTGTTCACTGATGTGCGGCGTGCCGGAGAGAAGCTGTTTACAGTGCCAGATAAATTCACTGTAGCCGCTAAAGCCCAGCTTCTGGCACAGCCGCACGATGGTGGCGGTAGAGACAAAGGTCTGCTTTGCCAGTTCGCGCACCGTAATATGCCCCACCAGCAGAGGGTGCTCCGTCAGGTGCGCCAGCGCGCGGTACTCCGCGCGGGAAAGCGTTTCCCCGCGCGAGAGAAGAGGAGCGAGGCGGTTATCCATTATGAGGCGGGTTCAACGGGCAGATCGTCGCGCGCGCCCCATTCACTCCACGAGCCGTCGTAGAGCTTCACGTCAGAAACGCCAAGCGTGGTTAACGCCAGCACCACGACGGCGGCGGTAACGCCGGAGCCGCAGCTGGCGACAATCGGCTGACGCAGATCCACGCCCTGGCGGGCAAAGATTTCGCTGAGTTCATCGGTCGTCTTCAGTTCTCCGTTGACGACCAGATCGGTCCACGGCACGTTAAGCGCACCGGGGATATGCCCCCGCCGCAGGCCAGGACGCGGTTCGTCGGCCTGGGCGTTAAAGCGGGCGGCGGGGCGGGCATCCACCAGCTGCGCCGTTTTTTCATGGCTGATCAGCATGACGTCGGTCAGGCGCTGCACTACGTTGCTGTCCAGTTCCGCGTCAAACTCGCCTTCCGGCAGATCGGCGACGTTCGATTCCAGCGGCAGACCGTCGCGCAGCCAGCCAATGAGTCCGCCTGCAAGAATAGAAACGTTCTGTGCGCCAAACGTGCGCAACATCCACCAGGCGCGCGGGGCGGAGAAAAGATTGCCGTCATCGTAAATGACCAGATGCTTATCCTGACTGACACCCAGTTCGCGCATTGCCACGGCAAAGGCTTCGGCACGCGGCATCATGTGGGGCAGGGGACTGGTGTGCTCGGAGAGCGCTTCAATATCAAATAAAATTGCGCCGGGAATGTGCCCGGCGCGGTACTCTTCTGTGATGTCGCGGTCGTCAGCACCCGGTGGAGCCATGCGCGCATCAATAATCTGGATCTCAGGATCCGCAGCGTGTTCAGTCAGCCAGTCGGCTGCCACAAAAAATGAAGTGGACATGCTTGCCTCCGTTTTTTTCATCATTCCTGAATTGTCGGTGTTTTTTCCCGCATCGACAAGCAAGTCCACGGCGAAATTATTTGACCGCCTCCCCATTTTTCCAGGCTTGCTGTAGCTGCGGCCAGTATTCGCGGTTGGCTTCGATCATATCGTCAAGGATCGCTTTCGCATGTTGCATGGTCGGCACCGTGCGGTTGAGGGTAAATGCCTGAAGCGCTTTCTCATAGCTGCCTTCAATAGTGGCTTCGACCAGCAGTTGCTCCGAAGCCAGTTGCTGCATCAGCAGGGTCTGGTGGAACAGCGGCACCGCGCCCATCCGCACAGGCTCTGGTCCTTCGCTGGTGATATAGGCAGGCACTTCGACCATGGCATCGTAAGGCAGGTTGGCAATCGCGCCTTTGTTCTCGACGATCACCAGATGGCGCTGGCGCAGGTCGAATGCCAGCGAGCAGGCGACGTCAACGATAAACGCCCCGTGAACGCCGACGTGGAAGGCATCCGGCAGGATCCCGCTGCGCTTGTATTCTTCAGCGGCGGCAAACAGCTTTTTCTCGCGCCCGTTCATCACTTCATTGGCGCGGGTATAGTTCGGATCCTGATGCTCGACGATATCGTTAGGCATTAAATAATATTGCAGATACGGATTCGGCAAATAGTCCGGGAAGTGATCCATAATCGGCTTGATATTGCGCCAGGTTTTTACCCACGAGGGATCGGCGTGCTGCGGGTCGGTCTGGGCGGCATCTTCGGTTAACAGGCCGAACTGCGCGATGTGACGACGCAGTTCCGGCAGGCGATCTTCGCCATCAACCAGTACGCGGGTGAACCAGCCGAAGTGGTTGAGGCCAAAATAATCCACCTCCAGTTTATGCCGATCGACGCCGAGGATCGCGCCCATATTGCGCATCGCCGCCACCGGCATATCGCAAATATTCAGCACCCGCGCATGCGGACGCAGGCGGCGCACGCCTTCGGCAACGATAGCCGCCGGGTTGGAGTAGTTCACAATCCACGCTTTTTTATCGGCGTAGCGCTCTGCCATATCGATCAGTTCGACCATTGGCAGAATGGTGCGCAGCCCGTAAGCCAGCCCGCCGGGACCGCAGGTTTCCTGACCCACGACGCCATGGCGCAGCGGAATTTTTTCATCCTGCTCGCGCATTTTGTACTGGCCGACGCGCATCTGGGCGAAAACAAAGTGCGCGCCGCTGAATGCCGTTTGCGGATCGCTGGTGACGGTGAATTTAATCTGCTGACTGTGATCGCGAATCACTTTTTCCACGACCGGCGCAATGGTGTTCTGCCGGGCTTCGTCAATGTCGTAGAGACGAATTTCAGCCAGCGGAAAATCTTCCAGTCGCAGCATCAGGCTTTTCACGATGCCGGGAGTGTAGGTACTGCCGCCGCCCGCAATGGATAAAATAAATGGGGATTTCAACATCTTTATGCCTCCTTCAGAGCACCGTCTCTACGGCCTCTCGCATTTTTTTAACATGCAGCCCGTAGACTACCTGAACGTTATTACCTTGTTTGATAATGCCTTTCGCGCCGGTCGCCTTCAGGCGCGGCTCGTCAATAATGGTCACGTCTTTCACCGTAACGCGCAGGCGGGTGTAGCAGTTATCGACCACGTCGATATTGCCGCGCCCGCCCAGCCCTTCGATAATCGCCTCGCCAAGCCCGTCATTCTGGCCTTTCGCCTGATACTCCTGTTTGCTGTACAGGCGCGTTTCCTGATCTTCTTCTTCACGGCCCGGCGTTTTCATATCGAAATGGCGGATCAGGAAACGGAACACCACGAAATAGAGGACGAACATAATCAGCCCGACGACGATGTACATCGGCCAGTTGGACTTCTCCGTGCCGAGCGGCAGGTTGTAGAGCACGAAATCAATGATGCCGTTCGCGCCGATGGCGTGAACGTCGAGCAGGTAAAACAGCATCATGCCGATGCCGGTCAGCACCGCGTGAACCACAAACAGCAGCGGAGCGACAAACAGGAAGGAGAATTCAATGGGTTCGGTCACGCCGACCAGCATTGACGTCAGCGCGGCGGGGATCAAAATCGCTTTCGCGGCGGCTTTGCGCTCCGGTTTGGCGGTCATATACATCGCCAGCGCGGCGGCGGGCAGACCAAACATTTTGCTGATACCGCGCGCATCCCACACCACAGTACTGCTGAGCTGTTTCACGTCCGGGCAGGCCATTTCGGCGAAATAGATATTGCGCGCGCCCTGGTAAACCTGGCCGCATACGTCCGAGGTGCCACCCAGTTCGGTATACAAAAACGGCGTGTAGACCAGATGATGCAGCCCCGTCGGCACCAGAATGCGCTCAAGGAAACCGTACACGGCGACGCCAAACGCCCCGGAGCCTTTAATCAGCAAGGCCAGCGCGCTGATGCCCTGCTGGGCAAACGGCCACAGTTCGCTCATCACCACGCCGAGAATAATCGACACCGGCAGCATAATAATGGCGACAAAGCAGTGGCCGGAGTAGATCGCCATCGCCCCGGAAAACTGGACGCCGGAGTAACGGTTATAGAGATAGCCGGAAAGCGCACCGGTCAGGATACCGGCAAAAACGCCCATCTCCAGCACCTGCACGCCGAGCACCATGCTTTGCCCGGCGGCACGCATGTGTTCGGCCGGGGCCAGCGCGCCCTGCAACTGGAGCGTCACGTTCATCGCGTTGATGAACACCACGAACGTCACCAGCCCGATCAGCGCCGCATAGCCTTTATCACGCGCGGCAAGGCCAATCGGAATGCCCACGGCAAAGACCAGCGCCAGATTGACCAGCACGGAAACCGCAGATTTGGCAATCAGTTGACCGATACTCTGGATCAGCGGATGCCCGAGAAAGGGCAGGTATTCGGCAAGATTACCGTTGCCCAGCACGTTACCAAACGCGATAAATAAACCGACGATCGGTAAAATCAGTACCGGGCCATACAGCGACTTGCCAAAGTTTTGTAGGGCGTTAACGGCTCGTTTCATACTTTTCCCTCTGTTATTGAACCGCGCACAAGATGGCGTCTTTCAGTTTAACGTTAGCAGTGAAGACCGTTTGAAAGCTATCTATCTGATTGTTTTAAAAACAAATGACGCCCGATGTAACATGTTACTTTGCAGAGTGTGAGTGAGGTAACATCCGGCCGGAAGCCGCGATTTTTACCCGGTTGCGTTAAAATACGCTTTCAGCCTTTAGTATTTCCCAAACTCGCGCATAATATTGAGCAACCATATTTGTTGGCTTTTCGGCCAGGGATTAACGGATGAAACAGTTTCGTCTTGCCGCAGTAACCTTTGCGTTGATGACCGCCTTCGCCCTTTCCGGGTGTGATGACAACGATAAACCCCAGGCCGCCGCGCCAGCCGCATCGGCTGCTGCCGCGCCGCAAAAAGCGGCCCCGGCTAAGCCCGATGGCGAACAGCTCAAAAAGCTGGCCGAGCAAAGCCAGGGGAAAGAATTAAAACTGCTGGATGCCTCCGAAGTTCAGCTCGACGGCGCGGCGACGCTGGTGCTGACGTTCTCCATTCCGCTCGACCCGGAGCAGGATTTTTCGCGTACCGTTCATCTGGTCGATAAAAAAGAGGGCAAGGTTGACGGCGCGTGGGAGCTGGCTCCCAATCTGAAAGAGCTGCGGCTGCGCCACCTTGAGCCGAACCGTAACCTGGTGCTGACCGTGGATGCGGGCGTGACCGCCCTCAACAAAGCCACCTTCGGGCAATCTTTCGAGAAAGCCATTACTACCCGCAATATTCAGCCGAGCATCGGCTTTGCCAGCCGTGGATCGCTGCTGCCGGGTAAAGTGGTGGAAGGGCTGCCGGTGATGGCGCTGAATGTCGATAACATCGACGTTAACTTTTTCCGCATCAAGCCGGAATCGCTGGCGTCCTTCGTCAGCCAGTGGGAATACCGCAGCTCGCTGTCCAACTGGGAATCAGACGAACTGCTGAAAATGGCTGATCTGGTGTATACCGGGCGCTTTGATCTCAATCCGGCAAAAAATACCCAGGAAAAACTGCTGTTGCCGCTAAGCGACATTAAACCACTCCAGCAGGCCGGGGTTTATATTGCGGTGATGAATCAGGCCGGGCATTACACGTACAGCAATGCCGCCACGCTGTTCACCTTAAGCGACATCGGCCTGTCGACTCACCGTTATCACAACCGGCTGGAAGTTTTCACCCAGAGCCTCGAAAACGGCGCGCTTCAGTCCGGCGTGGACGTTACTCTGCTTAATGAGAAAGGGCAGACGCTGGCGCAGGCCACCAGCGACAATAACGGTCGCGCGACGCTGCAAAGCGAAAAGCAGGGCGCGCTGCTGCTGGCTCGCAAAGAAGGCCAGACCACCTTACTGGATCTTAACCTTCCGGCCCTCGATCTGGCCGAGTTTAAAGTGGCGGGCGATCCCGGCTATAGCAAACAGTTCTTTATGTTCGGCCCGCGCGATCTCTATCGCCCCGGCGAAACGGTGATCCTTAACGGCCTGCTGCGCGACAGCGACGGCAAAGCGCTGGCGGAACAGCCAGTCAAGCTGGAGGTCATCAAGCCCGATGGTCAGGTGATCCGCACGGTGGTGAGCAAGCCGGAAAACGGTCTGTATCGCTTTAACTTCCCGCTGGAAAGCAGCGCCGCCACCGGAATGTGGCACGTTCGCGCCAACACCGGCGATAACCAGCCGCGCCTGTGGGATTTCAACGTCGAAGACTTTATGCCGGAACGGATGGCGCTGAATCTGACCGCGCAGAAAACGCCGCTGGCACCGGGCGATACGGTTGATTTTAATGTCGTCGGCTACTATCTGTACGGCGCACCGGCTGCCGGTAACACGTTACAGGGCAAGCTGTTCCTGCGTCCGCTGCGCGAAGCGGTGGACGCGCTGCCCGGATTCCAGTTCGGCGATGTGCGCGAGGAAAACCTTTCCCGCACGCTGGATGAAGTCAACATGAAGCTGGATGAAAAAGGACGCGGGCAGGTGAGCACCGAAAGCCAGTGGCAGGAAGCGCATTCCCCGCTTCAGGTCCTGCTGCAGGGCAGTCTGTTGGAGTCAGGTGGTCGTCCGGTGACCCGACGTGCGGAACAGGCGATCTGGCCTGCGGATACCCTGCCGGGCATTCGTCCGCAGTTTGCCAGTAAAGCCGTTTATGATTACCGCACCGATGCCACCGTCAATCAGCCGGTGGTCGAAGAGAACAGCACCGCCGCGTTTGATATCGTTTACGCCAACGCCGAAGGGCAAAAGAAAGCCGTTTCCGGCTTGCAGGTGCGTCTGATCCGCGAACGCCGCGATTACTTCTGGAACTGGTCGGAAAGCGAAGGCTGGGAATCGCAGTTCGATCAAAAAGATCTGGTTGAAGGCGAGCAGTCTCTCGATCTGGCGGCGGATGCCACCGGCAAGGTCAGTTTCCCGGTTGAGTGGGGTTCTTATCGCCTGGAAGTGAAAGCGCCCAACGAGACAGTGAGCAGCGTGCGCTTCTGGGCCGGTTACAGCTGGCAGGATAACAGCGACGGCACCGGCGCAGCACGCCCTGACCGCGTGACCCTGAAGCTGGATAAATCCTTCTATAAACCGGGCGAAACTATCAAGCTGCACGTCGCCGCGCCCGCCGCCGGGAAAGGCTACGCGATGGTCGAATCCAGCGATGGGCCGCTGTGGTGGCAGGAAATCGACGTGCCGGCCACCGGTATGGATCTTTCGATTCCCATCGATAAAAGCTGGAATCGTCACGATCTCTATCTGAGCACGCTGGTGGTGCGCCCCGGTGATAAATCCCGCTCGGCAACGCCGAAACGCGCGGTCGGTATTCTTCATCTGCCGATGGGCGATGAAAACCGTCGCCTGAATATCACCCTGGATGGGCCGGAAAAAATGCGTCCGAATCAGCCGCTGACGGTCAAGGTCAAAGCCAGCGTGAAAGACGGCGCGCTGCCGAAACAGGTCAACGTATTGCTCTCCGCCGTGGACAGCGGGGTGCTCAATATTACCGATTACGTCACGCCGGACCCGTGGAAAGCGTTCTTCGGTCAGAAACGCTACGGCGCGGATATCTATGATATCTACGGCCAGGTGATTGAAGGGCAGGGACGTCTTGCCAGCCTGCGTTTTGGTGGTGACGGCGACGAGCTTAATCGCGGCGGCAAACCGCCGGTCAACCACGTCAATATCATCGCCCAGCAGGCGCAGCCGGTGGTGCTGGATGATAAAGGTGAAGGTACGGTGACGCTGCCGATTGGCGACTTCAACGGCGAACTGCGGGTCATGGCGCAGGCGTGGACGGCGGAAGATTTCGGCAGCAGCGAGGACAAAGTGATCGTCGCCGCGCCGGTGATTGCCGAGCTGAATATGCCGCGCTTTATCGCCAGCGGTGACACCTCGCGCCTGACGCTTGATATCACTAACCTGACCGACAAACCGCAGACCCTGAACGTCGAACTCAAAACCAGCGGCCTGCTGTCGCTACAGGGCGCGCAGCCGAATCCGCTGACGCTCGCGCCCGGCGCGCGCAGCACGTTGTTTGTGCCGGTGAGCGCCGGAGAAGGATTTGGCGATGGCCAGGTGGATGCCACGGTGAGCGGCGTCAACCTGCCGGGTGAAAATCTGCCCGCGCTGCAAAAACAGTGGAAGCTCGGTGTGCGTCCGGCTTTCCCGGCGCAGACGGTGAACCTGGGTTCGGTACTCCAGCCGGGCGAAAGCTGGCAGATGCCGCAGAACGTGGTGCAGAACTTCTCGCCGGTCACGCTGGAAGGCCAGTTGACGCTAAGCGGCAAGCCGCCGTTAAATCTGGCGCGCTATATTCGCGAGCTGAAGGCGTATCCGTATGGCTGCCTTGAGCAGACGACCAGCGGGCTGTTCCCGTCGCTGTATACCAGCGCCGCGCAGCTTAAAGCATTAGGCATTAAGGGCGACAGCGACGAAAACCGTCGCGCGGCTATCGATCTTGGCATTTCCCGCCTGCTGCAAATGCAGCGTATGGACGGCGGCTTTGCGCTGTGGGATCGGGACGGCCAGGAAGAATACTGGCTTACCGCTTACGTGATGGATTTCCTCGTTCGCGCCAGCGAGCAGGGCTACAGCGTACCGGCTGACGCGATGACCAAAGGCAACAACCGCCTGTTGCGCTATTTGCAGGAGCCGGGCCTGATGACCATTCGCTACACCGATAACACCGAAGCGAGCCGCTTCGCCGCGCAGGCGTATGCTGCGCTGGTGCTGGCGCGTCAGCAAAAAGCGCCGCTGGGCGCGCTGCGTGAGATTTGGGAACGCCATCAGCAGGCGACGTCCGGTTTGCCGCTGCTGCAACTGAGCCTTGCTCTCAAAGCGATGGGCGATGCGCCGCGTAGCGAGGAGGCGCTCCAGCTGGCGCTGAAAACGCCGCGAGCCAATAATCACAACTGGGTTGGCGATTACGGCAGCGTACTGCGCGATGACGCGATGATGCTGACGCTGCTCAAAGAGAACAACCTGCTGCCGGACGCGCAAAATCAGCTGCTGATTACGCTGTCGGAAGAGGCGTTTGGTCAACGCTGGCTCTCTACCCAGGAAACCAACGCGCTATTCCTCGCCGCCAGAGGGTTGCAGGATCTGCCGGGTAACTGGCAGGCGCAGACTTCGCTGGACGCGCAGCCGCTTAGCGCGGACAAAGCGCAGGTGCGTAACGTCGCTGGCGATTGGCTTTCCACGCTGCAGGTCACCAACACCGGCAGCCAGCCGTTGTGGCTGCGTCTGGACAGCACTGGCTACCCGGAATATGCACCTAATCCTTCCAGCAACGTGCTGAAAATTGAACGTCATATCTACGATACCCAGGGCCGGACGAAGTCCCTTTCTTCTCTGCGTAGTGGCGATCTGGTGCTGGTGCAGCTCGAAGTCTCCGCCAGCCAGAATGTACCGGATGCGCTGGTCGTGGATCTGCTGCCTGCCGGACTGGAGCTGGAAAACCAGAATCTGGGTAACAGCAGCGCCAGCCTTGAAGATAACGCCACCGAAGTGCAGGCGCTGATTACGCAAATGCAGCAGGCGGATATTCAGCATATCGAATTCCGCGATGACCGTTTCGTCGCCGCCGTGGCGGTTAACGAAGGGCAGCCGGTGACGCTGGTTTATCTGGCGCGTGCGGTGACGCCGGGGACTTACCAGTTGCCTGCTCCGCAGGTTGAATCGATGTATGTTCCGCAGTGGCGCGCGACCGGTTTGACGACTGGACCTGTGATCGTCACGCCGTAAGATGCGCGTATTCGGTAAAATAAAAACCCGCTGGCTTTGGCTGGCGGGTTTTCCGTTATTAGTGTGGCTGGCGGCGCTGGCTGCCGATCGCCTGTGGCCGCTGCCGTTGCAGGAGGTCGCCCCTGCCCGGGTGGTGGTGGCGGAAGATGGCACTCCGCTATGGCGTTTTGCCGACGCTGAGGGGATCTGGCGCTATCCGGTGACGCCGGAAGAGGTGTCGCCACGCTATATTCAGGCGCTGCTCCAGTACGAGGATCGCTGGTTCTGGAAACATCCGGGGATTAATCCGCTGGCGATTGCCCGCGCAGCCTGGCAGGATCTCACCTCCGGGCAAATCGTTTCCGGCGGCAGCACGCTGACCATGCAGGTGGCGCGGCTGCTCGATCCGCACTCGCGCACCTTTGGTGGTAAAGTTCGCCAGGTCTGGCGGGCAATTCAGCTCGAATGGCACCTCTCAAAACGCGACATTCTCACCCTCTATCTCAACCGCGCGCCGTTTGGCGGAACGCTTCAGGGCGTGGGGACGGCAAGCTGGGCCTATCTGGGGAAATCTCCGGCACAGCTGAGCTATTCGGAAGCGGCGCTGCTGGCGGTATTGCCACAGGCTCCCAGCCGTTTGCGCCCGGACCGCTGGCCGGATCGGGCGCAGGTGGCGCGCGATAAAGTGCTCAACCGGATGCTCACCCAGGGCGTGTGGAGCGCCGCGCAGGTGAAAGAGGCGCAGCAGGAGCCGGTCTGGCTGTTCCCGCGCCAGATGCCGCAGCTGGCCCCGCTCTTTTCCCGCCGCGTACTGAGTAAAAGTAAAGACGATAAAATCATCACCACGCTGGACGCCACGCTACAGCGGCAGATGGAAGAGCTGGCGATGAACTGGAAATCCCGCCTGCCGCCGCGCAGTTCGCTGGCGATGATCGTCGTCGATCACACCAATATGAAAGTGCGCGGCTGGGTTGGGTCGGCGGACATCAACGATGACATCCGCTTCGGTCATGTGGATATGGTGGCGGCGGTCCGATCGCCGGGATCGGTGCTGAAACCCTTCGTTTACGGGATGGCCATGGACGAAGGTTTAATCCATCCCGCTTCGCTGTTACAGGACGTGCCGCGCCGGGTGGGGGATTACCGTCCCGGCAACTTTGACAGCGGTTTTCACGGCCCGGTCAGTATGAGTGACGCCCTGGTGCGCTCGCTTAACCTGCCTGCCGTTCAGGTGCTGGAAGCCTACGGGCCGAAGCAGTTTGCCGCCCGCCTGCGTAATGCCGGGCTGCCGCTGATCCTGCCCGCCAACGCCCAGCCGAATCTGGCGCTGATCCTCGGCGGAGCCGGGGCGCGGCTGGCGGATATTACCGCTGCCTATAGTGCGTTTGCGCGTCACGGCAAAGCCGGAAGGCTGCGGCTGCTGCCGGGCGATCCGCTGGTCGAGCGTCCGCTGCTTTCGCCCGGATCGGCGTGGATCATTCGCCGTATTCTCGGCGGGGAAGATCAGCCCCTGCCTGATGGATCTCTGCCGCGCGTGGCTCCGCTGGCGTGGAAAACCGGCACCAGCTACGGCTACCGCGATGCGTGGGCGATTGGCCTCAACGCGCGTTATATCCTCGGCATCTGGACCGGTCGCCCGGACGGCACGCCGGTGGCAGGGCAGTTCGGCTTTGCCAGCGCGGTGCCGATCCTCAACCAGCTTAATAATATCCTGCAATCGCGCCCGGCATTGTCCGGGGAGCGCACGCCGGTCGATCCGCGTCCGTCGTCGGTCAGCGCGGCGACCATTTGCTGGCCGGGCGGCCAGTCGCTTCCCGCCGGTGACAGCAACTGCCGTCGGCGGCTGGCAACCTGGCTGCTTGATAACAGCCAGCCGCCCACGCTGCTGCTGCCGGGTCAGGAAGGCATCCGGGGCATCCGCTTCCCGGTCTGGCTGAACCGTGCCGGGCAGCGGGTAGCGGCGGATTGTCCTGACGCCACCGAGAAAGAACTCCAGGTCTGGCCGCTGCCGCTGGAGCCGTGGCTGCCTGCGGGAGAGCGACGGACGGCGCGGCTGCCCGTGGCCGCAAAAGAGTGCCCGCCGCGGCAGCAGCAAAATCTGCTGCCGCTGGTGCTGTCCGGCGTGCGTGAAGGGGCGGTGATCCGTCATCTGCCGGGGCAGGCGAGCGTTTCTTTGCCTGTACAAACTACCGGCGGGGAAGGCCGACGCTGGTGGTTTTTGAACGGTGAGGCGCTAAGCGAAGCGGGAAATTCTGTTACGCTACAGCTTGAGAAGGCGGGAGCCTATCAGTTGGTCGGGATGGACGAGTCCGGGCAAATGGTAACAGTAAGTTTCGAACTGCGTTAATAAACGGCAAAATGCGGTTATTCTGCGCAAGTTAAATAATAACTATTTCCATTAATAATCAATGGCTTTACTACCTCCGGGTTAGTTGACAAAAGTCAAAAGTCATCCGCGCTAAAGACGTGAAAATCAGTTTTATTTAGGGATAAGACTGATGAGTACAAAAAATAACCCCGGCGAGGATCTCATTCCTCCCGTTTCGCGACGCCATTTTTTACAGGCCAGTTCCGCGCTGATTACCCTGCCATTTTTTTCTTCTGTAAGTCACGCCGGGGAAAAGCCTGCGCAACCTGTGGCGGAAGCAGTGGATAACGAGCGCGTCGTTCACACCTGTAGCACCTTCGACTGCGGCGGCAAATGCGACATCCGTGCGCACGTAAAAGAAGGCGTTGTCACCCGTATCTCTACCCGCCCGGACGATGCTCTCGACCCGCAAATGCCGATCATGCGCGCCTGCGTGCGCGGCCGCAGCTACCGCAAATTTGTTTACCACCCGGATCGGCTGAAATATCCGATGAAGCGCGTGGGCAAACGCGGAGAAGGTAAGTTTGCGCGCATTTCCTGGGACGAAGCGACCACCCTGATCGCCGACAAGCTGAAAAGTATTACCGCCAAATACGGCCCGTCCTCGCGCTATATGCACGTCGGCACCGCTACCTCCGGCGGCACCTTTTCCGGCAATGCAATGGCGCAGCGGCTGCTGAATTTAACCGGCGGCTATCTGGCAAGCTATCACTCGGTCAGCATGGGGAACACGGCGGCGGCAACGCCTTATACCTACGGTACGGCTGCCAGCGGCAGCTCGCTGGATACCCTGCGCGACACAAAACTGGTGATCCTCTGGGGCCATAACCCCACTGAAACCATCTTTGGGCATACCAATCATTATTTCCAGCAGATGAAGCAAAACGGCACGCGCTTTATCATTGTCGATCCGCGCTATTCCGATACCGTGGCGTCGCTGGCGGATCAGTGGATCCCGCTGCTGCCGACCACTGACAACGCGCTGATGGACGCGATGATGTACGTCATCATCACTGAAAAGCTGCATGACGAAGCGTTTATCCGTCGCCATACGCTGGGCTTTGATGAGGCGTCCATGCCGGAAGGGGTGCCGGAAAACGAATCGCTGGTGGCCTATTTAACCGGTGCCAAAGACGGCGTGCGCAAGACCCCGGAATGGGCGGAGAAAATCACCCACGTTCCGGCGCAAACTATCCGTCAGCTGGCGCGTGATTATGCGAATACCAAACCCGCTGCCTTAATTCAGGGCTGGGGACCGCAGCGTCATAACTGCGGGGAACGTACCGCGCGCGGCTCCACGCTGCTGGCGACCATCACAGGCAACGTCGGCGTGATGGGCGGCTGGGCGGCGGGCTATGGCGGCAGCGCTAACCGAAAATTCTGCGTCGGCCCTGACATGCCGGATAACCCGGTAAAAGCACAAATCTCGGTGATGAACTGGATGCAGGCGGCGGACGACGCCGCTAAAGTCACGCCGCAGGACGGGCTGAAAGGGGCGGAAAAACTCGACAGCAATATTCGCCTGCTGTTTTCGCTGGCCGGTAATTATCTCACTAATCAGAACCCGGATCTGCACCAGGCCGCACGACTGCTGGAAGATGAATCCAAAATTGAATTCATCGTCGCAAGCGATCTCTACATGACGCCAAGCGCCAAATACGCCGACCTGCTGCTGCCGGAAACCAGCTTTATGGAGCGCTGGAACATCGGTGAAACCTGGGGGACGGGCAGCTATCTGGTGCTGTCGGAAAAGCTGGTCGAGCCGGAATTTGAGCGGCGTTCGGACTACGAATGGCTGCGCGACGTTGCCGGAAAACTGGGCATCGAAAAAGAATTCAGCCAGGGGCGCGACGAGCGGCAGTGGATCGAGCATATCTGGGAGCAAACCCGGCTGGCGATGCCGGATGAAAACCTGCCGGATTTCGCCACCCTGCAAAAAACGCGTCGGCATCTGTTCAAAAGCGAGCCGTATGTGGCTTTCGCCGATAACATTCGTGACCCGGAAAATCATCCTTTCCCGACGCCGTCCGGCAAAATTGAGATTTTCTCAAAGCGGCTGTACGACATGCAGCACCCGGAGATCCCGGCGCTGTCACATTACGTTCCCGCGCATGAAGGGCCGGAAGATGTTCTGACCGCAAAATACCCGTTGCAACTGATTACCTGGAAAGGGAAAAACCGCGCCAACTCCACGCAGTACGCTAACCCGTGGTTGCAGGAGGTGCAGACGCAGAAACTGTGGATTAACCCGCAGGATGCGCAAAGCCGGGGCATTAAGCAGGGCGACGAGGTGCGCATTGAGAACGATCGCGGCGTCAGTATTGTACCGGCGGAAGTCACGCCGCGCATTATCCCCGGTGTGGTGGCGATGCAGGCGGGGGCCTGGTGGCAACCGGACGCGCAGGGTATCGATCGCGGCGGCTGCGCCAACGTATTAAGTTCAGCGCGGATCACCGCGCTGGCAAAGGGCAATTCGCATCAAACCATGCTCGTGGAGGTAGCTAAAGCATGAGTCAGTTTAAAGACTATCCGCCAGTGAGCGACAAACAGCTGGGCTTTTTTATCGATTCTTCGCGCTGCTCCGGCTGCAAAGCCTGTCAGGTCGCCTGTAAAGATAAAAACAATCTGGAAGTGGGACGCCGTTTTCGCCGCGTCTATGAAGTGACCGGCGGCGGATTTGTGCCGACCGGGCAGGGCGGAATGCAAAACAACGTGTTCGCCTACACGCTGTCAATTTCCTGCAACCACTGTGCCGACCCCATCTGCACCAAAAACTGTCCGACGACCGCCATGCACAAGCGGGAGGGCGACGGTATCGTGCGCGTCAACACCGATAAATGCGTCGGCTGCGGCTACTGCGCGTGGTCGTGTCCTTACGGCGCGCCGCAGCTTAACGAGCAAACCGGGCAGATGTCGAAATGCGATTTCTGCGTTGATTTGCAGGCGAAAGGGGAACAGCCGGTGTGCGTGGCAACCTGTCCGCTGGGGGCAATTAAGTTTGGTCCCATCGATGAACTGCGCGCGCAATACGGCAGCGTGAACAGTGTGAAAGGCTTACCGGAAGCCAGCATTACCCATCCTAATCTGGTGATTAAACCGCATCAGGGCGCGGAAAAAGAGGAGCATCGCCATGCATGAGTTACCGTTACTGCTCTTTACGTTCCTGCTTCAGGGGTCGGTCGGGGTGACGCTGTGGCTGGCGCTGCTGCGTCGGCGCGCAGGCTCGGTGCTGCCCGGCGTTATCATTGCCTTCGGGATGGCCTGCATCGGGCTGCTGGCCTCAATGCTGCATATGGGCTATCCGCTGAATGCCCTTAACGCGCTGCGCCATGTGGCAAGCTCGTGGCTGAGCCGCGAAGTGGTATTTGCCTCGCTGTATCTGGCAGCGCTGGGGTTAAGCGGGCTGCTCATGATCGTTCGCAAACCGGGCAGCGGTTTACTGCTGCCGCTGGCGGCGCTGCTGGGGGTGATTGACGTCTTCTGCATGGCGCAGATTTACATGCACGCTTCGGTGATCACCTGGCAGCATGTGAATACCCTGTTCCTGTTCTTCGGTACGTCAGGGATCGTCGGATCGGTGCTGGTCGCGCTGCTGGCGCTGAAAGGGCGCTGGAGCTTTTTACCCCAGCTGGTGAAGATTGCCTCTGCCGTGGTGGCGGTGATGGTCTTGTCACGACTGCTGGTGCAGCCGCTGTGGTTCAGCGCCATTCTCGAAACCAGTCAGCAGGTGGTCACTTTCCCGCACGCGCCGTTAGAACGGCTACAGCAGTTGCACGGTCTGTATCTCGCAGGCTGGGTGATTTCAGTGCTGGGGATGCTCGGTTTTGTCGTCGGCAGCCTGCGTAAAGCCACAGGTATGCTGATGCTGGGAGCCGTACTGCTGTTGGCTGCGGAAGTGGTCCTGCGCTTTATCTTTTTTAGTATCGGTTAAGCGTGCGTTTTTCGCTGACTGAAAAAGAGCGGGCACCGGCGATCGGTGCCCGCTGCGTGCGCCAGCTTCTGCGCCATTCTTCCTGCCGCGCCTGCGTCGAGAGTTGTCCGGTGCAGGCGATCGCGCTTAGCGATGGCAAAATCACCCTCAATGCCGATGCCTGTCTGCGCTGCGGTGAATGCCTTTTTGCCTGCCCGACCGCGGCGATCGCCGGAATCGACGCTCCCTCGCGCCGTTATCAGGGCGACACGCTGGTCGCCCCGTTTTCACCTCTCGCGCCGAATACCCGTGAACTGCTGATCTGGCACCGGCTTTATCATATCCGTGCTGTGGCCTGCGATGCCGAAAAGCATCCCGGCTGGGCGCTGGCGGTGGCGCGGCTGAATCTGGTGCTGCGCGGCTGGCAGGAACCCGGCTGGCGGCTGGTGCCTCCTGTGCGTGGGGACGTGGACAATGCCAGGCGCGCGCTGCTTCATGCCGGTACCGCCCAAAGCGCCCGCGTGCCGTCAGGACGGCGGGTGCTGCGTGAGCTTTATCCTCAAATCAGCGAGACGATCCCGGTCATTCATATCCCGCAGTGTGAACTCTGCGGAGCCTGTAGCCGGGTCTGCCCGGAGAGCGCCCTGCGCATTGAAGAAAACGTGTTTATCATTGATTCCGCACGCTGTACCCACTGCGGAAACTGCGAGGCGGTTTGCCAGTATCAGGCGCTGACGCTGGAAGAGGGGCCGCGCCATGAGCCGCCGGGAGCACTACCGCTGGTGAAATTACGCTGCCAGTCCTGCCAGCGCCCGTTTGCCGCATGGGAAAACCATAGTGCTGTCTGTCCGACCTGCCGCCAGCATCGGCATGGGATGCGCAACAATTGTTGCTGAAACTCACTTTATTTTAAAAAAATGTTATCTTCATCCATAGGCAACGCCCGGGTTGCTCATTATAATTCGCGCACTCGAATCCCGCGCAATGCGCAACGGCAGAACAACACACAGAGGTTATCATGGCTATTGAACGTACTTTTTCCATCATCAAGCCTAATGCGGTGGCAAAAAACGTTATTGGCAGCATCTTTGCTCGTTTTGAAACAGCAGGGCTGAAAATCGTCGGTACCAAAATGCTGCATCTTTCTTCAGAGAAAGCGGGTGGCTTCTATGCAGAACATCAGGGCAAACCTTTCTTTGACGGCCTGGTTTCTTTCATGACCTCCGGTCCGATTGTTGTGACCGTGCTGGAAGGTGAAGATGCCGTGCGTCGCCACCGCGAAATCCTCGGTGCGACCAACCCGGCGAACGCGCTGGCCGGTACGCTGCGTGCCGATTACGCTGACAGCCTGACCGAAAACGGCACTCACGGCTCGGATTCTGTGGAATCTGCCGAGCGTGAAATTGCCTACTTCTTCGCTGAAGGCGAAGTGTGCCCGCGCACCCGTTAATCTCTTTACACTTTATTACGCCAATGTCGCGGGTAATCGTGGCATCCGTGCAGCATAATTTGTACAATGCAACGCCCCCATTTTGTGGGGCGTTTCTTTTTCAACCCTCCAGGGGCCATAACGTGTAATAACGAGGCCGGAATCAATTATGTCAGAACTCAATGTCACGCCTGAGATCGCCATCCCGGCGGTTGCCAATAAAGATGGAAAAATTAACCTGCTGGATCTCAACCGTCAGCAGATGCGCGAGTTTTTTAAAAACTTAGGCGAGAAACCCTTCCGCGCCGATCAGGTGATGAAGTGGATGTATCACTATTGCAGCGACGACTTTGATGATATGACCGATATCAACAAAGTGCTGCGCAACAAGCTCAAAGAAGTCGCGGAGATCCGCGCGCCGGAAGTCGTTGAAGAACAGCGTTCTTCTGATGGCACCATCAAATGGGCGATTGCCGTGGGCGATCAGCGCGTTGAAACGGTCTATATTCCTGAAGACGATCGCGCCACGCTGTGCGTTTCTTCCCAGGTCGGCTGCGCGCTAGAGTGTAAATTCTGCTCCACCGCACAGCAGGGCTTTAACCGTAACCTGCGGGTATCCGAGATTATCGGTCAGGTATGGCGCGCGGCGAAGATTGTCGGGGCGGCGAAAGTCACCGGTACGCGTCCGATCACCAACGTGGTAATGATGGGCATGGGCGAGCCGCTGCTCAACCTGACCAACGTCGTTCCGGCGATGGAAATCATGCTCGACGATTTCGGCTTTGGTCTTTCCAAACGCCGCGTCACGCTGTCCACTTCTGGCGTGGTGCCTGCGCTGGATAAACTGGGCGATATGATCGACGTCGCGCTGGCGATTTCCCTGCACGCGCCGAACGATGAAATTCGTGACGAAATTGTGCCGATTAACAAAAAGTACAATATCGAGACGTTCCTTAGCGCGGTACGCCGCTATCTGGATAAATCCAACGCCAATCAGGGCCGTGTGACCATCGAATACGTCATGCTTGACCACGTCAACGACGGCACCGAGCACGCGCATCAGCTGGCTGAACTGCTGAAAGATACGCCGTGTAAGATCAACCTGATCCCGTGGAACCCGTTCCCCGGTGCGCCGTATGGACGCAGTTCCAACAGCCGTATCGATCGCTTCTCTAAGGTGCTGATGAGCTACGGTTTTACCACCATCGTGCGCAAAACGCGCGGTGATGATATCGACGCGGCCTGCGGACAGCTGGCAGGGGATGTTATCGATCGCACGAAGCGTACAATGCGTAAGCGTATGCAGGGTGAACCGATTGCCGTCAAGGCTGTCTGATTTGCTGGACACTACGCGGGCAGAAATCCGCGTAGTGTATCAATTTGATGAATGATTATTCGGGAATTACGCATACGGTTAATAATTACGGTGCGTTTTTATCGACTTTAAGGCAGTATGTAGCGATCCAACAACAGCTTAGCAACGACTGCTAAAGTTGCTCTGTGATAGTCAACCTGACAGTCTTATACTGTCTGCCGTTGACCAGACATTATTTCGCGGTGCGGGTGTTACACCGGCACCAGAATTTTAATTTCACGTACCAGCCAGTTGTAGCGAATGAATACTGAAGCCACCCAAGACCAACATGAAGCACAAACCACCGGCTTGCGTCTGCGCAACGCCCGTGAGCAACTCGGACTCAGCCAGCAAGCGGTTGCAGAACGCTTATGCCTGAAGGTTTCCACGGTTCGCGATATTGAAGAAGATAAGGCTCCGGCAGAGCTGGCTTCAACATTCCTGCGTGGTTATATCCGCTCTTATGCCCGCCTGGTGCATATCCCGGAAGAAGAACTGCTGCCGATGATGGAAAAGCAGGCCCCGGTAAGAGCCGCCAAAGTCGCGCCGATGCAGACTTTCGCTCTCGGCAAACAGCGTAAAAAACGCAGCGGCTGGTTAATGGGCTTTATCACCTGGATTATCTTCTTCGTCGTACTCAGCTTTACCGGCTTGTGGTGGTGGCAGAATCACAAGGCGCAGCAGGAAGAAATTAATACCATGGAAGCGCAATCTTCCGCCGAGCTGAACGCTAACGACAACAGCGACAACAATAATAATGTGCAGCTCGATACCGGCACTCCGCCGGATACCGATCCCGGCAGCACCGCTCCCCAGAATACGCCATCCAGCGTGAATACCGCACCATCAACGACGACCGCACCTTCTACTGCGCCTGCCGCGACCGCTCCGGCGACTAACGCGCAGTCCGGTACGGTAGTGGCACCGTCGCAAGCTCCGGTTGACGCTAACGCTGCCGCAGCACTGCCCACCACCCAGGCCGATGTTACTCCGCCAGCGGATGCTAACGCGCTGGTGATGGATTTCAACGACGACTGCTGGCTGGAAATTTTCGACGCAGCGGGTAAAAAGTTGTTCAGCGGCATCCAGCCCAAGGGTGGGCATTTAAATCTAAGCGGCGAACTGCCTTATAAGCTTAAAATAGGCAAACCGGCTGCTGTTCAGATTCAGTTCCAGGGAAAATCGGTTGATCTGAACCGCTTTATAAGATCGAATCAGGTTGCGCGTCTGACCCTTACTGCCGACCAGTCAGCAGCACAGTAACAGACGGGTAACGCAGGAGAGTTTTCATGCATAACCAGGCCCCAATTCAGCGTAGGAAATCGAAACGGATTTACGTGGGGAATGTGCCAATCGGCGATGGCGCGCCCATCGCCGTACAATCTATGACCAACACCCGGACCACGGATGTTGAAGCCACGGTCAACCAGATCAGAGCGCTGGAGCGCGTGGGGGCCGACATCGTGCGCGTTTCCGTGCCGACCATGGACGCCGCCGAAGCCTTTAAACTCATCAAACAGCAGGTCAACGTCCCGCTGGTCGCCGATATCCACTTCGACTACCGTATCGCCCTGAAAGTGGCGGAATACGGCGTTGACTGCCTGCGTATCAACCCCGGCAATATCGGCAATGAAGAGCGTATCCGTAGCGTGGTTGATTGCGCGCGCGATAAAAACATCCCTATTCGTATTGGCGTGAACGGCGGATCGCTGGAAAAAGATCTTCAGGAAAAATACGGTGAACCGACGCCGCAGGCGCTGCTTGAATCAGCGATGCGCCATGTCGATCATCTCGATCGTCTTAACTTCGATCAATTCAAAGTCAGCGTAAAAGCCTCCGACGTTTTTCTGGCGGTAGAGTCTTATCGCCTGCTGGCAAAGCAAATCGATCAGCCGCTGCATCTGGGGATCACCGAAGCGGGCGGCGCGCGGAGCGGGGCGGTTAAATCAGCGATCGGTCTTGGTCTGCTGCTTTCTGAAGGCATCGGCGATACGCTGCGCGTTTCGCTGGCCGCTGACCCGGTCGAAGAGATTAAAGTGGGCTTTGATATCCTTAAATCGCTGCGCATTCGCGCGCGCGGGATCAACTTTATCGCCTGCCCGACCTGCTCTCGCCAGGAGTTTGACGTCATTGGTACGGTCAACGCCCTGGAGCAGCGCCTGGAAGATATCATCACCCCGATGGACGTTTCGATCATCGGCTGCGTGGTCAACGGACCGGGTGAGGCGCTGGTTTCCACGCTCGGCGTGACCGGCGGCAACAAGAAAAGCGGGCTGTATGAAGACGGCGTGCGTACCGACCGACTGGATAACATCGATATGATTAGCCAGCTCGAAGCGCGCATCCGGGCGAAAGCCAGTATTCTCGACGAAGCCCGCCGGATTGACGTGCAGCAAGTTGAAAAATAACGTGATGGGAAGCGGCGTGCTTCCCGTGTATGATTGAACCCTTATCGCTCCCGTAATGATTCGGAGAAGCCTCAGGGTTCATTTTTATATTCAGAATAGAGAATAAACGTGTCAAAGAAAATTCAGTCTGTGCGCGGTATGAATGATTATTTGCCGGAAGATACCGCAGTATGGCAACGCGTTGAAAAAATCATTAAGAACGTCGTTGAGTCCTATGGCTACAGCGAGATTCGCACGCCCATTCTTGAGCAGACGCCGCTGTTTAAACGCGCGATTGGTGAAGTCACCGATGTAGTCGAAAAAGAGATGTATACCTTCAACGATCGCGAGCGCGATGGTGAAGAAGTCACCTCCTTAACCATGCGTCCTGAAGGCACTGCGGGCTGCGTCCGCGCCGGTATTGAGCACGGTCTTCTGCATAATCAGGAACAGCGTCTGTGGTACATGGGACCAATGTTCCGCCATGAGCGTCCGCAAAAAGGCCGCTATCGTCAGTTTCATCAGATGGGTCTCGAAGTTTTTGGTCTGCAAGGACCGGATATCGACGCCGAGCTGATTATGCTCACCGCCCGCTGGTGGCGTGAGCTGGGTATCTTTGATCATGTGAGCCTTGAGCTGAACTCGATCGGTTCGCTGGACGCCCGAGCTCACTATCGCGCCGCGCTGGTCGCCTTCCTTGAACAGCATAAAGATAAGCTGGACGAAGACTGTAAGCGCCGCATGTATACCAATCCGCTGCGCGTGCTGGATTCAAAAAATCAGCAGGTGCAGGCGCTGCTTAACGACGCCCCCGCGCTGGGCGATTATCTGGACGAAGAGTCGCGCGAGCACTTCGCCGGGCTGTGTAAACTGCTGGAAGCGGTAGGCATTTCCTACACGATTAACCAGCGTCTGGTCCGTGGTCTCGACTACTACAACCGCACCGTTTTCGAGTGGGTCACCAGTAGCCTGGGTTCGCAGGGCACCGTGTGTGCAGGCGGGCGTTATGATGGTCTGGTTGAACAGCTTGGCGGTCGGTCGACACCGGCTGTAGGCTTTGCGATGGGGCTGGAACGACTTGTTTTATTAGTTCAGGCCGTTAACCCGGAATTTACTGCCGATCCTGTTGTCGATATATATCTGGTCGCTTCAGGCACGGATACACAGCCTGCGGCAATGAAGTTGGCCGAACGCCTGCGGGATGATATCCCCGGCGTGAAACTGATGACAAACCACGGTGGCGGCAACTTTAAGAAACAGTTTGCCCGCGCCGATAAATGGGGTGCCCGCGTTGCACTGGTACTGGGTGAGTCCGAAATGGCTGCCGGTACTGTTGTAGTGAAGGATTTGCGCTCTGGTGAGCAAACGGCTGTAGCGCAGGATAGTGTTGCCGCGCATTTGCGCACTTTACTGAGCTAAGGAGTAGGACTGCGTGGAAATCTACGAGAACGAACACGATCAGGTTGATGCGCTCAAGCGCTTCTTCGCTGAAAACGGCAAGGCGCTGGCCGTTGGGGTTATTTTGGGTATTGGCGCGCTGGTAGGCTGGCGCTACTGGACCAGCCATCAGGCTGATTCAGCCAAAACCTCATCGATGGCTTATGACAATACGGTCGCGGCGCTGAATGTGAATAAACCGGAAACGTTGACGACGGCGGAGAAATTCGCGGCGGACAATAAAAACGTCTACGGTGCCTTCACCTCCCTTGAGCTGGCGCAGCAGTACGTTGACAAAAACGAACTGGATAAAGCCGCTAAGCAACTGGAGCTGGGGCTTGCTGACGCCGCTGATGACAATCTGAAATCCGTCATTAGTATGCGTCTCGCCCGCGTGCAGCTTCAGCAGAAACAGGCCGACGCTGCCCTGAAAACGCTGGAAAATATCAAAGGCGAAGGCTGGACGGCTATTGTTGCCGATTTGCGCGGCGAAATTCTGCTTAGCAAAGGTGATAAAAAAGGCGCACACGCTGCATGGGAAGCGGGTGTGAAAAGCGACTCGTCGCCTGCGCTAAGTGAAATGATGCGCATGAAAATGAATAATTTGTCCATCTGAGAGGGACCCGATGCAATTGCGTAAATTACTTCTGCCCTGCGTGCTTTCAGCCACGTTATTAAGTGGTTGCTCACTGTTTAACGGCGAAGAAGACGTTGTGAAAATGTCTCCGTTGCCGCAGGTTGAAAATCAGTTCACGCCAAATACGGCGTGGGAAACCTCCGTGGGAAGCGGAATCGGCGAATTTTACTCCAACCTTCATCCGGCATTTGCTGATGGCGTCGTCTATGCCGCAGATCGTCACGGCACCGTGAAAGCGGTTAACGCGGACGACGGTAAAGAGGTCTGGAGCGTGAGTCTGGCGGAGAAAAAAGGCTGGTTTTCTTCCTCCGCAGCACAGCTTTCAGGCGGCGTGACGGTCAACGGCGGTCATGTCTATGTGGGAAGCGAAAAAGCGCAGGTTTACGCACTGAATACCAGCGATGGCTCGGTGGCCTGGCAGACCCGTGTTGCCGGTGAAGCGCTGTCCCGCCCGGTGGTCAGCGATGGCATGGTGCTAATCCATACCAGTAACGGTCAGCTTCAGGCGCTCAATGAGACCGACGGAGCAGTGAAATGGACCGTTAACCTTGATATGCCTGCGCTGTCGCTGCGTGGGGAATCCGCGCCGGTCACCGCGTTTGGTGCGGCTATCGTCGGGGGTGATAACGGTCGCGTCAGCGCGGTGCTGATGCAGCAGGGCCAGATGATTTGGCAGCAGCGTATTTCGCAGGCGACTGGCCCGACGGAAATCGACCGTCTGAGCGATGTCGATACGACCCCGATAGTGGTTGACGGTGTGGTTTATGCGCTGGCTTACAACGGTAATCTGACCGCGCTGGATCTGCGCAGCGGCCAGATTATGTGGAAACGCGAGCTTGGCTCGGTGAACGATTTCATTGTGGACGGTAATCATATTTATATCGTCGATCAGGACGACCGTTTGCTGGCGCTGACGACCGATGGCGGCGTGACGCAGTGGACGCAAAGCGATCTGCTGCATCGTAACCTGACCTCTCCGGCGCTGTATAATGGTTCATTAGTGGTTGGCGATAGCGAAGGCTACCTGCACTGGCTTAGCCCGGATGACGGTCACTTCGTGGCGCAGCAGAAGCTGGACAGCTCTGGCTTCCTGACGGAACCGGTTATCGCGGATGGCAAACTGCTGATCCAGGCGAAAGGCGGTTCGCTGTACGCTATTACGCGTTAATATCCGCGTGAAGTTATAAAATGGACGGCTCCTGTGACTACAGGAGCCGTTTGCTGTTTATAGAATTTGAGTAAAAGAGGCTTTAAACATGATACCTGTGGTCGCGCTGGTCGGACGCCCTAACGTCGGAAAATCCACACTTTTTAACCGCCTAACCCGCACTCGTGATGCGCTGGTGGCGGATTTCCCGGGGCTGACGCGTGACCGTAAGTACGGTCGTGCAGAAGTGGAAGGTCGTGAATTCATCTGTATTGATACCGGTGGGATTGACGGTACGGAAGAGGGCGTAGAAACCCGTATGGCCGAGCAGTCGCTGCTGGCCATTGAAGAAGCCGATGTGGTCCTTTTCATGGTCGATGCCCGCGCGGGCCTTATGCCTGCGGACGAAGGCATCGCCAAACATCTGCGTTCGCGTGAAAAGCCGACTTTCCTCGTCGCCAACAAAACCGATGGCATCGACCCGGATCAAGCTGTGGCCGATTTCTGGTCGCTCGGCTTAGGCGATATTCACGCGATTGCTGCCTCCCACGGTCGCGGTGTGGTCAGCCTGCTGGAACATGTCCTGCTGCCGTTCGTGGATGAAGTGAATCCGCCAGAAGAGGTGGACGAAGACGCCGAGTACTGGGCGAAATTTGAAGCTGAACAAAACGGTGAAGAAGCCGAAGAGCCAGAAGACGATTTCAATCCGCAGGACTTGCCGATCAAAATTGCCATTGTGGGTCGCCCGAACGTGGGTAAATCTACGCTGACTAACCGTATCCTCGGTGAAGAGCGCGTGGTGGTTTACGACATGCCCGGCACAACGCGTGACAGTATTTATATTCCGATGGAGCGTGATGAGCGTGAATATGTGCTCATTGATACCGCCGGGGTGCGCAAGCGCGGGAAAATCACCGATACCGTAGAAAAATTCTCGGTTATTAAAACGCTTCAGGCGATTGAAGATGCTAACGTCTGTCTGCTGGTCATTGATGCTCGCGAAGGTATTTCCGATCAGGATCTTTCGCTGCTGGGCTTTATCCTCAATAGCGGGCGCTCGCTGGTGATCGTGGTCAACAAGTGGGACGGCCTGAGCCAGGAAATCAGAGAGCAGGTGAAAGAGACGCTCGACTATCGTCTGGGCTTTATCGACTTTGCGCGGGTGCATTTTATTTCTGCACTGCACGGTAGCGGCGTCGGTAATCTGTTTGAATCTATCCGCGAAGCCTACGACAGCTCCACCCGTCGCGTCAGTACCGCGATGTTAACGCGGATCATGACCATGGCTTCTGAAGACCATCAGCCGCCGCTGGTGCGCGGACGCCGTGTGAAGCTGAAATATGCCCACGCCGGTGGCTATAACCCGCCTATCGTGGTGATCCACGGTAATCAGGTTAAAGATCTGCCAGATTCCTACAAGCGCTATTTGATGAACTACTTCCGTAAATCGCTGGACGTGATGGGCACGCCTATTCGTATCCAGTTCAAGGAAGGGGAGAACCCGTTCGCCAACAAGCGTAATACCCTGACGCCGAATCAGCTGCGTAAACGTAAGCGTTTGATTAAGCATCTCAAAAAAGGGTAATCATCATCATACGCCCTCCGCGCGGAGGGCGTTTTAGCTGGAGGTTTTATGTCACTCAACTGTCCGGTATGTCAGCAACCCGTTACGCAAACGGGCAACGAAGCGCACTGTGCATCCTGTAATCGCAACTTCCCCCTCATCGCCTGCTGCCCCGACTGCCATAAGCCGCTGGAAGTGTTGAAAGCCTGTGGCGCAGTCGATTACTTCTGCCAGCATGGCCACGGTTTAATTTCTAAAAAGCGGGTTGAATTTACGCTTTAAGCGGTAACCCTGTTTTTTCTGGTTATCGCGTAAAGCGAACCGGGCGGCACAAACGATGTGCCGTGCGGGAAAAAGGGGAAGCAAGCCGCAGAGGAAAGTGGATTTCAGGCTATTTGACTTTACGCGCGCGCGTTTTTTTCGCCGGGGTCACGGCGAGCACTTCACTCTCCACCCAGCCATCGTTCAGACGGGTATTAAGCCGATCGCCGGTTTTCACCTGTTTCGTTTGTTTCAGCACTTCGCCATCATGCGTTGCCGTGACGCTATAACCGCGCGCCAGCGTTGCCAGTGGGCTGACGGCTTCCAGATGCGTGACGGCATTACCAAAACGTTCGCGCGTGGCGCTCAGGCGGGCGCGAACAGTTTCCGTCAGGCGGAATTCAAGCTGCTGAATGCGCGAACCCGCCCGATGAATGCGCGGCTGCGGATTTTGCTGATCCAGACGGCGAAGCAGCGACGCCTGCCGCTGCGTAGTCCGCTTAAGCTGGTTTTCCACGGCTGAATTCATACGCTGGCGCAATCTCTCCAGCGCCGTCTGCTGGCGCGCCAGCCGGAGCTGCGGGTGCTGCTGTTGCAGTCGATGATGAAGCTGGGTAAAGCGCCGGTTACGGTTCGCCAGATAATAATCCATCGCCATCTCAAGGCGCTGCTGCGCCGACTGAACCTGACGCAATAGCTCCTGCTGATTACGGCTGACGATTTCCGCCGCCGCCGAAGGGGTAGGCGCACGCAAATCGGCGACAAAATCGGCAATGGTGACGTCCGTTTCGTGACCGACTGAGCTGACAATCGGGATGCGGCTGGCAAAAATCGCCCGCGCCACCCGCTCGTCGTTAAAGCTCCATAAATCTTCCAGCGAGCCGCCGCCGCGCCCCACAATCAGGACATCGCATTCCTGACGCTGGTTTGCCAGCGCAATAGCACGCACGATTTGCCCCGGGGCATCGTCGCCCTGAACGGCGGTGGGATAGATGATTACGGGCAGGGAGGGATCGCGACGCTTTAATACATGCAGAATGTCATGCAGCGCCGCGCCGGTTTTCGAGGTGATCACCCCAACGCAGTGAGCGGGGGAGGGCAACGGTTTTTTCTGCGCCTGATCGAATAAACCTTCCGCCTGAAGCTTAGTTTTTAGCTGCTCGTATTTTTGCTGAAGCAGCCCTTCACCGGCAGGCTGCATACTCTCAACGATAATCTGATAATCGCCGCGCGGCTCATACAGCGTAATATTGGCGCGTACCAGCACCTGCTGCCCGTGCTGTGGACGAAAATTAACGCGGCGGTTGCTGTTGCGAAACATCGCGCAGCGTACCTGGGCGGTGTCGTCTTTGAGCGTGAAATACCAGTGGCCGGAGGCGGGCTGGGTGAAATTTGAGATCTCACCGCTGATCCAGACCTGCCCCATTTCCTGCTCAAGCAGCAGGCGGACCGTCTGATTCAGGCGGCTAACAGTATAAATTGAGGGTGATTGCGCAGGTAACATGTGAGCGGGATCAAATTCTAAATCAGCAGGTTATTCAATCGATAGTAACCCGGTCAGCCGGGATCGCAAGCATTTTTCGCAAAAAAATGTAGAAGCAATCGGTTACGCTCTGTATAATGCCACGGCAATATTTAACCCACCAGGTCAGAGATATTGCCCATGCTACGTATTGCCAAAGAAGCATTGACGTTTGACGACGTCCTCCTCGTTCCCGCTCACTCCACCGTTTTGCCGAATACTGCCGACCTCAGCACGCAGCTGACGAAAACCATTCGTCTGAACATCCCTATGCTTTCCGCTGCGATGGATACCGTTACCGAAGCGCGTCTGGCGATTGCGCTGGCGCAGGAAGGCGGCATTGGCTTTATCCACAAAAACATGTCTATCGAGCGTCAGGCGGAAGAAGTGCGTCGCGTGAAGAAGCATGAATCCGGGGTGGTGAACGATCCCCAAACTGTCCTGCCGACGACCACGCTGCACGAAGTCAAAGCCCTGACCGAACGTAACGGTTTCGCCGGGTATCCGGTGGTGACGGAAGACAACGAACTGGTGGGGATTATTACCGGTCGTGACGTGCGCTTTGTAACTGATTTAAGCCAGCCGGTCAGCGTCTACATGACGCCGAAAGAACGCCTGGTGACCGTGCGTGAAGGTGAAACGCGTGAAGTGGTCTTTGCCAAAATGCACGAAAAACGCGTCGAAAAAGCGCTGGTGGTGGACGACAGTTTCCATCTGCTGGGCATGATCACCGTTAAAGATTTCCAGAAAGCCGAACGTAAACCGAACGCCTGTAAAGACGAACAGGGCCGCCTGCGCGTAGGTGCTGCGGTGGGTGCTGGCGCAGGCAACGAAGAGCGCGTTGATGCGCTGGTGGCAGCGGGCGTCGATGTGCTACTGATCGACTCCTCCCACGGTCACTCTGAAGGCGTGCTGCAACGCATCCGTGAAACCCGGGAAAAATACCCGGATCTGCAAATTATCGGCGGCAACGTGGCGACTGGCGCAGGCGCTCGTGCGCTGGCAGAAGCTGGTTGCAGCGCGGTGAAAGTTGGTATTGGCCCTGGCTCCATCTGTACTACCCGTATTGTGACCGGCGTGGGCGTGCCGCAGATCACCGCCGTTTCCGACGCGGTAGAGGCGCTGGAAGGCACCGGTATTCCGGTTATCGCTGACGGCGGCATCCGCTTCTCCGGCGACATTGCTAAAGCCATCGCCGCTGGCGCAAGCGCCGTGATGGTCGGTTCCATGCTCGCCGGGACCGAAGAATCTCCTGGCGAAATCGAGCTTTATCAGGGCCGCTCTTACAAATCCTATCGCGGGATGGGATCGCTCGGCGCGATGTCCAAAGGGTCTTCCGATCGTTACTTCCAGACCGACAACGCCGCCGACAAGCTGGTGCCGGAAGGGATCGAAGGCCGCGTGGCCTATAAAGGTTACCTGAAAGAGATTATCCACCAGCAGATGGGCGGCCTGCGTTCCTGTATGGGGCTGACCGGCTGTGGTACTATCGATTTGCTGCGTACCAAAGCGGAATTCGTGCGCATCAGCGGTGCGGGTATTCAGGAAAGCCACGTTCATGACGTGACCATTACCAAAGAGTCCCCGAACTACCGTATGGGTTCCTGATATTTTATCGCGCCTGGCATTATGCCGGGCGCGTTGTTTTTGTTTCACTTGCCTCGGAACACTCGTCAATGACCGACAATATTCACAAGCATCGCATTCTTATCCTCGACTTTGGCTCACAGTACACCCAACTGGTTGCACGTCGCGTGCGCGAACTGGGCGTGTACTGCGAGCTGTGGGCATGGGACGTCACGGAAGCACAAATCCGCGACTTCAACCCCAGCGGCATCATCCTCTCCGGCGGCCCGGAAAGCACCACGGAAGATAGCAGCCCGCGCGCGCCGCAGTACGTCTTTGAAGCAGGCGTGCCGGTACTCGGCGTCTGCTACGGTATGCAGACGATGGCCATGCAGCTGGGCGGTCACGTTCAGGGCTCGAACGAGCGTGAATTTGGCTACGCACAAGTTGAAGTCCAGACCGACAGCGCGCTGGTGCGTGGGATTGAAGACTCCCTGACCGCCGACGGCAAACCGCTGCTGGACGTGTGGATGAGCCACGGCGATAAAGTGACGGCGATCCCGTCTGACTTCGTCACCGTTGCCAGCACCGAAACCTGCCCGTTTGCAATTATGGCAAACGAAGAAAAACGCTTCTACGGTGTGCAGTTCCACCCGGAAGTGACCCACACCCGCCAGGGCCTGCGTATGCTGGAGCGCTTTGTGCGCGACATCTGCCAGTGCGAAGCACTGTGGACGCCAGCCAAAATTATCGATGATGCCGTGGCCCGCATCCGCGAGCAGGTGGGTTCTGATAAAGTGATCCTCGGTCTTTCCGGCGGCGTGGATTCCTCCGTCACCGCGATGCTGCTGCACCGCGCGATTGGCCCGCAGCTCACCTGCGTGTTTGTCGATAACGGCCTGCTGCGCCTCAACGAAGCCGAGCAGGTTATGGACATGTTTGGCGACCATTTCGGCCTGAACATTGTTCACGTTGAAGGCGAAGAGCGTTTCCTTTCCCAGCTTGCGGGCGAAAACGATCCTGAAGCAAAACGTAAAATCATCGGTCGCGTCTTCGTTGAAGTATTTGATGAAGAAGCGCTGAAGCTGGAAGACGTCAAATGGCTGGCGCAGGGCACCATCTACCCGGACGTGATTGAATCTGCCGCTTCCGCCACCGGCAAAGCGCACGTCATCAAATCTCATCACAACGTCGGCGGCCTGCCGAAAGAGATGAAAATGGGGCTGGTTGAACCGCTGCGTGAACTGTTCAAAGACGAAGTGCGCAAAATCGGCCTGGAACTGGGCCTGCCGTACGACATGCTCTACCGTCACCCGTTCCCTGGCCCAGGCCTCGGCGTGCGCGTGCTGGGTGAAGTGAAGAAAGAGTACTGCGACCTGCTGCGTCGTGCGGACGCTATCTTCATTGAAGAACTGCGCAAAGCAGACCTGTACAACAAAGTAAGTCAGGCGTTTACCGTCTTCCTGCCAGTGCGTTCCGTCGGCGTCATGGGTGATGGCCGTAAGTACGACTGGGTGGTGTCCCTGCGTGCCGTCGAAACCATCGACTTCATGACCGCCCACTGGGCGCACCTGCCGTATGATTTCCTGGGCCGGGTGTCCAACCGCATCATCAACGAAGTGAACGGGATTTCGCGGGTAGTGTATGACATCAGCGGCAAGCCACCGGCTACGATTGAGTGGGAATGATTTATCATCTGCCAGTCATTGGTATAACTCATACCTGATATCAAAACCCGCGTAATAGCGGGTTTTTTTATATGCAGGCGATACTCAGCGGCGAAGAAACCGTGAAGCGCATAATAAAATTATGACCTGAAGAAGATCGACCTGATACAAGCCTGGTCTGCTGAGGGACATAACGCGTGCAGGTTGCCGGACTTACTCTTTGGCGGACGGACTCATCGTGAGGCTGGACTGCTGAGACTGTTTTTTATCTTGATGATGCTGCCAGGCACCGATGGAGGAATAGACTAAGCGTCCGAAAAGGAAGAAGAAACTGATAAGCAGTACGATACGGGTCATGCGACTGTTAAATCGATGTCGGTTTCGCATACTGGTAACCTGACTCACAAATGGTCCTTTGAGGTATACCCACACATTGGGGCGATAAGCACATTAAGACACAGTGCAGGGCAAGGGTCAATTGAATGTGATGTAAAATTCTGTCAACCGACATATCATTTTTTGTTATGTAATATAATAAATCATTCACGCTAAAAATTAATGAATGCGACTAACGCTAATAAAAAGTAATAAATGATTAATGAGATAGCGATAATTGATGTATATCAAATATTGCTTGCCGTTAATAATTAAAATCTAAGCGTTATGTTGCGGAGGCATACTTCTTGCACCTCTCGTAACATTGTTCCCAGGTGGGATACCTGTCTGAAAATACCCCGCAGGATGCCGGGTTTTCTGCTGAGCATCTATGAAACTACGTCATACATACATTAAGTACAGAGATAAGTGGTGGGGGTTGCCCCTTTTTCTGCCTTCAATATTGTTGCCCGTATTAAATCTCGCGAACACTTACGCGCAAATCAGTTCGGGCACCGTCACGCTCTTTTATCTGCCATTAGCATTATTAATGAGTTCGATGGTTTTTTTTGGCTGGGCAGCGATACCGGGCATCATTATCGCTCTGTTTATTAGAAAGTTTGCTCTGGTAGGGCTTGCAGAAACGCTGGTTGTCATTGCCCACTTTTTTATTCCCGTCGTACTGGGATGGGGAGGGTATCGCGCATTCACCCCGCACCGAAGAAATATCTCACATGGCAATCCCCGTTTGATGACGCAACGAATACTGTGGCAGGTTATTTGTCCGGCAACGTTATTTTTGATCCTCTATCAAATGATTACCCTGGTAGGTTTTTATAAAACCAATCAGATTTTTTCCGGAGTAAATATATTTAGCCTGAATACATTAATTAATTATCAGGCATTGTTAGTGGGGAATTTAACCGGCATTCCGATGTGTTACTATCTTATTCGGGTGTTACGCAATCCGTTTTATCTTCGTTCTTATTTCTCCCAGCTTCGTCTACAGTTTGATCCGAAAGTTTCCAGGATAGAGATTGTCCTGTGGGCGGGGATATTCGGCCTGCTGATGATGCTGCTGTGCTTGCCCCTGAATAAAAACAGTTCCATTTTCAGCACTAACTACACCTTGTCGCTGCTGCTACCAGTGATGTTGTGGGGATCAATCCGCTATGGCTATCGGTTTATCTCGTTAATCTGGACGCCGCTGCTGATCATCTCAATCCATTATTATCATCGCTACATCCCGTTATCTTTAGGTTATGACACCCAACTGGCGATCGTTTCTTCCAGCTACTTAATCTATAGCTTTATTATTATTTTTATTTCCATGCTGGCGACCCAGCAACGCATTGTTCACCGCCGGGCGCGTCTTCTGGCGCTGCTGGACCCGGTGGTGCACCTGCCTAATTTGCGCGCGCTGAATCGTTCGCTGAATAACTTCCCGTGGTCAGTTATTTGCTTCTTGCGTATTCCCGAACTGGAACGACTGGGGCGTAATTATGGCATCATGATGCGTATCCAGTATAAGCAAACGCTGGCGAACTGGATCACTGCCAGGCTTGCGCCGGATGAGTGCGTTTATCAACTATCCGGCCACGATCTTGTTTTCCGGCTTAATACCGAAGCCTATCAGGATCGCATAGAAGAATTGGATCGCCATATTAAGCAGTTCCGCTTTAGCTGGGATGGTATGCGGCTTCAGCCGCAGGTCGGCATCAGCTATTGTTATGTGCGTTCTCCGGTAACGCATATTTATCTGCTGCTTGGTGAATTAAGCACCACCGCCGATCTTTCCCTGGCAACGAATCATCCAGAAAATCTGCAAAAGCGGTGTGCGATAAATCTTCAGCAGAATCTAAAAGATAAAGTTGCGCTAATGAATCGCCTGCAGCATGCCCTGGAAAACGATCAGTTCCGTTTAATGGCTCAGCCCATTGTTGGTGTGCGTGGGGATTCTTATCATGAGATTTTACTCAGGCTCATTGGCAATGAGGGGGAAATCATTAACCCCGACGAGTTTTTGCCGGTTGCCCATGAGTTTGGATTATCTTCACGTATCGATTTATGGGTGCTGGAAAATACCCTGCGCTTTATGGCGCGGCACCGCGAAGAACTGCCTGCGAGCCGCTTTGCGATTAATCTTGCGCCGTCAACGGTGTGCCGCGCGCACTTTCCGGCAGAGGTAAAACGGCTCCTCATTCAGTATCAGGTAGAAGCCTGGCAGCTGTTTTTCGAAGTCACCGAAAGTAATGCGCTATACAATATGGAGCAAGCCAACCAGACGCTGGCGCGGCTTCAGCAGATGGGCTGCCAGGTGGCGATCGACGATTTTGGCACCGGCTATGCCAGTTATGCCCGCCTGAAAAGCGTGGACGCTGATATTCTCAAAATTGACGG
Source organism: Superficieibacter sp. (assembly GCF_032071645.1). Lineage (NCBI taxonomy): Bacteria > Pseudomonadati > Pseudomonadota > Gammaproteobacteria > Enterobacterales > Enterobacteriaceae > Superficieibacter > Superficieibacter sp. The sequence continues at coordinate 63,025 of NZ_DAMAPU010000009.1, forward strand.
CAGTTTTATCCGTAATATTGTGTCTAACAGCATGGACTACCAGATTGTGGCTTCCATCTGCCATCTGGCACGCATGAAAAAAATGCGGATAGTGGCGGAATATGTTGAAACCGAGGAAGTCCGCAGTGCGGTAGTTTCACTCGGTATCGACTACCTGCAAGGGTATTTAATCGGCAAACCTGAGCCGCTGGATAATCTGCTGGCAAAGGCACCCAAAAAGGATGCCCAAAGCGCAGTGAGTCAGAGTGATTCTTCTTCTATCTGAAGTTGCCAGCCGGTAACGCTTTCCCAGTATTCCTGCTCTTTCTCAAGATCGAGCAGGACCAGCGCATTCTGGCTGAACCAGCCGTGTGGAAAGCGCAGCGTCCAGTGATTATCATCGGTTTTCAGCACCAGCGTGGGCGGCGTGGTGGTCGCCTGACGCTGGTTATTCAACAGCACGCCGAGGCGTAAAAGCTGCACCAGCGGCAGAAACTGCTTTTTCTTGAACAACGTGAAGCGGGGCAGATCGTCCGGCTTGATGGCCTTACGGTGATAGCGTACCAGCGTCGCCATCATCGTTTGCTGCTCCTGATTAAACCCAGGCAGATCGCTGTGCTGAAGGATATAGGCGGAATGACGATGCAACCCGCTGTGATTAATGTTCAGCCCGACCTCATGCAGCATCGCCGCCCATTTTAACAGCGCGGCAAGGTGCGGATTCTCCAGCTTCGGATTTTGCTCCTGCCACTGCTCAAACATGTGGGTGGTGGTTTCCAGCACGCGCCGGGCCTGATCGCGATCGATGTTGTACTGATTTGCAAGGCTTTGCGCCGTGCGGCTACGAATGTCCTGATGACGGAAGCGGCCTTCCATTTCATACAGTACGCCTTCGCGTAACGCCCCATCGGAAAGGCGCAGTTCTTTAATCCCCAGCGCATCAAAAACGCCGCAGAGGATCGCCAGCCCCGGAACGAAAACTGCTTTACGCTCTTCCGATAATCCCGGCAGGCTCAGCGCATCAAAGTTTTTGTATTGCAGCACCGATTCCACCAGCCGTTGGAGACGTTCCGGGTTGATGAAGCCGTCCCGCTCACCCATTTCGACGATGACTTCATGCGCCGCTTTAATGCTGCCGGACGCGCCCATTGCCACGTTCCAGCCCTGAATGCGATATTGCCAGGTCAGGGTCTCCAGCTTCTGGATCGCCGCCATGCGGGCGCGCTGGAAGTTTTCCCGGCTAATGACACCGCCGGGGAAAAAAGTCTGTGCGAAGCTGACGCAGCCCATCCGTCGGCTTTCGACGAGGATCGGCTCAAAATTCTCTCCGATCACCAGTTCTGTGGAGCCGCCGCCGATATCAATCACCAGCTTGCGTCCCTTTTCCGGCTGCGTGTGCTCGACGCCCATAAAAATCAGCCGCGCTTCTTCATTCCCGGAGATGATCTCGATGGGGTAGGGGATCACCTGCTCGGCACGCTTTAAAAATTCGGAAGCGTTCAGCGCCTGGCGCAGGGTATGCGTGCCGACAATGCAGACGCTGGAGGCGGAAAACCCCTGCAAACGTTCGGCAAATAAAGACAGGCAGGCCAGCCCGCGCTCCATCGCCTCTTCGCTCAGCTGGCTGTTCTCATCCAGCCCGTCGGCCAGATGAACCCGCTGCTTCAGGCGGCCAATAATCTGCATTGCGCCATCCACTTCGCGGGCAATGACCATATGAAAGCTGTTTGATCCCAGATCGACCGCCGCAAACTCCTGCGGGCGCGGGCTATTATCGTGTATTGGCATAGATTATTCAGGCTGCTCAAGGGATTTGAGATAGTCGTATATCGCTGTCTGGGCGCGCACCTTGCGGCGATTGCCGCGCTGCACGTAGCGATTACTCAGTTCTTTATCAACGAAGCGTGCTTTGACGGTATCGCTGAACAGAATATCAATAATGTCCAGGATCCGCTGCTTAAGACGTGGGTCAAGAAGCGGTGCGGCCACTTCGATGCGGTAATCAATGTTACGTGTCATCCAGTCAGCAGATGAAAGGTAAACGTTTTTATTGCCGCCGTTTTCGAAAATATAGATCCGGTCATGCTCAAGGAAGCGATCAACAATGCTGATCGCCCGGATATTATCGCTGATGCCTTCCAGTTCCGGGATCAGCGAGCACATCCCACGGATCAGCAGATTCACCGGAACGCCCGAACTGGACGCGGCGTAGAGGCGATCGACCAGGCCTTTATCGACCAGGTTATTAAGCTTCAGCGTAATGCCGGAAGGCTTACCGTTCTGGGCGTTGGCAATCTCTTTATCGATCATGTCATACAGCAGGCGGCGCGAGTTCTGCGGCGATACCAGCAGGTAGTCGAAGTTCACCGGACGGTACGGGTTTTCAATGAAATTAAATACCCGACGTACTTCATTGGTGATACGCGCATCGGCGGTCAGCAGGGAATAATCGGTATAAAGACGCGCGGTTTTTTCGTTAAAGTTACCGGTGCCGATATGCGCATAGCGCACCACCTCGTCACCTTCTTTACGCGAAACCAGAAACAGCTTGGCGTGGATCTTCAGCCCCGGCGCGGAGAAAATCACGTGGACTCCGGCTTCGGTCAGACGTTTCGCCCAGTGAATATTGGCCTCTTCGTCAAAGCGTGCCTGCAACTCAACTACCACAGTAACTTTTTTGCCGTTGTAGGCCGCGTGGATCATTGAGTCGATAATGCGCGAGTCTTTCGCCACGCGATAAATATTGATTTTGATCGCCAGCACGTTCGGATCGAACGACGCCTGGCGCAGCAGTTCCAGCACGTGCTCAAACGTATGATAAGGATAATACAGCAGCACGTCGCGCTCGCGGATGGCGTCGAAACCGTTGCGGAACTTGTCAAACCACAAGTGGCGCAGGCGCGGCATGGGTTTATTGACCAGATTGGCTTTGCCAACATTCGGGAAACCAATGAAATCCTTGAAGTTATGATAGCGACCGCCCGGTACGATAGAGTCGTAACGGGAAATCGTCAGCTTCTCACGCAGCATTTCGACGATGGTATCCGGCATATCGCGCTGGTAAACAAAGCGCACCGGCTCAGCGGTCAGGCGCTGCTTGAGGCTGGAAGACATCAGCTCCATCAGGCTTGATTCCATCTCGTGCACCAGATCGTACTCGGCATCACGGGTCATTTTCATGGAATAAGCGTTCAGGGTATCGTAATCGAAAAAGCCCTGAAAAATGTCATCCAGACAGTAGCGCAGAATATTATCCAGCAGGATCATCGGCTTGCGACGGCGCGGCGCTTCCGGTGGCAGATTGACAAAGCGCGGGACTTTATCTGAAGGGATTTCCAGCAGCGCATAGCGAATAGTGTCGCCGCGAATAATTTCCACCGCCAGATAGGTGTAATCATCCTTCAGAAAGTTAACCAGATTGGTTTCGCGGTTGATGAGCGTCGGAATGACGTGCTGGCGCAACTGGTGTTTGAAGTAGTGACGCAGCCAGTTTTGTTGATTCACGGAGAGCTGGCGTTCGTTTATCAGGAAAATCTGGTTACGGGCCATCTCCAGCAACAGCTCATTATAGAGGCTGTCAAATTCCTGGTCAGCCTTCAGGACCCGCGACTGGATTTTTCCCAGCAGATGCCGCGAGCTGGTCGGTATTCCCTGTTCTTCGCTGATGATAATTCGCCGTTTTAACTCGGCAAAGCGCACTTTGTAGAATTCATCAAGGTTATTCGAATAGATCCCCAGGAACCGCATACGCTCAATCAGCGGGTTGCTTTTGTCCGCCGCTTCCTGAAGCACGCGCTCGTTAAAGGATAACCAGCTCAACTCTTTTTCGATGTATAACTTTTCCTGACCCATTCCCACCTGTACTCCATTTCTTATCGGGCTCAGCCTACTACAGGAGCTTAACATAAAGAATTAACGCTCTGGAGCCTCTTACCCTGGCTAGCGTTTATCAGGGAAAGACAGCGCCCTCAGAGTGCCGTTTTAGTATGACAGTTATTCAACCATATTGAAGAAATTAACGATGGCGACACTGAATGTTGATGATTACGGAGAATAAAAAATTAACGCTTCCTGACGAAGCGTTAATTTACTGATGAGATTAGTCGGCGGCGTAACCTTGTGCCGGGAGAGGGCGACCGTCCAGCCAGGCGGCGTTATCACGCATCTCAAGACGGCCCGCGATAAACCAGCCAATGACCAGCGGATAAATATCATGCTCCTGACTTTGCACGCGGGCGGTGATGTCTTCTTCATTGTCTCCGGCGAAAACCGGCACGCTGGCCTGGAGAATAACCGGTCCGCCGTCCAGCTCGTCGGTAACAAAATGAACGGAGGTGCCGTGGACTTCATCGCCGTTATCCAGCACCTGGCGGTGGGTATTAAGACCCGGATATTTCGGCAGCAGGGAAGGATGAATATTTAACAGACGCCCCTGATAGTGAGCGACGAATTCAGGGCTGAGGATGCGCATGTAGCCCGCCAGCACCACTACATCAGGCGCGTAAGCGTCAATTTCCAGCATCAGTTCGCGGTCAAAAGCCTCACGGCTGGCAAACTGGCTGGCAGTCAGCGCATGCGCAGGAATACCCGCGTTGCGCGCACGTTCAAGGCCGAACGCATCGGCCTTGTTACTGAAGACTGCACGCAGCGTGCCGCCGATCTTTTTCTGATTGCAGGCATCAATAATCGCCTGCAGGTTACTGCCGTTGCCGGAGATCAGCACCACGATATTTTTCATTACTCAATAACCACGCGCTCGTCGGAATCGGAGGCTTTGATCATACCGATTTTCCACGCGTTTTCACCCAGCTTGTTGAGCAGGGAAATGGCTTTTTCCGCTTCCGCCGCCGGAAGCGCGACGATCATACCGACGCCGCAGTTAAAGGTGCGGTACATTTCATGACGGCTGACGTTACCCGCGCTTTGCATCCAGTCGAAAATCGCTGGCCACTGCCAGGACGATTCGTCAATAACGGCCTGGGTGTTGTCCGGCAGTACGCGCGGGATGTTTTCCCAGAAGCCGCCGCCGGTCAGATGCGCAATGGCGTGAACGTCGACCTGCTCAATCAGCGAGAGGATCGATTTCACGTAAATACGGGTCGGGGCCAGCAGGTGATCAGCAAGCGTTTTGCCGTCGAGATCGGTGGTCAGCGGATCGCAGCCGCTGACTTCAACAATTTTGCGTACCAGCGAGTAGCCGTTGGAGTGCGGGCCGCTGGACGCCAGCGCCAGCAGCACGTCGCCGTCGGCCACTTTGCTACCGTCAATGATGTCTGATTTTTCTACCACTCCAACGCAGAAACCCGCCACGTCGTAATCTTCACCGTGATACATGCCCGGCATTTCGGCGGTTTCGCCGCCAACCAGCGCGCAGCCGGATTGCAGGCAGCCTTCGGCGATGCCGCTAATCACGCTGGCAGCGGTATCAACGTCTAGTTTGCCGGTCGCGTAGTAATCGAGGAAGAACAGCGGCTCGGCACCCTGAACCACCAGATCGTTAACGCACATGGCGACCAGATCGATACCGATGGTGTCGTGACGTTTGAGATCCATCGCCAGGCGCAGTTTGGTGCCGACGCCGTCGGTGCCGGAAACCAGAATCGGCTCACGATACTTCTGCGGCAGGGCACACAGCGCGCCAAAGCCGCCCAGACCGCCCATCACTTCCGGGCGACGGGTTTTCTTTACCACACCCTTGATTCGGTCGACCAGAGCGTTACCCGCATCAATATCAACACCGGCATCTTTATAGCTAAGAGAGGTTTTATCGGTCACTGCAAAGTCCCCACGCATTTGCGATAGAAATAAAATCGGCGCAATTCTAACAGGGAAAGCAAACGTTTGCGAGCCTGCTTTAGTCCTGGCGTTTAATCAACGCGGATCCGACAAATTTGATACCGTTCACGAAAATGAAACCGGGTACATACTTGTGCTTGCCTCGACCCGAAGGAGTGCTCATCATGCCACTGAAACCGGTTTCTGTTTTCAGGGAGGGACGAAGAGGATGAACATTGCCGCATTTGATATCGGCGGTACAGCCTTAAAAATGGGCGTTGTCACCAGTGCAGGCGAACTGCGGGTGAAGGGCAAAGAAACAATCAATCACAGCGACGGCGACCAGATCCTGCAAGCGATGCAGACGTGGATAGCCGCTCACCCGGAATGTGAAGGTGTGGCGATCAGCGCGCCGGGCTATATCAATCCGCACACCGGCTTTATCGAAAAGGGCGGCGCGATCCACAAATTCGATGACTTCGCGATTAAAGCCTGGCTGGAGGCGCGTACCCGGCTGCCGGTCGCCATTGAAAACGACGCTAATTGCGTCCTTCTGGCCGAACGCTGGCAGGGTAAGGCCGCAGAGCTGACCAACTTTCTGGTGATGACTATCGGCACCGGTATCGGCGGCGCGGTGTTCTGCAATAACCAACTGCTGCACGGCGCGCATTTTCGCGGCGGTGAGTTCGGCTATATGTTTACCGAGCGCCCCGGTCCCCGCGACGTTACCCGCTACACCATGAATTCAACCTGCACTCTGCGCGTGCTGCGCTGTCGCTACGCCGAACACGTCGGCAAAGCGCTGGAAGAGGTGTCCGGCGAAGAGATTTTCGACCGCTTTGACGCGGGCGACGCCGTCTGCCAGCGGCTGGTCGGTGAGTTTTTCAACGGACTGGGCGCTGGCCTTTATAACCTCGTTAACGTCTTTGATCCGCAGGTCATTTTACTCGGCGGCGGCATCGTTGAACGTCCGGGTTTCCTGCAACTTATGCGCGACCAGATGGCCTGGTTTGGCATTAAAAATCAAATTGATACCGTCAGCAGCGGCAATGACGCCGGTCTGATTGGCGCGGTCTGGCATTTTAATCAGCAATACCGGTCGCAAAACAGCGACCATTCATGAGGGAGAGAACATGTCTGGATTTAAAGAAGGTTTTCTGTGGGGCGGTGCGGTCGCAGCGCATCAGCTGGAAGGCGGCTGGAATGAAGGCGGTAAAGGCGCGAGCGTCGCGGACGTAATGACCGCTGGCGCGCACGGTGTGGCGCGTGAAATTACCGACGGCGTGCTGCCAGGGAAAAACTACCCTAATCATGAGGCGATCGATTTTTACCATCGCTATAAAGACGATATTAAGCTGTTTGCCGAAATGGGCTTCAAATGTTTCCGTACCTCCATTGCCTGGACGCGTATCTTCCCGAAAGGCGACGAGCAGGAACCAAACGAAGCCGGGTTACAGTTCTATGACGATCTGTTTGATGAATGCCTGAAGTACGGCATTGAACCGGTGATTACGCTTTCGCATTTCGAGATGCCGTATCATCTGGTGAAAGAATACGGCGGCTGGCGTAACCGTAAACTTATTGATTTCTTTGTCCGCTTCGCGAAGGTCGTTTTCACGCGCTACCAGCATAAAGTGAAATACTGGATGACCTTTAACGAAATCAACAACCAGGCTAACTATCACGAAGATTTCGCGCCGTTCACTAACTCCGGTCTGAAATATCAGGAGGGTGAAGATCGTGAGCCGGTAATGTACCAGGCGGCGCATTATGAACTGGTCGCCAGCGCGCTGGCCGTAAAAGCGGCGAAAGAAATTAACCCGTCGCTGCTGGTGGGCTGCATGATCGCCATGTGCCCGATTTATCCGCTCAGCTGCGCGCCGAACGACATGATGATGGCGATGAACGCCATGCATCGCCGTTACTGGTTTACCGATGTTCACGTGCGCGGTAAATATCCGCAGCACCTGCTGAACTACTTTGACCGTCGCGGCTTTACATTCGACATCACCGACGAAGACCGGGCGGCGCTGGCGCAGGGCTGCGTGGATTACATCGGCTTTAGCTACTATATGTCGTTCGCCACTCAGGCCACGGCGGATAACCCGCAGCTTGATTACAACGAGACGACAAGCCTGGTGTCCAACCCGCACGTGCAGAAATCCGACTGGGGCTGGCAGATCGATCCGGTGGGCATTCGCTACGCGCTGAACTGGTTCTGGGATCACTACCAGCTGCCGATGTTTATCGTCGAAAACGGTTTTGGCGCTATTGACGTGCTGGAGAGCGACGGTACGGTCAACGATCAGTATCGCATCGACTATCTCTCAGCCCACATCGCTGAAATGAAAAAAGCGGTGCTGGAAGACGGCGTGGATTTGATGGGCTACACCCCGTGGGGCTGTATCGACCTGGTTTCTGCTGGCACCGGCGAGATGAAAAAACGCTACGGCTTTATCTACGTTGATAAAGACAACGAAGGTAACGGCACCCTGGCGCGCAGCCGGAAAAAATCCTTCGCCTGGTATCAGAAGGTCATTTCCTCTAACGGCGCGGAACTTTAAGTTCCGGCTGTAAACCCCGCTTCGGCGGGGTTTTTTTTGCTTAATATTCAAACGGTAAAATGATTCAGACAGGTTCTGTTGATTTTGGTCAAATATATTGGGTATGGCGCAACAGAAAAAAAGCGGTATAATCCGGCGATTTTTTTGTGGCTACCCCTCAAAGGAGAAAGAGAATGAAGATCGTTGAAGTGAAGCACCCACTCGTCAAACACAAGCTGGGCCTGATGCGCGAGCATGACATCAGCACAAAACGCTTTCGTGAACTCGCCTCGGAGGTCGGTAGCCTGCTGACCTATGAAGCCACCGCAGGGCTGGAAACTGAAAAGGTTACTATTGAAGGCTGGAACGGCCCGGTAGAAGTTGACCAGATCAAAGGTAAAAAAATCACCGTGGTGCCTATTCTGCGCGCCGGTCTGGGAATGATGGAAGGGGTACTGGAGAACGTGCCGAGCGCGCGTATCAGCGTCGTCGGTATGTACCGCAATGAAGAAACTCTCGAGCCGGTGCCTTACTTCCAGAAACTGGTTTCTAATATCGACGAGCGCATGGCGCTGATCGTTGACCCAATGCTGGCAACCGGCGGTTCAGTTATCGCCACCATCGACCTGCTGAAAAACGCGGGTTGTAGCAGCATTAAAGTGCTGGTGCTGGTCGCCGCGCCGGAAGGCATTGCCGCGCTTGAGAAAGCGCATCCTGACGTGGAGCTTTACACGGCTTCCATCGACCAGGGGCTTAACGAGCACGGATACATCATTCCGGGCCTCGGCGATGCCGGTGACAAAATCTTTGGTACGAAATAAACGAATAAATAAAAAGAGCCGACTTTGATAGTCGGCTTTTTTTTGAATGCAATAACCCACAACAACACTCAGAGGAAATAACTATGACGCGCCGTGCTATCGGGGTGAGTGAAAGACCGCCGCTTTTACAGACAATCCCGCTTAGTTTGCAGCATCTGTTTGCCATGTTTGGCGCAACGGTGCTGGTGCCCATCCTGTTTCACATCAACCCGGCCACCGTGCTGCTGTTTAATGGTATCGGGACGCTGCTGTATCTCTTCATCTGCAAGGGGAAAATTCCGGCCTATCTCGGTTCAAGTTTTGCATTCATTTCGCCGGTGCTGCTGCTGTTACCGTTGGGTTATGAAGTGGCGCTGGGTGGATTCATCATGTGCGGCGTTTTGTTCTGCCTGGTGGCGCTGATCGTCAAGAAAGCGGGCACCGGCTGGCTGGACGTCATGTTTCCCCCGGCGGCGATGGGGGCAATCGTTGCCGTCATCGGTCTTGAACTGGCGGGCGTGGCGGCGAACATGGCGGGGCTACTGCCTGCGGACGGGCAATCAGCCGATTCCACCACGGTGCTGATTTCAATGGTTACGCTGGCGGTGACCGTATTTGGTTCAGTCCTGTTTCGCGGCTTCCTGGCGATCATTCCTATTCTGATTGGTGTGCTGGCAGGCTACGCGCTCTCTTTTGCGCTGGGCGTTGTCGATACCACACCCATTGCCCACGCGCACTGGTTCGCGTTGCCGACCTTCTACACTCCGCGTTTTGAATGGTTTGCTATCTTCACGATCCTGCCTGCGGCGCTGGTGGTCATCGCCGAACACGTCGGGCATCTGGTGGTCACAGCCAACATTGTAAAACGCGATTTAATCCGCGATCCGGGCCTGCACCGCTCGATGTTTGCTAACGGGCTGTCCACTATTTTCTCCGGCTTCTTTGGCTCCACGCCCAATACCACCTACGGTGAAAACATCGGCGTAATGGCGATCACCCGCGTTTACAGTACCTGGGTTATCGGCGGGGCGGCGATTATCGCGATCCTGCTCTCCTGCGTCGGCAAACTGGCGGCGGCTATTCAGATCATCCCGGTGCCGGTAATGGGCGGCGTTTCGCTGCTGCTGTACGGGGTGATTGGCGCATCCGGTATTCGCGTGCTGATTGAATCGAAAGTCGATTACAGCAAAGCGCAAAACCTGATCCTCACGTCGGTGATCCTGATCATCGGGGTCAGCGGGGCGAAAGTTCACATCGGGGCGGCGGAACTGAAAGGCATGGCGCTGGCGACCATTGTTGGCGTTGGACTTAGCCTGATCTTCAAAGTAATCAGCCTGCTGCGCCCGGAAGAAACGATCCTCGATGCTAAAGACGGCGAGGCGTAAACCTGGCGACCGGGTGGCGATCCACCCGGTTCTCTCCGCGCGTGATTTTGTGATAAACTCATCGCGATTTTAGCAAGCCCAGACTGAGGTCCATCTGAACACACCTGCGCAGCTCTCACTGCCACTCTATCTTCCCGACGACGAAACCTTTGCCAGTTTCTGGCCGGGCGATAACCCTTCTCTGCTGGCCGCACTGCAAAACGTGTTGCGTCAGGATCATAGCGGCTATATCTATTTCTGGTCACGCGAGGGCGCGGGGCGCAGCCATCTGCTGCACGCGGCCTGTGCCGAACTTTCGCAGCGCGGCGATGCGGTCGGCTATGTGCCGCTGGATAAGCGCACCTGGTTTGTACCGGAAGTGCTGGAAGGGATGGAGCAGCTTTCGCTGGTGTGCATTGATAACATCGAATGCGTTGCCGGTGACGAGCCATGGGAAATGGCGATTTTTAATCTTTATAATCGCATTCTGGAATCCGGCAAAACGCGGCTGCTGATCACCGGCGATCGTCCCCCGCGCCAGCTTAAGCTGGGGCTGCCGGATCTGGCGTCGCGTCTCGACTGGGGGCAAATCTACAAACTCCAGCCGCTGTCCGATGAGGATAAACTCCAGGCGCTCCAGCTGCGCGCCCGGCAGCGCGGTTTTGAGATGCCGGAAGACGTATGTCGGTTCCTGTTAAAACGGCTGGATCGCGAGATGCGCACGCTGTTTATGACCCTCGATCAGCTTGACCGGGCCTCAATTACCGCCCAGCGCAAGCTGACCATTCCGTTCGTGAAGGATATTTTAGGGCTGTAGATCGCTTAAGAGACGATCTCCAGCACCTGTTCCGGCGGACGGCCTATCCGCGCCTGCCCGTAGCTGACCACAATCGGGCGCTCGATAAGCTTTGGATTATCTACCATTGCCTGAATCAATTCCTGCTGGCTTAAATGCTCATCAGCCAGCCCCAGCGTGCGGTACAGATCTTCTTTCTGACGCATCAGCTCGCGTGCATCGGTCATTCCCAGCATTTTCAGCAATTCTGCCAGTTTTGCCGCATCGGGCGGCGTGTCCAAATACAGCACAATTTCCGGGTCGATGCCGTTAGACTTCAGCAGGCTTAAAGTGTCGCGGCTTTTGGAGCAGCGCGGGTTGTGATAAATCGTTACCGTATCGGACATCAAAACTCCTTACATTTTTTCATACGGGCGGAAGCGTTGCTGGAGCTGGCGCAGCTGATCGATGCGCGCATCGTACCGCGCCTGCTGCTGACTGCCGAGCTTAACCTGCGAACTGGCGCTGCTCAACAGCGTGATCGCCTGATCCAGCTGTCCCTGCAAAGCCAGCCCCTCAGCGCGCGCCGCCTGTTCCCGGTCGCGATGGTTACTGTTGGCTTCAGCCTGTGCCAGCAGATCCCAGCCGTTAGGGTCGTCTTTATAGGTAAACGTATAGCGGTTAAGAATGGCGATGGCTTCGTTCATCTGGCCTGCCTGCACCAGGGCATTGGCAAGGTTAAGCTGAAGGACCGGATTGGTACGGAGCTCCTTCGCATTTTTCAGTCGGGCGATAGCGTCGGCGGTTTTCTGCTGCCCCAGATCGATATCGGTGGCTAAATCGAGATACCAGGCGTTATCCGGCTCGGCTTTCAGCAGCGGCGCAAGCGTCTGGCTGGCTTCAGCAAAGCGGCCGGTTTGCATTGCCTGTAGCGCCCGACCATACCGCGCGGCGTGTTGCTCGCGAATATTGCCTTTGTCCCAGCTTTCCAGCATATCGTTGGTAAGCTGGTTGCGCCCGGAATTATACATGCCGAGGATACGGGCCTGGGCGAGATAGAAATCGGTGGAGGACTGGACGACCACCGAACGCATCTGGTTTGCGCGGTTACGGGCGTCGGACAGACGGCTTTCCGGCAGCGGGTGAGTTAATAAAATTTCCGGCGGTCGGGTAGCGTAACGAGCCTGATCGAGCAGTTTTTCCAGAAAGCCGGGCATCGCCTGCGGGTCGAACCCGGAACGCTGTAAAACCTGAATGCCGATGCGGTCAGCTTCCTGTTCATTCTGCTGGGTAAAGGTAATGACGCTCTGGCGCGAACCCGCAAGGGTGCCAGTCATGGCTGCCATCCCCGCCTGTGGATTGGCCATTGCCAGCAGAATAGAGCCAAGCGCGCCCGCCCAGGTCAGCGGCGCGCTGTTTTTTTGATCCTCCATCGCCCGCGCCAGATGTCGCTGGGTGACGTGAGATATTTCGTGCGCCATGACCGAAGCCAACTGGCTTTCGTTATCGGCATAGCGGAACAGCGCGGCGTGCAGCACGACATTACCGCCGAAGAAAGCGAAGGCGTTTATTTCGTCATTTTTGATGAGGTAGAAGTGGAACGGCGTGCGCACAGAGTTGGCATGCGTTACCAGTCTCATTCCCAGCGAATTAATGTATTGCACCAGAAGAGGATCGTTGATCAGCGGCGCGCTACCGCGAAGCTGGCGAACATAATAATCTCCCATCTGCATTTCCTGCCCAATCGAGAGCGTGCTCCCGGCAGATGTGCCCATATCTGGCAGCGTATCCGATGAGATATCTGCAAACGCCGGCACCGCCTGTGCCAGCGTAAGCGTTGCGATAAGCGTCGCTATTAGCGTCTTTTTCAACTGCCCGAACATAACCTAAGTCCTGTAGTTTGGTTTGCCAGTTTGACCGGTGATCCCGGGTAATGTTCCGTCGCCCGGTGCGGGCAATTTTAACCGCCAGCGGATCGAAAGAAAATTATAATTGTTTAATGAATAATCTTTGCCCGACAGCGCTTAAAAAGCGAAGGCTTTTTGGTGACAGTTAGATACAATTCCCCCATCGCCCCGGTAACACCCTCAGGGAAGGTTTTATGCTTGAAATGCTAATGCAGTGGTATCGCCGTCGCTTCAGCGACCCGGAGGCGATTGCGCTGCTGGTCATACTGGTGGCAGGCTTTTGTATCCTGTTTTTCTTCAGTGGCCTGCTGGCCCCGCTGCTGGTCGCGATTGTGCTGGCCTACCTGCTGGAGTGGCCGACGGCCCGCCTGCAACGCATCGGCTGTTCCCGGCGCTGGTCGGCGTCAATTGTGCTGGTCTTCTTCGTCGGCATCCTGCTACTGATGGCGCTGGTGGTTCTGCCGGTTGCCTGGCAGCAGGGCATTTATCTGATCCGTGATATGCCCGGCATGTTGAATAAAGTTTCCGATTATGCCGCCACGCTGCCGCGTCGTTATCCGGCGTTAATGGACGCGGGGATCATTGATGCGATGGCGGAAAATATGCGTTCGCGGATGCTGACGCTCGGTGACTCCGTCGTGAAATACTCTCTCGCCTCGCTGGTAGGGCTGCTGACTATCGCGGTTTATCTGGTGCTGGTCCCGCTGATGGTTTTCTTCCTCGTGAAAGATAAAGAACAGATGCTTAACGCCGTGCGGCGCATTCTGCCGCGCAATCGCGGGCTGGCGGGGCAGGTCTGGCTGGAGATGAATCAGCAAATTACCAATTATATTCGCGGTAAAGTGCTGGAAATGATCGTCGTCGGTGTGGCCACCTGGATTGGCTTTATTCTGTTTGGCCTTAACTATTCGCTGCTGCTGGCGGTGCTGGTCGGATTCTCGGTGTTGATCCCCTATATCGGCGCATTTGTGGTCACCATTCCGGTGATTTGCGTGGCGCTGTTCCAGTTTGGACTGGGCACTGAGTTCTGGAGCTGCTTCGCGGTCTATCTCATTATTCAGGGGCTGGACGGTAACTTGCTGGTGCCGGTGCTGTTTTCCGAGGCGGTAAACCTGCATCCCCTGGTGATTATTTTATCGGTGGTGATTTTCGGTGGACTGTGGGGATTCTGGGGCGTCTTTTTCGCCATTCCGCTGGCGACGCTGATTAAAGCGGTGGTTCATGCCTGGCCCGATGGCCTGACGCTGGAAGAGTAAACGAGGCGGCCCGGACGGGCCGCTGATAACAATCAGGCGCTGGCTTTTATCCAGTTCAACACGATGTCATGGTGATTGCTGGTTTTGAAATCGTCAAAAACGTGTTCGATTTTACCGTCCGGGTCGATCAAAAAGCTGATCCGGTGGATGCCATCATAGGTTTTACCCATAAATGATTTCTCACCCCAGACGCCAAACTGTTCGCAAACCTGGTGATCTTCGTCAGAGAGCAGCGTAAAGTTCAGCAGCTCTTTTTCGGCAAAACGCGACAGCTTTTCTGGTTTATCCGTGCTGATGCCCAGCACGTCCACACCCGCTTTCTTCAACTCGTCCATGTTGTCGCGCAGGCCGCAGGCTTGTACGGTGCAACCTGGGGTCATTGCTTTCGGGTAAAAATAGACCAAAACGCGCTGTCCCTGGAAGTCGGCCAAATTTACTTGTTCTCCGTCCTGATCGGGCAAGCTAAATTTCGGTGCAGTATCACCGGCTTTCAGTGGATTCATTACAAAACTCCATTCTGTTCATCATGCTGTGAATAATTGACGATATTAATACTGCCCTGCGCATTCAATTCTGTACATAGGGCTTTAAACGCCTGCTCAAAAATTGACGCATCCTGCGAGGCGGGACTGTGGGCGGTGATCTGGATGAATAGCTGCGGGACAGCAGTCTCGCTACCGGGCTGGGTACGTGAAACCAGTTCGGCAATATTCATGTCGTGAGTATAAAACAGGGTAGTGAAGCGCTCAATGAGATGAGGCGAGTCAGGCACGTCAACCTGTACCCAGACCGTAGCTGGCATGGGCTGGCGCAAATGCGCGGTGGTACGCTTCATGACGATCAGTAAATCCAGCTCAGCGCCTTTTAACGGCAGGGTGGATTCAATCAGAGTGATGGCATTCCAGCTCCCGGAAAGCAGCATGATGAACGTGAACTCATCACCAAGCATAGCCAGACGGCTGTCCTCGATATTACAACCGCAGCTACTGACATGACGGGTGATCGTATTGACGATTCCTGGGCGGTCAGCCCCCAGCGCAGTGATAACCAGATAGTGTTGTGATGAGCCAGTCAAACCCGTTCTTCCTTTAAGAGGTGAGGTAATCATTAGGAAAGCATAAAAAAAACCGTCATACAACCGGCTCAAAGCCCTGCGTCTCTTGCTTTTATTACAGGACCAAACGTAACATTAAGGTTCTTGTCAGCACAGAGGATGACCCATGTTCACGGGAAGTATTGTCGCGCTTGTCACACCGATGGATGAAAAAGGTAAGGTCTGCCGGTCAAGCCTGAAAAAACTCATTGACTATCATGTAGATAACGGAACGTCAGCCATTGTTTCAGTGGGAACTACGGGTGAGTCTGCCACGCTAAGCCATGATGAGCATGGTGATGTCGTTATGATGACCGTTGAACTGGCCGACGGGCGCATCCCTGTTATTGCCGGAACGGGGGCAAATGCAACCGCAGAGGCGATCAGCCTGACCCAGCGTTTCAACAATAGCGGTATCGTCGGTTGCCTGACCGTCACCCCGTATTACAATCGTCCCACTCAGGAAGGTTTGTTCCAGCATTTCAAAGCGATCGCAGAACATACTGACCTGCCGCAAATTCTGTATAATGTTCCCTCGCGTACCGGCTGCGATATGCTGCCAGAAACCGTAGGCCGACTGGCAGAAATTAAAAATATTGTCGGTATTAAGGAAGCAACGGGGAACTTAAGCCGCGTTCACCTGATCAAAGAGCTGGTTTCAGATGACTTTGTTCTGCTCAGCGGCGATGACGCTACGGCGTTGGATTTCATGCAGCTCGGTGGCCATGGCGTCATTTCGGTAACTACGAACGTTGCAGCCCGTGATATGGCTGAAATGTGTAAACTGGCGGCAGAAGGGCAGTTTGCTGAGGCTCGCGCAATTAATCAGCGCCTGATGCCGTTACACACTAAATTATTTGTCGAACCCAATCCGATCCCGGTGAAATGGGCCTGTAAGGAATTGGGACTTGTAGCGACCGATACGATGCGCCTGCCGATGACGCCGATTACCGACCACGGTCGTGAAATCGTCAGAGCAGCGCTGAAACATGCCGGATTGCTGTAAAGTTTAGGGAGATTTGATGGCTTACTCAGTACAAAAGTCGCGCCTGGCGAAGGTTGCGGGCGTTTCACTTGTCATGCTTCTCGCCGCCTGTAATTCTGACTCGCGCTACAAGCGTCAGGTAAGCGGTGATGAGTCCTACCTGGACGCCGATCCGCTTGCTGAACTTCATGCGCCAGCGGGGTTGATCCTGCCGGTACAGAACGGCGACTATAACGTGCCCGTCACGAACGGCAGTGGCGCAGTGGGTAAAGCGCTGGATATCCGCCCGCCAGCACAGCCGCTGGCGCTGGTTTCAGGTGCCCGCACGCAATTTAAGGGCGACACATCCACGCTGCTGGTCGAAAACAGCCGCACCAGCTCGCTCTGGCCGCAGGTCGTGAGCGTGATTCAGGCGCAGAACTACAGCATTGCAAATCGTGATGACGCAGGTCAGACCCTGACAACCGACTGGGTGAACTGGAACCGTCTGGATGAAGACGAGCAGTATCGTGGCCGCTATCAAATCAGCGTGAAGCCGCAGGGCTATCAGCAGGCGGTGTCGGTTAAGCTGGTTCAGCTTGAGCAGGCAGGTAAACCTGTCGCCGATACCTCTTCTTTACAGCGCTACAGCGCGCAGATGCTGAACGTCATTTCTGCCGGACTGGATAAAAACGCCAGCGACGCGCAGAGCGCCGCCGAAAGCCGTACCAGCTCCACGCTGGACGTGCAGAGCGCCGCTGACGATACCGGCCTGCCGATGCTGGTGGTGCGCGGACCGTTCAACGTCGTCTGGCAGCGTCTGCCAGCCGCGCTGGAAAAAGTGGGCATGAAAGTCACCGACAGCACCCGTTCGCAGGGTAACATCGCGGTCACTTACAAGCCGCTTTCTGACAGCGACTGGCAGGAACTGGGCGCAAGCGATCCGGGTCTGGTTTCCGGGGATTATAAACTTCAGGTCGGCGACCTCGATAACCGCAGCAGCCTGCAGTTCATCGATCCGAAAGGTCATACGCTGACCCAGTCGCAGAATGATGCGCTGGTTGCCGTCTTCCAGGCTGCATTCAGTAAGTAATTAACAGGGCTGGAGCAATCCGGCCCTTTTTTCTGCCGCCTACGCAAACGTGTGCGTAGACAGAAAAGCGCAATTTTTAACGTTAAATCAAAGCTGGAGTAATAAAGATGCAAAAGCAAGCTGAGTTGTATCGTGGTAAAGCGAAAACCGTATACAGCACGGAAAACCCGGATCTGTTGGTGCTCGAATTCCGCAATGATACGTCAGCAGGGGACGGCGCACGCATTGAGCAGTTTGATCGTAAAGGCATGGTGAACAACAAGTTCAACTATTTCATTATGAGCAAGCTGGCAGAAGCGGGCATCCCGACCCAGATGGAAGCGCTGCTTTCCGATACCGAATGCCTGGTCAAAAAGCTGGAAATGGTGCCGGTCGAATGCGTGGTGCGTAACCGCGCCGCCGGTTCGCTGGTGAAGCGTCTGGGCGTGGAAGAGGGCATTGAGCTGGATCCGCCGCTGTTCGATCTGTTCCTGAAAAATGACGCCATGCACGATCCGATGATCAACGATTCCTACTGCGAAACCTTCGGCTGGGTGAACAAAGAAAACCTCGCGCGAATGAAAGAGCTGACTTACAAAGCCAACGAGGTGCTGAAAAAACTGTTTGATGACGCGGGTCTGATCCTCGTCGATTTCAAACTGGAGTTCGGTCTGTACAAAGGGGAAGTGGTGCTGGGTGATGAATTCTCCCCGGATGGCAGCCGCCTGTGGGACAAAGAAACCCTTGATAAAATGGACAAAGACCGTTTCCGCCAGAGCCTCGGCGGGGTGATTGAGGCGTATGAAGCCGTTGCGCATCGCCTGGGCGTGAAGCTGGATTAATCCTCTTCGCCGCACTTACCAGAGGATGAGCCTCATCCTCTGGCTTTTTACACCCGCTTTTCAGTGGTAATCCTGCGCTATACCGCCTACGATCATAATCAACATCAATAATTAAATGGCAGAGGTCGTTATGCGCTGGCAAGGGCGTCGGGAAAGTGACAACGTAGAGGACAGGCGGAACGACTCTGGATCGCCGATGATGGGCGGCGGACGCGGCTTTCGCATTCCCACCGGCAAAGGCGGGATTATTATCCTGCTGGTGGTCGTGGTAGCCGGGTATTACGGCGTTGATCTGACCGGTTTACTGACCGGCGAGCCGGTCTCCCAACAGAGTACCCAGCGCTCAGTCAGCCCGCAGGATGAAGAGTCGGCTAAATTCACCAAAGTGATTTTGGGAACCACCGAAGAAACCTGGGACAAATTGTTTAAAGATATGGGGCGTCAATATCAGCAGCCCCGTCTGGTGTTGTACCGGGGCTACACCGGAACCGGCTGTGGCACCGGGCAATCGGTGATGGGACCGTTCTATTGCCCGGCAGACAGCACCGTGTATGTCGATCTCTCCTTCTACGATGATATGAAAACCAAACTTGGCGCGGATGGCGACTTTGCGCAGGGCTATGTGATCGCGCATGAAGTCGGACACCACGTGCAAAAACTGCTGGGCATTGAAGCCAAAGTGCGTCAGCAACAGCAGAATGCATCTCAGGCGGAGGTTAATCGTCTTTCGGTGCGCATGGAATTGCAGGCTGACTGCTTCGCGGGCGTCTGGGGCAACGATATGCAAAAACAGGGCGTGCTGGAAGCGGGCGACGTGCAGGAAGCGCTGAATGCGGCGGAAGCCATCGGCGATGACCGCCTGCAAAAGCAAAGTCAGGGCCGCGTGGTGCCGGACAGTTTCACCCACGGCACTTCCGAGCAGCGCTACAGCTGGTTTAAGCGTGGTTTTGACAGCGGCGATCCGGCGCAGTGTAATACCTTCGGTAAAACTCTCTAACCGGGCATAATAAAGGGCTGTCATGGATGAATTACGGGCGCTGACGGCAACAATGGCGCAGGAAGGGCTTCGCCGCCTGCTGGTCATCAGTGGCGATGAGCGCTGGACGCTGGCGCAGGCGGAGCATTTGCGGACCATGCTTGCCGGAGACTGGCTTAGCGTCAGCCCGCAGGCCATGCCGGAGCCGCACTGTCCGCCCGGTGCGTTAATGACCCTGCTGGGGCGGGAATTTCATCATGCGGTGTTTGACGCCCGGCGGGGCTTTGACGTAGCCGCCTTTGCCGCGCTCGGCGGCACGCTGCGCGCCGGAAGCTGGTTGGTACTGCTCACTCCGCCGCTGTCCCGTTGGGCTGAACTGCCGGACGAAGACGCCGTGCGCTGGAGCGACACGCCAGACCCCATCCCCACGCCGAATTTTATTCAGCATTTTTGCCATCATATTAAACATCACCCTGACACGCTTATCTGGCAGCAGGGCCAGCCATTGCAGGTGCCGGACACTGTGCCGCGCCCGCGCTGGCATCCGGCCTGCGGCCAGCCTGCCGCTGAACAGGCGCGCATTCTTGCCCAACTGGCGGAAATGCCCGCCGGGATTGCCGTGCTGACGGCGGAGCGCGGACGGGGAAAATCGGCGCTGGCCGGGATGCTTATCCGCCGCACTGCGGGCAAGACTCTTGTCACCGCGCCTGCGAAAGCGGCAACCGACGTGCTGGCCAGCTTTGCGGGCGAGGGCTACCGGTTTATGGCTCCTGATGCGCTGCTGGCCTCTGATGAAACCGCCGACTGGCTGATCGTTGATGAAGCCGCCGCTATCCCCGGCCCGTTGTTGCAGCAGCTGACGGCGCGTTTTCCGCGCATGCTGTTGACTACCACCGTACAGGGTTATGAAGGCACCGGCCGCGGCTTTTTGCTTAAGTTTTGCGCCCGTTTCCCGCAGTTGCGCGCTTTTACTCTTGCGCAACCGCAGCGCTGGGCGCAGGGCTGTCCGCTGGAACACATCGTCAACGCGGCGCTGTTATTCACCGATGCCACTTTTCATGTTCCTCCGCAGGGCGATATTTATTTTACGCCCGTCGAACAACAAGCATGGCGGACGCATCCGGCGCTGCCTGGCGCGCTGTACCAGCTTCTTTCCGGTGCGCACTATCGCACTTCGCCGCTGGACCTGCGTCGAATGATGGATGCGCCAGGCCAGCATTTTATTGCCGCCCGCAGCGATACCGTTCCCGCCGGGGCGCTATGGCTGGTTGAGGAAGGGGGACTAAGCCCGGCGCTAAGTCAGGCGGTGTGGGCCGGATTTCGCCGACCGCGTGGCAATCTGGTGGCGCAGTCGCTGGCGGCGCACGGCGGCAGCCCGTTTGCCGCCACCCTAAAAGCGCTGCGCATCAGTCGGATCGCGGTACATCCGCAGGCGCAGCGCCAGGGGACAGGGCAAAGGCTGGTTGAACAGGCGTGGCTGGCGGCGCAGGGGTGCGATTACCTTTCGGTCAGCTTTGGCTACACGCCAGAGCTGTGGCGCTTCTGGCAACGCTGTGGCTTTACGCTGGTGCGCATCGGGACGCATCGTGAAGCCAGTAGCGGCTGCTATACCGCGATGGCGCTGCGTCCGCTTACCGCCAGCGGACAGACGCTGGCGGCGCATGAGCATCAGCGGCTGCTTCGCGACCTGCGCTGGCTGACGCCGTGGCTGGATGAGACATTTCCCCTGACTGCCAGCGATGACGCTATGCTTAATGATAATGACTGGCAGGAACTGGCGAGTTTTGCCTTTGCTCATCGCCCGCTGATGGCGGCTGTGGGCAGTCTGCATCGGCTGTTATTACAGGTTGAACTGCCGCTGCCCGCGCTGCGCGGTCGGCTGGCGCGGCAGAGTGAAAGCCAGCTTTGCGCCGCGTCAGGTTTATCCGGACGCAAAGCGTTGCTCAGGCAGATGCGTCAGGAGGCCGCCCGCGCAATGGCGGCACTCGATGCGCCACGCACTGAATCGCTGCGTCAGCAGGTTAGCGAGATGCAGTTTTTTTAACAATCTCATTCAGTTAAATGGCATGGTCATTACCCCCGGACGGCGTAAACTGCCTGTCAGAACAAAGGAGAAAGCCATGAAACACGATCATTTTATCGTTCAGAATCCTGACAAGCCTGCGCAACAATTACTGCTGCTGTTTCATGGCGTCGGTGACAATCCGGTGGCGATGGGGCAGTTGGGAAGCTGGTTTGCGCCGCTTTTTCCCGACGCGCTGATCGTCAGCATCGGCGGGGCAGAGCCGTGCGGCTCGCCGCCAGCACGCCAGTGGTTTTCCGTGCAGGACGTGACGGAAGCTAACCGTCAGGCGCGCGTGGACGCCATTATGCCGACATTTATTGAGACCGTGCGCTTCTGGCAGAAGCAGAGCGGCGTCGGCCCGCTGGCGACGGCGTTAATCGGTTTCTCGCAAGGCTCGATCATGTCGCTGGAGAGCATCAAAGCCGAGCCGGGTCTGGCATCACGGGTGATCGCCTTTAACGGCCGCTACGCCACGCTGCCGGAAAACGCCACGACTGCCACCACCGTGCATTTGATCCACGGCGGTGAAGACCGGGTGATTGACCTGGCACATGCGGTGGCAGCACAGGAAGCGATTATGCAGGCGGGCGGGGATGTCACGCTGGATATCGTTGAGGGTCTGGGGCACGCCATCGACGAGCGTAGTATGCAGTTTGCTCTCGATCATTTGCGCTATACCGTACCGAAGCACTACTTCGATGAAGCGCTAAGCGGCGGCAAGCCGAATGATGACGGGATTGTTGAACTGTTCTGAAAATAAAAACGGCGGAAAGGGCAACCCTTTTCCGCCGCCAGCGTTACTTTTTCTTCGGCCAGTCGTCTTCATCGTCCCATTTATCGTTGAAGTCACGATGCGGGGGCAGTTCCGGCTTGTTGGCGAGAAATTTTTTGTGATCGACCCGTTTCAGATCTTTAATCACGTTGAGTAATACGCCTACCAGAAACACCAGTACCAGAATCCACCAGTATTTTGTTAGCCATTCCATGTGCGAATCCTCTTGATTGTGCGGCCGTCAGGCGACCAGATGTTCCATCACGCGCTGATACATACGGGCCAGCAGTTGCAGGTCGGCGGCATTGACGCATTCATTTATTTTATGAATGGTTGCGTTAACCGGCCCCAGTTCAACCACCTGTGCGCCCATCCGCGCAATAAAACGTCCGTCAGATGTGCCGCCTGTGGTCAGCAGTTGCGGTTTAATTTCATTATAGTGCTCAATTGCGTTGACCACCGCCTCAATCAGCTTACCGCGTCCCGTAAGGAAAGGCTGCCCCGAAAGCCACCAGTCCAGCGTGTAGCGCAACTGATGTTTTTCCAGCAGGGCGATCGTCCGGGCTTTGATCATTTCATCGGTCAGCTCGGTGCTGAAGCGAAAATTAAACTGAACAAACAGATCGCCGGGGATCACGTTATTGCTGCCGGTCCCGGCCTGAATATTGGCAATCTGCATACTGGTTGGCGGGAAATAGTCGTTACCGCGATCCCATTCAATGCCAACCAGCTCGCTGAGCATCGGGGCCGCACGGTGTACCGGGTTATCGGCCAGATGCGGATAAGCAACGTGTCCCTGGACGCCGTGAATGGTCAGGTTGCAGGTCAGCGAACCGCGCCGACCGTTTTTCACTACGTCGCCCACTACTTCAGTGCTGGAAGGCTCACCCACCAGGCAATAATCCAGCCGTTCATGGCGCGCCATCAGCGCTTCAACCACTTTGACCGTGCCGTTTTTGGCGCTGGCTTCTTCATCGGAGGTGATCAGAAATGCCAGCCGACCGCGATGATTGGGGTGCTGCGCCACGAAACGTTCGGCTGCCACGACCATTGCCGCCAGTGAACCTTTCATATCCGCCGCGCCGCGACCAAAAAGCATACCGTCGCGGATCGTCGGTTCAAACGGCGGGTTGATCCAGCGGTCAGCATCGCCAGCGGGAACCACATCGGTATGACCGGCAAACGCCAGCGTTTCACCCTGCCCACGCCACGCCCAGAAATTGCGGGTATCGCCAACGTCCATAGGCTCGACAGTAAAGCCAATCGCGCGCAGACGTTCAATCATAATGGCCTGGCATCCCGCATCGTCGGGACTCAGCGAAGGGCGGCGGATAAGCTGCTGTGCCAGCTCAATAACCGGGCAAGACATACACTACACCTCATCAAACCAGGTCTGATAACCTGAATCATTAAAACCCAGCAGCATAGGCTTCCCTGGCGCGCAGAGCAATGGGCGTTTAATCATCGCTGGCATTTCCAGCATCAATATAATGGCGGAATCGGCATCCTTTACCGCCGACTTTTGCGCATCATCCAGCTTGCGCCATGTCGTGCCACGCGTATTCAGCAGCGTTTCCCAGCCCAGCGCGTTCACAAACGAGCGTAACAGGGATTCATCAAGGCCATCAACGCGATAATCGTGGAAGCGGTACGTTTTACCGTGGTCATCCAGCCAGCGGCGCGCTTTTTTGATGGTATCGCAGTTTTTAATGCCGTACAGGACAATCATAACAGCCCTCATGTCGTTAAGTGGATTTGTTCATATTATTTGAATGAGATTTCTTATTCAATATCAGCGCATAATTAATCGAATATTATGTAATCATCGCGTGAATGAAAATAACCTGAAGCAGAACATTATTCCGACGCCTAATTCCATACTCGAATTTATCACTATAACCATAGTAAAAGTGCATGATTAAATCGCCAGCCAAAAGAGAATGTTATAGGGGCGTTTTTAGGGAAGAGATTAGCGGGTGAGCTGCCACTGCACCGTCATAATAAGATCGTCATCGTAACCGAAAATGTAACAATGCCAACAATATGGACTTCAAAGGTTAACATAATCAATGTCAATAATTTATCTGCCGCGCAGCCCCGGAACGAGAACCGAAAAAGTAATGTGCGACCCTGATGCCCGGCGGAAAAGGCTTTTGGCGCTTCGTGGAGGGCTTCGGCGTCTGTTTATTGATGTGGATTATAATTATGGCTTCTCTGATGAAAGATATTGCAAAATGTTGCTATGTGTCACATTAATAGCCACGCCCGACGCGCATATTAAGCTCAACAGTTAAGGAAAATCCAGGAGGAAACCCGTATAGCCGTGGCGTAAAAATTCTTTTCACAGAAAAAAGAATTTTGTAAAATAGCGATAATAATAAAGAGAGGTCGTTATGATTGATCGTGAACTAGGGAACTGGAAAGATTTTATTGAAGGGATGCTGCGTAAATAAAATCCCTCGCCGTAAGCCGTGATGGTGATGGCTCCAGTGTAGCAATACAGCAAAAAGCGACCGTAACGGTCGCTTTTTTGTTCATGGAAGTTGAATATCTCACTTCGCCCGTGGCCGCAGCGGGAAACAGCGGCGGATTAGCACAAAGAACAGCGGCACGAACAAAATTGCCAGGATTGTCGCTGAGATCATCCCACCGATGACCCCCGTTCCCACCGCATGTTGGCCGCCTGAACCGGCACCGGTACTGGTCGCCATCGGCAGCACGCCAAAGATAAACGCCAGCGAGGTCATTAAGATTGGCCGCAGCCGCTGGCGGCAGGCGTCCAGCGTGGCTTTAAGCAGGTCTTCCCCTTTCTGATTCAGTTCGTTGGCAAACTCTACGATCAGAATGGCGTTTTTAGCCGCCAGACCAATGACCGTCAGCAGGCCCACCTGAAAATAAACGTCATTTTCCAGCCCGCGCATCCAGGTCGCCAGCAGAGCGCCAAACAGACCCAGCGGCACCACCAGCACCACCGAGAACGGCACCGACCAGCTTTCATACAGCGCCGCCAGGCACAGAAAGACCACCAGCAGGGAGAGGGCGTACAGCGCCGGAGCCTGCGCCCCGGAGAGACGTTCCTGATACGACATTGCCGTCCACTCCAGACCAAAACCGCCGGGCAACTGCTGTACCAGCTTCTCCATAATGTCCATAGCTGTCCCGGTACTGACACCGGGCGCGGCTTCGCCGACAATCTCCAGCGCGGAGTAGCCATTATAGCGCTCCAGACGCGGCGAGCCGGTTTCCCAGCGCGATGTCGCAAAAGCAGAGAAGGGAACCATGTTGCCGTCTTTATTACGCACGTACCACTGGTTAACGTCATCCGGCAGCATCCGGTACTTCGCGGCGGCCTGCACGTACACTTTTTTCACCCGGCCACGATCCATAAAGTCATTGACGTAGCTCGATCCCCACGCGGTTTGCAGGGTGTCATTGATATCATCAATATTCACCCCCAGCGCCTGCGCTTTACGCTGATCGATGTCGATCTGTAACTGCGGGCTGTCGTCGAGACCGTTATGCCGGACGCGGGTCAGGGCGTCCTCTTTTCCTGCCAGATCCAGCAGCGTGTCACGGGCCGCCATCAGCGCATCATGCCCTTTTCCGCCGTGGTCCTGAAGCTCCATATCAAACCCGGCAGAGCTACCGAGGCCGCTGATCGACGGCGGACTGCTGGCGATCACCCGCGCTTCATTAATATGGCGAAACGCTTTGGTCGCACGTTCAATAATGGCGAACGACGAGCCGCTGCTCATATCCCGATCGTCCCAGTCTTTCAGGCGCACGAACATCCGCGCCACGTTCTGACCGTTACCGCCAGGGCCGGAGCCAACGGTGGCAAAAATGGACGTCACGTTATCCTTTTCGTTGTTGAAGAAATAATCTTCAATTTTCTGCACCACTTTCAGCGTTTGCTGCTGGGTGGAGCCGCTCGGAAGCTGAATCGAGGTGGTGAACATGCCCCGGTCTTCCTGAGGCAGAAAAGAGGTCGGCAGGCGCAGAAACAGGAATACCACGCCGCCGAGCAGCAGGACATAAATCAGGATCCAGCGCAGGCTGCTATTGAGAATTTTCGCCACGCCGGATTCATAGCGCCGGGCGTTGCGGTTGAACGTGCAGTTGAACCAGCCGAAAAATCCGCGCTGCCCGTGATGTTCACCTTTATGCAGCGGTTTAAGTATTGTGGCGCACAGGGCAGGGGTAAGGATCATTGCCACCAGCACCGACAGCACCATCGCCGAGACAATGGTTATCGAAAACTGGCGATAGATAGCCCCTGTCGTGCCGCCGAAAAAGGCCATCGGCACAAACACGGCGGAGAGCACCATCGCAATCCCGACCAGCGCCCCCTGAATCTGGCCCATTGATTTTCGCGTGGCCTCGCGCGGGGAAAGTCCTTCCTCGCTCATGATGCGCTCGACGTTTTCCACCACCACAATCGCGTCGTCCACCAGCAGACCGATGGCCAGCACCATCGCAAACATGGTGAGAGTGTTAATGCTGTAGTCGAAGGCATAGAGCACGGCAAACGTCCCCATCAGCACAATCGGCACCGCGATAGTGGGGATGAGCGTGGCGCGGAAATTTTGCAGGAACAGATACATCACGAGGAATACCAGCGCGATCGCTTCCAGCAGCGTTTTCACCACGTCGATGATGGATGCTTTAACGAAAGAGGTGGTTTCGTAAGCGACTTTATACTCCAGCCCGTGGGGGAAATACTGCGACAGCTCATCCAGCCGATGTAGCACCAGTTCCGCCGTCGCCATTTCATTGGCCCCGGATGCCAGCTTGACGCCAAGCCCGGACGCGGGCTGGCGGTTATAGCGGCTAAGGTTGTCGTATTTCTCCGCGCCCATCTCCACTTTCGCCACGTCGCCCAGGGTCACTTCTGAGCCGTCCTGATTCACCCGCAGGGTAATATCGCGGAATTGCTGGGGAGTCTGAAGCAGCGACTGTGAATTAATGGTGGCGTTCAGCGCCTGAGTATCAACGGCAGGCGTTCCACCCAACTGACCGACGGCAATCTGCGCGTTCTGCGATTCAATGGCGTCGGTAACGTCCTTTGCCGTCATCTGGACGCTGTTCAGTTTGGTCGGATCGAGCCAGATGCGCATGGAATATTGTGAGCCGTAGGCGTCGATGTCGCCGACGCCGTTAATTCGGCTCAGTGGCTCCTGGATGTTACTCGCCACGTAGTCGGCGATATCCTGCTTATCCATACTGCCGTCGGTAGACACGAAAGCGATGGTCAGAATATTCGTGTCGCCGGTTTTACGCACCGTCACGCCCTGATTCTGCACCGCCTGCGGAAGTTTGCGCATCGCTGACTGAAGCTGATTCTGCACCTGCTGCATGGCTTCATCAGGATCGGTCCCGGCGACGAAACTTAACGTTACGCTCGCCTGGCCGGTGCTGCTGCTCTGCGACGACATATACATTAAGTTGTCGAGGCCGGTCATATTCTGCTCGATGACCTGAGTCACCGTATTTTCCAGCGTCTGCGCCGAAGCGCCGGGATAGTTGGCGGTCACGCGCACATTTGGCGGAGCGAGGTCGGGATATTGTTCAACGGGTAATGAAATTATGGATAACGTGCCCAGCAGGCATAACAGTATTGCCAGCACCCAGGCAAAAATGGGGCGATCGATAAAGAAATTCGCCATCGCGTTCAGAACCTCTATTGCTCATTTTTTGTTATAACATTGCTTGTAACACTGTAGCGGCAAGGGCTTTAACAAACGTGGAGAAATTAAGGAGATAATGTAAATTATCTCGCCGGTTACCCTTTTACCTCTACATGTCGCTGACATAATAGCGTGTTGCACCGTCTGAAACGTAGTTTCAAATCCCGTGAAATAAATTGATCTATTACAGGTTCTCTGAATATAAGCCTCTTTTCCAGGCAAATGTCCATTGCTGCCCGCGCGAAGCTCAGCTAAGAAAGTACGCATATAAAGATTAAGGCTTTATCAGCAAACAGAGAACCTGGCAATGAATCACTTTATTATGGCCGATAGCCAGAAATGCATCGCCTGCCATGCCTGCGAAGTGGCCTGCGTGATGGCGCACAATCATGAGCAGCACGTGGTCAGCAAACTGCATTTCCGCCCCCGCATCACGGTTGTAAAAAGCGGCGAGCAGCAAAGCGCCGTCACCTGCCATCACTGCGAAGATGCCCCCTGCGCCCGTAGCTGTCCCAACGACGCCATCCGCCTTGAAAACCATGCGGTGCAGGTGCTGGAAGAACGATGCATTGGCTGTAAATCCTGTGTGGTGGCCTGCCCGTTCGGCACCATGCAAATGACGATAACGCCCGTCGGACAGGGGCGGGTCAACGCGACTGCCCACAAATGTGATTTGTGCGCATCGCGCGAAGCCGGGCCTGCCTGCGTGCAGAATTGCCCGGCGGACGCGCTGCAAATTATCACCCCGGAAACGCTCACCCGACTGGCTAAAAATCGTCGCCTGAACACCGCCCGCCGCGAAACGCACTGGCAGGGACCGGCCGCGCCGCAGTCCGCACCGACAATCAGCAAAAAAGCGCAGATGCAGGCGCTGACCGCACGCGGCGAACCGGATAAGCTCGATCTTGCCGCGCGAAAAAGCGGGTTTGCGGAAATCTACCTGCCTTTCAGCCCGTTGCAGGCGCATGATGAAGCCACCCGCTGCCAGAAATGCGGCGATCACAGTATTTGTGAATGGACCTGTCCGCTGCATAACCACATTCCGCAGTGGATTGAGCAGGTTAAAGGCGGCGATATTGCGGCGGCGGCAGAACTTTCACACCAGACTAACTGCCTGCCGGAAATTACCGGTCGCGTTTGCCCGCAGGATCGACTCTGCGAAGGCGCGTGTACCGTGCGCGATGCCCACGGCGCAGTGACCATCGGCAACATCGAGCGCTATATCTCTGACCAGGCGCTGGCCCAGGGCTGGCGACCGGATCTCCGGCACGTCACCCTGACCGATAAAAAAGTGGCGATTATCGGCGCGGGTCCCGCCGGGCTGGCCTGCGCTGACGTGCTGATACGTCAGGGCGTACAGCCGGTAGTGTTCGATCGCCACCCGGAAATCGGCGGCCTGCTGACGTTTGGCATTCCGGCCTTCAAGCTGGATAAATCGCTCCTTGCCCGCCGCCGTGAAATCTTCACTGCGATGGGCGTCCGCTTTGAACTGAACTGTGAAATTGACAAAGATATTCCGCTCTCCGCGCTGCTGGCGGATTACGACGCGGTGTTTGTCGGCGTCGGCACCTATCGCTCAATGAAGGCCGATCTTCCCAATGAAGACGCGCCCGGCGTATACGACGCGCTGCCTTTTTTGATCGCCAATACCAAACATGTGATGGGGCTGGACGAGCCGTGGACCGACACGGGCGGGCAAAATGTGGTGGTGCTTGGCGGCGGCGATACCGCGATGGACTGCGTGCGCACCGCGCTGCGTCACGGCGCGAACCGCGTCACCTGCGCTTATCGCCGTGATGAAGCCAACATGCCCGGATCGAAAAAAGAGGTGAAAAATGCCCGTGAGGAAGGCGCGAATTTTGAGTTTAACGTTCAGCCGGTCAACATCGAACTGGATGAGCAGGGCCACGTCAGCGGCGTGCGCTTTCAGCGGACCGAACTCGGCGAGCCGGATGCCCAAGGGCGTCGCCGTCCGCTGCCGGTCGCCGGAAGCGAATTTGTGATGCCTGCCGATGCGGTCATTATGGCCTTTGGTTTTCATCCTCACCGTATGCCGTGGCTGGAAGCGCAGGGCGTGCAGACCGACAGTTGGGGCCGCATTGCCGCCAGCGTCAACAGTCAGTATCGCTATCAGACCACCCATCCGAAAATTTTCGCCGGTGGCGATGCGGTGCGCGGGGCCGATTTAGTGGTCACCGCGATGGCGGAAGGGCGGCACGCGGCCGAAGGCATTCTGGCCTGGCTTGGGGTCAGTCCACTCAACGCCCATTAACGACAAACCCGGCTCTGCGGCGTAAGATAGCTGCTCATTCTCACTTCGCGGAGCCCGTATGTCGTTTAAGATCGCTGTTATAAAAGATAAAATCCTCTCCGAAAACTACTTTGTTCTGCGCAATATTACCTACGATCTGACGCGAAAAAATGGCGAGGTTATCCGCCATAAGCGTGAAGTGTACGACCGGGGTAACGGGGCGACCATCCTGCTTTACAACCGCAGCAAAAATACCGTGGTACTGATCCGCCAGTTTCGCGTCGCCACCTGGGTCAACGGCAATGCGGATGGCCGCCTGATTGAAACCTGCGCCGGTCTGCTGGACGACGACGAGCCGGAAATCTGCATCCGCAAAGAGGCTATCGAAGAGACCGGCTACCGGGTGGGCGAGGTGCGTAAGGTATTTGAGCTGTATATGTCTCCCGGCGGCGTCACCGAAATCGTTCACTTCTTTATTGCCGAATATGACGATTCTCTGCGTGCCAACGCAGGCGGCGGGGTGGAAGATGAAGATATCGAAGTGCTGGAAATTCCCTTCACCAGCGCGCTGGAGATGATCGCCAGCGGTGAAATTCGTGACGGTAAGGCCGTGATCCTGCTGCAATATTTGCAAACCTCCGGCCTGATGCAGGCGTTATTTCCAGCCCGGCAACTTTTTATGAGCGCAATCCGATAATTCTGATTGAGCGGCACATTTTAGCCAGTAGAGTTACGCCCTGTGTGAAATGACTCTATTCTGCCGGGGCTGTGCCGTTCATGTATTTTCGCGTTTTACTGTTTTGGGTTATCGGAGCGCTACCGGTCTGCGCGACGTGGGCTGCGCCTGCGCAACAGGCGTTTACCGACTGGCAGGTCACCTGTAATAACCAAAACTTTTGCGTGGCGCGTAATACCGGTCAGCATTTCGGGCTGGTCATGACCTTAAGCCGCAGCGCCGGGGCGCACACCGACGCCAGCCTGCGAATTGAACTGGGCGGGCTGGAGCCGCATTCGACGAAGCCGTTCCCGGTCGCTTCCCGCTTTCTTCTCGACGGTCAACCGCTGAAACTCACTTCTCCCCGCTGGCGCAGCGAACCGCTGCGCGTAATGACCAGCGACGGAGCGACGGTAAGCGCTTTCCTCGCCCACATTCAGGACGCCGATGCCATCACCCTGACGGCGGGGCCGCAAATCATTTCGCTGAAAGGTCTCAAAGCCGCGCTGCTGTTTATTGACGATCGCCAGCAGCGCGTCGGCAGCCAGACCGCGTGGATCAGTAAAGGAAATAATCCCCCACTGCGTGTGCCGCCAGCGCCGCCGCTGAAAGAGGTCGTGGCGGTGAATCCGACGCCGACGCCATTAAGTCAGACAGAGCGCGAAGATCTGCTGGATTACGGCAACTGGAAAGTGAGCAACATTCAGTGTTCGCTGGACCCTGGACGGCGCGAGGTGCGGATCTGGGCACTGACCGATACGAAAGCGCTGATGGCCATCAGCTGCGAGGCGGGCGCCTATAATACGGTCGATCTGGCGTGGTTGGTGTCGCGTCGCAAGCCCTTCTCATCGCATCAGGTGCGTCTGCGCCTGCCGTTTACGCCGGGCAGCGGCGACAGCAATATGGAGTTGATGAATGCCGGATTTGATGAGAAAAACCACGAACTGACGACGCTGGCGAAAGGACGTGGCTTAGCCGACTGCGGGATTCAGACGCGCTGGCGTTTTGACGGCCAGCGCTTTAGCCTGGTGCGATATGCCGAAGAGCCGAGCTGTGATAACTGGCAGGGGCCAGATGCCTGGCCCACGCTTTGGATCACCCGTTAACCACTTTCTTCGCTTTGGCGACAATGTTCTCGACGGT
Source organism: Superficieibacter sp. (assembly GCF_032071645.1). NCBI lineage: Bacteria > Pseudomonadati > Pseudomonadota > Gammaproteobacteria > Enterobacterales > Enterobacteriaceae > Superficieibacter > Superficieibacter sp. Next base: position 95,004 of record NZ_DAMAPU010000009.1, read on the forward strand.
AAAGCCAAAGTACGGGAACAGTTTTTCCGCCGGAGCGGATTCGCCGTAGCCGGTCATGCCCACAATCGCGCCTTTCAGACCCACATACTTATACCAGTAGTCGGCGATCCCGGCTTCCACCGCCACGCGTGCGCTAACGTCAGAAGGCAGCACCGATTCACGATACTCTTCATCCTGACCGTCAAACACGTCTGTTGATGGCAGCGACACCACGCGCACCGCAATACCGTCTGCACGCAGTTTTTCCGCCGCCTGCACGGTAATTTCCAGCTCGGAGCCGGTCGCAATCAGGATCAGATCCGGTTTACCGCCCGCATCTTTCAGCACGTAACCGCCGCGTGCAATATTCGCCACCTGCTCCGGCGTGCGCTCCATTTGCGCCAGGTTCTGACGGGAGAGGATCAGCGCAGTCGGCCCGTGATGGCGCTCGATGGCCGCTTTCCACGCCACGGCGGTTTCAACCTGATCGCACGGACGCCAGGTGCTGAAGTTAGGCGTCAGACGCAGGCTGGCGAGTTGTTCAACCGCCTGGTGCGTCGGCCCGTCTTCCCCCAGTCCGATGGAGTCATGGGTGTAGACCATAATTTGCCGCGCTTTCATCAGCGCCGCCATACGTGCGGCGTTACGCGCGTACTCGACAAACATCAGGAAGGTCGCGGTGTAGGGAATAAATCCGCCGTGGTGTGCGATACCGTTGGCGATGGCGGTCATGCCAAATTCGCGCACGCCGTAGTGAATGTAATTGCCCGCCGGATCTTCTTTCAGGGAAACCGACTCTTTCCAGATAGTCAGGTTGCTGGGAGCCAAATCCGCCGAACCGCCGAGCAGTTCCGGCAGTACCGGACCGTAGGCGTTCAGCGAGTTCTGCGACGCTTTACGGCTGGCGATTTTCGCAGGTTCGGCCTGCAATTTGTTGATGTAGTCCTGTACCGTCTGCTGCCAGTTTTCCGGCATTCCGCCGCTCATCCGACGCTTAAATTCTGCCGCCAGTTCCGGGTGCGCTTTCTCATAGGCCGCCAGCTTCTCGTTCCATGACTGCTGGGATTTCTCGCCGCGCTCGCGTGCGTCCCACGCCCGGTAGATCTCTTTCGGGATCTCAAAGGCAGGATGATTCCAGCCAAGCTGCTTACGAGCCAGCGCCACTTCTTCTTCACCGAGCGCCGAACCGTGCGACTCTTCTTTACCTGCTTTATTCGGTGAGCCAAAGCCGATCACCGTCCGGCAGATAATCAGCGACGGCTTATCTTTCACGCTTTGCGCTTCCAGAATCGCTTTCTTCACCGCTTCAGGATCGTGGCCGTCAATCTCATGCACCACGTGCCAGTGATAGGCCTCGAAGCGTTTTGCGGTATCGTCGGTGAACCAGCCTTCGGTTTCGCCATCAATGGAAATGCCGTTGTGATCGTAAAAGCCAATCAGCTTGCCCAGTCCCAGCGTCCCCGCCAGCGAAGAGACTTCGTGGGAAATCCCTTCCATCAGGCAGCCATCGCCCATAAACACGTAAGTGTAGTGATCGACCAGTTCATGATCCGGCTGGTTAAACTGCGCTGCCAGCGTGCGTTCGGCAATCGCCAGCCCGACCGCATTTGCCAGACCCTGACCCAGCGGGCCGGTAGTCGTTTCAATACCTGGCGTATAGCCAATTTCCGGGTGGCCCGGCGTTTTCGAGTGAAGCTGGCGGAAGTTCTTGATCTCTTCAATCGGCAGATCGTAGCCGGACAGATGCAGCAGGCTGTACAGCAGCATTGAGGCGTGACCGTTGGACAGGATAAAGCGGTCGCGATCGTACCAGGTCGGATCGGTGGGATTGTGTTTGAGAAAATCGTTCCACAGAACTTCAGCGATATCCGCCATTCCCATCGGGGCACCCGGGTGACCGGAATTCGCCTTTTGTACCGCGTCCATACTCAGGGCGCGAATGGCGTTAGCAAGCTCTCTTCGGGACATAATGTACTCCGTGACAATAAGTTACAGTTTAGCGGCCAGCAAATCTTCGAGTTTGCGCTGATCGACGGCGAACTGACGGATACCGTCAGACAGTTTCTCAACCGCCATCGGATCCTGGTTATGCTCCCAACGGAACTCGGCTTCGGTCATTGGGGTCGGGCGATGGAACGTCAGGGAGGAGGGGACCAGCCTGCGCTCAACCGGCTCTTCGCTGTCCTGCAATTTCTGCAGCAGATCCGGGGAGATGGTCAGACGGTCGCAGCCCGCCAGCGCCAGGATTTGCTCGGTGCGCCGGAAGCTGGCACCCATGACGATGGTGGTATAGCGATGCTGCTTGTAATAGTCGTAAATATTACGCACCGATTTCACGCCCGGATCTTCATCCACGCGGTACGGGTCCATCGGCTTGCGGGCCTGATACCAGTCGTAAATGCGCCCGACGAAAGGCGAAATCAAAAATACACCCGCTTCGGCACAGGCACGCGCCTGGGCAAAGGAGAACAACAGCGTCAGGTTGCAGTTAATGCCTTCTTTTTCCAGCTCTTCCGCCGCGCGGATGCCTTCCCAGGTCGAGGCCAGCTTGATCAGAATGCGCGATTTATCAATGCCCTGATCTTCATACAGCTTCACCAGGTGGCGCGCTTTAGCGATGCTCTTTTCTTTGTCATAAGAGATGCGGGCGTCCACTTCGGTGGAGACGCGGCCCGGAATACTTTTCAGAATTTCCACACCGAAATTGACCGCCAGTTTGTCGCTGGCTTCTGCCACCTGCTGCTCCTGGGTTTTGCCGCGCTGCTTACCGTAGTCAAGCGCGTCTTTAATCAGATGCGCGAAGTGGTCCAGCGCCGCCGCTTTCAGCAGCAGGGAAGGGTTGGTGGTGGCGTCTTCAGGCTGGTAGTGGCGAATCGATTCAATATCACCGCTGTCAGCCACGACGGTAGTGAACTGTTTTATGCCGTCTAGCTGGTTCATTGGATACTCCTTAAAAAGCAATAAGTTATACGAGTGCTTAGGCTCGCACTTCTGGTAAAACACAATGTGCATAACAAAAAAGCATAGCAGACGGGGAGGGTATTGCTGGCGAGAGACGCAACGACTTCGTTTTGTATTTGTTAAAAATTTGTATTTTGAGATAGCGAGAGTATGGCGGCCTTCAAAGTTTAGGATGTCATCTGGGGCGATACTAGGCGCTGTCCTACAGGTGAGCATCAGGATCACCTTTTAGTCCGATACATAAAAGGAACAAGAAGATGGATGATCAGTTGAAACAAAGCGCTCTCGATTTCCACCAGTACCCCGTTCCGGGGAAAATTCAGGTTTCCCCTACTAAACCGCTGGCTACCCAGCGCGATCTGGCGCTGGCTTACTCGCCGGGCGTTGCCGCTCCCTGTCTGGAAATCGAAAAGGATCCGCTGGCGGCCTATAAATACACCGCGCGCGGCAATCTGGTCGCGGTCGTCTCCAACGGCACGGCAGTGCTGGGACTGGGCAATATTGGCGCACTGGCGGGCAAGCCGGTGATGGAAGGCAAGGGCGTTCTGTTTAAAAAGTTTGCCGGGATTGACGTTTTTGATATCGAAGTGGACGAGCTGGACCCGGATAAGCTGATTGACGTCGTGGCGGCGCTGGAGCCGACGTTCGGCGGCATCAACCTCGAAGATATTAAAGCGCCCGAATGCTTCTATATAGAGAAGAAGCTGCGCGAGCGAATGAATATTCCGGTTTTTCATGACGATCAGCACGGCACCGCGATTATCAGCACCGCTGCCATTCTGAACGGTTTGCGCGTGGTCGAGAAAACGATTTCTGACGTGCGGATGGTGGTTTCCGGCGCGGGCGCGGCGGCCATCGCCTGTATGAACCTGCTGGTGGCGCTGGGGATGCAAAAACACAATATTGTGGTTTGCGACTCGAAAGGGGTGATCTACAAAGGCCGCGAAGCCAATATGGCGGAAACTAAAGCTGCCTACGCGGTGGAAGACAGCGGCAAGCGCAGCCTCGACGACGTGATCGAAGGCGCAGATATTTTCCTCGGCTGCTCCGGCCCGAAAGTATTGACCCCGGAAATGGTTAAAAAAATGGCCCGCGCGCCGCTGATCCTGGCGCTGGCGAACCCGGAACCGGAGATCCTGCCGCCGCTGGCGAAAGAAGTCCGCCCGGATGCCATCATCTGCACCGGCCGTTCGGATTATCCGAACCAGGTGAACAACGTGCTGTGCTTCCCGTTCATCTTCCGTGGCGCGCTGGATGTCGGTGCCACCGCTATTAATGAAGAGATGAAGCTGGCTGCGGTCAACGCTATTGCGGAACTGGCTCACGCCGAACAAAGTGAAGTAGTGGCGTCGGCTTATGGCGATCAGGATTTGAGTTTTGGCCCGGAATATCTGATCCCGAAACCCTTCGATCCACGTCTGATTGTTAAAATCGCCCCGGCGGTGGCAAAAGCGGCGATGGACTCCGGCGTGGCGATGCGTCCGATCACCGACTTTGATGCCTATGTCGATAAGCTCAGCGAATTCGTCTACAAAACCAATCTGTTTATGAAGCCGATCTTCTCCCAGGCGCGCAGTGAGCAAAAACGGGTGGTGCTGGCAGAAGGGGAAGACAACCGCGTCCTGCACGCCACCCAGGAGCTGATTTCGCTGGGGCTGGCGAAGCCGATCCTCGTCGGGCGTCCGAACGTCATTGAAATGCGCATTCAGAAGCTGGGGCTGCAAATCAAACCCGGCGTTGACTTCGAAATCGTCAACAACGAGTCCGACCCGCGCTTTAAAGAGTACTGGATGGAGTATTACAACATCATGAAGCGCCGGGGCATCACCCAGGAACAGGCGCAGCGGGCGGTGATCAGCAACACGACGGTAATCGGTGCGATCATGGTACAGCGTGGTGAAGCGGACGCGATGATTTGCGGCACTATTGGTAACTACCACGAGCACTTCAGCGTGATCCAGCAGATCTTCGGCTATCGTGAAGGCGTCCACGCGGCGGGGGCGATGAATGCGCTGCTGCTACCGAGCGGTAACACCTTTATTGCCGATACCTACGTCAATGAGGATCCAACCCCGGATCAACTGGCGGAAATTACCCTGATGGCAGCGGAAACCGTGCGCCGCTTTGGTATTGAACCGCGCGTAGCGCTGCTATCGCACTCCAGCTTTGGATCTTCAAACTGTGCGGCAGCCACCAAAATGCGTGACACCCTGGCGCTGGTTCGCGAGCGCGATCCAGAGCTGATGATTGATGGTGAAATGCACGGCGATGCCGCGCTGGTGGAAAGCATCCGCAACGAACTGATGCCGGACAGCCCGCTGAAAGGCTCAGCCAATATTCTGGTCATGCCGAATATGGAAGCGGCGCGCATCAGCTACAACCTGCTACGCGTTTCCAGTTCCGAAGGCGTCACCGTCGGCCCGGTACTGATGGGCGTAGCGAAACCCGTTCACGTCTTAACCCCCATCGCCTCGGTGCGCCGCATCGTTAATATGGTGGCGCTGGCGGTCGTTGAGGCACAGACGCAGCCGTTGTAAGTTTTGTCCTGAAATGCCAGATGCAATGTGTGTCTGGCATTTATCAACGATATTTTGGCCCACAGGAGATTATTTTTGATTTTGTGAATACAGTAAATTTGCGTCCAGGATATTACTTATGTTCATTTTTTATCGGTTTTTAAGATCCCTTCTTTAATCGTGTTTATAACTTTGCTCCTGTTGGAGTAGATGTGTGCAAAGGCATATAGCATAGTAAAAGCGCCAGCTATGCTTATTTCTATAAATGTCTTTAGTGTTAATTTTTCACCTGAATAAAATTCTTCGCCAATAAAATAATTGACCATGCTAATCATTACAATGACAGAGATTGAATTAGTGAAAGAAAAAATAAGATATGACGTAATGAATAACGTCGTATTAATATTATGACGCTCTTTTTAAAAAAATAAATCAATCATTTTTTGTCCTTATTTGAGGCTTTATCTGCATTATCTGCAGTACATTTAGAAACTAAACCTGAGGCATATTCTCCAGTAATTTTGTTCCGGAAGAGTATTATAGGGAGAGCATGAGATTGTGGTCCGTTTTTTAATCACTCCATTAATAATTCGCTCAGAGGAAAGGAGGGCACTTATTGATGAAATACAAACGATAGAATATGTCTACAATAATGCTCACTCCATTAAATATGAATAAAAAGGAAAGAAACCATAGCCAACCTCGTTTTAAAAACAAATAGCGCCATGAGAGCATGGATAAAAAAACTGCAGCCAAAGCTATAATAAATAGTGTGTAGTAACTGCATTCATTCACTACAGTAATATTATCAGAAACCCATGCAATGATAGAAAAAAACAATCCAAGAATAAATATCAATACCCTCATCGAGAAGTCCCGCTACCTGTCGTACTACTCCCTTTTGATGACAAATCAAATCCCCCCATTATAACTACGACGTTTTTACGCTTCGGTGGGTTTTCCTGATTTCCTGGAGCTGATTCAAATTGACGCCGACTCCAACTACGGCAAACATCGTCATATCCGTAATAGCCATGTTCTCCTAATTGAGCTTTCATCGCTTTATCAAAAGTTTCATCCTGCTCTTTGGTGGTTTTTTTGTACATTTCAATTTTCCCCCCATGTTTTACATCATTATAAACCTCGCCGTGGGGGAAAGAGCCCATAGCGTAACTGTAGGAGTTATAGCTACCATCAGGTGCCCCTACATTCACACTTTGATGTAACGCGGGTTCGCCTGGACCTTGATTTTCAATCCAAATATCTAGCCCCAACGGATCCACCTGCTGCACTGGGTTAATGGTGTACTGATAAAAATTCCATCTACCCGCCAGCCCAATCGGGTCCTGGGTGATGTACCTTCCCTGTAACGGGTCATAATACCGGTGCCGGTTGTAGTACAGCCCCGACTCCTCATCGTACTGCTGGCCCGGGAGCCGGATGAGCTGCTCCAGATTATGCGGGTTATCCTCCCGCAGCATATTCTCCCATACATTAAACTCCGCGCACCATGCGAGGCGTGGTGGTCAGCCTGTCGCTGTCCCAGCCGTACCATGTCACTTCCGGTTTTTAGTTCAGGTCACTACAGCCCTTTCGCCTGGAGATCTGCATTGGAACTTTAAACTTTAAATTTTAAACTCACTAACATGAGCATTTCAATCCAGGATATGCAATATAAAAGGATGAAATTCAAAATGCCAACTATTGAATATTTCAATATTGAATCGCCTGTTTTATGCTTTAAAAATAGATGTATATATAACGTGAAAATTAATATCGGCGGGTTTAAAAATAAAATAGTTTTATCTTTTATCGTAAAAATAAAATAGATTAATACCCCCAGGGCTGGATAATCTTCTTGTTTGTAAATCCAAAGAAACAGTAGCATAGCTTGAATTAATAATATAAACACATCGGCAATAACAATTTTTATAAAAAACTTCATTGCTTCGCGCCTTTTATTCTTTTATATTCGTCCAGGACATCGCTTACAAAGTCCTGGCAATTATTTACTATAAATCCATAATTATCATTTCCATATTGTTTACTTCCATCAGGAAATAATAGGTTATCAGGTTCGTTTTTGACTGCCTTCACCGCTTTTTTCATTGTCTCATCGTCATACTTCTCTTTATTACAAGTATAATCACTAGTTTTAGGTTCACTAAATAACCCACTATCACCACCATAGCCAATATTAGTACCATCTTCAAAGAATATATGTGCATGGAAAACGCCCAGGTCGAGGCCTGTCATACCATTTGTCCTAAAGCCTCTCGAACCTTTGAGTGGCCTTGAACAGACTTGAGCTAAGCCCAACGGATCTATAAATCTTATAGGATTTAACGGATATGCATAACAATTCCACCCACCCGCCAGCCCAATCGGGTCCTGGGTGATGTACCTTCCCTGTAACGGGTCATAATACCGGTGCCGGTTGTAGTACAGCCCCGACTCCTCATCGTACTGCTGGCCCGGGAGCCGGATGAGCTGCTCCAGATTATGCGGGTTATCCTCATTCAGCAGGTTGCCCCACTCATCATACTCCGCCCGCCATGCCGTGCTCCCGTCCGGGCTGACAAGCGCCAGCGGCAGGCCCCGGTGGTCGCAGTGGTACAGGTGGATTTTTCTCTCCGGGATGTGTTCCGGCTCCAGCTGCGCGGCCATCTGCTCCACGGTCAGGCCGCACTGTGTCAGCCACGCCCGGCTTTGCTCACTCACCCGGCTCTGCCGCAGCTCTGCCTCCAGCCGGTCCAGCATTACCGTCAGGTCCGGGGGAAGGGTGACGCCGGTGTCCTGCGCCAGCACTTCCGCCAGGCGCCGGTGGCGGGCTTTCTCCCGTTCGCTGTTTTCTGTTTCGGTGCGGATGAGCGGGGTGAAGCTTCCCGGCAGGTATATCGTCTGCACACGGCTTCTGTCCGTCTGCACCGTCGTCAGCCGGTCCCCGTCCCAGCCGTACCACGTCACTTCCGGCCTGCGCGACAGCGACATCCATCCCGTCAGGTCCTGTTCACGCCGCCACACCCGTTTGCCTGTCCGCCGCCCCAGCGGGTCGTAAATATAGCGGCTTTCCACCTGTGGCTCATCGTGCTGTATCCGCATGTAACGGACCAGCCGGTGCCGGTTAAGCCTGCGTGCGCCCGAAGCGGTCCGCCAGCCCCGTCAGCACCCGGTACGGGGGGAGCGGCGCGGGCAGGGTCTCATTCGCCCCCGGGACCCGTTCAGGCCAGCCGAGAACCCACCACGGGCCCTGCGCGCTGCTCGCGGCCAGGTAAACATGCGGCGAGTAGCGCAGGACTTCCGGCAGGGCCTGCCAGAGCGGGCTTAAGGGCTGCGGGGCGGGCTGCGCCGCCACCCCGCCGCGTGCCAGCCAGAAAGATTCGCTGCGGCTGTAGCTGATTTCGCCGGGAAACAGGGGCTCAGAGTGAATGCTCCGCCCGCCGCTGTCACTGAGTATCAGTTCACGCTCACAAACCTGCAGGCGGATATCGAAGGGTGCCTTCCAGCCGGGGCCGAACAGCCCGGCCGGTGCGGGCGTCGGGGTGCGCCAGCTGCTGTAGGTGCGGGAGAGGATGAACGGCAGGGGACCGGGCAGGGCAAGGTCGGTCTCGCCGGGGAGGACCTTCGCCCCGGTGAGGGGGTTGACCGGGCTGCCGGAGGTGATGCTGCCGGGGCACACCGAGCAGGCCACGCCGGTAGGGGCGCCAATGAGCACCCCGGCAGAGCCCTGAATAACGGGGCCGCCGTATTTTGTCATGTCGCCCGTCCGGGCTGCCGGTTTTCCGCTCATTTTCAGATCCTTCTGCCGGAGGCAAAATCATAAAAAAGGTTTAACAGTTATAAAGGACTGAGGATGATATGTAGATGCGGGCCGGGATAATTAAGAATATATTTATATTTACACCGAAAATGCATTGGCAAAATTTATTTGCTGGCATGATTTTTACTTTCTCATACCGTCGCGGAGCAAGTCTGAATAACGTAACGCTAATCATCTCTGAACATAATTAAGATATAGACGTCTTATCAGCTATAAACCCGACAATATTTATGTTCGAATTTTTTTTGATTTCTGAAATGAACATATACGCTTTTTAGCGAAACCCGTTCACGTCTTAACCCCCATCGCCTCGGTGCGCCGCATCGTTAATATGGTGGCGCTGGCGGTCGTTGAGGCACAGACGCAGCCGTTGTAATCTCCTCATGCCGCCCAGGTGACTGATGGGCGGCATTTCTTTGCTTCTGCTGGCGATAATCCGTAGGTGAAAGTCCGGTTGCGTTACGGAACACCTTAGAAAACAGCAGTGCATCCTGATAGCCGACAGAGAAAGCAATTGTGGCAACCGAATACTGAGTGCTCAGCAACAGCGCCTGGGCTTTGTCCAGCCTGACGCGAGTTAAATACTCTTTTGGGCTGTGCTGAAAATGCTGGCTGAAAAGCCGGTGGAGATACGTCCGGTCGATATTTAAATAACGCGCGATATCTTCAATTTTGATATTTCTGTCATAGTGGTTACGAATGTACTGCATGGCCTGAATGGCAATTCTTTTAGGGCTTCGCGGAATATAAGGTTCGTCGGCAGGGAAATTATGACACAGTAAGTACAGCATTTCGGTCATTTTTGCGGTCAGTAAAATATCGGTATTTGAATTCAATACAGAGACTTCTATTATTTCGCTGAATAAATTCTTGATGATCCCAGCCTGGTTTTCATGAAATACCGGATTGGACGGTGAAAGTTTGCAGCGCTGTAAATAGTTCGTCACCAGGGAACCACGAAAACCCATCCAGAAAAAGGCCCACGGCGTCGTGGCGTCGGCAGCATATTTGATGATCTCCCCCGGCGCGATAAAGAAAAAGTCGCCCTGATGCAGCGCCCAGTCCTGCCCGCCGCTGGTAAATATTCCGTTACCGGAAAGAACATAATGCAGCATATAACCGCTGCGCACCGTCGGGCCATAAGTATGCCCCGGTGCCGTGGCATCAAAGCCGCATGAGTAGAAATAGAGTGAATCATTTGCAAATGAATTGTTGTATAAATAATTCATTGTTAAATATCCTTACGCAACAAACTTCCCTTAACTGTCGACATTTTTCCATTCTACCGTTTTTACCGCATAGTTATAGTAAGGGCATCATAATTTTGCAGGAGTTTGCCATGAAAAATGATTTTTCCAGCCCGGATATACTTGATGCGCTAATTGTCGCGCTCGGCGGTAAAGAAAATATTACTCATGTTACCCACTGCGCCACGCGTTTACGCCTGGTACTGGTTGATAATGTAAAAATACAAACCGGCGTGATTGAGCATCTGGAGCATGTAAAAGGCGTGTTTACCGTTGGCGATCAGCTCCAGATTATTTACGGTGCAGGGCGGGTAAATATCGTGTGTCAGGCGCTGAAAGATAAACTGCAACTGGCTGAAAATAGCGAGTACGTCAGTCAGCAGCGGCAAAATATATTACAGCGGTTTGTGAAGTCAGTCTCCGACGTTTTTGTGGAAATCATGCCCTCTATTTTAGCCGCTGCGCTGCTGATGGGTTTAACGTCGTTGTTGACCACTAAAGGGATTTTCGGTGCCAGAACCATCGTTGAGATATTCCCGCAAATATCCGGTATCAATAAAATTATCTCCATTGCGTCATCGGGGATCTTCGCCCTGTTGCCGATGGTAGTGGCCTGGTCGGCAACCCGTCGCTACGGTGGACGCCCGGCGCTGGGGCTGGCGATTGGTGCCATCATGGTGCATCCGGGGCTGGTCGATGCTTTTAGCGCGGCCTCCGGCAATGCCACCGTCGAAACCATCAGTCTGCTGGGGCTGCCCGTTGAACTGGTCGGTTTTCAGGGCGGCATTATTATTGCGCTGATGATTGGCTTTACCGTCGCCTGGCTTGATAAGTTTTTTAACCGCACGCTGCCGGACATTATTAAATTTGTCCTGTCCCCGATGCTGACTATCCTGCTTTCCTCTCTGCTGTTATTCACAATTATTGGCCCGTTTGGGCGGATGCTGGGAGAAGTTATTACCGGTAGCCTGCTGTGGATGGCTGAATATCTGGGCATTTTCGGCTATATGATTTTTGCTGCGGTCCAGCAGTTAATTGTTATTACCGGCCTGCATCATACTTTTGGTGCCATCGAAGGGCAGCTTCTTGCCAGCACCGGTCGCGACTTCCTCAACCCGTTAATGTCGGTGGCCTTAATGGGGCAGGGCGGGGCGGTACTTGGCTATATGCTGCTGCACAGAAAGAATAAACAGGTTTATACGCTCTGTATTTCGGCTTTCACCTCGATTCTGTTTGGTATCTCCGAACCGGCGCTATTTGGCGTGACGCTAAAATACCGTTTTCCCCTGCTGGCAGGTTGCCTGGCCGGAGCAACAGGCGCGGCCTGGGTGTATATTTCAAAACTGACTGCGGTTGGCTACGGCACCACGGCGCTGCCGGGGATCACCATTGTCGATCCGGCGAATAATGGCCATATGAATTATATTATTGCGCATCTTCTGGCACTGGTTGCCGGAGCGCTACTGACCTGTATTTTTGGCAAGATTGCCGTACTGAAGGCAAAGTAAAAGTATGCAAAAAATTAAACGCTATCAACGATATGCGGATATTCCGCAGGAGATCCTGGACCAGGCAAAGGTGTTAACCGCCGGTTCGCCCTATCGCCAGCATTACCATATTGAACCAGAAAGCGGATTTTTGAACGATCCCAACGGGTTTAGCTTTTTTAACGGTCAGTATCACCTGTGCTATCAGTGGAGCCCGCTGCGCTATTGTGCTGACGTATGGTATCAGGGCTGGTTTCATCTGGTCTCGGACGATCTGGTGAACTGGCGCGCGCAGGGGCCGCTCATTGAACCTGAAACGGTTTATGACAGCCACGGACCCTATTCCGGCAGCGCGATTGCCGTTGAGGATGAACTGATCATCTTTTATACCGGCAATACCCGTGATGCCGCCTGGCAGCGCACGCCTTATCAAATGATTGCCCGGCTGGATAAACAGGGGAATTTTACCCGGCAACTTCCTCCGGCGTTATCCGCTCAGCCGCAGGGTTATACCGATCATTTTCGCGACCCAAAAATATGGCGTCAGGACGGGCATTATTACGCGGTCATTGGCGCGCAAAAAACAAACTTACAGGGCAGCTGCGTGGTGCTGTATTCTGCCGATGCGCTGACGTGGCAGGTGAAAGGGGAAATCGATCTTAACGATGTTGAGACGGGTTATATGCTGGAGTGCCCGGATTATTTCGAACTGGATGAGCAGGGCGTCTTAATTTATTGCCCACAGGGGCTGTGCGTGGATAAAACGCGGCAGAATATTTACGACGTGCATTATCTGCTGGGGAATAAACTCAATAAAGAAAACCTGTCTTTTGACCATCAACCGGCGCAGATACTCGATCACGGTTTTGATATTTATGCCACGCAAACGCTGCTCGCGCCCGACGGCAGGCGGGTATTAGTCGGCTGGATGGGTGTTTCAGAAATGGGCTATCCGAGCGAAAATTACGGGCACTGCGGCACGCTGACCATCCCCCGTGAACTGACGCTTTCGGCAGGCAGGCTGCACCAGCGCCCGTTCGCGGGGCTTCAGCAACTGCGTGGGGAGCATCAGCGGCATGAGTTTACGCTGGAACGGGCTACCCGGCGTGCGTTTTACAGCGGTGCGGTAAGCGAAACGGTGATCACCTTCAGTGGCGCGATAACTGAAAATATTACCCTTGCGCTGCGCGCCAGTGAAACGGGGGAGCGTAAAACCCTGCTGACGCTGGATGCCCGCCGCCAGCAAATTGTGCTCGACCGGACCGATGCGGGCCAGCCCATTAATACCGACTACGGCACCCGGCGTTCTTCTGAATGGGCTTTTTCGGCACAGACCCGGGTACATATATTCTCTGATACCACCTCGCTGGAGATATTTATTAACGACGGTGCGTGGGTGGCCTCTTCGCGGATTTTCCCTGAAGCAGATCAGAACTGGATAATCATCGAAAACCACGGTACTGCTATTTCATGCGAGGTGGATAGCTGGCAGTTAAACGCCATGCAGAAGGCGTGATATCCCAGTGCTGGAGGTGCGCGTATAAGCAGCGCGACGCCTCCGCACTGCTCGCATCCATTCAATCACCGACGGGCTAAAACCAGCGTGCTATTAAACCCAGTCGCGCACCCGAATAAACTCGCTCAACGCGGCTTCCGGGCTGCCTTCTTCCGGCTGATAATCATATTCCCAGCGCACCAGCGGCGGCATCGACATCAGAATAGATTCCGTGCGCCCGCCGGTTTGCAGGCCGAACAGGGTGCCGCGATCCCACACCAGGTTGAATTCCACGTAGCGCCCGCGCCGATAAAGCTGGAAATTGCGCTCGCGTTCGCCCCAGGGGGTGTCTTTACGGCGTTCGACAATCGGCAGGTAAGCGTCGGTATAACCGTTGCCCACCGCCTGCATAAAGGCGAAGCAGGTGTCGAAATCCGGGGTGTTAAGATCGTCAAAAAACAGCCCGCCGATGCCGCGCTGCTCGTTGCGATGCTTTAAAAAGAAGTAGTCGTCGCACCACTTTTTATAGCGCGGGTAAATGTCTGCGCCAAACGGCTGGCAGAGGTCGCGCGCGGTGCGGTGCCAGTGAATGCCGTCCTCTTCCACGCCGTAAAAAGGCGTGAGGTCAAAGCCGCCGCCGAACCACCAGACGGGATCGGCACCGGGCTTTTCAGCGATAAAAAAGCGCACGTTGGCATGGCTGGTCGGCACATGCGGATTATGCGGATGCACCACCAGCGACACGCCCATCGCCTCGAAACTGCGCCCCGCTAACTCTGGACGGTGAGCGGTGGCGGAAGCGGGCATTGCCTCGCCGTAAACGTGGGAAAAATTTACCCCCGCCTGTTCAAAGATGCCGCCGTTGCGCAGTATGCGGCTGCGTCCACCACCACCCGCCTCGCGCTGCCAGCTGTCTTCGATGAAATTCGTACCGTCAATATGAGAAAGCTGCTGGCAGATCCTGTCCTGCAACTGACGTAAAAAGGCTTTGACCTGCCGGGCATCGGGTTTCATTAGCGTTTCTTCGCGTGGGCTTTTTGATTGTCGAACCAGTGGAAATAGCTGATCACCCCGGCTGAAATTGCGTTGGCAATTTTCTGCCGGAACGCCGTTGTGCCGAGCAGCTTTTCTTCTGCCGGGTTGGTAATAAACGAGGTTTCTACCAGCACGGACGGAACGGATGGCGATTTCAGCACCACGAAGGCGGCCTGTTCCGTGCTGCGGCTGTGCAGGCGGTGTACCGGCTTGATTTTCTTCAGTATATGCGAGCCAAGCGTCAGGCTGTTTTTGATGGTGTCCGTCTGGACTAAATCGAACAGCACCTGCTGTAACAGATGGTCTTTATCTTTGGCTTTTTTCCCGGCGAGATCGTCTGCGGCGTTTTCTCGCTCGGAGAGATACTTCGCCATCGCGCTACTGGCCCCCCGGTTGGAGAGGGCAAACACCGATGCGCCCGCCGCGGACGGATTAGTAAAACCGTCCGCGTGGATCGACATAAACAGATCCGCGCCATGCTGGTGTGCGATTTCAACGCGATCGTACAGTGGTATAAAGGTGTCGCCGGTGCGGGTCAGGCGGGCGTCAATGCCCTGGCTTTGCAGATTAGCGCGCACCATTTTAGCGATGGCCAGCACCACATGTTTTTCTTTTGAACCGTTGCCGCCGATGGCGCCGGTATCAATGCCGCCGTGACCGGGATCGAGAACGACCACGCGCCGCGCCCCCGCTTTTTTGGCGGCGGGTTTGCTGTGGCTGTTACTGGTTTTCAGGGATTCTGCTTTTGCGTTCGCATTCAACATCCCCGACAACGTCAGGACTGCCAGCCCGGTTTTTAAAACCTGGCGGCGCGATGCGAGTGTTTTTAGTGGTTTAAAAGTGCTCATTCGGCCTGGGTTGTAAAGAAAATGGTGACAGATGTTATATCGTATCGCGAGGGTCATGACGAACAATCGCGATGAGAATTGTTTTACTTTTCATTTCAATAAATGAATGCCGCGCATTATGCCATTTTTTGCCGCACGTTTCGCGAGATATTGGCTAATCGACACGTTCGCGCCATAATCACTCTTTTGAACCCAAAAAGGCAGGTTTTACCATGGAGATACGCGTTTTTCGCCAGCAGGATTTCGAAGAAGTTATCACTCTGTGGGAACGCTGTGACCTGCTGCGCCCGTGGAACGATCCGGAAATGGATATTGAGCGTAAAGTCCAGCATGACGTCAGTCTGTTTCTGGTCGCCGAAGTCAACGGTGAGGTGGTCGGCACCGTGATGGGCGGCTACGACGGCCATCGGGGTTCAGCATATTACCTCGGCGTGCATCCTGAATTTCGCGGTCGCGGCATTGCTAACGCGCTGCTGAACCGGCTGGAGAAAAAGCTTATCGCGCGCGGCTGCCCGAAAGTGCAGGTGATGGTGCGCGACGATAACGACGTGGTTTCCGGGATGTACGAGCGGTTGGGCTATGAGCCTTCAGATGTGCTGCTTTTAGGCAAGCGGCTGATTGAAGATGAAGAGTACTAAGCCTGTGCTTTCTGTGCCCAGGCTGACCGGGCGTTGATCCGCCCGGATTGCTTAACGTTCTGTCTGGCTGGCCGGGCGTCACATAAACCGCCATTTTTCCGGGGCGGATCTGATATTACCTTCCCCCGCATCGGCTTTAGCAGATAGCCTGAAAAACCCTGTGTATAATGCCGTTTTATTTTCAGGTGGGCATATGTACTTTCCTTCTGATTACGACCGTCACGGCGCGTTAAAACTCCCCGTTCTTTTCTGGGTGGTGCTGCTGTTGCAGGCCCGGACCTGGGTATTGTTTGTCATGGCGGGCGCATCGCGCGATCAGGGCGATGCGCTGCTGAATTTGTTCTATCCCGATCACGATAACTTCTGGTGGGGATTATTGCCCGGCGTACCGGCGGTTATCACCTTTTTGATCAGCGGACGGCGGCAGAGCTGGCCGCGCCTGTGGGGGACGTTACGCTGGCTGCTCATTCTGGCGCAGTGCGTTCTGGTGCTGTGGCAGCCGCTACTGTGGTATTCCGGTGAGGCGGTAAGCGGGACCGCGCTGGCGCTGGTCATTCTGGATGCTTACGCGCTCTGGTTTTTGCTGGTCCATCCACGATTGCGTGCCTGTTTCAGTACGCAGACAGATTAAACGGCACTTTTTGCCGCTGCCGTACTCCAACAGGCGTTGAATTTAAAATAGAGGAAGTGTGAATGAAATCGCTGCGTTTATTTATCTGCGTTATGCCTTTGGCTCTGGCTGGTTGCTCAACGCTCTCCTCGGTGAACTGGTCGGCGGCGAATCCGTGGAACTGGTTTGGCTCGTCGGGTAGCGTAACGGAGCATGGCGTCAGCGGCATCACCGGTTCGACGCCATTGAAGCAGGACGCCATCAGCGATGCGCTGGGCGGCGATTATCGTCTGCGCAGCGGGATGAAAACCGAAAACGGCGGCATCGTGAATTATTTTGAAGCGCTGAAAGGCAATGACGTGGCGCTGGTCATTAACGGCGACGGCGCCACGGTGAGCCGCATTGACGTGCGGGACCCGGATATCAAAACCGATGGCGGCGGCAAAATCGGCAACAAATTTAGCGATCTCTACCGCAAAGCCTATGGCAACTGTCAGCAGGCCTCCGGCGATGATGCCGGTGCCGTGGAGTGTAAAGCCGAAGGCAGCCAGCATATCAGCTACCTGTTTACCGGAAACTGGAGCGGCCCGGCAGACCTGATGCCTTCCGACGACGCGCTGCAAAGCTGGACCGTGAGCAAAATTATCTGGCGTCGGTAATTTGCGCCGGGACAAATCGCCCGCCTGAAAAAGCGGTACAATAGCCGCATTAACGCCACGGTGGCGTGATTTTTTCAGGAGAAGCAATGTCCCAGGTGCAGAGTGGCATTTTGCCAGAACATTGTCGCGCGGCGATTTGGATCGAAGCCAATGTAAAGGGAGAGACCGATCTCCTGCGCGCGGGCAGTAAAATTTTCGCCGATAAGCTGGCGACCTTTCAGGCTCAGTTCCCGGAAGCCAACATCGGTGCGGTGGTGGCTTTTGGGCATAACGCATGGCGCGACCTGAGCGGCGGTGAGGGAGCCGAAGAGCTGAAAGACTTTATCCCTTACGGGAAAGGCCTGGCTCCCGCCACCCAGTACGATGTCCTGATCCACATTCTTTCCCTGCGCCACGACGTTAACTTCTCGCTTGCCCAGGCCGCGCTGGACGCGTTTGGCGATGCGCTGGACGTGAAAGAGGAAATTCACGGATTCCGCTGGGTTGACGATCGCGATTTGAGCGGTTTTGTGGACGGCACTGAAAACCCGGCGGGCGATGAAAAACGTCGCGACGTCGCGGTCATTAAGGACGGCGTGGACGCTGGCGGCAGCTACGTTTTTGTCCAGCGCTGGGAGCATAATCTTAAGCAGCTTAACCGCATGGGCGTTCACGATCAGGAGATGATGATCGGGCGCACCAAAGAGGCCAACGAGGAGATCGACGGCGACGAACGTCCTGTCACCTCACACTTAAGCCGGGTGGATCTCAAAGAAGACGGTAAGAGCCTGAAAATTGTGCGTCAGAGCCTGCCTTACGGCACGGCAAGCGGCACGCACGGTCTCTATTTCTGCGCCTACTGCGCGCGTCTTTATAATATCGAGCAGCAGTTGCTGAGCATGTTTGGCGACACCGACGGTAAACGCGATGCCATGCTGCGCTTTACCCGTCCGGTCACCGGCGGCTACTATTTCGCGCCTTCACTCGACCGACTGCTGGCGCTGTAAACCCGCTAATCAAGGCGGCATCGCAAGTGCTTGCGGTGCCGCCTTTTTTACTGTTCTGTGACTTCCCTGGAAAATCCTCCCGCAATCAATGCAGCTTCCGTTTGCCAGGCGCATAATGCGTTTATTCATTCTTCTATGGAACGGAGCGAGGAAAAGAGTGGCTAAAGATATCAGTAAGGACTTACTGGTCCAGATTATTTCGCTGGTGGGCGGGGAAGAGAATATTGTTTCCTGCGGCAATTGTATGACCCGTCTGCGGCTGAAAGTCGCCGATACGGAACAGGTGGATCGGCAAATCAGCGAGCGTCTGGCGGGCAGCGTTAGCGGTGTGATTCTTAACGGCAACGAAGTGCAGGTGATATTTGGCGTCGGCAAAGCGCAGCGTGCGGCGGAGGGCGTTAATCATCTGCTGGGCAAAAAGGATTTAAAATCGATAGCGGCGGATAATAAAAGCCAGCTTAAAAATAAACAGCAATCCTCTTTACAGCAATTCCTGGCTAATTTCGCCACTATTTTTACCCCGTTGATTCCCGGTTTTATCGCTTCCGGGCTGATGCTGGGGATCGCCACTTTAATCGGCACCGCGCTGCACGTCGCCCCGGATGCGACGGGCACCCTGCCGGACGCGCTGAATTTTCTCAAAATTTTCAGTAAAGGGCTGTTCACGTTTCTGGTGATCCTCGTCGGCTATAACGCGCAGAAAGCGTTTGGCGGTACGGCGGTGAACGGAGCGATTATCGCCACGCTGTTTATTCTCGGCTATAACCCTGCTGCCACCACCGGCTACTATTCCGGGCTACAGGACTTTTTCGGCATTGCTATCGATCCGCGCGGTAATATTATCGGCGTGCTGCTGGCGGCGTGGGCCGGAGCTAAAATCGAGCGATTCATCCGCCGGTATGTGCCTGACGAACTGGATATGCTCCTGACTTCAATGCTCACGCTGCTGGTGACCGCCGCGCTGACGTTTGTGGTGATTATGCCCATCGGCGTCTGGCTGTTCCAGGGCATGTCATGGCTGTTTATGCACCTCAACAGCAATCCGCTCGGCTGCGCGGTGCTGGCAGGCGTGTTTCTGATTGCAGTGGTGTTTGGCGTGCATCAGGGATTTATTCCGGTTTATCTGGCGCTGATGGATTCTCAGGGATTCAACTCGCTTTTCCCGATCCTTTCAATGGCAGGCGCGGGGCAGGTGGGAGCGGCGCTGGCCCTGTACTGGCGCGCGGATAAAACCTCGCTGTTGCGTTCACAAATCCGAGGGGCGATTATTCCGGGATTTCTCGGCGTCGGGGAGCCGCTGATTTATGGCGTTACGCTGCAGCGCATGAAGCCGTTTGTTACCGCCTGCTTTGGCGGCGCGGCAGGCGGGCTGTTTATTGGCACCATCGCCTGGCTGGGGCTGCCGGTCGGCCTCAACAGCGCCTTTGGTCCGTCCGGGCTGGTCGCGCTGCCGTTAATGACCTCTGACGAGGGCATCCTGCCTGCCATTGCGGTCTACGGCGGCGGCGTGCTGGTTTCTTACGTGGCCGGTTTTATCATTACCGCCCTGTTTGGCTGTAAGAATGTCGATTTGAGTTAAGGGGTGAATGATGAGAATCACACTATTACTGAAAACGGTGCTCATCCTTTTCGCCGTCGCTTACGGCTGGATTTGCGTAGCCCTCCAACCCTGAGTAAAGGGGCGGACATTCACGCGCCGCCCCTCAATTCGTCATCACGCTTATTCTGTTTTCGACTGGCAAATCACTAAACGGTATATAAAACCGTTACTCCTTTGGTGTCCGTTATAAATATTATGGCTATCGGAAAGTCATAAATTTATAAGGGTGCGCAATGGTCGTTAAATCACTGAAAAAAAGGTATCTGCTGCTGGCGGCCTCTTTGCTGCTGACCGCGCAGACGCAGGCGACTGAGTTGCTGAACAGCTCTTACGACGTCTCGCGTGAACTGTTTGCCGCCCTTAATCCGCCGTTTGAGCAGCAGTGGGCAAAAGATAACGGCGGCGACAAGCTGACGATTAAGCAGTCTCACGCCGGATCGTCAAAACAGGCGCTGGCTATTTTGCAGGGCCTTAAAGCCGATGTCGTCACCTATAACCAGGTGACCGACGTGCAAATCCTGCACGACAAAGGCAAGCTGATCCCGGCAGACTGGCAGAGCCGCCTGCCGAATAACAGTTCGCCGTTCTATTCGACGATGGCGTTCCTGGTGCGTAAAGGCAACCCGAAAAACATTCACGACTGGAACGATCTGGTGCGTTCTGACGTGAAGCTGATTTTCCCGAATCCGAAAACGTCCGGCAATGCGCGTTACACCTATCTTGCCGCGTGGGGCGCAGCCGATAAAGCCGACGGCGGCGATAAGGCCAAAACCCGGCAGTTTATGACCCAGTTTCTGAAGAATGTCGAAGTTTTTGATACCGGCGGTCGCGGTGCCACAACCACATTTGTGGAACGTGGCCTGGGCGATGTGCTGATAAGTTTTGAATCGGAAGTGAATAACATCCGCAAGCAGTATGAAGCGCAGGGCTTTGAAGTGGTGGTGCCGAAAGTGAACATCCTCGCAGAATTCCCGGTCGCCTGGGTGGATAAAAACGTCCAGGCCAACGGCACGGAAAAAGCGGCGAAAGCGTACCTGAACTGGCTGTACAGCCCGCAGGCGCAGAGCATCATCACTGACTACGCCTATCGCGTCAATAATCCGCAGGTCATGGACAAACTGAAAGACAAATTCCCGCAGACCGAGTTACTGCGCGTGGAAGATAGCTTTGGTCCCTGGCCGGAAGTGATGAAAACCCACTTCGCCAGCGGCGGGGAACTCGATAAGCTGCTGGCGGCGGGGCGTAAGTAATGTTTGCTGTCTCTACCCGGCGGGTGCTGCCGGGCTTTACCTTAAGCCTCGGCACCAGCCTGCTGTTTGTGTGCCTGATCATGCTGCTGCCGCTCAGTGCGCTGGTGATGCAGCTTTCCCAGATGAGCTGGGAGCAGTACTGGGAGGTGATCACCAATCCGCAGGTGGTGGCCGCGTATAAAGTAACGCTGCTGTCGGCGTTTGTGGCGTCGGTGTTTAACGGCGTTTTTGGCCTGCTGATGGCGTGGATCTTAACCCGCTATCGTTTTCCCGGACGCACGCTGCTGGATGCCCTGATAGACCTGCCGTTTGCGCTGCCGACGGCGGTGGCGGGCCTGACGCTGGCCTCTCTGTTTTCGGTTAACGGTTTTTACGGGGAATGGCTGGCGAAATTCGATATCAAAGTCACCTATACCTGGCTCGGTATCGCGGTCGCGATGGCGTTTACCAGTATTCCGTTTGTGGTGCGTACCGTCCAGCCGGTGCTGGAGGAGTTAGGCCCGGAATATGAGGAAGCGGCCGAAACCCTCGGTGCCACGCGCATTCAGAGCTTCCGTAAGGTGGTGCTGCCAGAACTGTCCCCCGCGCTGCTGGCGGGCGTGGCGCTCTCTTTTACCCGCAGCCTCGGTGAATTCGGTGCGGTCATTTTTATCGCCGGGAACATCGCGTGGAAAACGGAAGTGACCTCGCTGATGATCTTTGTCCGTCTTCAGGAGTTTGATTATCCGGCGGCCAGCGCTATTGCGTCGGTGATCCTCGCGGCCTCGCTGCTGCTGCTGTTCTCAATCAATACCCTGCAAAGTCGCTTTGGTCGGCGTGTGGTAGGTCATTAATGGCGGAAGTGACTCAATTGAAACGTTATGACGTCCCCCGCGTGAACTGGGGAAAATGGTTTCTGATCGCCTCAGGCGTGCTGCTGTCAGTGTTTATTCTTGTGGTGCCGATGATTTATATCTTCGTGCAGGCTTTCAGCAAGGGGCTGGCACCGGTTCTGCAAAACTTAAGCGATCCCGACATGCTCCATGCTATCTGGCTGACGGTGCTGATTGCGCTGATCACCGTGCCGGTCAACCTGCTGTTCGGGACGCTGCTGGCGTGGCTGGTGACGCGCTTTAACTTTCCGGGGCGTCAGCTGCTGCTGACGCTGCTGGACATTCCTTTTGCCGTCTCACCGGTGGTCGCAGGGCTGATTTACCTGCTGTTCTACGGATCTAACGGTCCACTTGGCGGCTGGCTGGACGAGAACAACCTGCAAATCATGTTCGCCTGGCCGGGCATGGTGTTAGTCACCATTTTTGTGACCTGTCCGTTTGTGGTACGCGAACTGGTGCCGGTGATGCTTAGCCAGGGAAGTCATGAAGATGAAGCGGCGATCCTGCTTGGCGCGTCCGGCTGGCAGATGTTCCGCCGCGTGACGTTACCGAATATTCGCTGGGCGCTGTTGTATGGCGTGGTGCTGACCAACGCCCGCGCGATTGGCGAGTTTGGCGCGGTGTCGGTGGTCTCCGGCTCCATTCGCGGTGAAACGCTGTCGCTACCGCTACAAATTGAACTGCTTGAGCAGGATTACAATACCGTCGGCTCGTTTACCGCCGCCGCTCTGCTGGCGTTGATGGCTATTCTGACCCTGTTTTTAAAGAGTGCGTTGCAGTGGCGTCTGAGCAATCAGGAACGACGCCTGCAACAGGAGGGAAATCATGAGCATTGAGATTGCCAGAATTAAGAAGTCTTTTGGTCGCACCCAGGTGCTGAACGATATCTCGCTGGATATTCCTTCAGGTCAGATGGTGGCGCTGCTGGGACCGTCCGGCTCCGGTAAAACCACGCTGCTGCGGATCATCGCCGGGCTGGAGCATCAGACCAGCGGCAATATTCGTTTTCACGGCACCGATGTCAGCCGCCTGCACGCGCGCGATCGCAAAGTGGGTTTTGTCTTCCAGCATTACGCGCTTTTTCGCCATATGACGGTGTTTGATAACATCGCGTTTGGCCTGACCGTACTGCCGCGCCGTGAGCGCCCGAATGCGGCCACCATCAAAGCGAAAGTCACCCGACTGCTGGAAATGGTACAGCTTGCGCATCTGGCGGAACGCTATCCGGCCCAGCTTTCCGGCGGACAGAAACAGCGCGTGGCGCTGGCGCGTGCGCTGGCCGTTGAACCGCAAATCCTGCTGCTTGATGAACCTTTCGGCGCGCTGGACGCCCAGGTGCGTAAAGAACTGCGCCGCTGGCTGCGTCAGCTTCATGAAGAACTGAAGTTCACCAGCGTGTTTGTCACCCACGATCAGGAAGAGGCGATGGAAGTCGCGGATCGGGTCGTGGTGATGAGCCAGGGAAATATCGAACAGGTGGACGTGCCGGATCAGGTCTGGCGTGAACCGGCGACCCGCTTCGTGCTGGAGTTTATGGGCGAAGTCAATCGTCTGAACGGCACTATTCGCGGCGGGCAGTTCCACGTTGGTGCGCACCGCTGGCCGCTGGGCTATACCTCTGCGCATCAGGGGCCGGTAGAGCTATTTCTGCGTCCGTGGGAAGTGGACATCAGCCGCCGCACCAGTCTGGACGCGCCGCTGCCGGTGCAGGTTATCGAAGCCAGTCCGAAAGGCCATTACACCCAACTGGTGGTGCAACCGCTTGGCTGGCATGACGAACCTCTCACCGTAGTGATGCAGGACGATAACGCTCCGGTGCGCGGCGAACGACTGTTTGTCGGGCTACAACATGCGCGTCTCTATCACGGCAAGGAGCGCATCGAAAATCATCAGGCGCTTGCTCTGGCAGAATCCGCCTGATAGCTTAATCAGTATGTTTATCGCCCGGTGGCGCTGCGCTAGCCGGGCTTTTTATTGAGCAAAAAACGTGGACACATTAGAGCAAACCATCGGCAATACGCCGCTGGTCAAATTACAGCGTCTGGGGCCGGACAACGGCAGCGAAATCTGGGTCAAACTGGAAGGCAATAATCCGGCGGGATCGGTGAAAGATCGCGCGGCGCTTTCGATGATTGTCGAGGCGGAAAAACGCGGCGAAATTAAACCTGGCGACGTGCTGATCGAAGCCACCAGCGGTAATACGGGCATTGCGCTGGCGATGATTGCCGCGCTGAAAGGCTATCGCATGAAGCTGCTCATGCCCGATAACATGAGCCAGGAGCGCCGTGCCGCCATGCGCGCCTACGGTGCTGATCTGATTCTGGTCAGCAAAGAGCAGGGCATGGAAGGAGCGCGGGATCTGGCAGCCGAAATGGCCGAACGTGGGGAAGGCAAGTTGCTGGACCAGTTCAACAATCCTGATAACCCCTATGCGCATTATACGACTACCGGCCCGGAAATCTGGCGGCAAACCGCCGGACGCATCAGCCATTTTGTCTCCAGCATGGGCACGACCGGCACGATTACCGGCGTGTCGCGTTTTCTGCGCGAGCAGGAGAAGGCGGTGACGATTGTCGGCTTACAACCGGCTGAGGGAAGCAGTATTCCGGGCATCCGCCGCTGGCCTGCGGAATATATGCCGGGTATTTTCAACGCCGCGCTGGTGGATGAGGTGCTGGATATTCATCAACGGGAAGCAGAAGACACCATGCGCACGCTTGCGGTACGCGAAGGCATCTTCTGCGGTGTCAGTTCAGGTGGCGCGGTAGCTGGCGCACTGCGCGTGGCGCGCGCCAACCCCGGTGCGGTAGTCGTAGCGATTATTTGCGACCGTGGCGACCGTTATCTCTCCACCGGGGTGTTCGGTGAAGAGCATTTCAGTCAGGGCGCGGGAATTTAAGCTACAGATTTTTGTCCGTTTCTGCGATCAGCGTATGCAGATAAGGCTGCGCGTTTTCATCGCTCTTGCCGGGAATTTTAACGATATACGGCTTCCCGGTGATCGATGAGGACGACGCGACTTTATCAATAAACTGCTCGGCGGTGTCAATGCGGTTGCGGGTATTGCCCAGCTTCAGGCGCAGGTGAGAAACGGCCTCGTCACAGTTGTGCGCATCACCATTGCGCACAAAGACCAGGTCTTTTTTCTGGGCCAGCGCGTCAAGCATGGCGTTGATACGGGCTTCTTCATGGGCGTTGAGTTTGGCGAAAGCCGGGAACGTCATCAGCAGTGCGGCAACCAGGCAAAATATTTTCTTCATAGAAACTCCATCTCCTTGATATCTGTCGGCGATTTGACTGCCAAAATCGGGTAAAGTTTCTGACGGGATGTGCTGGCGATCGTCGGCAAGGAGACAGAGTAAGAAATGAGTAGTTTATTGTTGTTCAATGATAAGAGCAGGGCGTTACAGGCGGATATTGTCGCCGTGCAGTCGCAGGTGGTTTACGGCAGCGTGGGTAACAGCATCGCCGTACCGGCTATCAAACAGAACGGGCTGAACGTTTTTGCCGTGCCGACGGTGCTGTTAAGCAATACGCCGCACTACGACACCTTTTATGGCGGGGCGATCCCCGATGAATGGTTTAGCGGCTATCTGCGTGGGTTACAGGAGCGCGATGCGTTGCGTCAGCTCCGGGCGGTGACGACGGGCTATATGGGCACGGCGTCGCAAATCAACATTCTCTCCCGCTGGCTGACTGCGTTGCGCGAGGCGCATCCTGACCTGCTGATCCTGGTCGATCCGGTCATTGGCGACATCGACAGCGGGATCTATGTTAAACCTGACCTGCCGGAAGCGTACCGTGACCATCTGCTGCCGCTGGCTCAGGGGTTGACGCCGAACGTTTTTGAGCTGGAAGTATTAACCGGCAGAAACTGCCGCGATGTGGACAGCGCCATTGCTGCCGCAAAAAGTCTGCTTTCGGACACACTGAAATGGATCGTCATCACCAGCGCGCCCGGTGCCGATGAGAGCCAGCAGATGCAGGTGATTGTAGTGACCGCCGACAGCGTCGATGTGGTTTCCCATCCGCGCGTGAAGACCGATTTAAAAGGCACCGGTGATTTATTCTGCGCACAGCTGGTGAGTGGATTAGTGAAGGGTCTGGAACTCACGGACGCCGTGCGAACTGCCGGTTTCCGCGTGCTGGAAGTGATGCGCTACACGCATGAAAGAGAAAGCGATGAACTGATCCTGCCGCCGCTGGCAGAAAGATAAAAAAAATGGTGCCAGAAGGCACCATTTTTTATGGAGTAATGCTTACTTCTTGATGCGAATAACCGGTGTTTCACCCACGGTCACGCTACCAGACAGTTTGATCAGTTCTTTGATCTCGTCCATGTTGGAGATAACAACCGGAGTCAGGGTAGACTTGGCTTTCTCTTCCAGCAGCGGCAGATCGAACTCGATAACCGTGTCGCCGACTTTCACGCGCTGGCCTTCTTCAGCAATACGCTTGAAGCCTTCGCCTTTCAGTTCGACGGTGTCGATACCGAAGTGAACAAACAGCTCAATGCCGCTATCCGATTCGATAGAGAACGCATGGTTAGTTTCAAAAATTTTGCCGATGGTACCATCAACCGGTGCAACCATTTTGTTACCGGTAGGTTTGATGGCAATACCATCACCAACGATTTTTTCAGCAAAAACGACATCCGGCACGTCTTCGATATTCACGATTTCGCCAGACAGCGGAGCAATAATCTCAATAGTTCCGGTGTCTTTCTTATCATCAGAAACCAGAGATTTCAGTTTATCAAACAAACCCATGATCTTCTCCTAAGCAGTAAATTGGGCCGCATCTCGTGGATTAGCAGATTGTTTTTTCTTCAATGAACTTGTTAACCAGCGTCATTAACTCGTCCGTTGTCGGTTGAGCAAGAGCCTGCTCTGCTAATACCTTCGCATCTTCGAAATTCGTGTTACGAATAATTTTCTTAATGCGCGGGATAGAAATGGAGCTCATTGAGAACTCATCCAGACCCATCCCTAACAACAGAAGTGTAGCACGTTCGTCGCCTGCAAGCTCACCACACATGCCGGTCCATTTACCTTCAGCATGAGAAGCATCAATAACTTGTTTAATCAGAGTCAGTACGGACGGTGACATCGGCTGATAAAGATGGGAAATCATATCATTACCACGGTCAACTGCCAGCGTGTACTGGGTTAAGTCATTGGTACCGATACTAAAGAAATCGACTTCTTTGGCTAAATGACGGGCAATAGTCGCTGCCGCCGGAGTTTCAACCATTACGCCAATTTCAATACTTTCATCGAAGGCTTTACCTTCGTCGCGCAGTTCCTGTTTGTAGATTTCGATCTCTTTGCGCAGTGCGCGGACTTCTTCTACAGAGATGATCATCGGGAACATGATACGCAGTTTGCCGAAAGCAGAAGCGCGCAGAATTGCACGAACCTGATCGCGCAGGATTTCTTTACGATCCATGGCGATACGCACGGCACGCCAGCCGAGGAACGGGTTTTCTTCTTTCGGGAAGTTCATGTACGGCAGTTCTTTGTCGCCGCCGATGTCCATGGTACGGACAATAACCGCCTGAGAGCCACAGGCTTCAGCAACGGCTTTGTACGCGGAGAATTGTTCTTCTTCGGTCGGCAGCGCGTCGCGGTCCATGAACAGGAATTCGGTACGGTAAAGGCCCACGCCTTCCGCGCCGTTGCGTTCTGCACCGTCTACATCGCGCACGGTGCCGATGTTAGCGCAGACTTCAACCTGATGACCGTCAAGGGTAATCGCAGGCAGATCTTTCAGCTTGGCCAGTTCGGCTTTTTCGCTGGCAACCTGCTCCTGAACGGCACGCAGTTGATCGATTTCTTCATTAGTTGGGTTGACGTAAACTTTATTGTTTACGGCATCCAGAATCAGATAATCGCCGTTTTTCACCTGGGCAGTTACGCTGCCGGTACCCACGATAGCAGGCAGTTCCAGAGAACGCGCCATGATGGAGGTGTGAGAAGTACGGCCACCCACATCAGTGATAAAGCCCAGTACCTTTTGCAGGTTTAACTGTGCGGTTTCTGAAGGGGTAAGGTCAGCGGCAACGAGGATCACTTCGTCCTGGATTGAGCTTAAGTCAATGATCGCCATGCCGAGAATGTTACGCATCAAACGCTTACCGATGTCACGCACGTCAGCCGCACGTTCTTTCAGGTATTCGTCATCCAGTTCTTCTAAAGCAGTTGCCTGCCCTTCGATAACTTCATGGGCTGCTGCGTCAGCAGTCATGTGCTTATCTTTAATCAGGGCTATGATTTCCTGCTCCAGCTCCTCATCTTCGAGCAGCATGATATGCCCTTCAAAGATGGCTTCTTTTTCTTCGCCGAAAGTTTCACCAGCTTTGGTTTTAATTGCTTCAAGCTGGGCAGACGCCTTTGCGCGACCGCTCAGAAACCGTTCAACTTCCTGATCAACCTTATCGGCAGAAATTTTCTTCCGGTCGATGACAATCTCATCTTCTTTTAACAACAGCGCGTTGCCAAAAGCGATACCCGGGGATGCTAAAATGCCTGAAATCATAACCCTACCTTTACTTGTGACTGATATTAAAAAGAACCCGTGAACTTACTCGAGTTCAGCCATCAGTTTAACCAGATGCTCAACTGCTTTTTGCTCGTCTTCACCTTCTGCAGACAGGGTGACAACGGTGCCCTGAGTCAGACCCAGAGTTTGCAGTTTGAACAGGCTTTTTGCGCTGGCGCTTTTGCCGTTAGAGGTCACAGTAATTTCGGAAGTAAAACCTTTGGCTTCTTTCACAAACTGAGCAGCAGGGCGGGTGTGAAGACCGTTCGGAGCGGTAATAGTAACTTCTTGCTGGAACATTATATTTCCCCAACTTATAGGTTTAGTATTGTGGATCTAAAGTTTAGCTTGTTGGCTACACTTTAGCCTGGATCATAAGCGCCTGCGCTTAACGGTTACGTTAACGTAATCGGGACAGGAACTACTGGCCTTAGACGTTTAGCGCGTCATTAAACATTATGCCGCGAAAGCAAGATTTGAACCAAATCATAAAATCGATTCAGCCAGTGGAAAAGCCACTTTTGAATAATTTCGCGCATCAAAATAATTCTGCTGGTTAAATACCAGACCTGACGGGGTGAAGCAATGCCGGGAGGGGTAAAAGTTTGAAGTACGCCACAAAAAAGCACCCCTCTGGGTGCTTTTTTACGCGAATTTTACAAACTGGCACTACTGTTGCAACTCTTTCTCTGTGAACAGATCGGCAAACAGTGCAGTACTCAGATAACGCTCACCCGAAGAGGGTAGGATAACCACAATATTCTTGTTGGTAAAGGTTTCATCTTGCTGTAACTTCAGCGCCGCTGCGACCGCCGCGCCGGAGGAAATCCCGGCCAGAATGCCTTCTTCTTCCATCAGCTTACGAGCGGTAGAAATCGCTTCTTCGTTGGTAATGCCAACGACTTTATCAACCAGTTTCAGATCGAGGTTACCGGGAATAAAGCCTGCGCCGATGCCCTGAATTTTATGCGGGCCAGGCTTCAGCTCTTCGCCTGCCAGTGCCTGAGCAATAACCGGAGAATCGGATGGTTCAACCGCCACGGTGATGAGGTCGGTTTTGCCTTTGGTATTTTTGATGTAGCGGCTGACGCCGGTCAGCGTACCGCCAGTACCCACGCCGGAGATGAAAACGTCAACCTGACCGTCAGTATCTTCCCAGATTTCAGGGCCGGTAGTCTTTTCATGAATTTCCGGATTTGCCGGGTTGCTGAACTGCTGGAGCAGCAGATATTTCGCCGGATCGCTGGCGACGATTTCTTCCGCTTTCTGGATCGCCCCTTTCATGCCTTTCGCGCCTTCGGTCAGTACCAGGTTAGCACCCAGCGCTTTCAGCAGCTTGCGACGTTCCACGCTCATGGTTTCCGGCATGGTCAGGGTCAGTTTGTAACCGCGCGCAGCGGCAACGTAGGCCAGCGCAATCCCGGTATTACCACTGGTCGGCTCGACCAGCTCAATGCCCGCTTTCAGTACGCCGCGTTTTTCAGCATCCCAAATCATGTTGGCACCGATTCGGCACTTAACGCTAAAGCTTGGGTTGCGTGATTCTACCTTCGCCAGAATGCGTCCGTTACCGATTCGGTTCAGTCGAACCAATGGCGTATGACCGATAGTCAGCGAGTTATCTTCAAAAATCTTACTCATGGCCTGTCCTTAACTGTATGAAATTTGGGGTGACGGCACCAGCATACCTGCTCATGGAATATGCGGAAGTAAGGATTTCGCATATCTATATGCTGAAGGGAAATAATGATGACCAGTATGGAATAAGAAGTGGAATAATCCACTTCTTCCCCATTACCGCCACAGCGCGTGGTTGGGGCGATATTCATCCACCCACAGGGCCGTTGCACCACAAACCGCAACCGGCATGATGAAAAGATTGAGCACCGGGATCATGGTAAACAGATTGACGATCATGCCGAACTGCATGTTGGTCATTTTGCGCGTGCGCAGCGCCCCGCGCATCGTCCGGAAGGGGACTTTATGGTTATCGAACGGATAATCGCAATACTGGATAGACATCATCCACGCGCTGAATAAAAACCACAGTATCGGGGCCACCGTCTGACCAACGCCGGGAATAAAGTAGAGGATCAGCAACAGCACCGCGCGCGGCAGATACCAGGCAAGTTTTTGCCATTCACGCTTCATGATGCGCGGCAGATCTTTCATGATACCCATAATACCGCCGTCGGGTGGCGTTGCGCCGGTTAGCCGCGCTTCGAGTTGCTCCGCCAGCAGGCCGTTAAACGGGGCGGCTATCCAGTTGGTGAGGGTAGAAAAAAGATAACCAAATACCAGTAGTATGGAAATCACGGCCAGTGGCCAGATCACATAGCTAAGCCATTGCAGCCAGTCCGGTACGTAACTCAGCAGGGCGGGGATCCAGGTATCCAGCCGGGTAAACAGCCACCAGAATGCGCCACCCATCAACAGCACGTTGATTAACAGCGGCATAAAAACGTAACGGCGAATGCCGGGCAGGGAGATCAGTTTCCACCCCTGGGAAAAGTAATAAAGACCGCTTCTTGAAGTCGCTGAAGAGGATGACGTCATGTTCAGGCAATGCTCCTTTTACTGCTGCCGGATGAGTAACTCGCCTATATTATCCGGTTGTGCGGCAATCTCCAGTTGAGAAATGTTCGAAAAATCAGCAAAAGGCACAATTTAGTTCATCTTTATGCGGTGAAATCCTTGCGCGCACTTGCACTTGACGTAATCGGCAAATACTCTTAGTGAGTAAATGTTTGCCGTGGTGGCAAGGTGTTAGAACAACAGAGAATATAATGATGCAGGATTTGCGTCTGATATTAATCATTGTTGGCGCGATCGCCATAATCGCTTTACTGGTCCATGGGTTCTGGACCAGCCGTAAAGAGCGCTCTTCTATGTTTCGCGATCGCCCACTAAAACGCATGAAGTCACAGCGTGATGACGACGAGTCTGATAGCAGTGAGTTCGAAGACGACGCTGACAGCGTAGGTGAAGTGCGAGTTCATCGGGTTAATCACGCCCCTGGCGCAGCACCCGGCGAGCATGAAGCCCCTCGTCAGCCTCAACACCGCTATCAGCCGCCTTATGAATCGGCACAGCCTCGCCAGCCGCAGCCGCCTGTGCAGCAGCAGGAAGAGCCCGTGCGCCAGCCGCCGCAGCCGCCTGTTCAGCATCAGCCTGTTCATCCGTCGCAACCCGTACAACAGCCGCAGCCTGTTCACCAACCGCAGCCCGTGCCGCAGCAACCGCCAGCGCAGCCGCAACCGGTGCAAACGCCGCCGGTTCGCCAGCCTCAGCCTGCGCCGCAGCCAGAGGGGGTTCACGAGCCAGCCCCCCAACCGCAGCCTGTCGAACCTGCTCCCGTTCAGGAAAAACCGAAACGTGCGGAAACGGTCATCGTGATGAACGTTTCGGCGCATCACGGCACGCAGATCAGCGGTGAATTATTGCTGAACAGCATTCAGCAGGCGGGCTTCAAATTTGGTGAAATGAATATTTTCCATCGCCACCTGAGTACTGATGGTGGTGGTCCGGTACTGTTTAGCCTGGCCAACATGGTGAAACCGGGTTTCTTTGAATCAGAATCCATGACCGATTTCGTCACGCCTGGCGTCACTATCTTTATGCAGGTGCCTTCCTACGGTGATGAGTTGCAGAACTTCAAGCTCATGCTGCAATCCGCACAATACATCGCGGATGAAGTGGGTGGCGTAGTGCTCGACGATCAGCGTCGGATGATGACCCCGCAAAAACTGCGTGAGTATCAGGATCGTATTCGCGAGGTGAAAGAGGCCAACGCATAACGTCTGGCTGCTTTACTCTTTTCTCTGAACCCCCGCCTGTCGGGGGTTTTTTATATTGATGGTGTGATATGGACTCTATTGAACAACAACTGACTGAACTGCGAACCACGCTTCGCCATCATGAATATTTGTATCATGTTATGGATACGCCGGAAGTCCCGGACGCCGAATATGACCGCCTGATGCGTGAACTGCGCGAGCTTGAGGCGCAGCGCCCGGATTTAATTACGCCTGATTCGCCCACCCAACGGGTGGGCGCTGCGCCGCTGGCTTCTTTTAGCCAGGTGCGGCACGAAATCCCGATGCTGTCGCTGGATAACGTCTTCGACGAACAAAGTTTCCTCACCTTTGAAAAACGCGTGCAGGATCGACTGAAAAATACCGCCGCACTGACCTGGTGCTGCGAACTGAAGCTGGACGGCCTGGCGGTGAGCATTCTTTATGAGAATGGCATTCTGGTGCGGGCAGCGACTCGCGGCGACGGCACCACGGGTGAAGACATCACCACCAACGTGCGCACCATTCGCGCTATTCCCCTTAAGCTACACGGTGAAGGTATTCCGGCGCGGCTGGAAGTGCGTGGCGAAGTCTTTCTGCCGCAAAGCGGGTTTGAAAAAATCAACGAAGAAGCGCGCAAAAAAGGCGGTAAGGTTTTTGCCAACCCGCGTAACGCGGCGGCAGGTTCGCTGCGTCAGCTCGATCCACGCATAACCGCAAAGCGTCCGTTAACCTTTTTCTGCTACGGCGTGGGGATTCTGGAAGGTGGGGAACTACCTGATACGCATCTTGGCCGCCTGCAACAATTTAAGGCCTGGGGGCTGCCGGTCAGCAACCGCGTAACGCTCTGCGATTCTCCCGAAGCGGTACTGGCGTTTTATCGTAAGGTCGAAGAAGACCGTCCGACCCTCGGCTTTGATATTGATGGCGTGGTAATAAAGGTCAACTCGCTGGCATTGCAGGAACAACTGGGCTTCGTTTCACGCGCGCCACGCTGGGCGGTGGCCTTCAAATTCCCGGCGCAGGAGCAGATGACCACCGTGCGCGACGTAGAGTTTCAGGTAGGCCGCACCGGGGCCATCACCCCGGTCGCGCGGCTGGAGCCGGTTCAGGTGGCGGGGGTGCTGGTCAGCAATGCCACGCTGCATAACGCGGATGAAATCGAACGTCTGGGCCTGCGTATTGGCGACAAAGTGGTGATCCGCCGTGCCGGTGATGTGATCCCGCAGGTCGTTAACGTGGTGCTCACCGAGCGCCCTGAAGAAACGCGTCCGGTGGTTTTCCCGGCACACTGTCCGGTTTGTGGCTCTGACGTTGAGCGCGTGGAAGGCGAGGCGGTGACCCGCTGCACCGGCGGGCTGATTTGCGGCGCACAGCGCAAAGAATCGCTTAAGCATTTTGTCTCGCGCCGCGCGATGGACGTTGACGGTATGGGCGACAAGATTATCGATCAACTGGTGGAAAAAGAGTACGTCCATACCCCGGCGGATCTGTTCCGTCTGACGGCGGGCAAACTCACCGGGCTGGATCGGATGGGACCGAAATCCGCCCAGAACGTGGTCAACGCGCTGGATAAGGCCAAAGAGACGACCTTTGCCCGTTTCCTCTACGCGCTCGGCATTCGTGAAGTCGGTGAATCCACGGCGGCGGGGCTGGCGGCTTATTTCGGCACGCTGGAGGCGCTGGAAGCCGCGTCGGTTGAGGAACTGCAAAAAGTACCGGATGTCGGCGTGGTGGTGGCAAAGCACGTCTTCAACTTCTTTGAAGAAGAGAGCAACCGCGAGGTGATCCGCCAGCTGGTGGAAGAGGTCGGCATTCACTGGCCTGCGCCGGTGGTGATTAAAGCCGAAGAAATCGACAGCCCGTTTGCCGGGAAAACGGTGGTACTGACCGGCAGTCTGAGCCTGATGTCGCGTGACGATGCCAAAGAACGTCTTACGGCGCTGGGCGCGAAGGTATCCGGCAGCGTCTCAAAGAAAACCGATCTGGTCATTGCCGGGGAAGCCGCTGGCTCCAAGCTGGCGAAGGCGCAGGAACTGGGCATTGAGGTGATTGACGAAGCGGAGATGATCCGCCTGCTGGGGGCATAAGTGGAAAAAGAGCAGCTGATAGAAATCGCTAATACCGAGATGCCGTTCGGCAAATACAAAGGTCGCAGGCTGATTGATTTGCCGGAAGAATATCTGCTGTGGTTTGCCCGCAAGGATGAGTTTCCCGCCGGGCGGCTTGGCGAACTGATGGCAATCACGCTGCTCATCAAAACAGAGGGGCTGACCCAACTGGTGCAGCCCCTGAAACGCCCGCGCTAAACTTTCGCGACTTGCGCCTGGCGTTGCTCGGTCTGGCGCTTGTAGCGTCGCGCCAGCACCGCGCAAACCATAAGCTGGATCTGATGAAAAATCATCAGCGGCAGTACCATCATCCCGATCGCTGACACCGGAAAGAGAATGTTGGCCATTGGGATGCCATTCGCCAGGCTTTTCTTCGATCCACAGAACACAATGGTGATTTCGTCAGCTTTGCTGAATCCGCCTTTGCGGGCAACCAGCACGTTCACTGCGATCACAATCGCCAGCAGCACAATACTGACCACCACGATAAACAGCAGCGAACCCGGGCCCACTTTATGCCAGATACCGTTGACGACCGCCTCGCTGAAAGCGGAGTACACGACCAGCAGAATGGAGGTCTGATCGGTTTTGCCAATCCATTTTTTATTCCGCGCCACCCACTCGCCGATCAGCGGTCGGGAGAGATGTCCCAGCACAAACGGCAGCAGCAGTTGCAGCATAATTTTCCCCACCTGTTGCAGACTACCTTCCGCCCCATGCATGTTCATCACCAGCCCAACCAGCAGCGGCGATAAGAAAATCCCAAGCAGACTGGAAGCGGACGCTGAACACACGGCGGCAGCAACGTTACCGCCCGCCAGCGACGTAAAGGCAATAGCCGACTGGACGGTGGCAGGCAAAATGCACAGGTAAAGGAAACCGGTATAGAGCTGCGGATCGACATTCACCGGGGCCCACCAGGCAAACAGCACGCCGAGCACCGGGAAAAGGATAAAGGTGCTGCACATTACCCACAGATGCAATCGCCAGTGGCTACCGCCAGCGATAATCGCTTCCCGCGACAGCTTCGCCCCGTGCATAAAAAACAGGAGCGCGATGGCCGCTGTGGTCAGCCATTCAAAATACTGCACAAAATTACCGCGTGCGGGGAAGAAAGAGGCCAGCAGGACCACGGCGACCAGCGTTAGTGTAAAAGGATCGAGAATACGGAAAAATTTCATATACGCTCCTGAAAATCGATAACCCTATTGTGCTTTTTTCCGTTTGAGAAATAAAATTGATTTATTGCATCTATTCATGAATAAAAAAGATGAATTACTCTCTGCGTCAGCTTCGTGTTTTCGTCACCGTCGCCCGGGTTAAAAGTTTTAGCCGGCAGGGGAGATGATTGGCCTGAGCCAGTCGGCGGTCAGCCACAGCGTGAAAGAACTGGAGCAACAAACCGGCGTGCGGCTGCTGGATCGTACCACCCGCGAAGTGGCACTGACCGAGGCGGGTCAGCAGCTTGCGGCTCGTCTTGAGCGGGTGCTGGATGAGCTGCATAGCACGCTGCGCGACGCCGGTCGGGTCGGAACGCAACTTACCGGCAAGGTGCGCGTGGCTGCCAGCCAGACGATCTCCGCACATCTGATCCCCCGCTGCATCGCACAGAGTAATCGCTGCTACCCGGAAATTGACTTCGTGCTGCATGACCGTCCGCAGCAGTGGGTACTGGAAAGCATTCGTCAGGGCGAAGTGGATTTTGGCATCGTCATCGATCCGGGTGCGGTAAACGATCTGCAGTGCGAGACGATCCTGGCTGAACCTTTTCTGCTCCTGTGCCGTGAAGATCATCCTTTTGCAGTACAGGAATGTGCGTGCTGGCAGGATCTTCAGCATGAGCGGCTGGTACTTCAGGATTATGCCTCCGGCAGCCGACCGCTGATTGATGCCGCGCTGGCACGATTTTCAGTTGATGCTCATATTGTGCAGGAGATTGGACACCCGGCTACGCTGTTTCCGATGGTAGAAGCAGGGATTGGTATTAGCGTACTACCCGCGCTGGCGCTGCCTTTGCCGCAGGGGAGTCATCTGAAAGTTAAGCGTCTGACGCCAGTGGTTGAGCGGCAGCTGATGCTGGCGCGACGTAAAAATCGCTCGCTCTCGACGGCTGCCCAGGCGTTGTGGGAGGTGGTTCGCGCGCAGGCCAGCGAGCTTTCGGCAGGCCGCACGCATAACCCGCTTTATCAAATATAAATATCGATTTGATGATCGTCGGACGGACGATTAACGCCTTCAACCTTCGCCTGCTGTTGCTCCTGCTTCTGCTGCGACTTCTCTGCCTGCTCGCGCTGAAGTTGCGCCAGCTGCGCCTGAAGCATTTTAATTTGTGTCTGGATCATCTCCTGCTGCTTTTTCTTATCATCTTCGCTGCCACTGGAATCAGCGACGTCTTTAAGCTGCTGGGTAAGTTTGGCGATCTGCCGGGTGATGCGGGCGATGTCTGAAGAGGCGTTGCTACTGCCGCCGCTTTGTACAGCGGGTGTGGACGTGGAAATCGTGGTCATTGTCGGCTCCTTTTTGCCTTAAAAATCAGTTATCGGCAAAGAAGGGCATTACTTAAGAGCAGATAGCAAAAAAGCGCCTTTAGGGCGCTTTTTTGCATTGGTGGGTCGTGAAGGATGACTCGCTTCGCTCGCCCTTCGGGCCGTCGCCGCAGGCGGCTCCGTTACCTCACTGCGTTCGGCCCGAACCTGCTGCAGGTTCGAATCGTCAGTATCGCAGATAG
>NZ_DAMAPU010000010.1:0-15744 GCF_032071645.1 Superficieibacter sp.
TTTTCCCCCTCTCCCTCGAGGGAGAGGGCCGGGGAGAGGGGGAGCGTCTGGTGAAACCAGGTGGGTATGGGGATGGTTTTTCGCCCTCTCCCTGACCCTCTCCCCCACAGCACCGGCGTTGTGAACGCCCTCTCCCTAGCCCTCTCCCCCTGGGAGAGGGGACAGCCCGGGTGCGCGGTGAGGTTCGGGGACGGTTTTCCCCCCCTCTCCCTTGAGGGAGAGGGCCGGGGAGAGGGGGGAATTCGGGGTACGTACCTTCCATATGTTTCTGAAGTTTGCCCCCCAGTCTGAGCCAGAGCACAGCCCTCCCCCAGGGAGAGACAACCGTTCGAAGTCAATGGCGTGTCAGAGGGATCAACCAAAGTGGCGAACGCCAGCCTGCACCGGCTGGCGAAACGTCCGGGACTGAAGCCCTAAAGAATGCCAGCCTGATAGAAATCCTGAAGGTTGATTGCGCCAGTCAGTTTTCCCTGCTCGTCCACCACCGGCGCGGCGTTGATTTTGCGCTTCATCATGATCTCTTTCGCGTCAACCGCGCGGCTGCTGGCCTGAAGCGTAATGCCGCCTGAGGTCATGGCCTCGCTGACCTCGGTGGTGAGCGCGCCGCCGCCCACCAGCCAGCGGCGCAGGTCGCCGTCGGTAAATACGCCTTTAACATGGGCGTCCTCGTCGCATACTGCGACCAGCCCCAGCCCGGTGCGGCTTAACTCCATCATTGCGTCCATTACGCTGGTGGTCAGCCTGACCTGCGGTACGGCTGCGTCGCGGCGCATCAGGTGATGAACGCGGTTTAGCAGCCGCGCGCCCAGCGCCCCCGCCGGATGCGAGCGGGCAAAATCTTCTTCATTAAAGCCGCGCGCCTGCATCACCGCCATCGCCAGCGCGTCGCCCATCATCAGGGTGTTTACCGTGCTGGACGTGGGTGCCAGATGCATCGGGCAGGCTTCGCGCTCGACCGAAATATCCAGCACGGCCACAGCGGCTAACGCCAGCGGCGAGCGGGGTTTGCCGGTCATCGCCAGTAAGGTGACGGATTTTTCTTCCAGGCGCGGAATGATTAAATCCAGCTCTTTCGCGCTGCCGGAATAGGAGATAAACAGCAGCACGTCGCGGCTTTCGATCATTCCCAGATCGCCGTGCAGCGCTTCCGCCGGATGCACAAAAAAGGCAGGCGTGCCGGTACTGGCAAGGGTGGCGGCAATTTTCTTACCGATATGCCCGGATTTCCCCATCCCGGAGACAATCACTTTGCCCGCGCAGTTAAGGATAGTCCTGGCGGCGAGGGCAAAATCGTCCCCCAGCCGATCCGCCAGGCGGCTGGCTTCCTGAAGCTCCAGCATCAGGGTCTGACGACCCGCATTTAATAACAACTCACTCATGATCTTCTCCGGTCACGATCACCTCGACGCCTTTTTCTTCCAGCGCCTGACGAAATTCAGGCGTAATGCCGGAATCGGTGATCAGTTTATTGACGCGTTCAAGGCCGCAGACGATGTTCGGGCTTTTGCGGCCAAATTTTGAGGAATCCGCCATCAGGATCACTTCGCGCGCGGCGGCGCACATGGCGTTACTGACGCTGAACACTTCGTTAAAGGTGGTGACGCCCGCGTTCAGATCGATGCCGTCCGTGCCCATAAACAGCTTGTCGAAGCTGAAGTGCTGGAAGGCGTTTTCCGCTAACTGTCCGTGAAAGGAGGCGGATTTTTTGCGAAAGGTGCCGCCGGGCATCAGGATGGTCTGCTCGTTATCCAGCTCTGACAGCGCATTCACGATGTGCAGGCTGTTGGTCATCACCGTGATGTTGTTGAAGCGGCTGAGCAGGGGAACCATCTGCAAAACGGTGCTGCCCGCATCCAGAATGATGGAGTCGCCATCGTGGATGAACTGGACGGCGGTATTGGCGATTTGCGCTTTTTTATGGGTGTTGATCAACGTCTTGTGATCGATAGGCGGATCGGCTTCGTCTTTATTAAGCACGACCCCGCCGTAGGTGCGGATAACGGTGCCCGCATTTTCCAGCATCACCAGATCTTTGCGAATAGTGGTGCCGGTAGTGTCAAAGTGCTGTGCCAGTTCCTCCACCGAGCATTTACCCTGCTTTTGCAGATGCTCAAGGATCGCGGCCTGACGCTGACGTGGTTTCATAGGCGTGGATACCCGAATAAAGTTGCGAAGTGATAATTTCGCAAGCTATTAGCATTCAAAACGAAATTACCCATGTTTCAGTTTAAGCGCCAATGATAGTGCATTCTGACAGAGAGGATCTTGTGGAAAGATCACATCAGGGTTTAATTCCTGGAGATATTTGCCTTCCAGACCGGTAATTTTGCGTGGACGGGCGAAAACGGTGAGGCCGCGCATCAGCAGCGTGTCGCATACGCGGTCCTGCTCATCCAGCGCCAGTGCCACCACCACGCGCGGCTTAAAGCGCCCGCCGGAACGCCCTACGCCGACGCGTCCCCGCTGGCAAAGTTTATCAAAAGCGCGGTTAAACTGGCAGATTTGCCAGCCGCCGAGGGCCAACTGGCAAAGCCAGGCGATAGCGGCCACGGTAATCAGTGTGCTGACCATGTGAACTCCTTAATAAAGGCCCGGCACGCCGGGCCTGATCCTCAGAACATCACCTGACCACCGGTAACGTTAATGGACTGCCCGGTACAGTAGGAGGCTTTCGGGCTGGCATAAAACAGCAGCATATTCAGCACGTCCTGATAGTCGCAGCCGCGCTTCAGCGGGACTTTATCGATATAATACTGTTCGACTTCATCCGCCTTAATGCCGAGTTTTGCCGCGTACTGCGGTAATAACGACTGGAACATCGGCGATTTCAGCAGGTTGCCGAGCATTAACGAATGGACGGTAATGCCGTATTCCGCGAGATCCAGCGCCAGCGACTGCGTGAGTCCCACGCCGCCGAATTTCGCTGCGCTGTAGCCGGAGTTGTGCTTGCTGCCGACCTTGCCGGATTTCGAGTTAATCTGAATGATCCGCCCCTGAATACCCTCGCGGATCATCAGGCGAGAAAACTCGCGGGCGCAGAGAAAATAGCCGACCAGATTCACCTGTAGCGAACGGTCAAAATCCCCCAGCGCAAAATCGCTGATAAACGCCGCTTTGGCGATCCCGGCGCTGTAGACCAGCAGATCGGCACGACCAAAAATATCATCCACCCCGCGCGCCAGCGCCAGCACGCTTTGCTCGCTGGTGGCGTCGGCACCAAAACCAAACGCGGTGCCTTCGCCAAATTCGGCGTTAATTTCCTGCGCCACCTGCGCGGCCTTATCACTCTGAATATCCGCTACCGCTACGCGATAGCCTTCTGCGGCAAGCCCACGGGAGAGGAACGCCCCGAGAGTTTGTCCCCCACCAATGACAACGGCAACCTGACTCATACTCTTCTCCTTACAACTTAAGCGACAAATTTCAACATGCAGCCGGGGGCAACCGCCTCTGGCGCAGGACCGGTAACGTGAACGGTGCCGGGATACTCGGCCTCATGTTCACCATCAAAACGCAGCGTGATATGCCCCAGCTCGCGTAAATTTTGCTCAGCGACGTCGCCCACGGCGGTGACGTCATACTGGCGATCGCCCAGCTCAAAGCGCGCGCCCGGCTGAAGCCTGCCGGTCAGCTCGCCGTGACAGTGGATAAAGCAGAACTCCACGATGTCGGTGGGCGCGCCTTCCCGGAAGGTGATAAGCATGTTATCGGTAAGCGCCTCTGCCGCGCTCTGTCCTACCTGGGTGATAGTGGTCTGATAAATAATGGTCATGTGCTGGCCCCTTATTGATAGATAAAGCCGGAGACGAGCCAGGCGATTAACACCGTGGGCGCACCGGTGAGGAAGCGGCTGACCAGCACCGACGGTACGCCGACGCGCACCGTGTCCT
This sequence comes from Superficieibacter sp., assembly GCF_032071645.1. Classification (NCBI taxonomy): domain Bacteria; kingdom Pseudomonadati; phylum Pseudomonadota; class Gammaproteobacteria; order Enterobacterales; family Enterobacteriaceae; genus Superficieibacter; species Superficieibacter sp. The sequence continues at coordinate 3,891 of NZ_DAMAPU010000010.1, forward strand.
GACGCGCTTCTGCCAGCGACAGCCCGACGGGAATAAAGTCGCAGGCGGCCTGGGCATTAATGGCAAACAGCGCGGGCAGCGCCAGATGCGGCGGGATATGCCCCTGACCAATCTGTACGCCAATCAGCACGCCGATAACCTGGGCGATGACCGCGCCTGGCCCTAAGAACGGCGAGAGCAGCGGGAAAGAGCAGATCAGCGCCAGCGTCACCAGCCCCAGCGGATGACTGGCGAGCGGGGCCAGCCCGTGGGCGATCCAGTCCCCCAGCCCGGAAGCCATGATGATGCCGATCAGCGCCGAGACGAACGCCATAAACGGCAGGATGGTTTTCAGCACCGTATCAATGGTTTCGCGCCCCGCCTGGAACAGCACCGCCACGGCGGACCCCATGCCCATACCGACTTTTGCCAGCAGGCCATCGCTTTGCTCGGTGATCTTTTTGCTGCTGTCATAGTCGCGACCGGCAGCGGCAGGCGCAGCGCTGCCGCCCGCCCATTTGATGTTCTCCTCTCTGACGCCGGAGACGTAGATATCCTCCAGAATGTACTGCGCCATCGGGCCGGATTTGCCGGTCGAGTGGATATTGATGGTCGGAATACGGCGCTTTGGATACAGCCCGCAGCGCAGCGTGCCGCCGCAGTCGATAATCGCCACCCCAATTTCCGCCTCCGGCGGTTCGCCTTCTTTAAAACCGTCTACCGCCTGCCAGCCGGTCATTTCCGCGAGCTTATCGATGATGGCCGGGCGCGTACCGGCGGTGATATAGACAATTTTTTTACCCGGCGTGGCATCCAGCTCCAGCGGGCCACCCCAGCCACCCGCGCCTTTTTCTATACGGATACGTTTCATGACGTTGCTCCTGACAGACGCACGGTCTGTTCAAGTTGAATGCCCATTTTTTTCTCGAAGATAGCGGTGGTCAGGTCCGTCACCCAGCCCCGGAAGAAGTTGGTCACCAGGCCGACCAGCAGATAGCTGACCGCCAGCGGACCCAGCGGCAGGCCAAGCGTGGTCAGGCCGTTGGCAATGCCGAGGTACACAAACAGTTCGCCGGGGTTGATGTGCGGAAACAGACCGTTCATCGAGTGGCAGCTATAGGACGCGGCGGCGTAGTAGCTCGGCTTGTATTTCTCCGGCATAAAGCGTCCGAGGCTTAACGTCATCGGATTACAGAACACAAAGGTGCCGATGCAGGGCAGCAGCAGGTAGCGGGAAACCGGATTCCCGGCGCAGCGCTGGGCAAATTTTTCAATGCGGTGCTGACCGATGAAATTGATCAGTGCGTTCATGATCACCAGCAAACTGATCAGCAGCGGTAAGATCCCGGTCACCATCCCGGTAAACACCTCGCCGCCTTTCTGAAACAGTCCGATAAACCATTCGGCACCATGCGTAATGGCGTCAATCATTATTCTCTTTCTCCTGTAGGGTTTTCTTCTTGCTAAATGTTGGCTTATTTTAATCAGATCGAAAGATTTAAAAGTGTTAGTTTGATCGCAAAATGAAAGATAAATATTTTAATTTGAAAGTTTAGTCTTCAGGAGAGGGGAGGGAGAACTTTTTTCCTGCGGCAATGTGCTACCGCTTCCTTGAGGGCTGGCGGATGTTTTACCATACTTGCCTCTGCCGAAAATTGTTGAATGGAACTCCCATGCTTAAGCGTCGTTATCTGGCTTTACTTCCTTTGATCGCTTTGCTCGCTGCGTGCAGCAGTAAACCTAAAACTTCTGAAGCAGCACCGCAGGCCGTGCAGCCTTCCGGGGGGTTTTTACTTGAGCCGCAGCATAACGTGATGATGCTGAGCGGCGATTTCGCCGGTAATCCGGTGGCGGAACAGTTCATCGACAAAATGGTGAGCAAGCATGGTTTCAATAAACCGCAGCTACAGGAAATTCTCTCCCAGGCAAAGCGACTGGATAGCGTGCTGCGCCTGATGGACAGACAGGCGCCGACAACGTCAACGTTACCGAGCGGACCGAACGGGGCATGGCTGCGCTACCGCCAGCAGTTCATCACCCCGGATAACGTGCAAAACGGGGTGGCGTTCTGGAATCAGAATCAGGATGCCCTCAACCGCGCGTGGCAGGTGTACGGCGTGCCGCCGGAAATTATCGTCGGGATTATCGGCGTAGAAACGCGCTGGGGCCGGGTGTTGGGCAAGACCCGTATTCTCGATGCGCTGGCGACGCTGTCCTTCAACTACCCGCGCCGCGCGGAATACTTCTCCAGCGAACTGGAAACTTTCCTGCTGATGGCGCGCGACGAGCAGGATGACCCGCTGGATCTGCGTGGCTCCTTCGCCGGGGCGATGGGCTACGGGCAGTTTATGCCGTCTTCCTATAAAGAATATGCCGTTGATTTTAACGGTGACGGTCATGTGAACTTATGGGACCCGGTCGATGCCATCGGCAGCGTTGCCAACTACTTCAAAGAGCACGGCTGGGTGAAAGGCGATATCGTCGCCGTGCAGGCCAGCGGTCAGGCGACAGGGCTGGAAAGCGGCTTTAACAAGAAGTACAGCGTCGCGCAGCTCGCCGCTGCGGGCCTGACGCCGATGCAGCCGATTGGCGATCACCAGCAGGCCAGCCTGCTGCGACTGGATATCGGCACGAGTTATCAGTACTGGTACGGGTTCCCGAACTTCTACACCATTACGCGCTATAACCACAGTACCAACTATGCGATGGCCGTCTGGCAACTGGGCGAAGCGGTAGCGCTGGCCCGCGTACAGTAAATGTCTCGCCCTTCTCCGCACGGAGAAGGGCTGATTTATCGCCTTTCTCTTTTCTCCGTTTTTTCCCTCGCGCGCCACTGAAATATTTCGACGCATTCTGCTTTGTAAATGCTGATTTACATTTTACGTTAATCTCATTATTGTTATGTTATAACATATTGAGGTGTTGCATGATCCCGTCCACGTTTTTCTCTTCTTCTGCCGCCGTGCGCCTGCTGTATGCGGCGGTATTACTGATTATTCTCGCGCTGGCGACTGGCTGGGCGGTGGCGCTGCCATGATTGAACTCGATCATCTGGTGGCGGGCTACGAGCGCCGCGCCATTACGCCTTCGCTTAGCGGCAGGCTGGAGACCGGCAGCATGACGGCCATCGTCGGCGTCAACGGCTGCGGAAAATCGACGCTGTTGAAAACGCTGGCGGGATTTATTCCCCCGGTCAGCGGCACGCTGCGCTGGACGTCGGGACGACCGAAAATCGGCTGGCTGGCGCAGCGTCACGCCCTGGAGTCGCAGTTTCCACTCACCGTTCAGGATGTGGTGAGTATGGGAGCCTGGCCGCAGGTGTCACTGCTGCGCGGGCTGGATCGCGGAGTGCGCGTGCGGGTGGCGGAGGCGCTTGAGCGCGTCGGCCTTTCTGACCTGTGCCGTACCACGATTGATGAGCTTTCCGGCGGCCAGTTTCAGCGGATGCTGTTTGCCCGCGTGCTGCTGCAACAGGCTCCGCTGGTGATGCTGGATGAACCCTTTACCGGAGTGGATGAAGAGACCCGCTGCGTGCTGATGGCGCTAATGAGTGATATGCATCGCCGGGGACAAACTTTGCTGGCGGTGCTGCACGACAGCCAGCGCGTGGCGGAACACTTCCCCGAAACCCTGCATCTGGCGGGCGATAACGCGTCGTGGGGCAGCACGCAGGGAGTGGCATACGCATGATCTGGCACCTCTTTTTTCAGCCGTTTATCGAGTTTGGCTTTATGCGGCGGGCGCTGGTGGTGTGCCTGGCGCTGTCGATGAGCACCACGGCGCTGGGCGTTTTTCTCCTCCTGCGACGAATGAGCCTGATGGGGGACGCGCTTTCCCACGCGATTTTGCCCGGCGTGGCGGTGGGATATCTGCTTAATGGTATGTCGCTGATGGCGATGAGCATCGGCGGGTTTATTGCCGGGATCCTGGTGGCGCTGGTGGCGGGATGGGTCAGCCGCCGCACGCTGCTGAAAGAGGATGCCAGCTTTGCCGGATTTTACCTCGGCTCGCTGGCGCTGGGGGTGACGCTGGTATCTCTGCGCGGCTCCAGCGTCGATCTGCTGCATCTGCTCTTTGGCTCGATCCTCGCGGTCGATACCGACGCAGCGCTGTTCGTGGCGGGCGTATCCAGCGTCACGCTACTGTGCCTGGCGCTGTTTTACCGGGGGCTGGTCAGCGAAGCGTTCGACAGCGCGTGGCTTCAGGTGAATTCCCGCTGGATGCCGTCGCTGTTACACGGCCTGTTTCTGGCGCTGCTGGTACTGAATCTGGTGGCAGGTTTTCAGGTGCTCGGCACCCTGATGGCGGTGGGGGTGATGATGCTGCCCGCCGTCGCTGCGCGCTGCTGGGCGAGAACCCTGCCGGGTATGCTGGCGCTGGCAGGCGCGGGCGGTCTGTTCAGCGCATGGCTGGGACTGAGCCTCTCATGGGGCGCGAATCTGCCCGCCGGGCCGTCTATTGTACTGACCGCCAGCGTCCTCTTTTTTATTTCCATTTTTTTTGGCAGGCGTAGCGGGCTGGCAACCAGCCTGCGCGCGTTTTTTGACTAGCAAGGGGAAAAGATGAAACGTACCGGAGTAGTAATAGCGCTGGCGCTAAGCGTCATGGCGCAGGGCGCGATGGCAAAAACGCTGAATGTGGTTACCAGTTTTTCGGTGCTGGGCGATATCGTTCAGCAGGTGGGTGGCGAGCACGTTAAGGTCAACACCCTGGTCGGGCCGGATGGCGATCCGCATACTTTTGAGCCATCGCCTAAAGACAGCGCATTGCTGAGTAAAGCGGATGTGGTGGTGGTCAACGGGCTTGGACTGGAGGGCTGGATGGACCGGCTGGTCAAAGCGTCGGGATTCCACGGCACGCTGGTAGTGGCCTCGACGGGCATCAAAACCCACACCCTGGATGAAGACGGAAAAACCGTCACCGATCCTCATGCGTGGAATGATATTGCGAACGGCGCACGCTATGCGAAAAATATTCAGATGGCGCTGGCGAAGGGAGATCCGCAGGACGCGGCCGATCTTAATGCATCAGGCGATCGCTACGTTGCGCAGTTACAGGCACTGGATCGCTGGGCAAAAACGCAGTTTAGCGCCATCCCCCAGGCGAAGCGTAAAGTGCTCACCAGCCACGATGCTTTCGGCTACTTTAGCCGTGCCTACGGCGTGACCTTTGTCGCTCCGCAGGGACTATCTTCGGAAAGCGAGCCGAGCGCGGCGCAGGTCGCAGCGATGATCAAGCAAATTCAGGCCGACGGCGTGAAAGTGTGGTTTATGGAAAATCAGCTTGATCCGCGCCTGGTTCAGCAGATTGCCAGCGCCACCGGCGCGAAACCTGGCGGCGAGCTTTATCCTGAAGCGCTGTCCGCACCCGGTGGCGTTGCCGATACCTATGTCAAAGCGATGCGCCACAACGTCGAAACCATCGCCGCAAGCATGAAGTAATTTCCTTTCGGGCCAGTTTCAACTGGCCTTTTTTTCTGAATCCGCCTCGTAAAATCCGATCGTCGCCCACATCTGTGTGTGGAAAGTGCTATCTTGATGTCCATCTTTTTGGCCTTAACGGGGCGCATATGACCGATCGCGAATTAATCGAGTTAAGTGAGCGGGTAGGGCAGGCACTGAAGGCGCGTGGCGCGACGGTGACGACCGCTGAATCCTGCACCGGCGGCTGGGTGGCGAAAGTTATCACTGACATTGCTGGCAGTTCCGCCTGGTTTGAACGGGGTTTTGTTACCTATAGTAATGAAGCGAAATCCCAACTGATTGGCGTAAAAAGTGCCACGCTTGAACAGCATGGCGCGGTGAGCGAACCGGTGGTGGTTGAGATGGCCATTGGCGCACTCCGTGCGGCGCGTGCCGACTATGCCATCTCCGTCAGCGGCATCGCCGGACCGGACGGCGGTAGCGAAACCAAGCCCGTCGGAACGGTATGGTTTGGCTTTGCCAGCGCCCGTGGGGAAGGGATCACCCGCTGTGAATGCTTCTCCGGCGACCGCGAGGCGGTACGTCGTCAGGCAACGGCTTACGCCCTGCAAACCCTCTGGCAAAATTTTCTACAAAATACTTGATACTGTATGGCTATACAGTATAATTAGCGCAACAGAACAGTAATCCCCGGCGTGGTGTAAACCAGCTTCACCCGGTATGAAAGGAGTAATAATGGCTATCGACGAAAACAAACAGAAAGCGTTGGCGGCAGCACTGGGCCAGATTGAAAAACAATTTGGTAAAGGCTCCATCATGCGCCTGGGTGAAGACCGTTCCATGGATGTGGAAACCATCTCGACCGGCTCACTTTCACTGGATATCGCGCTGGGTGCAGGCGGTCTGCCGATGGGCCGTATCGTAGAAATCTACGGACCGGAATCCTCCGGTAAAACCACACTGACCCTACAGGTTGTTGCTGCCGCGCAGCGTGAAGGCAAAACCTGTGCGTTCATCGACGCCGAGCACGCGCTGGACCCGGTATACGCGCGCAAACTGGGTGTCGATATCGACAACCTGCTGTGCTCCCAGCCGGACACCGGCGAGCAGGCGCTGGAGATCTGTGACGCGCTGGCGCGCTCTGGTGCCGTTGACGTTATCGTCGTTGACTCCGTTGCGGCCCTGACGCCGAAAGCGGAAATCGAAGGCGAAATCGGTGACTCTCACATGGGCCTCGCGGCACGTATGATGAGCCAGGCGATGCGTAAGCTGGCGGGTAACCTGAAGCAGTCCAATACCCTGCTGATCTTCATCAACCAGATCCGTATGAAAATTGGTGTTATGTTCGGTAACCCGGAAACCACAACCGGTGGTAACGCGCTGAAATTCTACGCCTCCGTGCGTCTGGATATCCGCCGTATCGGTGCGGTGAAAGAGGGTGAGAACGTTGTCGGCAGCGAAACCCGCGTAAAAGTGGTGAAAAACAAAATCGCTGCGCCGTTCAAACAGGCTGAATTCCAGATCCTCTACGGTGAAGGCATTAACTATCATGGCGAGCTGGTTGACCTCGGCGTGAAAGAGAAGCTGATTGAAAAAGCCGGTGCCTGGTACAGCTACAACGGTGACAAAATCGGTCAGGGTAAAGCGAACGCGATTACCTGGCTGAAAGAGAATCCGGCTGCGGCAAAAGAAATCGAGAAGAAAGTGCGTGAGCAGTTGCTCAGCAACCCAAGTGATAAACCAGACTTCGTGGTTGATCCTAACGATGCCAATGCGACTGAAGCGAAAGAAGAAGATTTTTAATCTTTCGCTACCGGTAACTGTCGTCATCCACAATGCGGTTGATTCAAACCGCTGATTATCTCCAGGGCTGCGTAATGCGGCCCTTTTGCTATTATAAGTTCAACGTGCGCAGGTACTGCTATGACAGAAAATACGCTCCGCCGTTCGGCATATTCGCGGCTCCTTGACCGCGCCATCCGCATTCTGGCGATGCGTGACCACAGCGAGCAGGAACTGCGCCGCAAGCTGGTTGTACCCATCGTCACAAAACAGGGCATTGAGCCAAATGATGCGCCGCCGGAAGACGTTGACCGCGTTGTTGCCTGGTGCATTGAAAACAACTATCTCGATGACAGCCGCTTTGTGCAGCAGTTTATCGCCAGCCGCAGCCGTAAAGGTTATGGTCCGGCGCGTATCCGCCAGGAACTGAACCAAAAAGGTATTCCGCGCGACGTTGGTGAACGGGCCATGCGTGAATGTGATATTGAGTGGGGCGCGCTGGCAAAAGATCAGGCGCTGCGCAAGTATGGCGAACCGCTGCCCACCGAGTTTGCGCAAAAAGTGAAAATCCAGCGGTTTTTACTTTACCGTGGCTATCTGATGGAAGATATTCAGGAAATCTGGCGAAATTTTTCTGATTGACCGCATACGGGATTTTACTTCCCAGTCAAGAAAACTTATCTTATTCCCACTTTTTTGGTCGCTGGCGTTGCCTTTATCGGGGTGAATGCTGGCGACGACATTCGTTAGCTTGATTTCAGGATAAATATGAGCAAGAGCACCGCTGAGATCCGTCAGGCGTTTCTCGATTTTTTCCATAGTAAGGGACATCAGGTGGTTGCCAGCAGCTCCCTGGTACCTCACAACGATCCGACGCTGCTGTTTACCAACGCCGGGATGAACCAGTTCAAGGATGTATTCCTTGGGCTGGACAAGCGTAATTACTCCCGCGCGACCACCTCACAGCGCTGCGTGCGCGCGGGCGGTAAACATAACGATCTGGAAAACGTCGGTTACACTGCACGTCACCATACCTTTTTTGAAATGCTGGGCAACTTTAGCTTCGGCGACTACTTCAAACATGAAGCCATCCAGTTCGCGTGGGAGCTGCTGACCGGTGAAAACTGGTTTGCGCTGCCGAAAGAGCGTCTGTGGGTCACCGTCTATGAAACCGATGATGAAGCGTATGCCATCTGGGAAAAAGACGTGGGCATTCCGGCAGAGCGCATTATCCGCATTGGCGACAATAAAGGCGCGCCGTATGCCTCTGACAACTTCTGGCAGATGGGCGACACCGGTCCTTGCGGTCCGTGCACCGAGATTTTCTACGATCACGGCGATCATATCTGGGGCGGCCCTCCGGGAAGCCCGGAAGAAGATGGCGATCGCTACATTGAGATCTGGAACATCGTCTTTATGCAGTTCAACCGCCAGGCTGACGGCACTATGGAGCCGCTGCCAAAACCGTCTGTCGATACCGGCATGGGGCTGGAGCGCATTACCGCCGTGCTGCAACACGTTAACTCTAACTACGAGATTGACCTGTTCCGCACCCTGATCGACGCGGTAGCGAAGGTGACCGGCGCAACCGATCTGAGCAACAAATCCCTGCGCGTGATCGCCGACCATATTCGTTCCTGTGCTTTCCTGATCGCTGACGGGGTGATCCCGTCGAATGAAAACCGGGGCTACGTGCTGCGTCGTATTATTCGCCGCGCCATCCGTCACGGTAATATGCTTGGCGCGAAAGACACCTTCTTCTATAAGCTGGTTGGCCCGCTGGTTGACGTCATGGGCGCTGCCGGTGAAGAGCTGAAGCGTCAGCAGGCGCAGGTTGAGCAGGTGCTGAAAACCGAAGAAGAGCAGTTTGCCCGCACGCTGGAGCGTGGCCTGGCGCTGCTTGATGAAGAGCTGGCGAAGCTCTCCGGCGATACGCTGGATGGCGAAACCGCGTTCCGTCTGTACGACACTTACGGCTTCCCGGTGGACCTGACGGCGGACGTGTGCCGCGAGCGCAATATTAAAGTTGATGAAGACGGCTTTGAAGCCGCAATGGAAGCACAGCGTCGTCGCGCTCGTGAATCCAGCGGTTTTGGCGCTGACTATAACGCGATGATCCGCGTTGACGGCGCATCTGAATTTAAAGGCTACGAACACCTTGAGCTGAACGGCAACGTCACCGCGCTGTTTATCGACGGTAAACCCGTTGATGCTATCAGCGCCGGTCAGCAGGCCGTGGTCGTGCTGGACGAAACGCCGTTCTACGGTGAATCCGGCGGCCAGGTCGGCGACAAAGGCGAACTGAAAGGCGCAGGCTTCAGCTTCGCGGTAGAAGATACCCAGAAATACGGTCAGGCAATTGGTCATCTCGGCAAACTCACCACCGGTTCGCTGAAAGTAGGCGATGCGGTGCAGGCTGACGTAGATGAAGAACGCCGTGCGCGCATTCGTCGTAACCACTCGGCAACGCACCTGATGCACGCGGCATTACGCCAGGTGCTCGGTACGCACGTTGCGCAGAAAGGTTCACTGGTGAATGATAAAGTCCTGCGTTTTGACTTCTCTCACTTTGAAGCCATGAAGCCTGCGGAAATCCGTGCGGTGGAAGATCTGGTTAACGCGCAAATCCGCCGCAACCTGCCGATTGAAACCAATATCATGGATCTCGACGCGGCACGCGAGAAGGGCGCAATGGCGCTGTTCGGCGAGAAATATGACGAGCGCGTACGCGTGCTGAGCATGGGCGACTTCTCCACCGAACTGTGCGGCGGTACACACGCCAGCCGGACGGGGGATATCGGTCTGTTCCGCATCGTGTCAGAATCCGGCACTGCAGCGGGCGTGCGTCGTATTGAAGCCGTCACCGGCGACGGCGCGATTGCCTCACTTCATGCCGAAAGCGACCAGTTGAATGACATCGCCCAGCTTCTGAAAGGCGACAGCCATAACCTGGGCGATAAAGTTCGCTCGGTGCTGGAGCGCACGCGTCAGCTGGAAAAAGAGCTGCAACAGCTGAAAGAGCAGGCTGCCGCGCAGGAGAGCGCAAATCTCTCCAGCAAGGCCGAAGAGATTAACGGCGTTAAGCTGCTGGTCAGCGAGCTGGCTGGCGTAGAGCCAAAAATGCTGCGGACGATGGTTGACGATCTTAAAAATCAGTTAGGCTCGACAATTGTGGTTCTGGCGACTGTGGCGGAAGGTAAGGTTTCTCTGATTGCGGGTGTATCAAAAGATGTCACCGATCGCGTAAAAGCAGGGGAACTGATCGGCATGGTGGCCCAGCAGGTCGGCGGGAAAGGCGGTGGACGTCCTGATATGGCACAAGCCGGTGGGACCGATGCGGCAGCGTTACCCGCAGCATTAGCCAGCGTTAAAGGCTGGGTAAGCGCAAAACTGTAATAACTATAAGCCGTTGCGGGCGCTGGGCTTTGCGCATTACGCGCTCTGCAACGGTACAATGACTATCCAGACCGGGCAGGTTGCGGTACGATTAGGATACGGTCACTTTCAGATACTTATCCAGGTAGATATCTGAACCGGGAACTAACATAGTACTTGCCGCTTTTATCGGGACGGTTTTATAACGATAAAGTCAGGTTGAAGTTGTGTATATCGGCTAAACTTACGTTTAACAGATTGTGATGCCGTGACTGCTTACACTTAACGTGTTTGTCATCGCTTACTATTTGGCGTTATATGACGGATAATGCCGGGATACAGAGAACCCGACTCTTATAATCTTTCAAGGAGCAAAGAATGCTGATTCTGACTCGTCGAGTTGGTGAAACCCTCATGATTGGGGATGAGGTCACCGTGACAGTTTTAGGGGTGAAGGGCAACCAGGTACGCATCGGCGTAAACGCCCCAAAAGAAGTTTCTGTTCACCGTGAAGAGATCTATCAGCGTATCCAGGCTGAAAAATCCCAGCAGTCCAGTTACTAATGTTTCGCGTCTCGCCTGCGGGCGGGACGCGGATCCTTCCTGCCGTAAATTTTTTCCTTCGTCCTCCTCCTGTTCCGCAATTTTTCTGTTTTAGCGCTCCGTTTATCGACATGCAAAATGGCCTTACTGGCAGAATTTTCCGTTGAAAAATCACCCTCTTTGCCGTTTTTGCAGGCTAATTGTGCGTGAAGTGTGCAAACGATAAAAGTGCGGGAAAAATTGTTTGACTTATAAGTCCCAGAAAGTAATATGTGCGCCACGCAGCGACGATGAGCAGAAACAAGTTCTTCGAAGCACTCGTAAGAGGCGTGTGGTGAGGTGGCCGAGAGGCTGAAGGCGCTCCCCTGCTAAGGGAGTATGCGGTCAAAAGCTGCATCCGGGGTTCGAATCCCCGCCTCACCGCCATTTTGCATCCGTAGCTCAGCTGGATAGAGTACTCGGCTACGAACCGAGCGGTCGGAGGTTCGAATCCTCCCGGATGCACCATATTCTACACTTCTTCAGCGATGAAGGAGTTGTTGTGATGGTGGTACTAGCCCCAGGCACAAGGGGGGATAGCGTTGCTTCAGCAACGACCCGAAGGGCGAGCCGCAAGGCGAGTCATCCTCCCGGATGCACCATCTTGCTTAGCGTTGTTTTCGCGACGCTAAATCAAAGTAGTAAAGCAATTTCCCGATGCATCCGTAGCTCAGCTGGATAGAGTACTCGGCTACGAACCGAGCGGTCGGAGG
>NZ_DAMAPU010000010.1:15844-25410 GCF_032071645.1 Superficieibacter sp.
CAGCAACGACCCGAAGGGCGAGCCGCAAGGCGAGTCATCCTCCCGGATGCACCATATTCTCCCCCTGCTATTAAAGCCCTGAAGCGTTTTCAAACGCTGCAAAATCTCACAGCCATAAAGCCTGGGTCATCATCCCGTTTCCATCCTGATAATTCCTCATCCTCTCGTCAGCGACAAAAACAGCCATTTACGCTAAAGTAACGTCCTGTAATCCGCTTTGTGAGAACACGATGTACGAACGTTACGATGGTCTGATTTTCGATATGGATGGCACCATCCTCGACACCGAACCGACCCACCGCAAAGCGTGGAATAACGTCCTCGGCGGTTATGGCCTGCGTTTTGATATGGACGCGATGGTAGCGCTGAATGGCTCTCCGACCTGGCGCATCGCCCAGGCGGTTATCGAACTCAACCAGGCCGATCTCGATCCCCACCTGCTGGCGCGGGAAAAAACCGACGCGGTAAAAGCCATGCTGCTGGATACCGTACAGCCGCTGCCGCTGATCGAAGTGGTGAAGGCGTGGCACGGACATCGTCCGATGGCAGTCGGCACCGGTAGCGAAAGCGCAATAGCCGAAGCGCTGCTGGCGCATCTTAATCTGCGCCAGTATTTCACTGCGGTTGTCGCCGCCGATGATGTAAAAAATCACAAGCCCGCGCCGGATACGTTCCTGCTATGCGCTGAACGGATGGGCGTCGCGCCAGAAAAATGCGTGGTTTTTGAGGATGCGGATTTTGGTCTTCAGGCGGCGCGTCTGGCGGGAATGGATGCGGTAGACGTCCGACTCCTGTGAGTCATCCCCCTCTTTGGGGAATAATAGCAAAAATGGATAATAGCGCTGGAGGGGTAACTACAGTTATTCTTGAGCGTTTGTTTCCGCAGGTATGGCGTGATGGCACTAATATGATTATGACAATAATTTCGACAGGCGGGAGGTCAATTTGATCCCGGACGTATCACAGGCGCTGGCCTGGCTGGAAAAACATCCTCAGGCACTGAAGGGGATCCAACGCGGCCTCGAGCGAGAAACGCTGCGCGTTAATGAAGACGGCACTCTGGCAACGACCGGACACCCGGAAGCGTTAGGATCGGCGTTCACCCATCAATGGATCACCACGGATTTTGCCGAAGCCCTGCTGGAGTTTATTACGCCGGTAGACGGTGATATCCAGCATATGCTGACCTTTATGCAGGATGTGCATCGCTATACTGCGCGCCAGATTGGCGATGAGCGGATGTGGCCGCTTAGCATGCCCTGCTATATTGAGCAGGGGCAGGACATTGAGCTGGCGCAGTACGGCACGTCTAACATGGGGCGTTTAAAAACGCTGTACCGTGAAGGCCTGAAAAATCGCTATGGCGCGCTGATGCAGACCATCTCCGGCGTGCATTTTAACTTCTCGCTGCCGATGGCGTTCTGGCAGGCGAAATGCGGCGTGACCGACGTCGAAAGCGGCAAAGAGGCGATTTCAGCGGGCTACTTCCGCGCCATCCGCAACTATTACCGTTTTGGCTGGGTGATCCCTTATCTGTTCGGCGCCTCGCCTGCTATCTGCTCCTCTTTCCTGCAAGGTAAGCCGACGGCCCTGCCGTTTGAGAAAACCGCAGACGGGATGTACTACCTGCCGTATGCGACCTCTCTGCGTCTGAGCGATTTAGGCTACACCAATAAATCGCAAAGCAATCTCGGCATTACCTTTAATGATTTGCAGACCTACGTCGCTGGCCTGAAACGGGCGATTAAAACCCCGTCTGAAGAGTACGCCAGAATGGGCCTGCAAAAAGACGGTAAGTATCTGCAAATCAACAGTAATATCCTGCAGATTGAAAACGAGCTGTATGCGCCAATTCGTCCAAAACGGGTGACCCGCAGCGGCGAAACGCCGTCGGACGCGCTGCTGCGTGGCGGTATTGAATACATCGAAGTGCGCTCGCTGGATATTAACCCGTTCTCGCCGATTGGCGTGGACGAGCAGCAGGTACGCTTCCTCGACCTGTTCATGGTGTGGTGCGCGCTGGCTGATGCGCCGGAAATGAGCAGCGACGAACTGCTGTGTACGCGTACCAACTGGAACCGGGTGATCCTCGAAGGCCGCAAGCCGGGTCTGACGCTGGGCATGGGTTGCGAAAGCGCCCAGTTCCCGCTGGTGCAGGTGGGGAAAGATCTGTTCCGCGACCTGAAGCGCGTCGCGCAAATCCTCGATGGCATTGAAGGTTCAGATGCCTACCAGAAAGTGTGTGATGAGCTGGTCGCCAGCTTTGACAATCCTGAGCTGACCTTTTCGGCGCGTATTTTGCGCATGATGCTGGACGAGGGAATTGGCGGCACAGGAAAGGCGCTGGCTGCGCAATACCGGGCTATGCTTCGTGAGGAGCCGCTGGAAATTCTCAGCGAAGAAGCGTTTATTGCCGAAGGTAAGGCGTCGTGGGAACGTCAGCGTAAAGCGGAAGCGGCAGATACTGAGTCGTTTGAAACGTTGTTGGCGAGACACGCCTGACACAAAAGAAAAAGGCCACATCACTGTGGCCAAATATACATCTCTGAAAACAGGGATGATGATAACAAATGCGCGTCTTTCATATATTCAGACTCGCCAGGGAACAAAGAGTTCACTTTAATTTCAAAAAAATTACGCTATCTGCAATGACCTGATTTTCGACAAGCTAAGTGATTGAATTTCTGGCAAGAAGATAGAACGGAGGAGATGAAATGCCGCTATTAGATAGCTTTACCGTCGACCACACCCGTATGGAAGCCCCGGCGGTCCGCGTGGCCAAAACCATGAACACCCCGCATGGCGATGCGATCACCGTGTTTGACCTGCGTTTCTGCATCCCGAATAAAGAGGTGATGCCGGAGAAAGGCATTCATACGCTGGAGCACCTGTTTGCGGGTTTCATGCGTAATCACCTGAACGGCAATGGCGTTGAGATTATTGATATCTCCCCGATGGGCTGCCGCACCGGTTTTTACATGAGCCTGATTGGTACGCCTGACGAGCAGCGCGTTGCCGATGCCTGGAAAGCGGCAATGGCCGACGTACTGAAAGTGCAGGATCAGAATCAGATCCCGGAACTGAACGTCTACCAGTGCGGAACTTATCAGATGCACTCGCTGACCGAAGCGCAGGACATCGCGCGTCATATTCTCGATCACGACGTGCGCGTGAACAGCAATGAAGAGCTGAAACTGCCGAAAGAAAAATTGCAGGAACTGCATATCTAGCTGGCCTGCCGGATGCTGCGCTATCCGGCCTGACAAGCAGTATGACTCACAGGCCGGGTAAGCGTCAGCGCTCCCCGGCCTGTTTTATGCATTGACCAAAATAGCTGGCGCGGATCGCATCGCGGATGGTCAGGCAGAGAGGCAATAAGCAAAAGCGCCACCTGACCACGGTGGCGCTTTGTGTTTTTTAGTGCGCGCCACCGCCTCCGCCGCCCGCGCCAAAAGGCGGTTTGGCGAACCACACCAGCCCCAGCAGTAGCACGAATATCCCGGCCGAAACCCAGAAGATTTCATTAGCGGAGATAATCAGCCCCTGATTGGTGATCTGCTGCGCCAGCCAGCCGGAAGCCTGCTGCTGGCTCATTCCCATACCCTGAAGCTGATCGTACATTTGCTGCGCATTAGGATTATAGGGGGTTACCGACTCGGTAAGCTGGGCGTGATGAAGCGATTCGCGGTTGGTCCACATGGTAGTGGTGATCGACGTACCAATCGACCCCGCCAGGGTACGGGTGAAGTTCGACAGGCTCGACGCGGCGGCCAGACGTTCCGGCGGCAGCCCCGACAGGGTGATGGTGGTCAGCGGCATAAAGAAGCAGGCCACTGCAAAACCCTGAATGAACTGCGGCCACGCCGATGCGCCGAAGTCCATGCCCGGCTCAAAGGTGTACGCGCGCCAGTAGAAGCACACCGCATACATAATAAAGCTGAATGTGACCAGCCTGCGCATGTCGAGCTTATGGGCGAAACGACCAATAATCGGCGAGAGGATCACCGGGATCACCCCCACCGGCGCGGAGGCCAGCCCCGCCCAGGTCGCGGTATAACCGTAGACTTCCTGCAATAGCTGCGGAAGCAGCACGATTGCGCCAAAGTAGAGCATATACGCGAGGCTGATACACAGGCAGCCAATGGTAAAGTTACGCGACTTAAACAGCGACAGGTCAACGATAGGGTTATCGTCCGTCAGCTCCCAGACAATCAGGAAGCTGATAGCGACCACCGCCACCACGGTGAGGATGACGATCTCGCTCGACGCGAACCAGTCCAGTTCCTTACCCCGGTCAAGCATCACCTGCAAACTGCCGATGCCGATCACCAGCAGCGCCAGCCCCACGCCGTCGATCCGGCGTTGCTCGGTGCGCGTCTCACGACCGCGCAGCGATTGCAGCGTCATCAGCACCACCGCGATACCAATCGGCACGTTGATGAAGAAGATCCAGCCCCAGTGATAGTTATCGCTGATATAACCGCCGAGGATCGGCCCGCAGATCGGCGCGACGATCACCGTCATTGACCACAGCGCCAGGGCGATTGACCGTTTGGCGGGCGGATAATTACTCAGCAGCAAACTTTGCGACAGCGGGATCAGCGGCCCGGCGACAATCCCCTGGATCACGCGGAAGAAAATCAGCATCGTCAGGCTGCTGGACATACCGCAGGCCCAGGACGCGATAGCAAACGCCACCGTTGACCAGACGAACAGCTTCACCTCGCCCACGCGTTTTGCCAGCCAGCCGGTGATCGGGATGGAAATCGCATTCGCCACACCGAACGAAGTGATCACCCACGTTCCCTGGCTTAAGGACGATCCCAGATTCCCGGCGATGGTCGGGATAGCCACGTTAGCAATGGTAGAGTCCAGCACCTGCATGAAGGTCGCCAGCGACAGCGCGATGGTCATAATGACCAGTTGCGCTCCCTCTAGCGGTTTTTGCTGTTGCATTACGCTCACCTTAAATTACCCTGCGTTGGCCTGCACAATGTCATTAATGAGTTTATTCACAGGTTCGAGGCTGATTTCGCGGGCGTTACTTTCATAGGCCGGGCTGGTGCGCGCCTGACTCGCCAGCATCTGACCGTCGCGGTTGGTGGTATCCACCGTCACCAGCGTAGAAAGGCCGATCCGCAGCGGGTGATCGCTAAGCTGCTTCTGGTCGAGCTCAATACGTACCGGCAGACGCTGAACCACTTTGATCCAGTTACCGGTGGCGTTTTGCGCGGGCAGCAGCGAGAAGGCGCTGCCGGTCCCCATATCAAGACCAACCACTTTACCGGTGTATTTGATATCGTCGCCGTAAACGTCGCTGACCACGGTCACGGACTGGCCGATGCGCATGTGGGCAAGCTGGGTCTCTTTAAAGTTGGCGTCCACCCACAGATTCGTGGCGGGGACTACCGCCATCAGCGGCGTGGTCGGGCTGATCTGCGCGCCGGGCTGCACGGAACGGCGGGAAACGTAGCCGGTCATTGGGCTGACAATTTTCGTCCGCTGAAGCGCCAGCCAGGCGTTGCGCACTTCGGTCGCCGCCTGTTGCACGGCAGGCTGATCTTCAAGCTTTGTGCCGAGGATCATCGCCTGATTAGCGTTGTATTGCTGGATTGCGACGTCAAGCTGGGCCTGCGCGCTGGTAACAGCATCGCGTGCGTGCTGCAACTCTTCACGGCCAATCAGGTTGGCGCTGCCGAGCGGCACGCGACGGTTAAGATCGGTCTGCGCCTGGGAAAGGGCGGTTTTTTGCACGTTGATATTCGCCTGCAACTGCTTGCTGTTGATCATCAACTGCCGGGTCTGACGGACGCTGGAAGCGAGTTCGGTCTGCGCTTTTTCAAACGCCTGCTGGGCATCGGTTTGATCCAGCGTGACCAGCGCGTCGCCTTTCTGCACAAAATCGGTGTTATCAACCCAGACTTTGGTCACGCTGCCCGAAACCTGCGCCATGATTTGTACCTGATTCCCTGCCACGTAAGCGTCATCGGTTTCTTCAAAATGACGCAACACGAAAAACCAGTAAATGCCATATGCCACTGCAATAATAATAAAGAGCAAGGTTAACAACAAAAGGATGCGTTTACGCTTGCCCTTCTTGTTAACCGGTTGCTGCGGGTTCTGGATCTCCGCATTTGCGCTCATGTTATTCTCCACGATCTTATTATTTCACATCGGCTGACGCCGACCAGTTTGTCAGACAGGCCAGCAGTTCTGGCCTGCTGGCCTGTCAATTTTCTTTTTAATCAGGATATTCGAGCGACTTGAAACGTTAGCGCAACGCCTCAAGGACTGCGCCTTCTTCGTCCATCTGGTCAAGACGGTTCAGAAGCTTACGCGTGATTTGCTCAAGCTGTTGTTTCTCGGAGTTTTCTAAAGAGGACCACAGCTTATGCAGGCACTGATGCTGGGGCGGGAGCACCTCTCGCAAAAACTGGTGGCCTTTTTCCGTCAGTTGCAGATGCAGGCAGCGACGATCGTTGTCGCTTTCACGACGTTCGATCCAACCACGCTTTTCCAGTTCATCGGCAATACGGGTGGCATTGGTACGGGACGAACCCAACGCGCAGCTTAATTCGGAAGGCTGAATGCTGTGATCTTCCTGAGACTCAAGCGTAATCAACGCCATAAACAACGTCTCGTTAATCCCCTGGGCTTTCAGCATTTTATTGCGGTTTTCCAGCAACTTGCCCTGCATATGCATACACAAGCGAGTCAGCAGAACTTCCTGTAAAGGGAAGTCTTCGTAGCGACTGGCGCGGAATTTTAGCATTTGTTCAATGGGCGTAAACGAACTATCCATTTGGGCATAACCTCATTAGTTTCAGCCGATATAGTAACGAGAGTAACAAATAAAGTAAATGTATTAATCACAATAATTAATACTTGGTGGTTATGTATTTGTGAGCCATTTCCAGGCGAGACCGTAGGCCAGCGCGCTGAATAATGTAGGAATAATGATGCTGCGGGTTTTCCAGAAGCTGATGCCGAGAACGGCAAAGCCCGCAAGAGTTGGCAGCAGGCGGCGGAGGTCGGCCATCACTTCTGGCGCACAGGAAACCACCAGCAATGCGCAGATGGACGCGATGCCGATGGTATCCAGCAGCACGCTGGTGGCCCCCCGTGTTGCAGGCTGGCGGGAGGCGGTAGGCAGGCGCAGCGGAAGATAGCGGAACAGATAATTCACGCAGCCGACCAGCAGACCGAGCCAGAGCACGCTATTGCTCATGCTGACGCTCCTGCCAGAAAGTGTGGATCAGCGCGGTCGCGCAGCCGCAGGTAATACCCGCGAGGATGGCAACCGGGATGGAAAAGAACATCACGCCTGCCAGCGCGCCGGTAAGCGCGGCGACCACGCACAGCGATTGTTTGCGCTGAAAGGAGGCGAGCAAAAAACTCATAAACAGCGCCGGCAGCATAAAGCCCATCGCCGCTTCGACGGCGGGATAACCTTCCAGCAGGCCGCTGCCGGACCAGGCACCGATAATGGTGCCGAGCACCCATGAAAACCAGGAGCAAAAGGCGATGCCGATCATCCAGTTCTCACTCCAGCGACGACGGTCCCGCGCCAGCTTTGCGGTAGCGGCGGCAAAAACCTCATCGGTCAGGCCGAAGGCCCAGAGAGCCGTTTTCGGTTTGCTCAGCTGCCCGACGATCCGGCTACGCAGGGAAGGGCCGTACAGCACATGGCGCACATCCATTGCCATCACCGTCAGCGCCGCCACCCACAGTGAACTGCCTGCTGCCAGCATGGTCGTGATCACAAACTGGCTGGCACCGGCATAAATAACGCAGGAGAAAAACAGGCTTTCCAGCGGGGTAAAGCCAAGGCGCGTCGCGTTCAGACCAAAGGCAAACGCGACAGGAATATAACTGATGACGACAGGCAGGCTATCTTTGATCCCTTCCAGCAGGGTAGCCGAAGCGAGGCGGGGATTGTCGTGAAGCGCGGCAGGGCTTTCCATATGCGTTATTAATTTATAGCCGGAGTTAATATGACTTTCGTAAAGTTGCTAGCACCATACCAGACCGGGGGGCGGGTTAACACCCCACGGCCATTTTATGCCCTTACTGGACGTATGCTGAACCGCGCCACCAGACGAAAAGATTCACGACAGCTATGATTGCGCCTGCCGCACAGACGCCCGTCCAGCCCGCGTGCTGCCAGGCAGCGGCAGAGATCAGCGAGCCTGCCGCGCCGCCGATAAAGTAGCTGGTCATATAGCCTGCGGTCAGTCGGTTGCGCGCATCGGGGTGGACGCGATAGATCACCGACTGGTTGGTGATATGAACGCCCTGCACGGTGAGGTCGAGCACCAGAATGCCGATGATCAGCGCGATAACCGAGGCGTGCCCGAACCAGATTGCTCCCCAGGACAACAGCAGCAGGATCAGGCCAGCGGTGGTGGTGAGATGAGATTTGCCCTTATCTGCCAGCCCACCGGCCGGACGCGCGCCCAGCGCTCCTGCCGCTCCCGCCAGACCAAACAGGCCAATCACTCCTTCGGAGTAATTAAACGGCGGAGAGGCAAGCAGAAACGCCATCGACGTCCAGAGGATGCTGAAGTTGGCGAACGTCAGGCAGCCCAGCAACGCTCTGGTGCGCAGCAGTTTGTTGCGTAAAAAGAGGGTGAACACTGAGCCGAGGATCTGCGGGTAGTTAAGGTGGTTTTCCTGCTTCACTTTCGGCAGCCCGCGCCACAGTGCCAGCGCCATCAGTACCATCAGCGCCGCCGCGACCCAGTACACGGTGCGCCAGCCGCCGAGACCGGCCAGCAGCCCTGCAACCGTTCGCGCCAGCAGGATCCCCAGCAGCAGGCCGCTCATAATGGTTCCCACTACTTTCCCGCGCTTCTCCGGCGCAGCCAGCGTCGCCGCCAGCGGAACCAGAATTTGTGCCACTACCGAGAACAGGCCGGTCAGAGCGGTGCCGAGGATCATTATTGCCACTGACTGGCTGCTGGCGGTAATCAACATCCCGATCGCTGCGAGCAGCGTCATGGAAACAATCAGCCTGCGGCGCTCGAACATATCGCCCAGCGGCACGAGGAACAGCAGACCCGCCGCGTAGCCAAGCTGCGCCGCCGTAACGATAAACCCGGCCTGACCGGGGGTAAGCGTAAACGCTCTGGCGATGGTATCCAGCAGCGGCTGGACGTAATAGTTGCTGGCGACGGCGAGGCCTGTCGCCACGGACATCAGCACGATGAGTGTCGGGCTGAGGCCCGGAGTGGTTTTATTCATTGTTATCATTGATGGTTGTTTGAGTTGTACCAATCATAACGAATGATTGCCGCCGATGGGGGGAAGGAGCGTGTTGGTTTGTGCGGTTTTGGAGCGGGGGGGATGCCACGGAATCCCCTCTCCCCGGCCCTCTCCCGGCGGGAGAGGGAGTGGCTGGTGCCACGGGCAGAGTGATACGGATTGCCCGGCCAGAGGCTGGCGACCAACTCAATGACCACGCCGGACAGTCCCCTCTCCCTTGAGGGAGAGGGTCAGGGAGAGGGGGAGAGTACAGGCCACGGAATCCCCTCTCCCCGGCCCTCTCCCGGCGGGAGAGGGAGTGG